>NZ_CP146373.1:661511-1323022 GCF_037055325.1 Arachnia propionica | reverse complement strand
GAGGAGCAGGCCACCGAGGAGTGGTGGCAGGCCGATGGTATGCCCTGGAAACACAAACCAGGGCGTGCGGACATCGCGTGCATGGTGTGGATCGGGATCTACAGCGTCTACGGCCTGGCGCTGCTTCCAGTGCGCGGTTGGCTGTTCGGCTCTGCCACAGAGGTGCTGGCCATGATTACGGGCGGGCGGGTTTCCGTCGCCGCCAGCGGGGCGCTCGCAGGGGTCGGGCGGCTGCCGCACTGGCCAGTGGTGTTGGTGGTTGCAGCCTTGTCCAGCATCAAGCTCGACTGGATCTACTGGTGGGCGGGGAAGCTGTGGGGTCACGGGATGATCGAGATCTGGGCGGGCAGCAGCAAACGTGCAGCGCGCAACTATTCCCGGGCTGTGCGCTGGGCCGAGAAACTCGGCCCCTGGGGCTTCTTCATCGCCTATCTGCCGATCCCACTTCCCATCATGCCGGTTGTCTTCGTGCTTTCCGGGGCGACCGGGCTCAGCCTTAAACGTTTCCTTATCTACGACTTCCTGGCGGGAGGATTCTGGCTGGCCTCGTATTTCTGGTTCGGCTGGCAGATCGGGGAGCCGGTGGTTGGTCTGCTCGACGCCTATGCCCGCATCTCGACGTACGTCGCGATCGGTCTGCTGGTGGTGGTGCTCGGCTCCGCGATCCTGAAACCCAGGAAATCCGTCACGAAGCGGTGAGGACGGCCACCAGGAAGTCGCTGCCCGGATGCCAGGGACGCAGATCCCATGTGGAGAAGGCCAGGTCCGGGGAAAGGCCCGCGGTTTGCGCGTCCTCGAGGAAATCGGTGAACTCGTAGCCGCGGCCCGCGCCGAAACCGGCCACCACGCGCCCTTCGGGGGCCAGGTGTTCCCTGAGACGACGTAGGGTCTCCACTCGGGTCGAGGGAGCCAGGAACCCCATCACGTTCCCTGCCGACAAGATAACGTCGAAATTCGCTTCGACACCGCGAGCGGGAAGGTCCAACTCAGCCAGGTCACCCACCAGGAAGACCGGGCCGGGATGGTCCTCCTGAGCTGCGGCGATCAGGACAGGATCGACGTCCACCCCCACCACGTGATGGCCGCGTTCGTGGAGCCAGCCCGCGTGCCTACCCGGCCCACATCCCGCATCCAGGATGCGTGCACCTCGCGGCGCCATGGCGTCTACGGTGCGGGCCTCACCGTAGAGGTCGTGCCCGGCTGCTTCCATGATTTTGAAACGTTCGATGTAGCGGTGGGAATGGTCGGGGTCCGCGGCGATCATGCGCGCCCATTTGCTCGGCTCGGGAGTCATGGACGCCCATTGTGCTCGGGGTTCTTCTGATTGTCGAAGCCAGATGCGCTGGCAGGTGCCCGGGTGAGTGACCGGTTCTGTCTTCCGTGCGCCGATGGCAGCGTTAGAAACCGCCTCGCCGATTCAACTGTTCCGTGTGCGGATCTCTCGGTTGGCGGTCGGTCGCAGGTCCTAATCCTCAATGCTTGAGCTCTCCGGTTTTGCCCGTGCGGCTCGGGGCGGGACGGATCTCGGTGGTCTACGGGCCCGCCAGTAGCCGCACGCTGACAGCACCGCGAGTGGGCCCCAGAGCAGCAGGGGAAGATAGCACCAGACCATGATGACCAGGGGCCAACCGCTCAAGGTGCCTCCGTCTGGTCGGAGTCCGAAGGCGATGGCCGAGACCATGGCGATGTTGAAGATCCAGGTGGCTGCCAGCCCTCCGAGGAGCCCGAGCAGGGTGGGAATGATGCGGGGAATCCTCCAGCCGCGGATGCGTTCGCCCCAGGGGCGTACCAGACCAACGGTGAGGAAACCGAAACTGAGTTGGACAATGCTCAGCGCGTAGACGTAGAGGTAGCCGCTGATGGTGCCCTGTTCCAACTCGCGATCACGAAGCTCTGAGGTGCCTGGCAGCCATCCCATGATCATGGCCACCCGCCACACAGCGGAGGGCACCGTGCACAGGAAAGCACACCATGCGGACAGGATCAGCCAGCCGGGTCGTTCAGGAACCGCATCCTCAGAAGTCATGCTTCAGTATCACCCAGCGGAACCCCGGGACGTCCAGCGTTAAGGATGAATGGAGCCCCCGGAGGGAGTCGAACCCTCGACCACTCGCTTACAAGGCGAGCGCTCTGGCCGCTGAGCTACGGAGGCAGGTGGGCACAATTGTGCCCGGATGAAACGATGTGGCCAAGTCGGGGTGGTGGTGTGAGGGATCACACTCCCGTCGCAGCCACGAACAACTGCCCTTCACCCCGCGCCACGACGGCCTCTTCGGCAGCCACGAACACGGCATGTCCGGCTGTCAGGACGATCGGATCGGCATCACCGGTCAGTTCGAATGACCCCGAGGCAACCAGGCAAATCCTGCCCGAATCCCCGCGTGGGAGCTGCAGAGTGTCGCCGTCGGTGGGTTGCAGCAGCCACAGCTCGAACTCTTCGAAACTCGTCGGATAGATGTAGGTCCCGTCCGACCCGCTCGGCAACAACACATCATTTGAGCCCGGGGCGAAATCGACGACGTGCAGGAGAGCGTCTACGTCAATGTGCTTGGCGGTCAGGCCGCCGCGCAGCACGTTGTCGGAGTTCGCCATCACCTCGATGCATGTGCCGCGCAGATAGCTGTGCATCACGCCGGGGGGCAGCGCCAGCGCCTGGCCGGGTTCGAGGGAGAAACGATTCAGCAGCAGCGCCGCGAGGATACCCGGGTCGGATGGGAAAAATTCGTCGATCTCCACGGCTGTGCGGGCGAAGACGCCAAGTTCGCCGGGCGCATCGAGATGGTTCACGGCAGCTCCCAGCACCTCGTCGACGAGGTGGCGGCGGTCGTCGAGGCTGAGGACATCGAGGAAAACCTCCTGGATGGCGGGTGAGCCGCTCCTGTCACGGAGGGGTCCGATCACGGAGGCCAGTGCGTCACCGACCCCGAGCGCCTCGAATAACTGGGCGGTCACCAAAGGATCGCGGAATCCGACCAGTGCCTCGAACGAGGTTAGGGCGACAATCGTCTCAGGTTTGGGCCAGTCGTCCTTGAAAGAACGTTCGGAGGCATTCAGAGGGATCCCCAGCAGCGACTCGCGGGCGTGGCCCTCGCGGGCCTGCTGGCGGGTGGGGTGGGCTTGAAGGCTGAGCGGAGAGGCGGCGGAAAGTACCTTCACCAGGAACGGCAGCCGACGTCCGAAGGTCATCAGTGAAGCCTTGCCGAGCTGATCCGGTTCCTGCGCCAAGTGCTCCGAGAGGGTTGAACCGTCCGGAGTGGGGGAGTCGCCGAGCGGATGGGCTCCGAACCACTGTTCTGCCCACGGCTGCCCGTCGGTGGCTCGACCGAGAAGGGCGGGGATGGCGTCCTTGGTGCCCCAGGGGTAGCGCTGGCGTACCCCGATCAGTTCCAGCATCGTTTCCTCCAGATGGACGTGTCATACCAGTGAACCCGGAACAACCGGTTGGTCCAAGTCTCATGCACAATCTGTCGGGGCGCAGACATTTTGTGAAAACTCGACGACGCCTGCCCGGTCATCTCGAATCACGCACGTGTGATTTAAGACGGGGACCATCACGTAGCATGGCACCATGACCGAGGCCATCCTGGAAACCCCACTCGCCGAGCGCGATGCCGCAATGCTCGACTTCGAGGAACGCTGGTTCACCCTGGAAGTTCCGAAGGAGCAGGCGATCATGGAACGTTTCGGTTGCTCCACTACCCGCTACTACCAGCGGCTCAACACGCTCATAGACGACCCGGCGGCCCTCGACTACAAACCGCTGCTGGTCAAGCGGCTGCGCCGCCAGCGCGCCCAGCGCCAGGCCGCCCGCTCCGCCCGAAGGCTCCACGGCTGAGATGAAGACCGTCACCGGTGACCTGATCACATTGGCCCTCGAGGGGGAATTCGACGTCATCATTCACGGCTGCAACTGCTACAACACGATGGGTGCAGGAATCGCCCGGGCCGTCAGGGACCGGCTGCCCGAGGCGTTCGCCGCTGACAGGGCCACCATCAAGGGGGACTTCGAGAAGCTCGGCACCTACACCAGCGCGGAGATCGTCCGTGACGACGTGCGCTTCACCGTCATCAACGCCTACACCCAGGGCAACTACCGGGGCAGCGGGGCGCTCGTCGACTACGACGCTATCCGCTCGAACTTCCGGGCCGTCGCGAAGAACTTCCCCGACGCCCGGATCGGCTACCCAAAGATCGGGGCAGGTCTCGCCGGGGGCGATTGGGACAGGATCGCCGCCATCATCGACGAGGAACTCGAGGGCTGCGACCACACGCTGGTGGTGCTTCCCTGACCAGCTGGCAGGGCGGGTCACAGCTCCTTGGCGACGAAACCCCCGCCGGAGGCCGGCTTGGTCGTAGGGGATTCCACGGTGGTGAGCCACCAGCTCGACTCACGGCTCATCGGGGTGGAGACATGAGTCCAGCATCGCAGGACAGTCCGATGCCATGGCGGGGCGGATCGTGCCCGGGGCTTGGTTGACTACCGGTTCGTGTTTGATGGGAAAGCGCATGGATTGAGCGATGAAACACGTGGCGGAGGCATCATCGTGCAGACGCAGCGCGACTTCTGGATCGTCATCCGGTGTGATCGTCACCCGCGGTCGAAGAGTCACCTGGTCGAAGGCCCCTCCGCGTATGCCGTCCTCCGTCATGAGACCGCAGGGGTGGTCCTCATAGGCGATGACGCTGATGCCCGCATCTGCTGCGAGATGCAGGTACCAGAGCATGTGGCACTGTGCCACGGCAGCTACGAGGAGTTGTTCGGGGTTCCAACGCGTTGGATCCCCACGAAAAGCCGGGTCAGCGCTCCCGAGGATGACAGGTCTACCGTCTGAGGACAGCTCATGATCCCTGCCATAGCTGCTGTAGGACCTGGTGCCATGGCCATGGTTGCCGGTCCACGTCAAGGCGATTTCGTACTGATGGGTTCTGCTCATTGCCAATGCTCCTCGTGTTGTTGGCCAGTCGATCAGGGCTGGTGAGGGTACGGGGACCGGAAACATCATGCCTGTTCTTTGCACTCTCCTTGGTGGAGTGCTAAAAATGTAGTTGGCACTCGGAGCCCCCGAGTGCTACCGGTAGGGTTGGTGAGGCCAAGGGCCGTCCGTCGCGGGCACTGTTCCTGCCGAACAAGACAACAGGATTCCGGGGCCCCGCCCCGGCTGGACGGGAGGACTCCCGAAACACCATGGCAAAGCTCATCGAATTCAACGAAGAGGCTCGCCGCGGCCTCGAGCGGGGCATGAACACCCTCGCAGACGCGGTCAAAGTCACCCTCGGCCCCAAGGGCCGCAACGTCGTGCTCGAGAAAAAGTGGGGAGCCCCCACCATCACCAACGACGGCGTCTCCATCGCCAAGGAGATTGAGCTGGACGATCCCTATGAGAAGATCGGCGCCGAGCTGGTCAAGGAGGTCGCCAAGAAGACTGACGACGTCGCCGGCGACGGCACCACCACCGCCACCGTCGTGGCCCAGGCAATGGTCCGCGAGGGGCTGCGCAACGTCACCGCCGGCGCCAACCCGATGGCCCTGAAGAAGGGCATCGAAGCCGCCGTCGCCGCCATCGCCGAGGAGCTGTCCGGGCTGGCCATCGACGTCGAGACCAAGGAACAGATCGCCGCCACCGCGTCGATCTCCGCCGCCGATCCGACCGTCGGTGAGATCATCGCCGAGGCCATGGACAAGGTCGGCAAAGAAGGCGTGATCACCGTCGAGGAATCCAACACCTTCGGGTTGGAACTCGAACTGACCGAGGGCATGCGCTTCGACAAGGGCTACATCTCCCCGTACTTCGTCACCGACGCGGAGCGGATGGAGGCCACCCTCGACGA
This sequence comes from Arachnia propionica, assembly GCF_037055325.1. Taxonomy (NCBI): domain Bacteria; kingdom Bacillati; phylum Actinomycetota; class Actinomycetes; order Propionibacteriales; family Propionibacteriaceae; genus Arachnia; species Arachnia propionica. The sequence goes on along the minus strand of NZ_CP146373.1, from coordinate 1,317,193 downwards.
TCCCTACGTCCTGATCGTCAACTCCAAGATCTCTTCCCTGAAGGACCTCCTTCCCGTGCTGGAGAAGGTCATGCAGTCCGGGAAGTCGCTGCTGGTGGTGGCCGAGGACGTTGAGGGCGAAGCCCTGGCCGGCCTGATCGTCAACAAGCTGCGTGGCACCTTCAAGTCCATCGCCGTCAAGGCCCCGGGCTTCGGCGACCGCCGCAAGGCCATGCTGGGCGACATCGCCATCCTGACCGGCGGCCAGGTGATCGCCGAAGAGGTCGGGCTGTCGCTCGAGACCGTCACCCTCGACCTGCTGGGCCGGGCCCGTCAGGTCATCGTCACCAAAGACGAGTGCACCATCGTCGACGGTGGTGGCGCGCAGGCCCAGATCGAAGGCCGCGTCGCTCAGATCCGCCGCGAGATCGAGAACTCCGATTCCGACTACGACCGCGAGAAGCTGCAGGAGCGCCTCGCGAAGCTGGCCGGCGGCGTGGCCGTCATCAAGGTCGGCGCCGCCACCGAAGTGGAACTGAAGGAGCGCAAGCACCGCATCGAGGACGCCGTCCGCAACGCGAAGGCAGCCGTCGAAGAGGGCATCGTGCCCGGCGGTGGTGTCGCTCTGCTGCAGGCCTCCAAGGCCGCCAAGGTGGAGGGCCTGGACGACGACGAGCTGGTCGGCGCGAACATCGTGTTCGCCGCTGCGCAGGCTCCGCTGCGCCAGATCGCCACGAACGCCGGTCTCGAAGGCGGCGTCATCGCGGAGAAGGTCGCTGGTCTGGCGAAGGGTCACGGTCTCAATGCCGCTACCGGCGAGTACGTCGACATGGTGGCCGCCGGGATCATCGATCCGGCCAAGGTCACCCGTTCGGCCTTGCAGAACGCCGCATCCATCGCGGCCCTGTTCCTGACCACCGAGGCCGTCATCGCAGACAAGCCCGAGAAGGCTCCCGCCGCTGCCGGCGCCCCGGGAATGGACGAAATGGGTGGTATGGGCGGTTTCTGATCGCTTGCTCGAAACCCATGAGGGTGGGGTCTCCTCCAGGAGACCCCACCCTTGTCGTGTTCCGGTGTTGCTGGGGCGGTTGCCGTGTGGGCTGGGTGTGCGTGCAGCCGCAGCTATTGCGGTGGGCTGAGGCCGTACGGTTCCGTGCATTGGCTGGATGGGGAGTACGTGGTTTATCCCGCGTGGACCGGATGGGGGAGGAGTCGGCAGACTGGTCCCATGAGCCTGTTGGAAGTGATTGCGCTGCACGCTGCCGATGCGCAGCGCGCCGAGGAAGGCGGGGCCGATCGCGTCGAGCTGCTCGGCACCATGAACGAGGACGGGCTCTCCCCAGAACCCGCGACGGTCGCGAAGGTGCGCCGCGCGACCTCCATCCAGATCCGTCCCATGGTGCGGTTGCGTGGTGGGTTTCGCACCGACGGGGGAGAACTCACCCGTTTGAAGGGACTCATCTCCGCCTACCTGGGGGAGGGGGCCGACGGGGTGGTGCTGGGGTTCTTGAACGGTCACGCTGGGGTGGACCTCGAGGTGTGCAACGCGCTCGTCGCCGACGGTGATTTTGCCTGGACCTTCCACCGAGCCGTCGACAACTGCCTGGACTTCGACGACGCTTGGGAGGACCTGGCCACCCTGCCACGCCTCGATCAGGTGCTCACCGCAGGTTCGGCGCGAGGGGTCGAGCACGGACTCGACGAACTCCTGGAGCGAGCCCGCTCCAACCCGGGGATTGCTCGGGTGATCATGGCCGGGGGAGGGCTGCGACCCGAACACGTCCCGTGGCTGATCCGTGCCGGGGTGCGGGCCTTCCACATTGGCAGTCCCGCCCGTCCCGGGGGCAGCTACAAGGCCTATGTCGATCCAGGCCTGGTGCGCACCTGGCGGGAGCTGATCGACGAGCAGTCTGCAACCGTCAGGGGTTCGCGGTGAACCTCCGTCCCCTCAAGGTGCGGTGCGGCGCCAGGGTGCTTCTGTTGGCGGGCGAGGAAGTGCTGCTGCTGAACGACTCCGACCCCGGTATCCCCGGCTCCTCCTGGTGGGTGGCTCCGGGTGGCGGAATCGACGCCGGGGAGAACCCCAAGGAGGCGGCCTGCCGGGAAGTGGAGGAGGAGACCGGATTGCACCTGAATCCCACCGACCTCATCGGGCCAGTGGCGCAGGGCCGGGTCTGCCACGGCTACTCCGATCGCATCCGGGTGCAGGACGAACTTTTCTTTCTCGCCCGGACGCGACGTTTCGAGCCGAGCAACCTGGGATGGACCGAAGCTGAGAAGAAACGCATGAAGGGTTTTCGCTGGTGGCGGCTCGACTCCCTGCCGGGGAAAGTCTGGCCGGCATGCGTGGCCGAAATCGTCAGATCAGATCCCGATCACCCGCTGCTGCTGGCCGACCGCGAGGAGTCGACCGTGCAGCTGAGCCCGACCGATTGGGAACGGGTCAACGCCGTGCTTGGCTGAAAGCGATTGCCACACAGGCAATCCCGAAGGCGAGACCGATCCACCTGCCGAGCCCGGTCAGCACATGCTGCATCTTTGCGAACAGTGTGATAGTCAACAGGGCCCCGACGACGAGGGAAGCAATTCCTATCTGGCGACCTGTTGTACCGGAACGCAGCAACAACCCACCTGCCGCGATGAGGAGCAGAGGTAGGGCCGTGGGCAGGAACGTCCCCAGGAAGGACACGGCCCCGGCGATGATCAAGAGGCTTTGTTGGGCTTGGGTTATGGGAGCGGAAACGGTCTGGCCGTACTGGGGGGCTGATGGGTAGGGGCCCGTGGGCATCGGTTGATACGGGTTCGGTGGTGGTGTCAGGCGGGCAGCCGGGTCGGGCGGGGCCATCGACGCATGGGGGGAGCCGATCGTGGCGACCGCGAAGGGCTGCTGCGGGTCGCGTTCCCCGTACCCCGTGTACGCCATCATCAATGCGGAGGACACGTCGAAAGGCACCGTGGGGTTGCGGCGGCTGATTTCCTTCTTGCCAAGGTTCTCCAATGCCACGGACGGGGGCATCGGTGCGAAACCGGATGGAGGCGGGACGGCTCCAGGGGTCGTTTGCGGTGCGGGCTCGGCGACGGGTAGCGGAGCCGTCTCAGGAGTCGCGAAACCGTCTGGCCGTTCGAGTGGAGCGTAAGCAGCCCCGTCAGTCCAGGAAGCCATGGCCACCAGAGTAGCGGGGGAGGGTGAGCGGACTTTCGTGAGCTGGTGTCGGGAGCTGAACATGACGCTTGATTGTTTGATGTCCTCGGGATCGTTGAGGATGCCGAGCAGTTTTCCTCGGCGTATTGTCCGCTTTGAAGCGGATTGTGCGCGGTTGTGGTTGTGGTTGTGTGGTGAAGGAGCCCGGCAATGGAAGTGGTCATCTGCTCCGACGAGCAGCAGGTCGGTCAGATCGCTGCGAATCGAGTTCTCCAATGGGTTGAGGGGCTCGCAGCCCCCGTGCTGGGGCTTGCCACGGGCAGCTCTCCGCTGAGCCTCTACAACGAGCTGGCTCGCAGGGTGGCCGCGGGGGAGGCCGACTTCTCATGCGGTATCGGGTTCGCCCTCGACGAGTACGTGGGCATCGACCCGCAGAACCCGCTCAGTTACCGGCAGACCATCCTGCGCACGGTGGTTGAGCCGCTGCGCATGGACCCCGCCCGGGTGCATGTGCCGAACGGTTTCGCCCCTGATCTGGCTGCCGCAGCCCGTGAGTACGACCGGGCCATCGCGGCCGCGGGAGGTGTGGACGTGCAGGTGCTGGGCATCGGAAGCAACGGTCACATCGGCTTCAACGAACCCACGTCCTCGTTCGCTTCCCGCACCCGCGTCAAGACCTTGACCGAACAGACCCGCGCCGACAACGCCCGGTTCTTCGATGAGGGCGAGCGGGTCCCCACGCACTGTGTTACTCAAGGCTTGGGAACCATCATGGAAGCCAGACACATCGTCATGGTGGCCACGGGGCAGCACAAAGCAGATGCGGTGGCCGCCATGGTGGAGGGGCCCGTGGCGGCGGTGTGCCCGGCCTCAATTCTTCAGTTTCATCCGAGTGTTCTGGTGGTGGTCGACGAGGCTGCTGCCGCTGGGCTGAACCATGCTGACTACTTCCGCCTCGTCGTCGACATTCTGATCTGACCAGGGGTGATGGGCGCAGGTTCTCCTGAGTTTTCCCCGGGGGCAGGGCGAGATAGAATTGCCTGCCAGCCACGACCACGAGGGAGAGCCTGCCATGCCCACCGGACGAGTTCGCTTCTTCGATGCCGACAAGGGATTTGGGTTCATCACGAAGGACGGAGGCGGTGACGTGTTCGTCCGGTCAGGGGTGCTGCCCAAGGGGGTGGCAGCGCTGAAACCTGGACAGAAGGTGGAATTCGGGGTGATCGAGGGGCGCCGCGGTGAGCAGGCCCTGTCCGTGCGTCTCATAGAGGTTCCGCCGTCGCTGTCCAAGGCGTCGCGGAAGAAGGCCCAGGACATGGCCGTGATCATCGAGGACCTCATCAAGATGCTCGACGCCCTGGGTAACGGATACCGACACGGTCGCTACCCCGATGACAAACACGGCGCGAAGATCGCAGCGGTGCTGCGCCGCGTTGCCGACGAACTGGAGCTGTGAGAGTGGCGAGGCTGAAAGTTGATTCGGTTGCCGCCTCCGCGATTGATCTGGCGCGCGCTGCGGCTGTCGAGTCCGGAGGGGAAGACGCTGTTGGCGAGCACCTCGGAGTAGTTGCCGAGGGAGAACGGGTGGTGACCCATTCCTTCGCCTGCCTGCTGGCTGGCTACCCGGACTGGTACTGGGCGGTGACGCTGGTGCGCGCATCCCGGGCCCGCGCCGCCACCATCAACGAGGTAGTGCTGCTGCCCAGTGCCGATGCGCTGCTGGCCCCGCCCTGGGTGCCCTGGGAACAGCGAATCCAACCCGGAGACATCGGACCGGGAATGCTCATGGCCACCCCGGACAACGATCCGCGCCTTGAACCCGGCTTCGCCGCGACAGACCTGCCCGCGGACGCCGACCCGGCCGAATGGTCGCAGTTGCGTTCCACCGTTGCCGAGCTGGGCATCGGAAGGGAGCGGGTGCTCTCGGCAGCCGGACGCGATGCCGCCGTGGAGCGCTGGCTTTCCGGCGCCCCGGGCAGCGGCGACGACTCCAGCAGACAATCCCCCGCCACCTGTTCGTCCTGCGGTTATTTCGTACCGCTGCGTGGCTCGCTGGGCACCTTGTTCGGCGCCTGCGCAAACGAGTACTCGCCCTCGGATGCGTGCGTCGTCAGCCTCGAACACGGCTGCGGCGGACACTCCGACGTGGTGGCCGCTGAGCGAGCCCGGGAGCTGCCCGCCCCGGTGTTCGACACCATCGGGATTGACGAACAGCTATTTGACTGATCGCCTCCGCGCGGGTGGTGTTCCCATCCGCATTCCCGGGTCTATGATCCCGATACGTGGTCATGAAATCCCCGAAAGCTGCCAAGCTCCCCAAGAACACGGGCTTTTCCCCGGATGCCTCTTGGGTTGAACGCCACTTCCGCCTCTCGAAGCACGGTTCCAGTATCGGTCAAGAGGTTCGCGGCGGTCTGGTGACCTTCTTCGCGATGGCCTACATCATCGCGCTGAACCCGCTCATCATCGGCACCGCCGCCGATGTCAACGGAAACCTCATTTCTGGAGCGCCGAAATTCCTGGACGCTGCGAGGACACAGGTCGATAGCGTCGCTACCGGCGCATCGATCGGAATGGTTGCTGCCGCCACCGCCTTCGTCGCTGGCATCATGACTGTCCTCATGGGGCTGGTCGGTCGTTTCCCGATGGGGCTTGCGACGGGGCTCGGGCTGAACGCCCTCGTCGCCTACACCCTCGTGCCGCAGATGACCTGGCCGCAGGCCATGGGGCTGGTGGTCTGGGAGGGGATCCTCATCGCGGTCCTCGTGCTCACCGGGTTCCGCACGGCTGTGTTCAAGGCCGTACCGAAAACCCTGCGAACCGCGATCTCTGTCGGCATCGGCCTGTTCATCGCCTTCGTCGGGCTCGTCAACGCGGGAGTGGTGCGCAAGCCTGAGGGTTCTCCGCCCGTGGAGCTCGGCATCTCCGGCTCGCTGACCGGCTGGCCCATCCTCGTGTTCGTGGTCGGGCTGGGACTGCTGATCGCCCTGTACGTGCTGAAGGTCAAGGGGGCGATGCTGATCTCCATTGTCTCCGCGACGGTGATGGCGATCATCATCGAGGCCGTCGGTCACGTCGGCGCTCATGTCGGGGAGAAAAACCTCAGCGGATGGGCGCTGAACGTGCCCTCCCTGGCGAACTTCTCCCTGCCCGACTTGGGGCTGCTGTTCCGGGTGGACATGGTCGGAGCCTTCTACGTTGGCGGTCACTTCAGCTTCCCGACCTTCCTGGGTCTGATGGTGTTGGTGTTCTCGCTGCTGCTCGCTGATTTCTTCGATACCATGGGAACCGTCGTCGCCGTCGGTTCCGAGGGCAAGCTGCTGGACGAACACGGCATGCCGGACCACGTCACTGAGATCCTCCTGGTCGACTCCCTGGGTGCGGTGGCCGGTGGTCTCGGGTCGGTGTCGTCGAACACCTGCTACGTCGAGTCGACGGCAGGTGTCGGTGAGGGCGCCCGCACGGGCCTGGCCTCCGTCGTCACCGGCCTGGCCTTCCTGGTGGCCGTCTTCCTGTCGCCGATCATCAACATGGTGCCCTCCGAGGCTGCCTCGCCGGTGTTGGTGTTCGTAGGTTTCCTGATGATCGAACAGGTGGTCGACGTCGACTGGAGTGATCCCGAGGTGGGCATCCCCGCGTTCCTCACCATCATCCTCATGCCCTTCTCTTACTCCATCACCGTCGGCATCGGTGTGGGTTTCCTTGCCCACGTCTTCATCAAGGTGATCCGCGGACACGCGAAACGGGTGCACCCGCTCATGTACGTGGTCGCTGCGCTATTCGTCGTGTACTTCCTGCAGGGGTCGTTGCTGGCCCTCATCGGCTGAGTACAACGCGGAGACGGACCTGGAGGTGGGGGCGTGTGTCGTCCTTTTGGTCCTGTGGGGTGGGGTGGTCGTGAGATCTGTTGGGTTTTCAGGAAAGCTCGCGTAACCTACTAGAGCATCTAGTTGAAAATTCATTAAACTATTGGTCGAGGACCTGTCGTGAGAAAGGAACAACCATGAAATCAGCCAGGCTTGCCGGCCTCGTATCCTTCATAGCGGGGGTTATCATGCTCGTCTCCGGGGCATTCGCCTGGGGGATTACCTCCACCCAGCTCGCATCCGAAAACATTACCGTTGCCAACGACGCCCCAGCCTTTGCGGGATCCAAGGTGACGGGCCCTCTCACCGCCTTTTATCAGGCCGAGGCAGTCAAACAACACACCCGTGCGGCGAGCAACGGCCTGACGTATGCCGAACTTGGTGCTAAGGTCCAGGAGGCCAAGGACGCGGGTGACACCGCCACCGCGGAGAAACTCCAGCAGACCCGCACCATGGTGGAGACCGGAAACTTTGTGCGCGCGTCCTTGTTTACCTCTGTCATGGCCTTCGGGGTCTCGGCCCTCGTGATGGGGGCCGGTCTGCTTTTCAGCTTCCTCGGCTGGGGTCTTTACCGGCTCTCCGCAACCCGCGCACAGGAAGCTGAGCCCCAGGAGGCCTGAGCCGCTGTCCCGCTTTGCCACTAGTCTTGGCGCATGTTCCAGAAGGTCCTTGTCGCCAACCGAGGCGAGATCGCTGTTCGAGCCGTCCGCGCTGCCTTCGAACTGGGGTGCAGGACCGTTGCCGTCTTCCCCTACGAGGATCGCAACGCCGACCACCGGATCAAGGCCTCCGAGTCCTATCTGATCGGAGAACGGGATCATCCTGTCAAGGCTTACCTTGATATCGAGGAAATCATCCGCGTAGCGAAGGAGTCCGGGGCTGATGCGGTCTATCCCGGCTACGGTTTCCTTTCCGAGAACCCAGACTTGGCCGCGGCCTGTGCCGCTAACCAGATCACCTTCGTCGGTCCCTCCGCCGAGGTGCTCGAGTTGGCCGGCAACAAGGTGCGGGCCCTCGAACAGGCCCGCAGGGCGGGGGTGCCGACCCTCAGGTCGACGTCTCCGTCCACCGACCCCGAGGAGCTGATCGTCGGTGCCGAGGAGATCGGCTTCCCGGTGTTCATCAAGGCAGTCGCCGGCGGTGGTGGCCGCGGTATGAGGCGTGTCGACGACCCCGCTCGTTTCACCGAGGAGCTGGGGGCCGCGATGCGCGAGGCCGAAGGGGCGTTCGGCGACCCGACGGTGTTCGTGGAGCAGGCAGTTGCGGCTCCCCGTCACATCGAGGTGCAGGTGCTGGCCGACCGCCAGGGCAACGTTGTTCATCTCTTCGAACGCGACTGTTCCATTCAGCGCCGCCATCAGAAGGTGGTGGAGATCGCCCCCGCCCCTCATATCAGCGACGAACTGCGTGCGGCACTGACCGCCGATGCCGTGAAATTCGCCAAGGCCATCAACTACACCTGCGCCGGGACCGTCGAGTTCCTCGTCGAGACCTCGGGGCCGCGGGCCGGTAGCCACGTGTTCATCGAGATGAACCCCCGTATCCAAGTGGAGCACACCGTCACGGAGGAAATCACCGACGTTGACTTGGTGCAGGCGCAGCTGCGGATCGCATCGGGGGAGACCCTCGACGAGATCGGAATCCGTCAAGACGAGCTGTGCATCCGTGGTGCCGCCCTGCAGTGCCGCATCACCACTGAGGACCCGGCAAACTCCTTCCGGCCCGACACCGGGGTGATCCAGGCCTACCGTTCCGCATCCGGGGCGGGCATCCGCCTTGACGGCGGCACAACCGGTACTGGGGTGGAGGTCAGTCCTCACTTCGACTCGCTGCTGGTCAAACTCACCGCGCGCGGTCGTAGTCTTCATGACGCAGTTGTGAGGGCTAGGCGTGCGCTGGCGGAGTTCAGGATTCGCGGCATTGCAACTAACATCACCTTCCTGCGTGCGGTTTTGGATGACCCGGACTTCGGCAGCGGCGTGGTGACTACCTCGTTCATCGACGAGCGACCCCACCTGCTGGCGGGACGCATCCCGGCGGATCGTGGCACCAAACTGGCCCGATTCCTCGCCGACGTCACCGTGAACCAGCCCAATGGACCCGCTCCCACCGCGCTGGATCCCTCGGTGAAGCTGCCCGGGACACTGCCGGCGGGCGAGATTCCCGACGGTTCCCGGCAACGACTCCTCGCCCTCGGCCCGGTCGGATTTGCCAAGGCCCTGCGCGAACAGCGGGCCGTGGGCATCACCGACACCACCTTCCGCGACGCCCACCAGTCTCTGCTCGCCACGCGGGTGCGTACCCGCGACCTGGTGGCGGTGGCCCCCTGGCAGGCCCGGCTGCTTCCCGGGATGTTCTCCGTCGAGTGCTGGGGCGGGGCCACCTACGACGTGGCGCTGCGGTTCCTCGGTGAGGACCCGTGGGAGCGTCTCGAGAAACTGCGGGCCGCGATGCCGAACCAGAGTCTGCAGATGCTGCTGCGCGGTCGCAACACCGTCGGCTATACCCCTTACCCGACCCAGGTGACCCGGGCCTTCGTGTCGGAGGCCGCCGAAGTGGGGGTGGACATCTTCCGAATCTTTGATGCCCTCAACGATGTCGAGCAGATGCGACCCGCGATCGATGCGGTCGTCCAAGACACCGAATCGGTGGCGGAGGTGGCGCTCTGCTACACCGCGAACCTCCTCGATCCCAACGAGAAGACCTATACCCTCGACCACTATCTGCGGCTTGCCGAGCGGATCGTCGATGCGGGAGCGCACATCCTGGCGATCAAGGACATGGCGGGGCTGCTCAGGCCCGCCGCGGCTGCGAAGCTCGTCGCGGCCCTTCGGGAACGGTTTGAACTGCCCGTTCACCTCCACACCCACGACACCACAGGAGGGCAGCTCGCCACCCTGATGGCCGCCATCGAGGCCGGGGTGGATGCGGTGGATGTCGCGAACTCGGCGATGTCGTCGACCACCTCGCAGCCACCCATGTCGGCGCTGCTGATGGCCCTCGACGGCACCGACCGCGCCCCGGACATCGACCCGGAAGCGGTGTTGGATCTGGAGCCCTACTGGGAGGCGGTCCGCAAGGTGTACGCGCCTTTCGAGTCGGGGCTGCCAGCGCCAACCGGGCGCGTCTACAGTCATGAAATCCCGGGGGGACAGCTGTCCAACCTGCGCCAACAGGCCATCGCGCTCGGCCTGGGTGACAAATTCGAGGCCATCGAGGCGATGTACGCCGCCGCCGACAAGATCCTGGGACGCCCCACGAAGGTCACGCCTTCGTCAAAGGTGGTGGGTGATCTGGCGCTGCACCTGGTGGCTGTCGGCGCCGATCCGGCGGAGTTCGCTGCGGAGCCGCGTCGCTTCGACATCCCGGACTCGGTGATCGGTTTCCTCAACGGGGAATTGGGCGAACCCGCAGGAGGTTGGCCGGAACCGTTCCGCACCCGGGCCTTGGAGGGTCGCCGCACACCGCCGCGCGTCACCGAGGTGGCACCCGAGGACCTCTCCTTGTTGGCCACCCCGGGCATCGAACGGCAGCAGACCCTCAACCGGCTGCTGTTCCCAGGCCCGACACGTGAGTTCCAACAGAAACGTGACGACTTCGGTGACGTTTCCGTGCTGCCGACAGTGCCCTACCTGTACGGGATGGAACCCGGTCACGAATACCCCGTCACTCTGGAAAAGGGTGTCACGCTGCTGCTCGGTCTGGAGGCCATCGGTGCTCCCGACAAATGGGCCAGACGCAACGTCATGACCCTTCTGAACGGCCAACTGCGCCCGGTCAGGGTGCGTGACAACTCCCTCGAGTCGGAGGTGGCCTCCGCAGAGAAGGCGGACCCGAGTAATCGCGGGCACGTCGCCGCGCCATTCGCGGGGGCGGTGACTGTAACGGTCGCGGAGGGGGACGAGGTCGCGGTCGGAGATCAGGTTGCCACCATTGAAGCCATGAAGATGGAGGCCGCCATCAATGCGCCCGTGGCAGGTGTGATCGAGCGAGTGGTGCTGATGGGTACCACACAGCTCGACGGTGGGGATCTGGTGGTCGTGATCAGCTAATGCTGGGCACTGGCAGGTTAGGACGGCTCCTGCGGGACCGCCTGATCCACCACGACGACATCTTTTTCGCTGGACAATTCCTGGAGGAACCCTCGGAGAGGAGCCACAACTTCTTGGGTGGCTTCATCGAGGGTTTCGGGATCTATCTCCTCAAGGGCCTCGCGGGTGGCTGCGGCATGGGTTCGATGGCTGTAGCCCACCTGCATGCCTGGCAGGGGCGTCAGCGGGATACCGAGAGGTCGTTTACCCAGGTGCGTCACCGACAGCGTCGAGGGCAGACCCCGGCGTGCGAGATCGAACTCCACCGAGTCGAGGCGTCGGTACTCGATTCGGGAGGTGGAGTCCGCCAAGTGTTCCAGCCACAGCAGGAACACATCCCAACACGGTCTGAGGCGTTCCTGGGGCACGAAGCCACCCTCCAGAAGGGTGGTGGCATCCCGCATCGTGGGACGCGTGGGGTCCACGTCCAGATCGGGATTGCGCCGGAACAGCCCCCAGCGGCGTTTCATGACGGGTGCCGGGTGGTGTTCCGTGAACACCCTTGTCAGCGCCTCCGCCACCTCGGGTGGGGCGCCGAAGATATCGCGCACATCATCAATGCGTATGCCGAAGAGCCTCATTGCTCGCATGAAACACAGCTTACAGTGCAAAGCCCAGTATGCTGGCCGACACCATGAGATCCATTCGACGCATCGCCGCAGTCGCTGCGGCGACGGCGTGCCTGGCCTGGGGGGCGTCCCCGGCCCTGGCCGACGTGACCATTTCCGATGCAGGTGGCCCCCTGACGGGACTGGCCTTCGACCAGCAGTCATCGCGGTTGTTCGCGGTGTCCGAGACCGGCGGGACGAACATCGCTGTCACCGATGCCACGGGCGGGAAGATCGGGGACATCAGTTTCTCCGCCGACACCGAATCGTTGCAGGGCCTGGCAGTGCACTCGGGTTCGCTCTACGTCGGCGATGTGGGGGATTCCAGGGGTAAACGCGACAAGATCACCGTGTACAAACTCCCGCTCGAGGTCGGTAACCAGCCCTACAGCTCCTACGATTTCCGCTACCCGGATGGGGCGCACGACGCCAAGTCGGTGCTGGTCTCGGGAAGAGGACGCATCTATGTGGTGACGGCGGGTGAGAATCCGGGCATCTACTACGCCGAGCTGGAGCCTACGCGCTCGGGGGTGAACAAATTGAGCCGCGCCTCCGACGCCCCTGCGGGGGTGACCGACGGAGTTTTCCTCTCCGATGGTGTCACCATGGCGTTGCGAACCGGCTCCGGGGTGCAGGTCGTCGATGCATCCAGCTGGGAAACCCGTGCCACTCTCACGTATCAGGGTGCCCCTGAGGGGGAGTCGCTCACCACGTTCAGTGGCGACAAGTTGTTGGTGGGAGCGGGACCACAGCTGCGAGAGGAAGCCGTGCCCACCTCCGACAGCACCGTCACGATCTCGCCGTCGGGTGAAGCGTCACCAACACCAACCCCTGGGCCGTCCGAGAGCCCCGCCAGTGAGGCCTCGCCCACGTCGCAGGAAACCATCGCGCCGGGCCCAGAGGAGAAGGCCGCCCAACCGGCGCAGGGCGGTACCCGCCTGGCCATAGCCGCTGCGGCGGTGCTGGCCCTGGCCCTGGGAGCGGTCGTCTTCTTCCGCAAGAAGTAGGAAACCGCTACTTCTTACAGCCTTTCCACGATGTGGTCGATGCAGGAGGTCAATGCTTCCACATCGGCCTGGTTGACGGAGGCGTAGGTGCCGATTCGCAGCTGGTTACGTTTCAGCGCGCGATAGGGGTCGATGTCCACGATTCCGTTGTCGCGTAGTTCTGCTATCACGCGGGCGGCTTCCACCTCGGGGGCCAGGTCGATGGTCGCGACGACAGGGGAGCGGTGTGTTGGATCGGTGACAAACGGGGTTGCGTACGTCGAGGCCTCCGCCCAGCCGTACAGGTGATCGCTCATCCGCCGACAACGTTCCTCGACGGCGTCGATTCCACCCTGGCTCAGCAGCCAGTTGATCTGGTCCTCCAGAAGCAGCAGGGTCGCGATGGCCGGGGTGTTGAGGGTCTGGTTTTTGGCTGAGTTCGAAGCCGCAACATCCAGGTTCAGCGACTCCGGGATCCAACGGCCCGAGGTCGTCATCCGTTGTGCGCGTTCCAGTGCGGCCGGGGAACAAAACGCCACCCACAAACCTCCGTCTGAGGAGAAGTTCTTCTGCGGGGCGAAGTAATAGACGTCCGTCTGTGAGATGTCGGCGGCCATCCCACCCGCAGCCGACGTGGCGTCGATCAGCACCAGGCCCTCGCCGATCCGCTCCACCGGGGCAGTTGCACCCGTGGAGGTCTCGTTCTGTGCCCACGCCACCACATCCGCGTCAGTCGGAGCGGGCAGGACTACGGCTCCTGGGTCGCATTGCGTGAGTGCCGGGTCAGCCAGGAACGGGGCCGCCGCGGCGGCGCGCGCGAACTTGCGGGTGAACTCCCCGAAGACGGCATGCGCAGAACGTTGCTCGATCAAGGAGCAGACCGCTACGTCCCAGAACACGGTGGATCCCCCGTTGCCGAGCACCACCTGATATCCCTCAGGCAGCTGGTACAGCTCCTGTAGCCCCTCCTGAATCGTTGCGACGAGCTGTTTCACGGGCGCCTGGCGATGCGAGGTGCCCAGCACATCGCCACGCAGTGCGAGGTACTCCAGGGCTTCAGGGCGCACCTTGGCCGGGCCTGAGCCGAAACGGCCGTCTGCGGGCAGGAGGTCTTCGGGAATGACGATCACCCCCGAATTCTCCCACGCACCTGTGAAACCGAAGTGCGCGGTTCGGCGGACGGGAAGAGAACCGGTGCTTGGATGGTGGCATGACGAAGCTGCGGGTCGGCAGGGCGGTGACGCCCGGGGGAACGATCGAGGAAGCGATCATCGAGATCGCTGATGGTCGGGTGGTGGCCATTACATCGGGTGGGGGAACCGGTGATTTCTGGGCGGTACCGGGTTTCGTCGACACCCATTGCCACGGTGCGATCGGTGTCAGCTTCGGTGATCCGGATCCCGCCGCCAACCTGCGTGCCATCGAGTATCACCGCTCCCAGGGAACCACCACTTTGTTCGCCTCCACCGTCACCGAACCCATCGAGAAGTTGGAGGCCCAGTGCCGGGTGTTGCGCGGGCTCGTCGAATCCGGCGAACTCGACGGAATCCACCTCGAGGGGCCTTTCCTGTCCGAGGCCCGGAGAGGCGCGCACGATCCCGGTCTGCTGCGCAACCCCGAACCGGAGCTCGTCGAACGGCTCATATCGGCGGGCGGGCCAGCGCTACGCATGATCACCTTGGCCGTTGAACGCGACGGAGGAGAAGCCGCTACCCGGCGATTCACGCGGGCAGGTGTCACGGTGGCCTTCGGGCACTCCGACGCCGACGAGCACGTCGCGGTCGAGTCCATCGGCTGGGGAGTCTGCGTCGTAACCCACCTGTTCTCCGCGATGCGTTCCATCCACCATCGTGAGCCCGGTCCCGTGCCCGTGCTGCTGACCGACGACCGCGTGATGTGTGAACTGATCTGTGACGGTATCCACCACCGGCCTGTGGTTGCACGGATGGCTATCGAAGCCGCCGGGACCGACCGCATCTGCCTGGTCACCGATGCCATAAGCGCCACCGGTCAGGGCGACGGGCGCTACCTGTTGGGAGAGCTCGAAGTGGAGGTCCGAGACGGAACCGCCCGGCTGGTTACCGTTGACGGCACCCCCGGTTCCATTGCGGGCTCCACCTTGACCATGGCAAAGGCATTCGGTTTCGTCGTCGGTCAGGTGGGATTGAGCATCCCCGAGGCCGCCCGGATTGCAGCCACCACCCCGGCCCGCTGGCACGGGCTGGAGGAAGTCGGAACCCTGGAAGTCGGCAAACGTGCCGACATCTGCGTCGTTGATGATGCAGGAGAACTGCAACAGGTCTGGCGGCGGGGAGAACGCATTCGTTGAGAGACGCCAAAGCTGGGCGAGCCGACCTGCAAGCGCTAGGACTCCTGAGCAGTCAGGGAGGTGAGGGTGGCCCGTACCCTCGACTCCAGACCGGCCCGTACCGCCGGCCACTCGGCCGAGAGAATCGAGAAAACCACGGTGTCGCGCCATGAGCCGTCCGCGCGGGGCTGGTGGTGCCGCAGCACCCCTTCCTGCACGGCTCCCAAGCGGGCAATCGCGTCCCGGGAACGCTGGTTGATGGAGTCGGTTTGGAGCTTCACTCGCTCGAAACCGCAGTCCTCGAAGGCGTGTCCCAGCAACAGGAGCTTCACCTCCGCGTTCACTCCCGTGCCCCACAGCGCGGGACGGTACGCCGTCCAGCCCGCGTGGGCGCGCTGGGCCCGAGGCTCGAGATCACCCAGGGACGTGGTTCCGACCACCTCACCCACCGGGCCAAACCGGGTGTCGCCGACCAACCGGATGGTGTACATGACACGATTCCCGCCCGCACCGGCGATCAGGTTCTCGATCGCAGCCACCCGGTCCGTGGCGCCACCTGCGTACCCGAGAGCGAACACCCGCGGATCGTCGAGCGCATCGATCAGATCGTCCCGGTCCGACTCCTGAGTGGGATCGAGCCTCACGATGCGACCCATGAGGGGTTTTTCATCGGGAATGCGCGCCATGGAATACAACCTTCCAGTCCGTGTGTTGGGATATTCGCGGTGTGTAGCGATTGCGGGTCCCGGTGTCGTCACACATCGTTACCATTGCTTTCAAGGAGGCGTGTGAGGTATGAGTGAGCTGATCGACACCACGGAGATGTACCTGCGTACTGTATACGAACTCTTGGAGGAGGGGGTGCCTCCGCTGCGGGCCCGGATCGCTGAGCGTCTTCACCAGGCCGGACCCACGGTATCCCAGACCGTGGCGCGCATGGAACGCGATGGTCTGCTCTCCGTCAAGGCAGACCGCACGATCAAACTCACTCCGAAGGGCGCCCGGCTGGCGCGCGACGTGATGCGCAAACACCGGCTGGCGGAGCGCCTGCTGATCGATGTGATCGGTCTCGAATGGGAGAAGGTGCACGACGAGGCCTGCCGCTGGGAGCACGTCATCTCGGATGACGTCGAGCGCCGGCTGCTCAGGATCCTCCACGCACCAACCCGTTCCCCCTACGGCAATCCCATTCCGGGACTCAAAGAACTCGGGCTGGATCACGAACACGTGCCCTTCAGAGAAGGGGTCGTGCCGTTGTCGGAGGTGGTTCCAAACCGCGGCGAGATAACCGTCACCATGGAACGGATGAGCGAGAACCTGCAGGCCGACGCGGAGGTACTCTCGGCCCTCGCGGCGCTGGGGCTCCGACCGGGAGTGGAGTTCGTGGTGCGTCGCGTGGGCATCGACCTCAGATTCTGCGTCGGTGACGACGCGGTCACCGTGGACGAGGCGGTTGCGGAACTGCTCTTCGTCGCAGCCCGCTGAGTAGTCATGTTGCCTGGGGAATAAGCCGGGCGGAGCAGTCGTTGATTGAAATGAACAACGAAATCCGAAATGAGGAAACATGGCAACCACAAACCTGACCAAGGAGAACTTCCGCTCCACCATCGAGGGAAATGATGTCGTTCTCGTCGACTTTTGGGCCTCATGGTGCGGTCCGTGTCGCCGTTTCGGTCCGATCTTCGAGGAGGCCTCCGGGCGCCACGACGGGACCGTTTTCGGCAAGGTGGACACCGAAGCCGAGCAGGACCTGGCCTTTGCTCTCGACATCCAGTCCATCCCCACCATCATGGCTTTCCGCTCCGGAGTCCTGGTGTTCCGGCAGAGTGGCCTGCTGAACGGGACCCAGCTCGACGACCTCGTCAAGCAGCTCAAGGAACTTGACCCGGAGAAAGTCAAGGAAGAAGCACAGACGAGCTCCACCAACTGACGGGGCTGAGAACCCCCTTTCCTCAATAGGCGCAGTTTTCCTCGCGAATTTACGAGGCATGGTGTCCCTCGGACGTCCTACGATTGACGGGAATAGTCGTAGCGACGGAGGGACACCATGACCGAGCGCGATGATGTGACTGGTCTACCCAATTTGCTGACAACCACAGGACGGGTCGCCCCGGTGCGATCGAGGAGACCCATTTACCTGGACATGCTGCCCCCCTGCAACGCCGGATGCCCGGCGGGGGAGAACATCCAGGAGTGGTTACGTCTGATAAAAGCGGGGGAACATGAGGCGGCCTGGCGGCAGCTCACCGCAGATAACCCCTTCCCGGCCATTCACGGTCGCGTTTGTTACCACCCCTGCGAGACGGCCTGCAACCGCAAGGATCTTGATTCGGCCGTCTCCATTCATTCCGTTGAGCGCTATCTGGGTGACTTGGCGCTGGAACGTGGCTGGCGTTTCGAGGCGCCGCGCCGTGACTCAGGGCGGCGAGTGTTGATCATCGGTGCTGGGCCCTCCGGGTTGTCAGCCGCTTACCACCTGCGACGCCTCGGCCACGAGGTGGAGATCCACGATTCCGCCGACGCCCCCGGCGGCATGATGCGCTACGGGATCCCTGAGTACCGGCTGCCCCGTGACGTTCTGGACGCCGAGGTGGCACGCATCACCGACATGGGGGTGGTGATCCGTAACAACGCCCCGGTCACCGACCTGCTCGCCACACAGGTTGCGGGACGTTTCGACGCGGTGTTCGTGGCCATTGGAGCGCATTTGTCCAAGCGCGTGGACATTCCCTCTGCCGACGCCACCAAGATGGTCGACGCCGTCAGCTTCCTGCGTGATGTCGCCAAGGGCGAGAGGCCGGTCATCGGACGCCGGGTAGCGGTCTACGGCGGCGGCAACACTGCCATGGATGCGGCCCGCGTGGCTCGTCGGCTGGGTGCCGAGGAGTCAGTGATTGTCTATCGCCGCACCGTTGAGCAGATGCCCGCCCACACTGAGGAGCGCGAGAGTGCAGAGCAGGAGGGGGTGAGGATGAACTGGCTGCGGACCATCACCGAGATGGGGGAGGAGGACCTGACCGTCGAGGTCATGGAACTCGACGAGGACGGCAAGCCGCACGGCACTGGGCGGTTCGAGAAACTCGCCGCCGACACGGTGATCCTGGCCGTCGGACAGGAGGCCGACACCGGTTTCCTCCACAGCATTCCCGGCATGATTTTCGATCAGGACGTGGTGCAGGTCGATCCCGAGACCCTCATGACGAATGTTCCCGGAATCTTCGCGGGAGGCGACATGGTTCCGAGTGAACGCACCGTCACCGTCGGTGTCGGGCACGGCAAGAAGGCCGCTCGCTGCATCGACAAGTGGCTGAACCTCGATGCCACCCCCCGCGATCCGAAGCACCCGCTCGTCCATCTCGACCAGATGAACCTGTGGTACTTCGGCGGTCACACCCGGAGGATCCAGCCTGAACAGGCTCCCGAGACACGCGTGTCCGACTTCGGCGAGATCGTCGCGGGCCTTAGCCCGAAGGAGGCCGAGTTCGAGGCCCGTCGCTGCCTGTCCTGCGGCAACTGCTTCGAGTGCGACGGCTGCTACGGTGCCTGCCCCGAGGATGCCGTCATCAAACTCGGCCCCGGCAACCGGTACCGCTTCGACTACGAACGCTGCACCGGCTGCGCCACCTGTTACGAGCAGTGTCCCGTGCATGCCATCGAGATGATTCCGGAGGGCCAGTGATGAACCAGCGCACCATCATCGACGGCAACGAGGCCGCGGCAGACGTCGCCTACCGGCTGAGCGAACTCTGCTCCATCTACCCGATCACCCCCAGCTCCACCATGGCCGAACTGGCCGATGAGTGGTCCTCCCACGGGCGTAAGAATGTCTTCGGTACGGTCCCCACCGTCGTCGAGATGCAGTCCGAGGGCGGAGCGGCCGGCGCCATGCACGGCGCCCTTCAAGGCGGGGCCCTGTCCACCACCTTCACCGCCTCGCAGGGCCTGCTGCTGATGATCCCCAACATGTACCGGATTGCCGGGGAGCTGACCTCCACGGTCTTCCACGTCGCGGCGCGGTCCCTGGCTGCGCAGGGGCTGTCGATTTTCGGTGACCACCAGGACGTGATGGCTGTGCGTCAGACGGGTTGCTGCATGCTCAGTTCCGCATCGGTGCAGGAGGCCCACGACATGGCGGCCGTGGCGCATCTGGCGACCCTGCGTGCCCGGCTGCCGTTCGTGCATTTCTTCGACGGTTTCCGCACCAGTCACGAACTCAACACCCTCGTCAAGCTCACCGACGACCAGCTGCGCGACCTGGTTCCCGCCGACCTGATTCGCGAGCACCGTGCTCGAGCGCTGAGCCCGGAGAATCCCTTCATTCGCGGTACCGCGCAGAACCCGGACACCTACTTCCAGTCCCGCGAGACCGCGAACTGTTACTACGACGCCGTGCCCGGGATCCTCACCGAGGCGCTGGAACGATTCGCGGAGATCTCGGGTCGCCAGTACTCCCTGGTGGAGTACCACGGTCACCCCGAGGCCGACCGGGTGGTGGTGATCATGGGTTCGGGCATCGAGACGATGATCCCCGTGGTCAGGCACCTCAACGAGTCGGGGGAGAAGGTGGGTGTCCTGTTCGTGCGGCTCTACCGGCCTTTCCCGAAGGAACACCTCCTGGACGCACTGCCCACCACGGTGCGGAAGATCGCGGTCCTGGACCGCACCAAGGAACCCGGTTCGGGAGGCGAACCGTTGTTCCTCGACGTTTCCTCCGCGGTCGGGGAATCCGTGGCTCGCGGGGACCGGGATGTCATGCCGGTGCTGGTCGGCGGTCGCTATGGTCTTTCCAGCAAGGAGTTCACCCCCGCCATGGCCAAGGCTGTCTACGACGAGCTGGCGAAGGACCGGCCCCGGTCGCGTTTCACGGTGGGCATCAACGATGACATCACCCACCTGTCCCTCGAGGTCGACCCCGACTTCCAGCTTCTCGACCCACAGACCCACCGCGCGGTGTTCTACGGGCTGGGATCGGATGGCACCGTCGGTGCCAACAAGAACACCATCAAGATCATCGGCTCCGATCCTGGAACCTACGCCCAGGGCTACTTCGTCTACGACTCCAAGAAGTCGGGTTCACGCACCGTCTCACACCTGCGTTTCGGCCCCAACCCAATCCAGGCGCCGTACCTGGTGACCCGCTCGAACTTCATCGGCTGTCATCACTGGTCGATCTTGGAACGGGTGGATGTGTTGGAGTTCGCCCAGCCCGGCGCGACGCTGTTGATCAACTCGCCCTACCCGGCGGATCAGGTGTGGGAGCAGCTGCCGCGCCCGATGCAGGACAAGATCGTCGAGTTGGGAATCTCCCTCTATGTCATCGACGCCTCCACGGTTGCGCGGGCCGCGGGCCTTGGGTCGCGCACCAACACGGTGCTGCAGACCTGTTTCTTCGCGATCTCCGGTGTCATGCCGCGCGAGGAAGCCATCGAGAAGGTCAAGGCCGCCATCACCAAGACCTACGCCCGCAAGTCGATGGCCATCGTGCAGAAGAACCACGAGGCGGTTGACGCTTCCCTGGCCCACCTGCACGAGGTACAGGTGCCGGCCAGTGCGACGGGGCAGCGGGAGCTGATCCCACCCGTCCCGTCGGACGCTCCGCCATTCGTGCGGGAGGTTACCGCGACGATGCTGGCCGGTCGTGGTGACGAGCTGCCGGTCTCGGCGTTGCCCGCTGACGGTTCCTACCCGTCCGGGACCACCCGCTATGAGAAACGCAACATCAGCGAGATCATCGCGGTGTGGGACAACGAGGCCTGCATCCAGTGCGGGAACTGTTCTTTCGTGTGCCCGCACGCCGTGCTGCGCGCCAAGTACTATCCCTCCGAGGTCGTGGCGGGCGCCCCGGAAGGTTTCCTCAGTCAACCGATCGACGCCGCGGGACTGCCTGACACCAGCTACACGCTGCAGGTCTACGCCGAGGACTGCACAGGCTGTGGACTGTGTGTCGAAGCCTGTCCTGTGAAGCCCGCAGGGCAGCCGAACCGGCGCGCCATCAACCTGGAGCCGGTGCTGGAACGTGACAAGGAGAAGGAAGCGGTTAAGTTCTTCGAGACCATCCCGCTCAACGACCGCCGCAACGTGGACTTCGGTACCGTTCGTGGCACCCAGTTCCTGGAGCCATTGTTCGAATTCTCCGGGGCCTGCGCCGGATGTGGTGAAACCCCATACCTGAAATTGCTGACCCAGCTGTTCGGGGACCGCGTCACCGTCGCCAATGCCACCGGCTGCTCGTCGATCTACGGCGGCAACCTGCCCACCACCCCGTGGGCAAAAAACGCTCAGGGACGTGGGCCGGCGTGGTCGAACTCGTTGTTCGAAGACAACGCCGAGTTCGGGCTCGGACTCCGCCTGGCCGCCGACCTGCATCACGACATGGCGCGCCGCCTCCTGGAGGAACTGCGCTCTGAGATCGATGACGACGAACTGATCGACTCGCTGCTGGCAGCGAAACAGCGCATGGAATCGGGCCTGGCTCGGCAGGCGGCCCGTGTCGACCGTCTCAAAGCACGATTGGCGGAGCTGGAAGGTCCGAGGATCGAAGACCTCAAGAGCGTCTGTGACCACCTGCTGCGGCGCTCCGTGTGGATCGTCGGTGGCGATGGCTGGGCCTACGACATCGGTTCCTCAGGTGTCGATCACGTGTTGGCCTCGGGGCGTAACGTCAATGTGCTGGTGCTGGACACCGAGGTGTACTCCAATACAGGCGGTCAGGCGTCCAAATCCACTCCGCTGGGGGCCGTCGCGAAGTTCGCGTCCGCGGGCAAGCACACCAACAAGAAGGACATGGCCATGCAGGCGATGGCCTACGGGTCGGTGTACGTGGCGCGAGTGGCGATGGGAGCAGACCCACAACAGACCCTGAAGGCATTCCGAGAGGCGGAGGCCTACGAGGGGCCGAGCCTGATCATCGCCTACAGCCACTGCATCGCCCACGGGATCGACATTCGCAAGGGACTGGATCAGCAGTATCGGGCCGTCAACTCCGGGCACTGGCCGCTGATGCGCTACAACCCCGTGATTCGAGAGAGCGGCGGCAATCCGTTCCTGCTCGATAGCCCCCGGCCACGCCTGAAGCTGCGCGAATACCAGAATGCCGAGTTGCGGTACAAGGTGCTGCACGCCGCCGATCCTGAGGAGGCCGATCGTCTCATCGACATCGCCCAGGCGCAGGTGGACCGGCGCTGGGCCGAGTACGAGGAGCTGGCGCTCCGCGGCGCGGAGAAGTTCGCCGCTGACCCGCGCAAGGAGGAAGCATGGCAGAGCTGACAAGTGGCTACCTTGGATTGGAGCTGCGCAATCCTGTCGTCGCCTCGGCCGGACCGCTGAGCCAGAGCGTTGATGACATCAAGGCATTGGCGGATGCGGGAGTCGGGGCCGTGACCATGTTCTCCCTGTTCGAGGAACAGCTGTTCCGTGAGGCGGAGCGGTTGGTGGAGCTGGAGGAACAGTTCGCCGATCTCACTCCGGAGGCCACCAGCTTCTTCCCGGAGGTGCCGCGGGCCGAGGCTGATGCCGTCACGAAATACCTGCGGCTCGTTGAGCGGGGAGCCTCCGCCATCGACGTGCCACTGATTGCATCCCTCAACGGCGCCTCCCATGGAGGATGGGTGCATTCGGCTCGTAGCCTGCAGGACGCGGGAGCGGCGGCCCTGGAACTCAACATCTACTACGTCTCGGGTGACCTCACCCTGGGAGGTAACGATGTGGAGCAACGTCACCTCGACATCCTCCAGGCAGTGAAGTCAGAGGTGAGTATCCCGGTAACAGTGAAGCTCAGTCCATATTTCTCGTCGGTCGGCGCGATGTGCCAGCAGCTGGACCGGGCCGGGGCTGATGGCTTGGTGTTGTTCAACCGGTTCCTGCAACCCGACATCGACCTGGAGCGGATGGAAGTAGTCAGCGGGGTGACGCTGAGTTCGCCTGTGGATGCCCGCTTGCCGCGCACCTGGATTGCTGTGCTGCACGACCACGTCGAGGCCTCGCTTGCGGCCTCGTCCGGGGTGGACCAGCCCGAGGACGTGGTGAAGTACCTGCTGGCTGGAGCCGATGTGGTCTGCACCACATCGGCGCTGGTGCGTCACGGCATTGAGCACGCCACTCGCCTGATCGACGGCCTCGAAGCCTGGCTCGACGGCAGACAGCTCACCCTGGACCAGATCCGTGGAATGCTGGCCGTGCCGAGCAACGCCCCGGCTGATGCTTACGAGCGCGCGGGATATGTTTCCGCGCTGGAGAAGGCGAAGACGACCTACGGATCGCTGTCCTGAGGGGGATGTATCCCGAAGCGCCGGTTGGGTCCCCGCGGCCCAACCGGCGCCGTCGTTTTCGAGTTTTCAGTGGTCCTGGGGCAGGTTCAATGCTTTCCATGTAATTCAGTTACATGTAATGTTTTTTGGGTGAAGGAAGCAGCAGTGTCCCGTGGCGACCATGGAGCCCTCTTCGAAGCGCTCCTGCACGCGGAGGTGGCGCTGTGGAACCGGCTCGAGAAGGATCTTTGGCGCACCGTGAACTCCGCCACCCTGGCGCGTTACCTCGTCCTGAAACAGATTGATGCGTCGGCGACTGACGGTGGGTCCCGGGTCCAGGACATCGCCCGGCGTCAACACACCACGGTCGGCGCAGCCTCGCGGCTTGTTGACCGGCTGGTTGGCGACGGGCTCGTGGTCAGGACCCCCTGCCCCAAGGATCGGCGATCCAGTCGTCTGAGCCTCACCGACAAGGGGCGGGTGCGGATGGAGAGCGCAGCCGTAACCTTCGAGGACACCCTGCGTACAGTGCTCGCCGGTTTCCGTCCCGAGGAGCTGATAGTGCTCACCCAGAACCTGACCCGGGTGGCCGCCGGCGCAGGCCAGCGGGCCGACATCGTCCCGGCCATGCAGGGCGCCCGCCTTGATGAGCCGCTGCCCGGCGGCGGCTTCGTCGCACTGACCAACGAGAACGGAGTCGGGTAATGATCCGGTTCGAGAACGTACAGAAAATCTATCCAGATGGCACCGTCGGGGTCGGCGGCATCACCCTTGATGTCGCCGAGCGCTCCACCACCGTGCTGCTGGGCTCGTCCGGATCCGGCAAGACCACGCTGATGCGGATGGTCAACAAGATGGTGACCCCCACCTCGGGTGCCGTGCTGCTAGCCGGAGAGGATGTCGCGGTGCAACCGACGGTGGCGTTGCGGCGCTCCATTGGCTACGTCCTACAGGACGGTGGGTTGTTCCCGCACCGTCGTGTTGTCGACAATATAGCCACGGTCCCGATCCTCGACGGGGTTCCCAGACTTAAAGCGCGCGAACGTGCTCTGGAACTGATGGACATGGTCGGGCTTGATTATGACTTGGCCGGGCGGTTCCCGTCGCAGCTTTCCGGTGGGCAGCGGCAGCGCGTCGGAGTTGCTCGGGCGCTCGCCAACGATCCTAAGGTTCTGCTCATGGACGAACCTTTCGGTGCCCTTGATCCGCTGGTCCGTGCCGATCTGCAGCGGGAATTGCGTGACCTTCAGCGGCGCCTGGGAACCACCATCCTGTTCGTCACCCACGACGTCGATGAGGCCTTCCTCTTGGGCGATCAGGTGGCGGTGCTGCGTGCCGGCGGTGTCCTGGCGCAGGTCGGCACCCCGGAGGAACTGCTTTCCAAGCCGGCCGATGAGTTCGTCGCCGACTTCGTCGGGGCGGACGCGAGCCGTCGTCAGTTGCGCAGTGTTGAACGCAACGGCTCCCGGGTCGTGGTGGACGCCGATGGGCGGCCCCTGGGAACCCTCCGCGAAGACGGTGGAGGAGCCGCGGATGGGGAGTCGTCGTGAACTGGTTGATCAACAACCTGGGACAGGTGGGCGGCTACTTTGGGGGCCACGCTCTGCTGTCGCTGGGCGCCATCCTCGCGGCCACTGTGCTGTCGGTGCCGTTGGCCCGGTTGGCGGTTGCAAGCCGGCGCTTCGGAGGACTTCTACTCGGCGCCTTCTCGCTTCTGTACGCTGTGCCATCCCTGCCGATGCTCGTGGTGATCCCGGTCATCCTGGGAGTGCCGGTACGTTCCCCGCTCAACATGGTGATCGTCCTGACTCTGTACGGGATCTCGGTGCTCGTCACCCAGGTCGCGGAGGGCTTCCGATCCCTCCCGGAGGACGTCGTGGAGGCTGCGAACGCCCTCGGTGTCGATCCATGGCGGCGATTCTGGCACGTGGAGCTGCCGCTTGCGGTGCCGGTGCTGATCGCTGGGTTGCGTGTGGTGGCCGCGTCCACGGTGTCCCTGGTCACGGTTGGCGCGCTGGTTGGTGTGCAATCGCTCGGAACCCTGTTCACCGACGGCTTCCAGCGGCAACTGATCGAATCCTTGCTGACCGGGCTCGGAGCGACCCTGCTGCTGGCCCTGATCTTCGACCTGCTCGTCGTGCTGCTCGGCAGGGCCCTGACCCCGTGGCTCCGCAAACAGAAGCAGGTGGCGGCATGAATCTCTTCCTCGAAGCCCTCGGCTGGCTGTTCACGGGCGAGAACTGGGATGGTGATGCTGGCATCTTGTCACGACTGCAGCAACACCTCTCCTTCACCCTCGCCGTGGTTGCACTGGCCTGTGTGCTGGCGCTCCCGGCTGGGGTTGCCATTGGCCACACGCGGCGCGGGGTGGCCGTGGTCCCCATGATCACCGCATCGGCACGCGCTCTGCCGACTCTCGGTCTGCTGACCCTGGTCGGTCTGTGGTCCGGTCTGGGGCTGGTGGCGCCCTTCTGTGCGCTCCTGGTGCTGGCTATTCCCCCGATGCTTGCAGGTGCCTACGCGGGGATCACCTCTGCGGAACCGGTCACGGTGGACGCGGCCCGCGCCATCGGCCTGTCCTCGTGGCAGGTACTCACCCAGGTGGAGCTGCCCGCCGCCGTTCCGCTGCTTCTCGAGGGGCTGCGATCTACCACCCTCCAGGTCGTCGCCACGGCGACGCTCGCCGCCTACACCGCCGACGTGGGGCTGGGGCGGTTCCTCTTCGCCGGTCTCAAGACCCGCGACTACGCACAGATGATCGGCGGAGCGCTGCTGGTCGTTGTCCTGGCGCTCGTCCTGGACCTGCTGCTGGTCCAGGTCAAGCGTCTGATCACCCGAAAACTCGACCCAAGTACCCGTATCGCTTCTGCGAAGGAGTCCCGATGACATCCACGACCAAGCTCGCCGCACTCGGATTGGTAGCGGCCCTGGCCCTGGTGGGCTGCGGCAGCGCCTCGAACATCGAAGGAAAAAGCGACACCACGAATTCTTCTGACACGCTGGTGATCGGTTCCCAGGATTACTACTCGAACGAGATCATCGCGGAGATCTACGCCCAGTCCCTGGAGAAGTCGGGCAAGAAAGTGGACCGACAGCTGAAGATCGGGCAGCGAGAGGTCTACATGCCTGAACTTCAGGCTGGGAAGATCGACATCTTCCCCGAATACAGCGGCAACCTGTTGCAGTACTACAAGCCCGAGACCACGGCTCGCAGCCCGGAGCAGGTTCATACGGAGCTGACCGGTGCCTTGCCGGAAGGACTCAAAGCACTGGAACATGCGCCGGCAACCGACCAGGACTCCTACGTGGTGACCAAGGAATTCGCGGAGGAGCATTCGCTGAAACAGATCGGGGATCTCGCCTCGGTGCCGGACCTGAAGATCGCAGGCAACTCCGAGCTGGAGTCCCGCCCCTACGGGCCGAAGGGACTCCGCGAGACTTACGGTGTCGAGGCCACGATCAAGCCAGCTGAAGACTCGGGTGGTCCGCTCACCGTCAAGGCCCTGCGCGACGGGGAGGTGCAGATCGCCGACATTTACACCGCCGCTCCGGTGCTAGCCGAGGGCGACCTGGTGGCGCTGGAGGATCCGAAGAACCTGTTCCTGTCCTCCAATGTGCTGCCAATCGTCTCCAGCAAGGTGGACGACCAGACCGCGGAAACCCTGAACAACGTGTCGAAGGAACTGACCCCCGAGGACCTGATTGCCATGAACAAGCGATCCGTCGACGAGAAGGCGTCGGCCTCGGTGATTGCAAGCGACTGGCTGAAGTCCAAGGGCCTGGCCTGAGCAACAGGACCATCCGGGGCGACCCCGCCGAGCTGCGGGTTCGCCCCGTCATACCCGCGATTGCATTGGACGAGGTGAAGGTGGTCGGTAGGGCCACGACTGCCTTGCAATGTGTCCGGGCGGCGATCCATCTGGATCAACCACCCCGAGCAGCAATCCGAGCCGTTTCGAGCAGGCCCCCGTCCCCAAACGCAGCATCCCACTCTCGTTGACGGGATCTTGGACCATGGTTCGGAACGTTTCCCGGTGAATCCGCGGCTTGACTGGGCTGGGATCGCAACGGTGCAGGACCAAGGTATCGTGTAGTCTACTTCGTCACCCGTGACAAGGAAGTAGTGCACATGCTGGTGACCTGGTCCATTATCGCTTTTTTGATCAGCGCCCTGTGCTGGATCGTTGGGGATGCCCTCATCGTTGGTTTCCGCACACCCGACCGGAACACATACGGTGAGTTCATCGACCTCATGGGCAACGACGCTTACGCCTTTTACACGCGCATTGACGAACCTCGCCTGAGGTGGGGTGCGCTGGTGGCGAACTACTCGGCACCGCTCATGCTCGCAGGCCTGTACGCCCACTGGGTGCTGCTGCGTGGTTCAGGTGTCGGCGTGACGGGAGTGGCGCTCCTGGGAATCGGATTCTGTCTCTCACCCCTCGCCCACGCATCTTTTTATCCCGTGGCCCTGGCCTCCGAGCGCGCCTACATCGCCTACAACGCAGCCGGGGATGGTGCGGAGCCGGATGGGGCGGTCTCGGAACATGCGCGCAGGCTCTACCGGTTCCTCATGGCCGCGTGGGTCCCTGCCATTGGGGTGACCGCGTTGGGCTGGATCCTGGTGTGCATCGCCATTGGTGCAGGAACCACCGCGTTCCCGTGGTGGTCCCTGCTCCTGACGCCCCCCGTCCAGGCCCTGCCGTGGTTCGCGCTCACGCGCCTGCCCTACCCGGGCAAACCCCTCCTCGACGGGGCGTTGCTCAACATCATCAACCTCGTGTGGGCCATCGCCTTTCTGCTCCTGATGGTCTCTTATCCGGTGGCCTGAACAGCCTTACGTCAGTACGGTTCCGTGAACAGGTGCTTCGCGTCCCGGCGTTCCAGCAGCGCCATACCGTCCGCGACCATCGCCGACGATCCGCACAGGTAGAACTCGGTTTCAGCGGGGTCGAAGTCCAGGGTTTCCAGGGTGTCGGTCACCCGACCGTGCAGGGCGCCGTCGACGTCCTCCCGGCTGATGCAGCGCAACACCGTCGGTGTTGGGTCGGGCAGCAGAGAGGTTAGGTCATCCTCGCCGGTGCGGCAACCGAAGATCAAGATGTCGTCATCCTTGCGTTCCGGGGTGGCGAACATCGGCAGGAACGGCGCCAACCCGGTCCCGGTGGCGACAAAGACCCGGCGACGATCAGACGGGGTCGCGGTGAACTGGCCCAGCGGAAGCTCAACCGTGGTGCGGGTCCCGGGCTCGGCGGTCTCAACGAACCGCGACCCCTGCCCGCGGGTCCGGGTGCTGATCAGGAACCGCACCTGATTTCCCTCGATGCCCGCGATGGAGTAGTCCCGCCAGGCGTTGTTGCCGACGTGAATCCGGGCGAACTGGCCAGGAGCCCAGTCCCCGACCTCCTCATCCACCTCGAAGCAGACCTCCCAGATGCTGTCGGTCAGGCGCTGTTTGGTCACCAGCGTGGCGCGATGCTTGCCCTCGGGTAGCGGCCATTCGGACGAACTTCCAGCCTCGGGACCGGAAGCGATGGCCGCACGGATTTCCGTGAACCCCTTGGGCCCCAGGATCTGACAGGCTGCCACGACGCCACCCATCATCGCACCTGCGACCCCGCAGCTACCCGCATCCTGACCCGATAGATACAACCCCTCCACGGGTGTGACCGGCCCGAACGAGAAGCGGTAGCGCTCCGGGGTGCTGGGGAGACCGTAGAAGGCTCCCTGTGGATGTGATGTGTAGTGCTCGACCGTCAGGGGGGTGGATACCTCCACGTAGTCGACCAGGTCTTTCAATCCGGGAATGGCGGTTTCCGCTAGGTCGATCAGGCCGCTCCCGATCCGCCGCTTGAGAGCGGAGTAGTCGGCGCCGCGATTACCCCGGGGGGTGTTGCGCCACGCCGCAAACGCATCGGCGTCGACGAAGGAGATGATCTCCGCGGTGTGGTGCGTCTCTCCCGACTTCACCGACGAGAACGAGACGAAGGCATTCCGGGGCGACCCGGACAACAGCGCATCGGACTGGCTCGGGAGGTCGTCGTGATCGAGGTCCCTGCTGACCCACACGTTCCCACCGGTCCCCCCGATGCTGCGAGGGTCGTCTCGCAAACCCAGGTAAACGATGACGGCTGAGGTGCCGGTCCCGATCTGCCGGATCGCGTCGCGCAGGGCGGCGGTGGCCGCCCCCACCGGGCCGTCGGTTGGTAGCAGGTTGAAAAAGGTCACGGGAGCGCCCGCGTTCGAGATCACCACTGGTGCGCGATGGATTCGTTCCTGGGTGACGGGGCCCCGGCGGTCGAGCACCCGGACCCCGACCGCCCTCCCGTTTTCTACGAGGATCTCTTGAACATCTTGGGCCACCCGAACCGCGCCACCGGCCTGCTCGATGCTCTTTTCGAAAGTGCGAGCTATCCGTGCGCTGCCGCCTGCGGGGAACCACCCGCCGTTCAAGTAGTGGTCGACGATCAACGCATGCTTGGCGAAGGCGCTGCGCGAGGGCGGCAACCCGTAGTCGCCCCACTGGCTGGCCAGCAGAGCCCGGAGCTCGGGGGAACGGAAGTGCTTTTTCAGATAGTGTTCCGTGGTCCCGAGCGCCGTCCGGCCGGATATCCGCTGAATGCCGTGCAGCAGCGGCGCGATGGGGCGGGGAACCATGTTCTTGGCGAAGCCAAGGGTGACCCACCTGTTGGCACTGCGAATATCGCGGAAATAACGGCGGATGGCCCGGACCTCGGTGGGAAAGGTATCGATGAGTTTCTGCTGGTACTCCACGGGATTGGAAGAGGCGGAGAAGTCGATGCCCGGGTAGACGAAACGGTCGTAGGCATCCGGCAGGCGGTTCCATGCCAGTTCGCCGTCCGAGAGGTAGTCGAAATACGCGCGCAGCTGACTGCCTGGTCCGACCTGCCCGATGTAGTGCACCCCGACGTCCCAGGAAGCACCATCGCGGCGGAACGTGTGTGTTTGTCCACCCGGTTCAGTGTGCTTCTCCAGCACGAGAACCCGTTTGCCCGCGATCCGAGCCAGCAGCTTGGCGGCGCTCAGGCCGCCTATTCCTGATCCGATGACGATGGCATCGTACATTCTTGCTCCCAATTTACTTGACAGTGTCAGGTGGCAGCTTAACGAATTCCTTGACGCTGTCAAGTGTGGCGTAGGCTTGGCCCATGACCAGGAGAGAGCCAGGTAGGTCGAGAGCCAGTGGGGCGGGTAGCCTGCGCGATGACCTGCTGCGCATCAGTCGAGAACTGTTGGATGAGGGGGGACCCGATGCGCTCAGCATGCGGGAGGTGGCACGTCGCGCCGGCTGTACTCATCAGGCTCCCTACCATTACTTCGCCAACCGCGAGGCAATCCTCGCCGCCCTCATCGAGGCGGGATTTGACGAGCTGGCCAACCGGCTGTGCGAAGCTCACGACCTGGCGGAGACCGAGGACCTCAGGACGGTGGCGGAGGCTTCCGGGAACGCCTACGTCGAGTTTGCGCTGACCAATCCGGGGGTGTTCAGGATCATGTTCCGCCGTGACATGTGCGATCCTGCAAGGTTTCCGGGGATCCAGGTGGCCAGCAGGCGAACCTACGACGAACTCGGCAGACTCGCACGGATCAGATTCGGCGAACACGCCATCCGTGAGCATGAGACAGCCCTGTGGGCGAGTGTTCACGGACTGGCGGTCCTGCTCCTCGACGGTCTCATGGCGGATGAGTTCCTGGCCCTGGAGGACCGACTGGCCTATGCACGGCGGGTGAATCGGTTGGGGTGTGAAGTGATGCTGGACCGCGACGGCGGCGGGGAGTAGGGCGTTTCGGGTTCCTAGGTCCTGGTATGGGCCGCCTTGCTTGAGCGGCGGCCTTGGGGTAGGACCGTGGTCATGGCGATCGTGCGCAGCGATTTCCTCGGTTGAACACGCCATAGTAAACCTTTGGTGGGTGCAGAACGTCCTGTACGGTGGTGGCCGATACCAATGCAAACAACACCTATAGGAGGATGCAATGGGAATCGGTGACAAATTTCAGGAGACCGTCGGCAAGGCCAAGGAAAGCGTGGGTGAAGCCGTCGGCAACGAGGACCTCCGCGCTGATGGGCAGAAGGATCGCGTGAAGGGCGGCCTTGGCGAGATCGTCGACAGCGCCAAGGAGAAGCTTGGTGACGTCGCGAGCGGTGTCGCAGACAAGGTTGAAGAGGTCAAGGACAAGATCACCGGAAACAACTAAGCCTGATATGTGTAAGGCCTCCGGGGAACCTCAACGGCCCCGGAGGCCTTATCATGTCCTGAATTCCTGGTGATCCTCTCAGAACTCCAGTAGCAGTTCGACCCCCTTGCGGAAATAGTCGTTCATCTCATTCGACGGCACCATCGATCCGCCCGTTGCCCAGGCCAGATGGGTCGCGTTCGTGAGCGTTTTCGGCGTCACCTTGGTGCGTTTCAGATAAGCAGGATCGGCCAGGACGCGCTGCGGACCGAGGAAGCCGGCGACGGCGGAGGGCTCCACCTTCAGGCCCTCGGTTTCCCGGAGGAGCGTGAGATAGCGGTAGAGATTTTCCTCGCTGACTGTGTAGTAGCCGTCGATGGCGTGCTCCAAGGACCTGCCGACGAAACCCGACGGGCGACCGACGGCCAGACCGTCCGCATTCGTGACGTTGTCGATCCCGAAGTCCTGCACACAGACTGCGTCGTGGAGGCCGGTTCGTACACCGAGCAGCATGCTGGGGGAGTGGGTTGGTTCCGCGAAAACCGCATGGACGGCGTCGCCGAAGATAGTTTTGAGGCCAAAGGTGATTCCCCCGGGGCCACCGCCCACCCCGCACGGCAGGTACACAAAGAGTGGATGCTCTTCGTCCACGGGGACGTCGAGGGCCTGGAGCTGGCCGGCCAGGCGCCGCCCTGCAACCGCGTATCCGAGAAACAGGGTGGTGGAGTTCTCGTCGTCGACGAAGTGCATCGACGGATCGGCTCTGGCCTGTTTGCGGCCCGTGGACACCGCCACCGAGTAGTCGGAGTCGTATTCCACCACCTCGACGCCATGCCTGTGAAGCATCTCCTTCTTCCAGGCACGGGCATCGGAGGACATGTGAACGGTGACCTTAAAGCCGAGACGAGCGCCCATGATCCCGATGGACAGGCCAAGGTTTCCGGTGGAACCGACCGCTATCGAGTGCTCGGAGAACAGCTCACGGGCTTCCGCTGAGTCCAGCTCCCGATAATCGGAGTCGTGGGTGATCAGCCCCGCGTCGAGGGCGATCCACTCCGCGTGGTGCAGTACCTCGTAGATCCCCCCGCGGGCCTTGATCGAACCGGAGACCGGCAGCTCGGCATCCATCTTCACCCAGAGCCTCCCAGGTATTTGGATGCCTTCTCGACGTTCGATTGCGGCCTGCATGAACGGAACCGCGTACAGGGGGGACTCGATGATTCCTGCAGAAAGCCGGGTTTCGGGGAAAACCTGTGCGATGTAGGGGGCGAAGCGCCTCAGGCAGGCCGCCGCGTCATCTATGTCGGCAACCGTGAGACCCAGCCCCGTCAGTGCGGCGTTGCCAGATCTGACTCCGGGGTTGAACCACGCCGTCTCCTGGTATGCGACGAGCTCCCGGATCAGGGGGAACTTTGCTTCCCATGCGGACGGTTCCTTTCCGGCGATGCTCGTCATGGCTGCTCCTGCGGTTGCCTCAGATCCGCTCCACAGCTTAGAGGTCTTCCAGTCCGGAGCGGTACTGAGGTTGCCTCGGGGGATGCGTCAGCCGTTTGGCTTTATTCCGGAGGTGTTCTTCTGATCAATGCCGCTCCTCTTTTGGTCATGGCGATGCCGTCCTGTGGCGACACAACGTGGAAGTGAGGAGTAGTCCTACTGGCATAAGTGTCAGCCAGAGGTTCACCAGCCACCACGAGGGAGCCCATGTGCCCCACAGTGCAAAAAAACTGATGGCCAACAGGCCCGCTGAGAAGGTGAGGGCCAGGGCGCACAGGAACAGCGGCGTCGACCAGCGATGCCTGATGGGTAGCAGTGACCATGTCAGCCCCTTCGTGACCGCAACCAGGTCCAAGGGTAGAAAAGACCAATTCCAGGCCAACAGGACATTGCCTGTACCCACCGAGATCACGCCGGCGGCAGTCAACGTCCAGTAAGCGAGCAGGCCGAGATCGGTGACGACGAGGAGTCCCTTCGCGGCGTGTTTTGTGTAGGCGTCGAGAAGGGCTGCGGTGGCGGGGGTCCTCTCGGGGATGGTGATCATACTTCCATGATACTGCACCGGACGTCCGGTTTTTTCTCTTGTGCTGTAGCGTGACCGGACATCGGCGGAAGGGGAAGTCATGGGTGACAAGGCGCAGGCGTCACGTGATGCCATTCTCGATGCGGCTGGTCGCATTCTTGTGCGCGACGGTGGCGACGCACTCACGATTGCATCGGTGGCGCGGGAAGCGGGGATCAGTAAGGGTGGCCTGTTCTACCACTTCGCATCGAAGAAGGCTCTCATTGAAGGGCTCGTGACCCGCTATGTCTCTGCTTTCGAAGAGCTGATCGCCGCAGCGGGGGAGGAACCTGGCGCTGCGACAAAGACCTACCTGCGCTCGGCTGAACACCCTGACGGGCCGGCGACGAAGTCGGTGGCAGCGCTGCTCGCTGCGACCGTGGTCAGCCCTGAGGCGTTGGAGTCCCTGCGTGAACGTTATGCCGATTGGCAGGCCCGGCTTGATCGGGACGGCGTCCCTCCAGGGGTCGCAGCCGCTGTCCGATTCGCCGTCGACGGTATTTGGCTGGCCGACGTGCTGGGACTTGCTCCAGTGACGGGTAGCCGCAGGTTGCAGGTGATCGAAGTGCTGGAAAGGCTCGTCCATGACGCTGACCGTCTACTCCCTGAGAAAACGTAACGTGTACCGGTCGTTTGGAGAAGCGATCAATCCGATGGAACCGCGGCGAGCCATGAATGGTGGGCTTGAGGGATTTGGAATACCATGACCGACCGTGCGCGATATGCCCGAAGCCGGACCCGAAGACCTGGAAGGTCGCAACATCGAGGTGTGGAACGATCTCGTCTCACCCAAGGATCTGATTGTCTGTCTGGTGGTGTCCGCGATCTGCGCCGTCGCGGCGGTTCTGGTTGCCTCGAGCGCCGGTGGGCAGACGCTCTACTGGGGATTGGGGGCATCGGTCATCGGTTTCGCTGTGAACTGTTTCCTCGTGACCCCCAAACGGGAGGTTGCGATCGTCGATGAGATGGTCTCCGTCGACACTGGCGAGGACGGTGCTAAGTGACCCCGGATCTCATCGGCATGATGCTGCTGGCGGTGCTTGGTGCCGTCGTGATCTACACCTTCATCGGTTTCATTCCCGGAACCGACGAGACGAGCGTCCTTGCGCCCATCACCCTGGCTGTCGTGTTGTCTGGCGCCCCGCCGGAAGTGGTACTCGCCTTCTTCGTTTCTGCGGTGGTGACGCTCAACCTGATGAACGGCATTCCCACCGCGCTGGTCGGCCTGCCGGGTGGGGTGATGTCGGCCCCGCTGATGGAACATTCTGTTTTCCTGCGCGACAAGGGCCTGGCATCCGACACGATCCGGAAAATGGCGGTGGGCTCCGCCATCGGAACCGTGGTCTCCATTCCCCTCAGCTTCATTCTGGCGGGGCTGCTGGCGCCCATAGCCGACCCCATCAAGGCCCAGACCCCGGTGATACTCGCTGCAGGAACGGTGCTGTTGGCGCTGCTCGGTACCAACCGGATCCTCGCTCTGGTGGCGATCATTCCGCTGGCCCTCATGTTCCAGGCACTCCCCACGCTGTATCGCTCGGCCAACATCATCGGCGAGAAGAGCAACGTCAACATTTCCTTCTTTCTCGGGATCACGGTGGGGCCCATGCTCATCACCCTGCTCGAGCTGCTCAATGCCAAACGCCGCGCGGCGCTGCCGCACGGAAGCAGGACCAGGACGACCCTCCTGCGCTCCGGGTTCGAGTCGCAGGCACTGATGCCGGGCCGCATGATCTCTCGTTCCGAGGGCAGGTGGAGCACCCTCATGGCTGCCCTCTCGACGCCACTGTTCGTGCTCAGCCCCGTCGGTCTGACTTTCCTGCTCGGCGAGGCATCGGTGGCTCGTCAGAAGGACCCTGTGCGTCGCGCGCAACGCGCAGTGACCGTGATGAGCTCATTGACGCACTCCACCTATCTTGCCGGCGTCATCATTCCGCTCGTGGCCCTCGGTATCCCTGTCTCCGGGGTGTCTGCGGGACCTGCGGGCCCGTTGTTCAACGCGCCCCCGATCCACGATCTGGACAACAATCTTCACCACCGGTTGCAGCTGCCCGGATTCGTCATCGCAGTCGCCGTGGGCGCGCTGATATCGGTCGTGATCACCTATGTGATCGCGGTCCGCTGGTCATCGCAGATCACCTACTTCGTCATGCGACGCATCCCGCACGAGGCGGTCCTGACGCTGTTCATGGTCTTCATCCTGCTGCTGGCCTACATCGACGCTGGCGTCCCGAACATGTTCGGGGTTCTGCTCGTCGGTGTGGTGTGTGGGGCGCTCAATCGGCTCGGCGTGTCCTATGGCGTGCAGTTCATGACGCTCTATGCGGCTCCCGGAATCGTCAGCGCCCTGGCCGCCCTCGCGTGAACTGGATCAGATCTCCATGAAACCGGTTGGGACGGGCTGCGACGAAGGAGCGGCTCGTGTCGAAACCGTGGTGTGGGGGCGGGCGCAGGGCGGTTCCGGCTGAGGCTCAGTGTCGTGAACGGTGGGTGAGCTGCGTCAGATCAACGCCCAGCAGGCGCGCTCGCTCGGCGGTTTCTCCTGTCACCAGCAGGTCCGTTGTGCGCAGCTGATCGACTTCGACTGCTCCCAGCAGGGTCATGAGCGTGCGCACGTGGTCGATCCAGGTGGTGAGCTCGACCCGAAGATCATCCGGCCCTTTTGTGACCAGGGTGCGCAGGAAATGACCCGAGACGCCGACGGCGCGCGCCCCCAGTGCGAGGCAACGCACGACGTCCAGCGGAGTGCGCACCCCCCCGGAGGCGAGCACCGGCAGACTGGTGGGTTCATCCCTCCACAGCGCATCCAGCAGACATAACACCGCCGACTGTCCCCAGCCGGTCAGGTACGAGTAGTCCCGGCGGGGGCGCCGCTCGTTCTCGATGGCGATGAAGTCCGTGCCGCCTGCACCCGCCACGTCGACGGCAGCGACGCCTGTGCGCTCCAGCATCGTCATTGTGTGGCGGGAAAGACCGAACCCCACCTCTTTGGCGACGACGGGAACGGGCACCGCCGCGACGATGGCCGCGATCCGTTCGGGCCAGTCACGGAAATCCTGATCCCCCTCAGGCATGACCAGTTCCTGAGCCACATTGAGATGGATCTGCAGGGCATTGGCCTCGAGCATCTCGACGGCACGCACCGCATCCTCCGGGGTGACCGTCGGGCCGACATTGGCCAGCACGAATGCGCGTGGGGCCTCACGGCGGATGATGCGGAAACCTTCCGCGCGCCCGGGATCCCGCAAGGCGATGTGCTGCGAGCCGCAGGCAATCGCCACTCCTGCGTCGGCGGCGGCCCCGGCCAGGCTGGCGTTGACCTTCGTCGTAGCCCGGGTACCACCGGTCATCGCATTGATGTAGAAAGGGACATCCCAGCGGACACCGAACACCGTGGTGCTCGGATCGGTCGAATCGACGGAGGTGCCGGGCAGGGCGTGGTGGATGAAGGAGACGTCGTCGAAGGCGTTGGGCCGGTCCCTGTCGTGCAGGCGAACGGCCAGGTGAAGGTGCTCGTCTTTCCGGGAAGCGTGTTCCGGGGTGTCGTGATCGGTGATCATGGGGTGACCTCGGGGTAGACATGGACTGACAGATCGAGGGCCTGGATGCCTGCTTGCTCCCAGGCGGCGCACAGGGCGGCAGTGTTCGTTTCGGGCGAGCACAAAGCGATTCCGCAGTCCCCGCCCCCGGCGCCGGAACTCTTGGCCACAGCCCCGTGTTCCTGGGCGATCTCCACGAGGCGCCGCAACTGAAGGGTTTCGATGGTGATCCCGCTGGTGCGGCTGAGATCGAGGAGAAGCCGCCGGTTCTCCTCGATCTGGTGCATGAATCCGGTCGGGTCGTTGTCCTCAAAGGCACACATCAGATGATCCAGACAGTCCTCACTGCCGCGCAGGAAAGCCGCGTAGGCTGCGTCGTCGCTCCTGTGTGCACCCGCCTGGACGTTCGCGACCAGGCCGGGGGTGGACGCA
Source organism: Arachnia propionica (assembly GCF_037055325.1). Classification (NCBI taxonomy): domain Bacteria; kingdom Bacillati; phylum Actinomycetota; class Actinomycetes; order Propionibacteriales; family Propionibacteriaceae; genus Arachnia; species Arachnia propionica. The sequence continues at coordinate 1,279,747 of NZ_CP146373.1, read as the reverse complement.
GGGGCGCCGGTCCATCCCACGCGAAGCCTTAGGTCAGGGGCTGGTAGGCGACGGATCTCCAGCAGCGGCCACTGCCTGGTCACCAGCCGAGTCAGGCCGTCTGGCGCATTCTTTTTCTCGGTTTCCTCGCGTAGCCAGTCGCGGTCAGGGGAGGTGTAGCCAACCCATCCGGTGAACGTGCTGGCGGCGATGTCGCCGCCGGAGCCGATGGGCTGCACGGCATAGCTGGCCAGCAGGGCCAGTTTGTACACGGCCAAGTCGTCCAGGGGAAGGCCGTAGAAACCAGCCACGGCCCGTACCGTCGCCACAGTCACCGCCGAGGAGGAGCCCAGGCCGAGCTTGCGTCCGTTGTCGTCGCCCAGCTCGCTGGAGACCTCCAGGTCGAAAAACTGCATCGTGCCGCCCGCTTCGCGCACCATCTGCTCGACAACGCGGATGGCCGAGACCACGTAGTCGTCGAACTGTTCCTCGACCTCCAACACGTCGTCCTCGAGACGTCGATGCCACGTCAAGGAGCGCGCCGCGTACAGATCGGAGATGATGCGGCCCGCGTGCTCAGCGAGCGTGACGCGGACGGTGATGAAGCGATCGATCGCGACCAGCACCGCGTGGTGGCCGGGCTCGACTACGGCGTACTCGCCGGCTATGTAGAGCTTTCCGGGCGCACTCACCGAGATCATGTGGTGGCCTCCTCGATGCGCACACCGCCGCCCGGGTACCTGACCGAGGTCGCCGCACCGGGGATGCGGTCCCGGAGAACCGCCGCGACCCGATCGGCATCCTTTCCGGCGGTGAGGACCTTCACGTTCGGGCCCGCGTCGATGGTGGCCCAGACGGGGAACCCTTCGTCACGCATGATGCGGACCGTGTGCACCACATCGAGTGTTTCCGGCAGCCAGTACACGACAGAGGGGCGCGCCGCGATCATCGTGGCGTGCATTCCTAGGGCGTTGGCCTCGACGACCTCACCCAGACGTGGCAGGTCGCGGGCGCGCACCGCTTCCAGCGCACCTTGCAGGTCCTCGCGGCTGGCCTCGACCCAGGCCGGATAGAGCGGTGAGGTACGCATGGTGTGGCGCATGGCCTGTGTGCTGCTGATGGTTTTACGTCCCGCCGAGACAACGACGACGACCATGGCCAGGTCCAGATCGCAGCTCACGGGTTCGGCGTAGGAGGTTTCGTCGTCGACGCCGGCGTTCCACAGCACCAGACCGCCGAAGATCGAGCGGGTGGCCGATCCGGAGCCGCGCCGGGCGAGCCGAGACAGCGCACGCTCGTCCAGGCACATGCCCACCGCGCGCGTGGCGGCCGCGGCGAGCGCGGCGAAACCCGCTGCTGAACTCGCCAGGCCGGCTGCAAGCGGCACGGTGGAGGAGGATGTGACGCTCGCCCGGATCGTCATGCCCACCCGGGAGCGCACGAGGTCGAGGAACCGGATAACCCGCTCCCGGGCCGTCCCGCCGGGAGGAGCGCCGTTGATGGTGACCGCGTCCTCGTCTCCTGTGCCGCCGTCGAAGGAGACCGTGGTGGTGGTCCGCGTTCCGCCAAGGGTGAGTGACAGGCTTGATGTGGCAGGGATCGTCAGCGACTCGTCTGCTTTGCCCCAGTACTTGATCAGGGCGATGTTGGTGTTCGCGCTGGCTGTCGCGGTGAGGGTCATTCGTTTACCTCGCTGACGGGCATCCTGTGAATCCATGTCGCAGATGCGCCCGAGTGCTCCAGGGCGGCACGGACGCGATCCGCGGCCTGTGCGCCATCAGCCAGGGCGATCACGCACCCACCAAGTCCACCGCCAGTGAGTTTGGCGCCCAGCGCCCCCGCCCGGCGGGCCGAGGCGGTGAGCTCATCCAGGATCGGCAGGCTCAGGTCGAGTTTCGCCAGCACCGTGTGTGCCCGGTCCATGGCCGCACCGAGAGCGGGAGCATCACCGTCACCCAGGGCGGTCACAGCCGTCTGCGCGAGCACGCCGAGTTCGTCGATGAGCGGCCCGATGGTTCTGGTGTTCTCCTCATAGCGTGCTCGCAGGCCACCGACGGCCTGACGGGTGCTGCCGTGGATGCCCGAATCTGCGATGACCAGGTGTGCTTGTTCGATGCGCTGGGTGAGGGGGTGCATTCGACCACCCTGGAAACGTATGGGGTGGGGAGAACTGGTTGTCGCCGCATCCAGCCCGGACGGTTTTCCGTGCGCCACTTGCTCGGCCAGCTGCGTCAGTGTGAACAGCTCGTCGGTGGAGGCGTCGCGCCGACAGGCGTGCAGGACGGCACGAATGATCGCGCCCGCCGCGGCTGCGGAGGAACCCAGGCCGCCTTCGTGGGGGATGTCGCTGCGTGTGGTGATCTCGAAGGACTGTGTGGGGCATCCCGAGAATTCCCGGGCTGCTTCGAAGGCCCTCACGACGCAGGCGAACCGTGGGTCGGCCTGGTCCATGGGGCCTCGGTGGCCGAGACTGTCCAGCCACGAGGGGCCGGGAACGGGCGTTGCTGTTGCGTGCATCGGCAGGTCGTGCAGCGGCACGGCTACGGCGGGATGCCCGTACACGACAGAGTGTTCGCCCAGGAGGATGGCCTTCGCCCAGGTGCGCCCGCGGCCCACGCGGGCGGGGGAGTGCCTTTCCAAATTTCTTTCCTTGCCTGTGACCCAGGTGCGCGGGAAACGGCCCGGGAGTCCCGATGCGTCGCTCCGCGCTGCTGACGGCCCTTGTGTTTCTCGGGATCGGAGGCGGGGCGGAAAAACAGTATCGACCCTCTCCGACCGGTTGCAAACCTTTCTCGGCACGGGGCGAGGGCAGGCAATGAACGCGAGAAGAGAAGCGGGCGATCGTTGTCCTCGAACCTTTCACGTGCGATGCCGGCCCCCCATTCCCAGCAACCACATCAGGTAGAGCCCGCCGAGGGCCGAGCTGATTAGTCCGACGGGGATCTGGAAAGGACTGAGCAGCCTCCCCGCAGTGAAATCGGCCAGGACCAGCAGGGCCGCGCCCACCATGAACGTCGGCAGGAGATTGATCCCCGCCGAGCGCGACAACCGGCCCGCCAGCTGGGGAGCGGCCAGGGCCAGGAAACCGATCGGGCCGGCCGCGGCCACGCACACCGCTGCCAGGACCACGCCGTAGCCGATCATCACGGAGCGGGTCCGGCGAACCCTGAGACCGAGCCCCGAGGCCGCGTCGTCGCCCATCTCGAGGATCCTGCCGGGCCCGGCCAGCCACATCCCGACCGGGAGCAGCAGGATCGCAGTAACCAGCAGAGGGGTGACGGTTGCCCACGTGATGCCGTTGAGGCTGCCGTGCTGCCAGGTCTTGGCTGCCTCGGCCGACTCGATGTCGGTTGCTGCCAGCAGGTAGTCGTTGAGGGAGGCGAGCATCTGTCCCAGAGCGATACCGGTCAGCACGAGGGTGTCCCCACCGACCCCACGTCGCATGGTCAGCAGCACGACCACCGCTGCTGTGGCGGCGCCGCCTACGATCGCACCGGCTCCGGTGACCAGAGCACTGGAGGAGGCGAACACCAGGATGGCGAACAGGCCGCCCGTCGTCGCGCCCCGTGTGAAACCGACGATGTCGGGGCTGCCCAGCGGGTTGCGGGAGACGCTCTGGAAGATCGCGCCCGACATTCCGAGCATGCCGCTGATGACTACGGCCCCCGTCACCCGTGGTAGCCGCTGTTCGAGAACGATGAAGGGGGTCAGATCCTCACCCCTGCCCTGGAACACCTCCAGGAGCATGTCGAGGGATACCGGGTAGGTCCCCGTCGTCAGCGACGCCACCGAACCTAACAGGATGACCAGCAACGCGATACCGACCACCACCAGTGACCGCCAGTGCGTCAGGAAACTGAAACGCGACCGGTGTCCGAAGGAGATCCGACGATGGCCGGCTGGGGTGCCCAGGGTGCGAACCGATTCCGGAATCATGCTCTCCTCCTGTTCGTCCGGTTCGTCACGGCCAGCACCAGCAGTACGGGTGCGCCGATGAAAGCGGTCACGATCCCCGCCTCCAGCTCGGTGGGGCGGATCAGGAGCCGTCCCACTACGTCGGCCGCCAGCAGGAGCCCCGCACCCGCCGTGATCGACCACGCCAGCAGACGTTTTTGATCGGCCCCCACCAGCAGGCGGGCCACGTGGGGAATGACCAGACCGATGAAGGAGATCGGGCCGACGGCGGCCGTGGCCGCCCCGCACAGCAGGGTGATCGCGATGAACGCCCCGCCCCGCACCACCGCGATGTTCACCCCGAGTGCCGTGGCCTGTTCGTCCCCGAGAGCCAGCGCGTTGAGGCTGTGTGCGGATGCCAGGGCCAGCAACAGACCCACCACCAGGAACGGGGTTACCCAGAGCAGGACCTCCAGTTTCCGGTTCTCGAGTGACCCCACCACCCAGAAGCGGTAGGAGTCGAAGATCTTGCTGTTGTACATCGTGATGGTGCCGGTGATCGACGAGAGACTGGCGCCCAGCGCGACACCGGCCAGCACCAGACGGGCGGGTCCGGCGTCGGCGGAGCGCCGCGACATCATGTGGACGAGCACCGCGGCCGCCGCCGCGCCGGCGAACGCGAAGGGCAGGTATTGGTTCACGGATGTGAACCCGAGGCCTCCGATGGCTGCGACAACCGCTAGGGATGCTCCCGCGTTGACCCCGAGGATTCCGGGCTCCGCCAGGGGGTTGCGGGCGAGGGCCTGCATGACGACGCCCGCGACGGCCAGAGCTGCGCCCACCACGATCGCGAGGATGGTGCGGTGGATGCGCAGCTCCCACACCACCTTGCTGGCCACTGAGTTGTCGTGCGCCAGGAGTCCCTGCCAGACCTCTTGCGGGCTGAGAGTCCGCGATCCCAGGGCGAGACTCTCGGTGATCAGCACGAGGAGGATCAGGACTGCCAGCACGGGTGCCAGGGAGCGCAGGATCCCCGGGCGGATCGGGGACGGCAGTTCCGTGCGGGGGGACGTGGTCCGGTCAGCGGTGGGTCGCACGGTGTGCGGAGCCTTTTCGGGTCGAGGAGTGCGACGAGCTGCGAGATATGCTGGTCTTTGTCACGGTATTAAGGTTAGCCTTGCATTCATGAGCGCTTTCCGAGCCACGCGTCCCCAGCCTCCCACTGTTTCCCGCCGCACGATCCTGACAGGTGGGGCGGTTTCCGTCCTGGCTGTGCTCGCCGCCTGTTCATCCCCTTCCAGCTCCGGATCCCCGGAAGCCTCTCCTGCAGCTTCCGGTTCGGCGTCAGCGGGCTCCGGGTCCTCCAAAAGTCTCCCGAAGAGCACTGTCGTCCCCACCGAGCTGGACAGCGGAATGGGATCGGGGCAGGCCGACGGTGTCTTCCCGCGCACCGTCGTCCATCAACAGGGTGAGACGACGATCAACGCCGCCCCCGCCAAGGTGGTCGTCATCTCCACGGGACAGGCTGATGCCATGCTGGCCCTCGGCATGTGTCCGATGGGTTCCACCACTGCGTCCGGGGCTGAGGATCCTGTCGCCCAGTACTTGAAGGATGCCTACCCAGAGCAGGTCTCCGCCATCGAGGCCATCGCAAAGGTCGGGTCTCGCACCGAACCGGATATCGAGGCCATCGGAGCGCTCAAACCAGATTTGATCCTCACCAACAAAGCAGGCAAGGATGACGCCGACACCCTGTACAAGAACCTGACAGCCATCGCCCCCACCGTCGTGATGCGCGGTACCGGACAATTCTGGAAGATCGACTTCCTGTTGCTGGCCGATGCTCTCGGCAAACGGGAGGCGGCCCGCTCCTTGTTGGAGACGTTCAGGAAGGAATCCGCCGAGGCCGGATCCGCACTGACCACCGCCGGAACGATCTCGCTGCTGCGCAAGAACGGAGAGAAACTTCGCGTCTTCGGACCGGCATCATTCGCCGGATCCGTTGTCGCCGACATGGGGCTGCAACGCCCTGATACCCAGCAGTTCACCGACGGCGTTTCCCAGGAGCTTTCCTCCGAAACCCTTGACAAGGCCGATGGGGATTGGCTTTTCTACGGAGTCCAGGGAGATAAGGACGAGGAACTTACCGGACAGGCGCTCTGGGGATCGTTGAAGGCGGTGGGTGCCGGGCACGCAGTCAAGGTCGATGATGACCCGTTCTTCCTGAACGCCGGGCCCACTGCGGCACGCGTCGTCCGCGACCAGATCGTCAAGGCCATCCAGGGTTGAGCGGGAACGAAGCCCGGTTCTTCGTGCTGGAGGGCCGGGACCTCCATCTGGGATATGCCGGTGGCACCGATGTCGTGGCGGGCCTCGACGTCGCCATCGAAGCAGGATCGTTCACCGTGATCGTCGGGCCGAATGCCTGCGGCAAATCCACCCTGCTGAGGTCGCTGAGCAAGGTGCTGCCGCCGCGCTCGGGAACAGTCCTGCTCGATGGCAGGGAGATCTCCGGGATGCGCCCCAAGGCCTTCGCGCGGGAGGTCGGTTTTCTGGCGCAGTCCTCGATAGCTCCCGAGGGCATCACCGTCCACGAACTGGTCAGCCGTGGCCGGTACCCGTATCAGAGTGTGTTGCACCAGTGGTCCGATGAGGATGACGAGCAGGTCAGCGTCGCCATGGAACGTACCAACATCAGTGCGCTGGCCACTCGGCGCGTCGCCGAGCTGTCCGGTGGCCAGCGGCAACGGGTCTGGATCGCGATGGCCTTGGCACAGCAGACGCGTGTGCTGCTTCTCGACGAGCCCACCACATTCCTGGATCTGGCCCACCAGGTGGAGGTGCTGGAGCTGTGTCGGGAGCTCAACCAAGTGCTCGGCACCACCGTGGTGGCTGTGCTGCACGACCTCAATCAGGCATGCCGCTATGCGGACCGGATCATCGCCATGCGTGACGGTCAGATCCTGACACAGGGAAAACCCTCTGATGTGATGACCGCGGAGACGGTGGAGCAGGTGTTCGGCCTCAAGGTGTCGGTGACTTCTGACCCGGTGACGGGAACGCCGCTGGTGCTCCCGGCTCCGCCCAGGGCACACGACGCCGGATAGCGAGTATTTCCGAAAGATCGCATGACTGTTTGAAAACGAAAAATGACCCTGATGGCTTGTAGTCTCTGCCCCAACCGATGAGCACCGGGAAGAGGGCCTCGCAATGGAGCACGTGGAAGCATCCGAAAAACCACGGAATCAAGAAGCCGAAGTGAACAAAGGGTTTTTCAGGCGGCGTTCCGGGTGGCTCATCCTCGCCGTGATAACTGCTCTCATCGTCGCCGGAGGGGCGGTGATACCAAGTTTGCTGAACCGTGCGGCACCGGAACCCGAGGGGTCCTCTTCCGCGCCACTGGCACTCCCGACCTTCACGCCTCTCCAAGACCCCGGAACCAGTTTTGTGAATGGAGCAAAGAAGCTGTGGGAACTCGACCTCGTTGCAGCTTTCCCCGATTTCAGGGAACCACGCATCTGCTACGACTGGTCGAAAACGCCGCAACACGATGGAAACACCTTGCGGGGCGGCCCCTTGGACGATGGTCCTTTGGTGATCGGTGATGTCTGGGTGGTCTGGGTGGTCAACAACAGGAGTTGTGACGACACCAAGCTCGACGCGAATGGCAGCAGACTTGCAGGTGTATCAGCAGCGACCGGAGAAGTGGTGTGGAGCCTCGACGCTGATGCACAATGGAGCTGCGACGTGCTTCCCTCCGCTCCCAAGATTATCTGCATCGATCTTGCGGGAACGGTCTTCACTCTGGACGAGACGGGAACCCGGAGTGACCTGATCGCTCTTCCCCAGGAGAGCGCAGGTAAGGACAGCAACTCGGCGGGACGGGGACGAGTGGTTTCCTGGGCCGACGGGGTGGTCGTCGCGATTCCCGGTGGGGAAGGGGACAGCGCCCACCTGCTCGGACTCGACGGTACGGGTGGTGAGGTCTGGCGGGAAGAGCTTCCTGGGGGATACGGCCTCGGCTGGGAAGTCAGATACCTCGGGGTGACCGGTGATGTATTCACGATCTGGGAGTATTCGGACGATGCCGGGACCACGAGAAAAGAACCCATCGAGAAGTTGCGCTCAGCGAGGAATGGGGAAGTGCTGGCGACCAGCGAGAATCCCGTCATGTCTCCTTATCCTCTCCACATTGGTCCCCGGACTCTGGACGGCAGGAGCAACCCGAGCCTGACCGAGGCGGGTGAAGGAAATTTCGAGATCGTCGACACGTCGAAGACCGATTACGAGTACGTGTCGTGGCCCAATGGCGTCGGAATCTTGACCCGTGCAGGAGAAGAAGGCGCTGCCGGCGCGGAAGGACATTGGAGGGAAAAACGAAGCATCTTGCTGTGTAATGGGCAGAATGCCAGCAGCTGTCGTTCGGTTCCAGGTCTTGAAGGGATCCGTGGGGAAGCGTACGGGGTGCATTGGCCCCGGCTGGTCAACGTGGATGGCAAGGCGCATGTGATGGCCTTGCCCAAGAACGAGGAGGAGACCTCGAATCTCAGCTACACAGTTGCTCCTGTGGATGTCAGCCACGAAACATCGAAAGGCGAACTCGGATTCACCGTCGGTGATGAAGAGGCGATGGGGGTATCCGACGGTTTCAATTCCATCGTCGTTGGCAAGACTTCCTCGGATGGGATCCGCGCCCAGTATGTCGGCTCCGGTGACATGTTCGACATCTCGGTGGGAGACGGTGGCGACTGGTATCCGGTGCCCCGCATGCCGGGGAATCGAATACTTCTGGGCAGGAGCGAGAAGGTCGGCGAGGTCAGGGGAGAAACCCACCTGGCTGCGTGGGGGCCAGCCTGAGCGACCACGTCGTCGTGGGGCAGGAATAAACCAACCGCCAGTTTGGTTTACTGTTCAATCATTTTGACCTGTCCGAGGAGACGACATGCAGTTCGGAATCTTCAGCGTCGGTGACGTGACCACCGACCCCACCACCGGGCGCACCCCCACCGAGCACGAGCGCATCAAGGGCACCGTCGAGATCGCGAGGCTTGCCGACGAGGTGGGACTCGACGTGTTCGCTGTCGGGCAACACCACAACCCGCCCTTCGTCGCCAGCTCGCCCACCACCACCCTGGCGTGGGTTGGCGCGCAGACGAAGAACATCATCCTGTCCACGGCCACCACCCTGATCACCACCACCGATCCGGTCCGGCTGGCCGAAGACTACGGGACGCTGCAGCACCTCACTGACGGTCGCATGGACTTGATGCTGGGACGCGGCAACACCGGACCGGTCTACCCGTGGTTCGGCAAGGATATCCGAGACGGCATCGACCTCAGCATCGAGAACTATGCGCTGCTGCGCCGCCTGTGGGATGAGGAGGTCGTGACCTGGGAGGGTCGCTTCCGCACCCCGCTGCACGCCTTCACTGCCACCCCGCGGCCCCTCGACGGGGTGCCGCCGTTCGTGTGGCATGGTTCTATTCGCAGCCCCGAGATTGCGGAACAGGCCGCCTACTACGGTGACGGGTTCTTCAGTAACCACATCTTCTGGGGGCCCTCCCACACCAAGCGCATGGTGGAGCTGTACCGGCGGCGTTTCGCCCATTACGGGCATGGTGCCCCGGAGCAGGCGATCGTTGGGCTCGGCGGGCAGGTGTTCATGCGCCGCAACTCGCAGGACGCCGTCAACGAGTTCCGGCCCTACTTCGACAACGCCCCCGTCTACGGGGGTGGCCCGTCGTTGGAGGACTTCATGGCCCAGACTCCACTGACCGTCGGCAGCCCCGAGCAGGTCATCGAACGCACCCTCGGATTCCGCGACTACGTCGGCGACTACCAGCGTCAGCTGTTTCTCATGGATCACGCTGGACTGCCGCTCAAGACGGTCCTGGAGCAGGTGGAGCTGTTGGGCACCGAGGTGGTTCCGGTGTTGCGCCGCGAGTTCGCGGCCAGGCGGGCCCCGGGCGTTCCGGATGCCCCCGCCCACACGGCCCGGCGCGCTGCCCTCGGAACCGGCGAGCCCGCCGAGGGCAGGGCTGCCGTCGACAGGTGGACCGGTACCCGGGCCGAGGAGGACAATGTTGGAGCGGTGGGCAGGCTGTGAACAGGATCGTGATAGTTCACGCAGGGTTGAGGACCCCGTCCAGCACGAAACTGCTGACTGACGGATTCGCGGCCGCCATGCCGGAGGATGACGTGCGGGTCGTGGCCCTGCGGGGATCACGCCCATGCCATCGTCGACGCGATGCTGACGGGCCTCGTCTCTGACGCGCTCGCCGACGTGATCGGGACCGTAACCGGGGCCGATGCCCTGGTGGCGGTTACGCCCACCTTCTCCGCATCTTTCTCGGGGTTGTTCAAGAGTTTCTTCGACATTCTCGAACCGGGAGTCCTGAAGGGTATGTCGGTGCTGCTGGCAGCCACCGGCGGCACCGTCCGGCATTCCCTGATGATCGACTACGCCCTGCGTCCGCTGTTCTCCTACCTCGGGGCCCGGACTGTGCGAACCGGGGTCTTTGCCGCCACCGAGGACTTCGGCGGCCCCGGAGCAGCTGAGCTCCAGCGGCGCATCGAGGACGCGGTGGGGGAGTTGCGGTCTTGCCTGACCGGTCCGCAACGTCAGCGACCCGCCGACGAATTCGAGCAGGTCACTCCCTTCGAGCAGCTGCTCAATCGCGGAAAACAGTAGACCAGGTCCAAGCCGGTTGAACCAGCACGTGAGCGTTAGCGAGCGGCTGTGTCGAAACCATCTGGCGGTCGGATGGTGAACTCGGCCGCAGGTTCCTGGGTGTGTGGGTTGGTTTTGACTCGATCTTTTCTGTAGCGCTTGCAGGTCGGCTCAAACGGCTTTGGGGAGCATTCGTAAACCTCATCGTGGCGACCCCGGTTGGATTCGAACCAACGACACCCGCTTTAGGAGAGCGGTGCTCTATCCCCTGAGCTACGGGGCCAACTGTCGCAGCCTACCTCATCTGGTGGTGAACCCGCGCGATGCTGTTCACGCGGGTTCACCACCCAGGTTGCTCAGCTGGGCTTTGGAGCACCCTTGCGGGCGTAGCGCTGCCACGTGATGATCACGCCACCGATGGCGAAGGCCACGCCGAGGAAGTAGAACGCGACGGCACCGAGGGTGGAGTGCAGGGCGACGCCGAGGGTCAGGGCGACGCCGAACATGAAGGGCCCGAAGGCAGCGGTGGCCGCCGTCCAGCCGATCACGCCGCCGGCCTGGCGAGGCTCGAAGATCATCGGCATCTGCTTGAACGTCGAGGCGTTCCCGATTCCGGAGAACAGGAAGATTGCCAGCATGCCCCACAGGTAGATCGTGAAGCCTCGGTTGACGGAGTCGGTCGAGGACAGGTCGGGGACGAGCCCCAGTGTGGTGAAGGCGATCGAGATGGCCATGCCGATTCCGGAGATCAGCGTCCAGATCGCGCCTCCCATCTTGTCGGTGAGGGGGGCGAACAGCACGCGGGCGCCCGCGCCGACGAGGGGGCCGAGGAAGGCATACGCGGCCGGGTCGGGGATCGAGTAGCCGGGCAGCGCGCCGGCTTCGATCGCGGCCACCAGGGCCGGGTTGCCGAGACCGTACAGGTTCTTCATCAGCAGTCCGAACAGCGCAGACAGGCCCGAGAAGGTGCCGAAGGTCATGATGTACAGGTACGTCATCCACCAGGTGTCGGGGTTGCTGAAGATGTCGAACTGCTGCTTGATGTTGGCCTTGATCGGAACCGACTTGAGCAGTATCCATGCCAGGACGGCACAGATCAGGGTCAGCGGGATCCAGATGAACGCCGAGTTCTGGTACCAGACGGAGCGGGTCGCGCCGTTGAGCTGCTCGGTCTGGGCAGCCCCCAACCATCCCACCATCGCGAAGCCGATCAGCCAAGGTGTCAGGAGCTGGACCAGCGACACCCCGAAGTTACCGATACCGGCCTGCAGGCCGAGTGCCGTCCCCTGCAGCCGCTTGGGGAAGAAGTATGAGGTGGATGGCATGAAGCCCGAGAAGGCTCCGCCGCCGATCCCCGCGATGAAGGCCAGCAGCATGAACACCCAGTAGGGCGTGCTGAGGTCCTGCACCGCGAATCCCCAGCCCACCAGGGGAAGCACCATCAGCAGCGAGGTCACGGTGACCAGCTTCCGGGTTCCCATGATGGGCGGCAGGATCATCCAGACCAGGCGCAGGATGCCTGCCGACAGGCCCACCATGGAGGTCATCCAGTACAGCTGGGCGTTGTCGAACTGGAAGCCGATGGTGGTGAGTTTCGGGATGATGGCGCTCGGCAGGAACCATGAGGCGAACGCCATGGTCAGCGAGAACGTCGTGATGGTCAGGGTGGTCCAGGCGATCTTCGAGTCCCACTTCGACTCGTCCTGGGGATCCCAGTCTTCGAGCCATTCTGTGGAGCGTGGCTTCTCGGCTGGTGTGCTCATTGGTCTTCCTTCCTACGCTGGCTGGGCGCTGTCGGGCACGTCGACGAGATCCTGCTCGGGATTCTCCCGCTTCATGCGGGAGATCACGAGATGCATCCAGATCAGCGTAAGGCCTGTCAGGACAGTCAGAACGATGAAGGGGGTAGATGTCAGCCCTGTGAACTTCTCGATGTAGGCGAACATCGGCGGCAGGAAGAAGCCACCCAGGCCGCCCAGCATGCCGACGAGCCCCCCGACGGAGCCCACGTGGCGGGGGAAATAGGTGGGGATGTGCTTGTAGACCCCGGCCTTGCCGATGCCCATGGTGCAGCCGATCAGGAATATCAGCGTCACCACCAGCCACAGCGGTAGGCCGTAGGCGTTGCCCTGTGCGTCGACCCCGCTGGGGATGCACAAGACGGTGAAAAGAGCGCCGATCGGAACGAAGGTCGCGTACATGGCGGCGCGGGCACCCCACCGGTCGGAGACCCAGCCTCCCAGCGGTCGCAGCAGCGATGCGGGGAAGATGAAGGTGGTGGTCAGGAGGGCGGCGGTGCCGAGATCGACCCTGAACACGTCCTGGTAGTAGGTGGGCAGGATTGCCGAGTAGGCCACGTAGGCCCCGAAGACGATCACATAGTAGAGGCTGAAGCGCCACACCCGGATGTCCTGGAGCGGTGTCAGCATTTCGGAAATCTTGGCGCTCGCTCCCGGTGTGCGATCCGGGAAGGGGGTGATGAACCACTGGAGGATCCCGACCGTGATCAGCAGGATCGCGTACACGATGGGAATGAGCCGCCAACCGCCGGGGAGGAAGCCGAGCACGGCGCTGCCCGCGGTTGCCGTGATGATGCCGGGGCCGATGATCTTGGTGACGGAGGCGCCGACGTTGCCCGCACCGAAAACGCCGAGGGCAAAACCCTTGTGCTGAGGGGAGTACCAGGCCGAGTTCCACGCGACACCGGCCGAGAACGAGTTGCCGACGATGCCGACGCAGAAGGCCAGGATCAGCAGCATCGCGTAGTTGTCGGCGAAGGAAACTGCCAGTGAGGCAACCGCCCCGAAGGCCATCATCACGGTGAAGACGATCTTGCCGCCGAAGCGGTCCGCGAGGATGCCCGCGGGCAGGCGCCACATGGAACCGTTGAGGACCGCGACGGCGCTGATCCAGCTCAGCTGCACGGAGTCCAGGCCGAACTCCTTCTGGATGGGTTTGCCGAGGATCCCGAACATCAGCCACACGGCGAACATCAGGGTGAACGAGATGCTGGACATCGTGAGGACGCGCACGGCGCCCGGATCCTCGCGATGTCTGGTTGTGTCGGCGCTCACGGCGCTCCCTCCATGGGGGTGGTCCCTTTAAATTGCTGGCAGGAGCCTATGTGTGGCTGTAGTATCACGTCAACAAACGAGCCTGAGAAAGCCCACGCGGCAGGGATTTAAAGCAAGAAATTCATTGCTAAATTCTTGTTTCGGGCTGGCCGGGGCTTCCCTTTTTATTCTGAACCAGGAGGACGCGGGTGACCGTCGCGAGGCAGCTGACCGGGGGTGTGCAAAGCGCATCCGCGCAGGATTCTGCCCTCGACCTCCTCGCGCGCCATCCCGAGGGTCTGACGGTTGCTGAGGTCGCCGAGCATCTCCGGCTGCATATCACGACCGTCCGGGTGCACCTCAACCGGCTCGTCGCCGAGGAACGGCTCCTGCAGCGCGACGAACGAGTGGGGGTCGGACGGCCCCGGCGCCGCTACTTCCCGGTGCCTCGCGCCGTCCCTTCGGTCGCCATCCAGGACGATTACCAGCTGCTTGCCGAGGTGCTTGCCGAGGTGCTGGACGTCGAGAGCGCCAAGGCCGAAGACGTGCTGAGGGAGTGGGCGATGCGCACCCTGGATGCCGGTTTCCTGGGAGTGCCCGCGCCGTCCGAGGTCGGCTGGCAGGACAAGGTCGAGGTCGTGATCGGACTGTTGAGGTCCTGGGGATATGACCCCCGGATGACGCTGACCGGGCCGTCTCGTCTGGCCGCGGAATTGAATGGTTGCCCACTCCGCGGGGCCGCTTTCTCGTCCCCCGAGGCCGTGTGTGGTGCGCATCGGGGGCTCATCCGCGGCCTTCTGGGGGCGCTTGGGGAACCTGACACGGACGTTGAACTTGAACCAGATTTCTCGGGCGGACCCTGCTGCCTGAGGCTCAGCCGGGAAACCGGACACGAAGGAGAGAAGCAATGACCAACACGTACGAGGTGGGCATGGACGGTCCGCTCACGGATCTGCTGGTTGACACCGGTCGGTTCTTCACGCGAGGTGAGGTCTCCCGTGACGGACGTACCGTCCACAAGAAGGGCGGTCGCAGCGACTCCTTCTACCGGGATCGCTGGGCCTACGACAAGGTGGTCCGCTCCACCCACGGGGTGAACTGCACCGGCTCGTGTTCCTGGAAGGTCTACGTCAAGGACGGGATCATCACCTGGGAGGCGCAGCAGACCGACTACCCCTCCGTCGGTTCCGACCGGCCCGAGTACGAACCCCGCGGTTGCCCGCGCGGCGCGTCGTTCTCCTGGTACACCTACTCTCCGACCCGGGTGCGCTACCCCTACATTCGCGGCGTCCTGCTGGAAATGTACCGAGCGGCCAAGGCCCAGTACGGCGACCCCGTGCTGGCATGGGCCTCCATCGTTCAGGACGAGGAGAAATCGCGCACCTACAAACGGGCCCGCGGCAAGGGCGGTTTCGTCAGGGCGAACTGGGACGAGGCCGTCGAGATGGTGGCCGCCGCCCACACCTACATCATCAAACGCTGGGGTCCTGACCGGATCGCTGGCTTCTCGCCGATCCCGGCCATGTCGATGGTCTCCCACGCATCCGGTGCCCGGTATCACAGCCTCATTGGCGGCTGCATGCTGTCCTTCTACGACTGGTATGCCGACCTGCCGCCCGCCTCGCCACAGGTCTACGGCGACCAGACCGACGTGCGTGAATCCGGCGACTGGTGGGATGCCGGCTACCTGATGTTGTGGGGTTCGAACGTGCCCCTGACACGTACGCCCGACGCCCACTGGATGACCGAGGCCCGCTACCGCGGCCAGAAGGTCGTGGTCATGTCGCCCGATTACTCGGAGGCCACCAAGTTTGCCGACGAGTGGGTTCCGGTCGCGCCCGGCACCGACGCGGCCCTCGGCATGGCGATGGGGCACGTGGTGCTCAAGGAGTTTTTCGCCGACCGGCGGGTGCCGTTCTTCGACGAATACAACCGCACCTACAACGACTCCCCGTTCCTGATCACCCTCGACGAACACGCCCCCGGTGTGTACCGGCCGGGCAAGAACCTCGTCGCGGGCGATGTCGGCGGGGATCTGGCCGAGCAGGCCAATGCCATGTTCAAGCCGCTCGTGTGGGACGAGAACGCCGACCGGGTCGCCAGCCCCAATGGCACTCTCGGGCATCGTTTCGGCGACGCCGATGCGGGCAGGTGGAACCTGGTCCTGGGCGACATCAAACCGGCCCTGACCATGATGGACACTCCCGGGCACGAGATGGTCGAGGTGGAGCTGCCCTGCTTCGCAAACGACGCCGAGGAGCCCTTCGGGTTGCGCCGCGGGGTGCCGGTGCGCAGAGTCGGGGAACGGCTGGTCACCACCGTCCTCGACTTGCTGCTGGCCCAGTACGGCGTGGCCCGCCCGGGCCTGCCCGGCGCCTGGCCGAAGGATTACGACGATGTCGAAGGCATCTACACCCCCGCGTGGCAGGAGACCATCACCAACGTTCCCGCCGCACAGGTCATCCGAGTTGCCCGCGAGTTCGCGCAGAACGCGATCGACACCAATGGGCGCTCCATGATCATCATGGGGGCTGGCGCCAACCACTGGTACCACGCCGACGTGATCTACCGGACCATGCTGACGCTGATCCAGTTCTGCGGTTGCGAAGGGCGCAACGGGGGTGGCTGGGCCCACTACGTCGGTCAGGAGAAGGCCCGCCCCATCACGGGATGGGCCACCATGGCCTTCGCGCTGGACTGGCATCGCCCTGCCCGGCAGATGATCCACACCGGCTATTGGTACATCCACACCGACCAGTACCGCTATGACACCTTTGACGCTGATGCTCTTTCTGCTAAGAAGTTCGGCAACGGTCTGTTCGACAAGAAGGTCACCTCCGATCTGTATGTGCAGTCCGCGAAACTGGGTTGGATGCCGTTCTTCCCGCAGTTCGAGAAGAGCCCCCTCGCCCTGGCAGACGAGGCTGCCGCCGCTGGGCAGGAGGCCCCCGACTACATCGTCGACCAGCTCAAACAGGGCAGGCTGAAGTTCGCGGTCGAGGACCCGGACAACCCTGAGAACTTCCCCAGGGCCCTGACGCTGTGGCGCTCCAACCTGATCGGCAACACCGCCAAGGGCGATGAGTACTTCCTGAAGCACCTGCTCGGCACCGACCACGCCGTCACCGCCGCCGAGGCGGAAGGGGAGATGCGTCCCACGGACATGGTCTGGCGGGAGCAGGCGCCCGAGGGCAAGCTCGATTTGCTGTTGACGCTGGACTTCCGCATGACCAGCTCGACGTTGATGTCGGATGTGCTGCTGCCCGCGGCCACGTGGTACGAGAAGCACGACATCAACACCACCGACATGCACCCGTTCATCCACCCGTTCACCCCTGCCATCAATCCGCCCTGGCAGGCGAAGACGGACTGGGAGACGTTCCAGCTGATCGCCGACAAGCTCTCCGAACTGGCAGAGGACCACCTGGGTGTACGCAAGGACGTGATGGCCACCCCGCTGATGCACGACTCACCGGACGCGATGGCCACGCCGCACGGTGCGGTCAGGGACTGGAGCAAGGGCGAGGTGGATCCGATCCCGGCGATCACCATGCCGCGCCTGACCGTCATCGAACGCGACTACACCGCGATCGGGGCGAAATACGGCACCGTTGGTCCGCTGCTCGACAAGCTCGGCACCGCCCAGAAAGGCCTCGTCACTGACGTCACGTCGGCCATCGAATACCTCAAGGGTAAGAACGGCACCCGCCGTGGCGGCCCCGCCGACGGCCGTCCGCAGCTGGACAATGGGATCGACGTCGCCGAGGCGATCATGTCGCTGGCCGGCACCACCAATGGGCACCTGGCCACCCAGGGGTTCAAGACCCTGGAGAAACGGACCGGCGTGCAGCTGCACGACCTGGCGGCCGAGCACGAGGGCAAGCACATCACCTTCCAGGACATCGTCGCCCAGCCGCAGCCGGTGATCACCTCACCCGAATGGTCAGGCTCGGAGTCGGGAGGCCGTCGCTACGCCCCGTTCACCATCAACGTCGAACGCATGAAGCCGTGGCACACGCTCACCGGGCGCATGCACTTCTACCTCGACCACGACTGGATGATCGCGCTTGGAGAGCAGCTGCCCACCTATCGCGGCCCCCTCAACATGACCCGACTGTTCGGGGAATCACCCCTCGGCGAGGTCAACGAGCTAGGGGTCTCGGTGCGCTACCTGACTCCCCACTTCAAGTGGGCCATTCACTCGCAGTACCAGGACAACTGGTTCATGCAGACGCTCTCCCGTGGAGGTCAGCAGATCTGGATCAGCCCGCAGGACGCGGCCAAGGTCGGGATCGAGGACAACGACTGGGTCGAGCTGGTCAACCGCAATGGCGTCGTCAGCTGCCGCGCGATCGTGTCGCACCGCATGCCCGAGGGCACCGTGTACATGTACCACGCTCAAGACCGCCTCATCGAGGTTCCTCTCACCGAGCGCGACGGTCGCCGTGGCGGCATCCACAACTCGATGACCCGCATCATGGTCAAGCCGACCCACATCGCCGGTGGCTACGGACAGATCGCCTTCGCGTTCAACTACTACGGACCTACGGGTAACAACCGTGACGAGGTCACGATGATCCGCAAGCGTTCGCAGGACGTTACCTACTTCTGAGCCGGAAAGGACCTAATCAACATGCGAATCATGGCCCAGATGGCGATGGTGATGAATCTCGACAAGTGCATCGGCTGCCATACCTGCTCGGTCACCTGCAAGCAGGCCTGGACGAACCGCTCCGGCACTGAGTACGTGTGGTTCAACAACGTGGAGACCCGCCCGGGTCTCGGCTACCCCCGGGAATACGAGAACCAGGAGAAATGGCAGGGCGGCTGGGAGGTCACCAAGCGCGGCAGGCTGCGCCTCAAGGGTGGTGGTCGGTTCCACAAACTGCTCAACATCTTCGGCAACCCGAAGATGCCCGAGATCGACGACTACTACGAGCCGTGGACCTACGACTACCAGAACCTGCTGAACGCCCCGGCGGGACAGAAACACTTCCCGGTGGCCACGGCCCACTCACTGATCACCGGCGAGAAGATGACCCCGAAGTGGGGTCCAAACTGGGACGATGACCTGGGTGGCATGGTCGAGTACGGGCACAAGGACCCGATGCTCAAGGGCATCGAGGACAAGGTGAAGTTCGAGTTCGAACAGACCTTCATGTTCTATCTGCCGCGCATCTGTGAACACTGCCTCAACCCGGCGTGCGCTGCCTCCTGTCCTTCGGGCGCGATCTACAAACGTGCCGAGGACGGCATCGTCCTGGTGGACCAGGACCGCTGCCGCGGCTGGCGCATGTGTATCTCCGGCTGCCCCTACAAGAAGGTCTACTTCAACCACAACACCGGCAAGGCCGAGAAGTGCACCTTCTGCTACCCGCGCGTGGAGCTGGGGATCCCCACGGTCTGCGCGGAGACCTGCGTCGGACGGCTGCGCTACATCGGGTTGATGCTCTACGACGCCGACGCGGTGCTCGTGGCCGCTGCCGAACGCGACGAACACAAGCTGTACGAGAAACAGCTCACGGTCTTCCTCGACCCGGAGGATCCCGACATTCGCGCCGAAGCGGAACGTCAAGGCATTCCGCACGACTGGATCGAGGCGGCCCGGCGTTCCCCAGTGAAGAAACTCATCATGGACCACCGGGTGGCGCTTCCCCTGCACCCGGAGTACCGCACCATGCCGATGGTGTGGTACATCCCGCCGCTGTCGCCCATCGTCGACTCCGTCGCATCCACCGGATATGACGCAGAAAACGTCGACAACCTGTTCGGGGCCATTGATGTGCTGCGCATCCCCATGGAGTACCTAGCCAATCTGTTCACGGCAGGCAACGTCGCTCCGGTGCGCGCCGCCTTGGAGAAAATGGCCGCGATGCGCTCCTACATGCGCGACATCAACCTTGGAGGGGTTGGCAACGAGGAGATCGCCGCCAAGGTCGGCATGACCGGTCAGGAGATTCAGGACATGTTCCGGCTGCTCGCGATCGCCAAGTACGACGAGCGCTACGTCATCCCGCCGTCGCACAAGGAACAGGCCCACAGCCTGGAGTCGATCTCCACTGAATGCCCTGTCGGTGAAGGTGGCACGGCCCCCGGTGGTGGTCCTGTGGCCGTGACGATCGGCAGCTACTCGGCTGCGAAGGCACGGCGGGAGGCCACCCAGGGGCAGGGCACCTTCCTCGACTGGGATGGTCACGGCATGCCGACCTCGGGGGTGAAGTGATGAGGCGTTGGCTGCCCGGCATCGGACGTCGGGCCCCGAACGTCCCGGCCCGGGAGCTGCCCGACGACCAGCTGCGCGTGACATGGCAGGCCGTCTCTCTGCTGCTGGAATACCCCACGGTGAAGCTGTTCCGGAACCTGACGCGGCTTCGGGGCGTGGTCGGGAAGCTACCCGCCACAGTGGGGGAGCCGCTGATCGGGGTGATCGACCACCTCGAACAGCAGGGCCTGGAGGCGTCCCGGAGGGCCTATGTCGAAACCTTTGACTACACCCGTAAGTGCGCCCTGCACCTGACCTACTACGCCCACGGTGATAGCCGGAAGCGAGGGGTTGCGCTGGTGCAGTTCAAACAGGCCTACCGCCGCGCCGGAATGGAGGTCAGTGACGATGAACTGCCCGACCACCTGTCAGTGGTCCTGGAATTCGGGGCCCTTGGTGACCTGGATGTCGCCTGGGACCTGATCAACCGGCACCGCGCCGGGGTGGAGCTGCTCGCGATGGCCCTGGAGCACCGGAAATCTCCCTGGTACGGGGCGCTGGCCGCCCTGCGCGCCACCCTGCCCGCCGTTGACGGTGAGCAGGCCGAAACCGTCGCGAAACTGCTCCGCGACGGTCCCGAGACCGAGGGCGTGGGGCTGGAGCCCTACGGCATCGATCCGTTCCTGAACCCCCGTCCCGACGAAGACGCTGAACTGCTGGGAGTCTGATCCATGAACACTCTGCTCTGGGGGGTTTTCCCCTACATCGCGATGGCGGTCTTCGTCGTCGGCATGATCTGGCGATACCGTTTCAGCCAGTTCTCCTGGACCACCCGCAGCTCTCAGATCCACGAGTCACGGATGCTGCGTATCGGTGCTCCGCTGTTCCACTTCGGCCTGCTGTTCGCCTTCGGTGGGCATCTCATGGGGGTGGTCATCCCGAAGGCCTGGACCGATGCGCTCGGTATCGATCAGGAGACCTACCACATCGTCGCGGTGGTGGGCGGTTGGATCTCCGGGATCATGATCGCCGTCGGGTATCTGATCCTCATCATCCGGCGCATCGCAGTGCCCGCGGTGCGGAAGGCCACCACCATCGGGGATGTCGTGATGTACGTGGTGCTGACCGCCATCCTCGTCACCGGAGCGTGGAACACGCTGACCACCACCTTCGACCACCACTACAACTACCGGCAGGGGGTGAGTCCCTGGTTCCGCAGCATCTTCACCTTCCAACCAGACATCGAGCTGATGGTGAACTCGCCGTTCTCCTTCCAGGCGCACGCCTTCCTGGCATTTCTGATCCTGCTGATCTGGCCGTTCACCCGGCTGGTGCACGCCTTCAGCATTCCGGTGGGATACGTGACCCGGCCCTACGTGGTCTACCGCTCTGCCGGGAAGAAACCGGTCCGGAACACCAATGTGCCCGCCGGGCTGTGGGACAAACCGAAACTGAAGGAGCAAGCGTGAGCGGTCGGGAACCCATTGACGAGACCGCTTGGGCCGCCTGGGTGGAACACGTGGCCGAGGCTCTGGAGGTCGACGCATCTAGGGTCTCCCCGCGGGCCGTTCACGACCTGACGGGCCAGGTCGCGGCACGCTACCAGCGCCCCATGGCCCCGGTCTCCGCCTACCTGTGGGGGCTGGCGATCGCCACCCACCGGGACCGCGATCCCGGGGAACTGGCCCGGGTCATTCTCGACGCGCTCCCGGAGGGCTGATGCAGCCGGTCATCGCCGTCCCCGAGCTCCTCACCGAAGCCGAACGCGACCGCTACCAGCGGACCATGGCCATCGAAGGTTTCGGGGAGGAGGCCCAGGGCAGGCTCAAGGCCGCGACGGTGTGCTGCATCGGTGCGGGAGGTCTCGGTGGTCCCGTGCTGCAATACCTGGCCGCCTCCGGGGTGGGTCGGCTGATCGTCGTCGACGACGACGTCGTGGAGGAACGTAACCTGCAACGCCAGACCCTCTACGGCACCACCACCCTGGGGACCTCTAAGGCCGACGCCGCCGCCGCGCGACTGGTGGACCTCAACCCCATGGTCGAAGTGATTCCCGTGTCCCTGCGGGTCGCGCAGGACACGGCGGAGACGGTCCTCGCCGGCTGCGACGTGGTGGTGGATGCGGTGGACAACCTGCCCACCCGCCTGGCCGTGGCCGGGGCCTGCCAGCGCCTCGATCTGCCGCTGGTCTTCGGTGCCGTCCAGGCCGTCAACGGGCAGGTCACGGTGCTGTGGGAACGTCACGGACTGGCCCTGTCGGATCTGTTCCCCGACCCCCCGCTGAGCTGCCCGACGGCCGCGGAGGTTGGGGTGCTGGGTCCCATGACCGGTTGGGTGGGTTCGGTGATGGCCACCGAGGTGGTCAAACTGCTCACCGGGGTCGGGGAACCGCTGCTGGGGCGTGTGATGTACATCGACACCCTCCGGGCGAGGGTGGTGGAACTGCCACTTGCCGGGAGGAGCTGACGTGCGCGACAGATTGAGCATCGAGGAGTACCGGGACGAGCTGCTCCGGCTCGTGGCGCGGATCACGGATGTCGAGGCCGTGTCCCTGGACCGGGCGGACGGACGGACGTTGGCGAGGCCGGTGACCGCGGCCACGGCTGTGCCGGTGTTCGCGAACTCTGCCATGGACGGTTTCGCGGTCCACGAGACCGACCGGTACCGGGGCGCCGAACTGAGCGTGGTCGGGACGGTCGCCGCGGGGTCACCTGCGGATCCGGCGATAAGTCGTGGCGAGTGCGTGCGGATCATGACGGGCGCGCCTCTGCCGTCACAGGCCGATGCGGTAGTGCCCGTCGAATTGACTGAGGAATCCGGAGGGATTGTCCGGATCGTCGAGGAACCGGGCGCCAAGAACCACGTCAGGGCGGTGGGGGAGGATTTTCCCGCCGGCGCCGAGGTGCTGCCCGCTGGGCTGCGGCTGGGGCCGCGGGCCCTCGGCGCAGCAGCCGCCTGCGGGCGGGGGGAGGTGACGGTGGTGCGGCGACCCCGCGTCGCCGTCATCGCGACGGGCGATGAGCTGCGCCCCGCAGGTGCGGTACTGGCCCGGGGTCAGATCTACGAGTCGAACGGCACCTTCATGGCTGGGCAGCTGAGCAGGATGGGCGCTGAGGTGGTCGCGTCCCCGGTTCTGCCCGACGAGCCGGGGAGTTTCGCCGCAGGGCTGGATGCCGCGGCGTCAGGGGCGGATCTGGTGGTGCTGAGCGGCGGGGTTTCCGTCGGCGACCACGACGTGGTGCGGCAGGTGTTGAGCGGGGAGGTCGGTTCCTCCGCTGCTGTGAGGTCCCGTTTCGTCCACGTCGTCATGCAACCCGGAAAGCCGCAAGGCTGGGCGCTGTGGCGGGCGGGGGAGCGAGAGGTGCCGCTGGTGGCGTTGCCCGGCAATCCGCTGTCCACGATGGTCAGCTGCGAACTGTTCGTGGAGCCGCTGATCGACGCGATGCTGGGTCGCGAACCACGACCCTGGCTGCGGGCCGTCGTCGGATCTCCCTGGCCCGCCCCGAGGGGTCGTCGTCAGGTGGTGCCGGTCGTCGTTTCATCCGACGAGTCGGGGCGCATGGTCGTGGTGCCCGCCCACGAGGGAGTCTCGGCCTCTCACCTGGTCTCGGCCGCCGCCCGGGCGGATGGCTTGGCCCTGCTCGACGAACCGACGGACAACGTCCGGCCCGGCGATCTCGTCTCCTTCCGGAGGTACCTGTGAAGTTCACCCATCTCGATTCCGCCGGCCAGGCCCGCATGGTCGACGTCACCGACAAGCAACCGACGAAACGCGCCGCCACCGCCTCCGCGACGGTGGTCTGTGACCCGGAGATCCTGCGGCGCATCGCATCCGGGGAGATGCCGAAGGGCGACGTGCTCGCGGTGGCGCGGATCGCCGGGATCGCGGCGGCGAAACGAACCCCGGAACTGCTGCCGCTGGCCCACGTGATCGGGGTGCACGGCGCCACGGTTGACCTGACCCTCAGTCCGGAGAGCATCGAGGTGGTCGCCACGGTGCGCACCGCCGACCGCACCGGCGTCGAGATGGAGGCCCTCACCGCTGCATCCGTTGCCGCGCTGGCGCTGATCGACATGGTCAAGGGCCTCGACAGGAACGCCCACATCCGCGAGGTGAAGCTGCTCGCCAAGGAGGGCGGCCGGTCGGGTAGCTGGCGGCGCGATGCCTGAGTTCGATGCGATCATCCTGGCGGGTGGCCGCGGTTCGCGGCTCGGTGGGGTGTCCAAGGCCGACCTGGTCGTCGGCGGCAGGCGACTGCTCGACGTGGTGCTCGAAGCGGTCAGGCGCGCCCGCACGACGGTGGTGGTCGGTCCGGTGGCGGTGCCCGACGGGGTCTTGGTCACCGTCGAGGACCCGCCGGGAACCGGGCCGGCCGCCGGGATCGTCGCCGGCCTGGACGCCGTCGGGGAACCCGCGGAATGGACGGTGGCGCTGGCCTGCGACCTGCCCGGCGTGCAGGCGGCCGTGCCCAGGCTGCTCGCCGCGACCACGCGGGACGACGACCTGGACGGCTACTGCCTGGCCTCGGCTGAGGGAAACCCGCAGTGGCTGCTGGGAATCCACCGCACCACACGGCTGCGGGCGGCGGCCCGAGCCTACGGCGACCCACGGAACCGGTCGGTTCGCGGGCTGCTGGCGGGCATGCGGCTGGGGCTGCTGCTCGATGCCGGCGACGACGGGCGTGACGTGGACACATGGGCGGATCACGCCCACTGGAGCGAGTTCTGGAGGGACAAGATGAGTCAGGACGAAACCGGCTGGCAGGAGTTCGTGGATCGGGCCTGCGCGGCCCTGGATATCGACCCGGGGCGCGTGGACATTCACGGAGTACTGGAACTCAGCCGCGAGATCGCTCACGCGGGAGCACGCCCCATGGCTCCCGTGAGCGCGCACCTGTGGGGGTTGGCGGCAGGGGCCGCTCCGGGACGCGACCTCGACTACCTGCGCCGGGTGGTGGAGGACGCCGCCACCTCGGCGCCCCTGCCGCCGGAGAAGGAGAAGAAATGATCCTCGTTCGCCTGTTCGCGGCCGTGGAGGCCGCCGCCGGGACCGATACCGAGGAGGTGGAGGCCGCCACCCTCGGTGAGCTGAAGGCCATCCTCGTGGCCCGTCACGGTGAGGGGTTCGAGGCGGTGCTGGGGCGTTGTTCCATGCTGGTCGACGGCAGGGCGGGCCTGCCGGACGACCACGACCTGACCGGGGCGCGGGGGGTCGACGTCCTACCGCCCTTCGCCGGGGGCTGAATCAGCGCCCCGGAAGTTCTCGCAGCAACTCCTCCGGAACGGGGAACGGAAGGGTGTGGAAGGTCTGGTCGGAATTGATGTCGTTGAAGTCATCCTCTTTGACGCGCACGAAATCCGGGGTGGCCTCGGCGATGTAGACCTTCGATGTGCCCGAGTCGGTCACGAGTTCGTAGGGGGCGGCCAGGTAGCGGATGCCGAGCTCGTCGAGGGTCTCCTCCGCTTCGAGCCAATCGACTGTTTCGCTGCGTTCCCGACCGAGCAGGTCGATGGCGACGAAACCCTCGCCGCGGGGTGCGATCCAGCCGATGGGCTCGCGATTCGCCCCGCCGATGTGCGTGATCCACTCCTCGGACACGGCCTTCCTCGTCTTCTCCACTCCTAGATTTTAAAGGCTCTGCGGGCAAGGTCCGGTCGCAGTGACGGAGCGAGACGCCACTAGTGACATGCAACACGGGTGGAGGTCGCTGCCACACAAAGCCTCGTCTCGCATAGTGCAATTCCAAAGTTGCGTAATCCCGCGACCTACCTTTAGGGTTGCCTAGCTTTATCTTTGAGGTGACGCGGAAAGCGTCCCGGGTAGTTCGATCTGACCAACACCACCACACACAATCGCGCCGCCGTGGCGGCAGGAGGCATGAACATGAAACGCAGGACTTTTCTGACAGGGGCCGCAGGAGCGTTGGGAGTGGCTACCGTTTCGGCGTGTAGCAACGGAAATCAACCGGCCGCGCCCTCCGCTTCAGGATCAGCCGGCGGCGCATTGACCATCACCGATGTCGCGGATCGTACCGTCACCCTGGAAGCCGCTCCTTCCAAGATCATCCTGGGGGAGTCCCGGCATGCCTACTCGTTGCTCTTCCTCCAGCGCGACAACCTCATGGACAAGGTTGTGGCCTGGGGAACCGACCTTCAGAGCGCTGCCCCCGACATCTACGATCGAGTGGTGAAGGTGCAGCCCAAGGCGGCAGAGCTGCCCACCATCGGCAACGTCGCCAAGGGAGACCTGAGCGTAGAGAACCTCCTCGAGCACAACCCCGACCTGTTCCTCATGACCCTGGAACAGTACGAGGCTGCCAAACAGGCCGGGTTTGACGCAAAGCTGGATTCCGCCAAGGTCCCCTATCTGGTGACCGATTTCCGCAAGAAACCGGTGGAGAACACCCACATCAGCGTCCGGCTGCTGGGTCAGGTCTTTGGCGTCTCCGACAAGGCGGAAGAGTTCCTCACCTATTACGACTCCCTGGTCAACCCGGTTCTGGAGGCGGCCAAGGCCAAGGCCGAGGCTGATCGCCCCAGCGTCTTCGTGTGGCGTTCCCCCGGCATTTCTGAACCCGGTCGCACCTTCGGGGAATCCAACTTCGGGCAGATCGTTACCGCCAGCGGCGGCAACAACCTCGGCACCACACTGATTGATGGGGATGCAGGCACCGTCACGGCTGAGCAGCTGATCGCATCCCAGCCGGACATCATCATCGCCACGGGTGGCGACTGGGAAAAGCAGAACGTGAGTGATAAGACGGTCATCAAGTACGTCAAGCTCGGCTACAACGCTACCTCCGAGGAAACGAACCAGACCCTGGGACAGTTGTCCGGTGAGACCGGTTACAGCGAACTGAAGGCGTTCAGTGACAAGCAGGTCTACGCCATCTATCACCAGTTCTACGATGCTCCGTACAACTTCCTCGCCTATGTCGCCTTCGCCGAGTGGCAGGGGATCAAGGTCGACGGGTTGCCCAAGGTGGACGCCGCCTGGAGTGACTTCCACGACAAGTTCATGCCCTTCAAGGCCGAGGGTATCTTCGCCGCCAAGCTGTCATGACCGACACCGAGGTAGCCGAGACCATCTCGGAGAGCACAACCGCCCCAGTGGAGATTGCGATGCCGGAGAGCGGTTCCCGAGAGGATGTGCTCGCTGAGTTCTGGCGGATCAAGACTAAACGCATGCTGATCCTCGTCGGCATTCTTGCGGCTGTGGTGGTCATGTTTGTGATCGCCATGCTGGTGGGGCCGCTTGGCCTCAGTGCTGTGGACATCGCCAACACCTATCTCAGAGGGATCGCGGAGGGGCTGCAGCAGCTGGGGATCGATGCTGGATGGGCGGTAGAAGTGTCTGGGCGGACCCGAACCGTCGTGATGGATCTGCGTACCCCGCCCGCTCTCATGGCTGTGGTGGCCGGTGCTGCGCTGGCCCTCGCCGGTGCACAGATGCAGACCATTCTCGACAACCCCCTGGCAGAGCCCTACACCCTGGGCGTCTCTGCCGCTGCGGGGTGTGGTGCGGCCATCGTGATCGCCACCGGGATCAGTTTTCCCTTCTTCTCCGAGGCCTCCGTGCCGATCGGTGCCGCGGCGTTGGCTCTGGTCGCCAGCGGGGTGATCGCACTGGTGTCGCGGCTGCGGCGTTCGGGTCGCGAGACCATCATCCTGCTGGGCATTGCCCTGGTCTTCGGGTTCCAGGCGGTGTTGATGCTGATCCAGTACCGGGCCTCCCAGGAATCCCTCCAGCGGATGGTGTTTTGGACCATGGGGTCGCTGGAGCGTGCCACCTGGTTCTCCATCACCATGGTGCTGATCACCCTGGTGGCCGTCATTCCGCTGTTCTGGATCAATCAGTGGAAACTCACCGCGCTCTCGCTTGGTGAGGCTCGAGCCCGGGCGATGGGCGTGAAGGTGGACAACGTCCGCATGTGGACCCTGCTGGGGGCCTCCTTGATCGCGGCGCTCACCGTCAGCTCCGTCGGGATCATCGGTTTCGTGGGCCTGGTCGGCCCCCACGTGGCCCGCATCCTGGTGGGGGAGGACCAGCGGCTCTTCGTGCCGACGGCAATGGCCTGCGGCGCTCTGGTGCTCACCAGCGCCCATGCGGTGGCCCAGATCGTGGTGCCGGGTGTGGTGCTCCCGGTCGGTATCCTCACGGCCCTCGTCGGTGTCCCGGTGTTCGTGCTGATCATCCTGGGCAGGCGGCGCACCACCTCCGCCATCTCCAACTAGACCACGCTCACGAGAAGAGGTTCGGAACTCATGCTCAACCTTGAATCCATCAGCGTGAGCTATGGAAAACACGCGGTGCTCTCCGGTCTCGACCTGACCATCAAGGAGGGCGTCGTCGCGGGGCTGCTCGGCCCCAACGGCTGCGGGAAGTCGACGCTGGTCCGTTCCATCGCGGGCGCCCAGCACTGCCACGGGTCGGTCAGCTACGGGAAACGCAGCGGCCGCGCCCTGCAGGACGTCACCGGGTACATGCCCCAGGAGATCCCGGGGCACATCGCTCTGACCGCCATGGAATCGGTGCTGGTCTCGGCCCAACGCGGCGGCTCGGCGTGGCGGGTCCCGAAAAAAGACGTGGAACGCGCCTACGCCGCCCTCGAGGCGCTGGGCATCGGCAGGCTTGCCAACACCTATCTGGGGGAGTGCTCGGGAGGTCAACGGCAGCTCATCTCCCTGGCGCAGACCCTCGTACACGGGCCCGAACTCGTGTTGCTCGACGAACCGACCAGCGCCCTGGACCTGAAACACCAGGTCCGGGTGTTGCGCAGCGTCCGCAAACACGTCCATGGCTCCGAGGCCACGGTCGCCGAGAAACGGAACGGAA
Source organism: Arachnia propionica (assembly GCF_037055325.1). Lineage (NCBI taxonomy): Bacteria > Bacillati > Actinomycetota > Actinomycetes > Propionibacteriales > Propionibacteriaceae > Arachnia > Arachnia propionica. Next base: position 1,251,113 of record NZ_CP146373.1, on the reverse strand, counting down.
AGGACACGGAGGCGGGGGAGCCGTCCTCCCGGCTGGCCCTGGTGGTCCTGCACGACATCAACCTGGCCACCCGCTTCTGTGACGAGGTGATGCTGATGGCCGCCGGCGAAGTGGTGGCCCAGGGAACCCCACACGAGGTCTGCACCTCGGAGAACCTGAGCCGGGTCTACGACACGGAGGTGGCGGTGAACACGGACGAGGAAGGGGTGCTCACAGTCGTGGCCCGGTAGTGGCTCGCCTCGTTTTCTCCGGAAGCTCTTTCAAGAAGCTTGGCCCAGCCATATGGCGAACGAGAAGCAGGCGGTGTCAAGGAGATTGCTCGGGTCGGTCCCGGTCGAACAGCAGCTTCCCGAAAGAGCTTTCCGGGCGGGCCATGACCTCGGCGACCGGGCCGTGTTCCACGATCCGGCCACTTTCCAGCACAGCGACGTCATCGGCCAGCGCCGCGACATCGGTCGGGTCATGGGTGACGATGACGCAGGGGCAGCCGACCTCGGTGAGGGCAGCCTTGACCGCCACCCGCAGTCGGGGCGTGTACTCGACGTCCACGGCGGCGAAGGGCTCGTCGATCAGCATCGCGCGGGGCTTGGTGGCCAGCGCCCGGGCCAGCGCGACCCGTGCGGCCTGGCCGCCGGAGAGTTCTCCGGGTCTGCGGGAGGCCAGGCCGGCGGCGTCCACACGTTCCAGCATCTCCAGGGCCAACGCCTTGGCCTTGTCGCGCCGGATTTTCTGGGTGCGGGGTCCGTAGGCGACGTTGCTCAGCACGTCGAGGTGTGGGAACAGCAGCGGTTGCTGCCCGAGCAGGCCGATGCGCCGCCGGTGGGCGGGCACGAAACGGCGGGAGTCGACCAGCACTTGACCGTCGATGCTGAGGCGGCCGCGGTCGGGTTTCAGCAGCCCGCACAGCAGATCCAGCAGCGTCGATTTCCCGGCCCCGTTCGGGCCGACCACGGCCAGTACCTGCCCCGGAGGCACGTCCAGGCCGGTCTCGTGGTTACGGGAATTGAGGGTCCCCTCCCAGTGCAGTCCCTTCATGACCTGATCCTTCCCTTTCCGTACGCGATCACCATGACGATTCCCGCGAAGATCACCAGAAGCAGTGACAGGGCGATGGCTGCATCCGGGTCGGCCTCCCGCTGGAGGTAGATCTCCAGCGGCAAGGTGCGGGTTCTGCCCTGCAGGGAACCCGCGAAGGTCAGGGTGGCGCCGAACTCGCCCAGTGCCCGGGCGAAACTGAGCACGGCCCCCGACAACAGCCCCGGGAACACCAGCGGCAGGGTCACCGTGAACAGGGTCCGGGTGGGGGAGGCCCCGAGGGTGGCGGCCACCCTCTCGTAGCGGTCCCCGGCGGTGCGCAGCGCCCCCTCGAGCCCCATCACCAGGAAGGGCAGCGACACGAAGGTCTGCGCCAGGATGACGGCCACGGTGCTGAAGGCGATCCTGATGCCCGCGGCCTCCAGGTGCTGTCCGATCAGCCCCATCCGCCCGAACGTGAACAGCAGTGCCAGACCCCCGACCACAGGAGGCAACACCAGGGGCAACAGGACCAGGGGGCGCAGCCAGCGCAGCCCGTGACGCGCCAGGACCAGCGCCATCGGCGTGCCAAGCACGATGCAGAAAATGGTGCTGACGCTCGCGGTGAGAATGCTGAGCTGCAATGCCGCCAGCGACGACTGCGAGGTCAGCAGGTCCCGCAGGCCGGGCCACGGCACCCTGCTGAGCAACCCGGCCAAGGGGAGTGCCACCAGCAGCATGCCGAGCGCCGCCGGCAGCAGCACCCATCGGGGGGTCGTCACCTGGGTGCGCCGAAACCGGCAGCCTGCAGCATGGACTGGCCTTGTTCACCGAGCACGAAATCGACGAAGGCCTGGGCTCCCTGGCGTGCGGATTTCGTCACCGCGATCGGGTACTTGTTGACGATCTTGTCCGCCTCGGGGGTGTCGACGACCTTGACCTTGTCCCCTGCACCCGCGGCGTCGGTGACGTAGACCAGGCCGGCGTCGGCCTCACCCGAGGTGACCTTGGCCAGCACATCGGTGACCTTCTGCTCCTCCGAGACCGGAGTGAAGGTGAAACCGGTGGCCTCCGCGAGCTGTTTGGTGGCCGAGCCGCAGGGAACCTGCTCGGCGCACACGACGAGCTTCACGCCCTCCTTGGTGGCGTCCTCCAGTTTCGTGATCCCTGCCGGGTTGCTGGGAGGGGTGACCAGCGTCAGGGTGTTGGTGGCGAAGATCTTCGTGCCGGCGGCATCAACGTTTCCAGCGTCGGAGGCCACCGTCATCTGTTTCTCGTTGGCGGAGGCGAAGACATCGGCCTCGGCGCCATTGTTGATCTGGGTGGCCAGCTCCGAGGAGCCACCGAAGGAGAACTCGATGGTGTAGTTCGGGTGGGTTTTCTTGAACTCCTCGTAGATCTTCGGGAAGACGTTCTTCAGGGAGGCCGCGGCGAAGATCGTCAGGGTCGCGTTGGCCTGGTCGGTGTCGCCCGATGCGGCGGAGGAGGCCGTCGGCTGTGGTGCGCTCTGGCTGGTGTTGGACGTGGCCTGGGAGCCGCAGGCGGTCAGGGTCAGCAGGCCCGCGAGGGTCAGGGCCAGTTTCTTCACGAGAGTCCTTCCGGGGTTTCGATGATCACCGTGGTGGCCTTCGCCACGGCCGTGGCGAGCGTTCCCGGTGTCAGTCCAAGACGTTCCGCGGACTCCGTGCTCATCAGGGATGTGATGACGAAGGGACCGCATCGCAACTGCACTTCTGCCATCACCTTGTCCTTCTTGACGGCCATCACCAGTCCGGTGAAGCGGTTGCGTGCCGAGGTGGGGGTGCCCTCCGTGTCGACCGTGGCCTGCCGGGCCTGCTGGAAGGCCACCAGGTCGCGTCCGTCGATGCTGAGGTGCCCGCCATGGCGGGACGCACGCAGCACGCCTCGGTCGATGTTTCGCCTGAGGGTGTCGTCGCTGACGCCGATCAGCTGGGCGGCTTCCCGGATGCTGAAAGTGGTCATGGGGCTCACCGGTACATCCTGTTCCTGGGGATCTGAGTGTCAAACCCCAGCATGGTATCCGCATATGCGGCTGAAAAGCTATCCGCCGATCGCATTCATGGGACGTTGAGGCTGCAGGAAACCGGGATCGTTGATTCCGTGGCCGGGCAGTTTGCGCAGCAGGCAGCGGTGGAAGATCCCGGCCAGTTCCTCGTCGCTCACACCGCCTCGCATCGGGGTGCGCAAGTCGGATTCCTCCGTGGCGAACAGGCAGTTGCGCAGCTGCCCGTCGGCGGTCAACCGCAACCGGTCACAGGCGCCGCAGAACGGCGCGGTCACCGATGCGATGATGCCGACGGTCGTGGGGCCGCCATCCACCAGGAAACGTTCCGCAGGCGACGCGCCACGGCCCGGCAGCGGGGTCAGGGTGAAGTGTTCGCTGAGCCGGGCCATGGTCTCGGCGGCGGTCACCATCGAGTCCCGTCGCCAGGTGTGTCCCGCGTCGAGGGGCATCTGCTCGATGAACCGCAGCTCGTAGCCGTGGTCCATCGCGAACGCCAGGAGGTCGGGTGCCTCGTCGTCGTTGATCCCGCGCAACTGCAGCGCGTTCAGTTTCACCGGATGCAGTCCCGCGGCATCCGCAGCCGCGATCCCGGCCAGGACGTCGGCGAGTCGGTTGCGGCGGGTGAGCTGGTGGAAACGATCCGGTTTCAGGGTGTCCAGGGAGACGTTTACCCTCGCCAGGCCGGCCCGTTTCAGGGGCGCGGCCAGCCGGGCCAGGCCGATGCCGTTGGTGGTGATGGAGATCTCGGGGCGCGGCTCGACCGAGGCGATGGCCGCCACCACGTCCACGCAGTCGGGGCGCAGCAGCGGTTCCCCGCCCGTCAGGCGCACCTCCTCGATGCCCTCCCCGACGGCGATCCGCACTATCCGCATCAGTTCCTCGGGGGTCAACAGGGTGGTGCGGGGCAGCCACGGCACTCCCTCGGCGGGCATGCAGTAGGTGCAGCGCAGATTGCAGTGGTCGGTCAGCGAGATCCGCAGATCGCGGTGAACGCGACCGAAACGGTCGGTCAAGGTCACTGGGGCAGCCCCAGGTTGGACCAGGATGCGCGCCCGGACTCCTCGTGTTGGTGTTTCCAGATCGGCACCTCCGCCTTAACGCGATCCACCAGCGTCCGGCACAGCTCAAAGGCCTGGTCGCGGTGCGCCGACGCGGCGACGGCGACGATCGCCACCTCCCCGACCCCGAGGGACCCGATCCGGTGCTCGACGGCAAGGACGGCCCTGCCCTCCGGGTCCAGGTCCGATGCGACGGATGCGGCGACGCCGGCCAGGAACCGGTCCGCGTCGGGATGACAGGTGTAGTCGAGTCCAACGACGACGCCCTCGGCCTCCTCGTCGTGGTCGCGAATCAGGCCCGCGAAGCTCACACGCGCGCCCGCGTGCGCGCTGGAGACGAGGGCCTCCAGGCCTGACTGGTCGATGGGGTCGGTGGTGATGGCGGCGTGGATCACCGGCATGGACACCTCCTTCTCGCGCATGACTGTCCCTGCCGGGTCGCAAGCCTACTGGCGATCCTCTCGATTGGCGGTGTCGTCCACTTCCGCGCCGCCCCGGATGTCGTTAAACTCCGCCGCATGACTGAACTGCCCATCACCGAGAAATCTTCCGGGGGTAGCTGCGGCTGCGGTTGCGGCTGCGGTTCCCTGCCCGAACTCGATGCCCGCGTCATCCCGCACGCGATTCGTCACGCCGCGATCCTTGGGGTCGTCGGCTCCCTGAACGTGGGCGACGCTTTCATCCTCGTCGCCCCCCACAACCCGCTGCCGCTGCTGGCGCAGATCGCCGACCTCCACGGCGACGCCATCCAGGTCAGCTACGTCCAGGAAGGTCCCGATGCCTGGAAGCTGAAGCTGGAGCGGCGCAGCTGACCCCCTTGAACAAAGCCGCACCAGCTCCCGTGTCGCGCCGCGTCCTGTTTGTGATGCTGGCGGGAATCAGCCTTCTGACAGGCCTCGACGCGGGGCTGGTGCGGCTCGGTGTCTGGGCGCCGGTGACGAGCGGTCGGCTCGCTGACCTGCACGGGCCGCTCATGGTCCTGGGATTCATGGGATCCCTGATCTCGCTGGAACGCGCCCAGGCGCTGCGCAATCGGCTTGCCTACTCCGCCCCTGCGCTCCTCGGCGCGGGGGCTCTCGTGATGATCTCCGGGGTGTTCCCGGTGCTCGGGAAGCTGCTGCTGTTCGACGGCGCACTGGCTTTCGTCGCTGTCATGGTTGCTCTGTATCGCCGCGCCCCGTTGCCGCTGGTGGCTGCCCAGGTGGTGGGAGCAGTCCTGGCGTGTCTCGCGACCGCGCTGCTGATCAGCGTGGAGGTTCCCGCGCTGCTGCCTCTGCTCGCCGGGTTCATCGTCGTCACGATCGCCGCCGAACGCGCCGAGCTGGCGCAGCTGACCATGGGGCGCCGTGCCGTTCCCACCCTGGTGGCAGCGAGTGCGTGGCTTTCCCTGAGCGCTATTTCCGCGCTGTTGTGGCCCGGCTTCGGGGACCGCGTCTTCGGGTTCGGGGTGTTGTTCGTGGCGCTCTGGCTAATCCGCGATGACGTCGGGCGTCGACTGATCCGAGGTGAGGGCCTGCGGCGCTATAACGCCGCTGCTCTGCTGCTGGGGAACATCTGGCTGGCCGTTGCGGGTCTCACCTGGGTCATTGTCGGTCGTCCAGAGGCCGCTGGAACATATGACGTGGTGGTGCACGGCACCTTTCTGGGGTTCGCCATGTCGATGATCATGGCCCACGCCCCCATCATCTTCCCGACCGTGCTTTCTCGTCCCCTGCCCTACCGTCCGGCCATGTGGGTGCCGCTCACCGTGCTGCACCTGGGCATGGTGGTGCGCGTCCTCGGTGCCCTGACCGGAACCGTCCTGTACCAGATCGGAGGAGCCATGACCGTGGTCTCGATCCTGTTGTTCGCCGCAACTGCCATGTACTCGGCGGTGCGGGCATGAGCACCCCCAGCCGTCCGGGGGCGAGCCCTTCGCAGACCGACCGAGCTGGTCGTGCGGGCAGCGGGGGAGGACCCGGTGGGTCGCGTCGCAATCGCGCCCGCGACTACACCGTCGTCGTCTGGCTGCTGAGTGCCGTGATCGTTGCCGCGGCCCATCGCCTGGTGCCCGAATCCACCTGGCTGATGGTGCACCTGGTGCTGCTCGGGGCCCTGACGCACTCCGTGCTCGTGTGGAGCCAGTACTTCACCGCTGCCCTGCTCAAGACCCGGCCCGACGAGGCCCGGGACCGCGCGCAGCGCAGGCGACTCGGACTGCTCTCCCTGGGATCCCTGGCGGTCTTCGTCGGGGTGCCGGCCACATGGTGGTGGCTGGTGGTCGCGGGTGCCACGCTCGTGACCGCGGCCGTCGCCTGGCACGGGATCTCGCTGTGGCGGCAGCTCCGCAAGGCCCTTCCCGGACGTTTCCGGGTGGCCATCTGGTATTACGTGGCCGCCGCCTGTCACCTGCCCGTCGGGGCTGCGTTCGGGGCGACGCTGGCCTTCGGTCTGGACAACACCTGGCACTGGCGGTTCCTCGTCGCCCACACCATGACGAACCTGCTGGGCTGGATCGGCCTGACGGTGGTGGGGACGCTGGTCACGTTCTGGCCCACCATTCTGCGCACCCGCATGGATGACCGCGCCGAGGGATTCGCCAAGCAGGCCCTTCCCTGGCTGATCGGCTCGGGGATGGTCGTGGTGGCGGGCGCGCTGGCGGGTCTCCAGTACGTCGCGGTGGCCGGTTTGGTCGGGTACCTGCTGGCGCTTGGCTGGTGGGGCAGGGTGCTCATCGCCCCGCTGCGTCGCCGACCCCCGCGTGAATTCTCCCCTGCCTCCGTGCTGGCCGCGATGATGTGGTGGGTGGTGGCGCTGGTGGTCACCGGCGGGATCGTGCTGATCACTCCGCCCTCGGGTTGGTCGGAGGTGACCGGAACCCTCGCCGCGGTGTGGGCCGGCGGTTTCGCCGCGCAGCTGCTCACCGGCGCGCTCAGCTATCTGCTGCCCTCCGTTCTTGGTGGTGGGCCCCGCGTCGTGCGGGCGGGCGCGGCGTGGTTCGACCGTTTCGCCACGTTCCGGATCGTCGTCATCAACGGTGCCCTGATACTGTTCCTCGCCCCCACGCCACCCTGGGTGAAAATTGTCTCCGGTGTGCTCGGGGTGGCATCGGCGGCGGCCTTCCTGCCCCTGATGATCCTCGGGATAAAAGCGAGTGTCGCGGAACGCAGGGCGATCGCCAAGGCAGGTCCCCGCACCGGGCCGCCCCAGAAACTGCCCGAGCGGGAATCTGCGCTGACCGCCAACGGGATGCTGGCGGGTGTACTTGCCCTGACCCTCGCCGTCACGGTGGGGGTTGGCATCGACCCGTCGGCGGTCGGCCTGGGCGGTGGTTCGTCGTCGACGGGGGTGAACGCGACGGGCAGAACCCAGAGAATCCAGGTCACTGCCAAGGAGGGGCTGCGTTTCGAACCCGCCTCGGCGGAGGTCAGCCGCGGTGACCGGGTGATCATCGAGCTGAGCAACGCCGATGCCACCATGATCCACGACCTGAAGCTTGGCGACGCCGCCACGCCCCGGCTGAGCGTGGGAGAAACCGCGGAGCTGGATCTCGGAGTGGTCGGGGAGTCCATCGAGGGCTGGTGCACCGTCGTCGGGCACCGCCAGGCCGGGATGGTTTTCACCCTCAAGGTCTCAGGGCAAGACGCCTCCGGTTCGCAGGACGGAACCACGGGTAGTGGACACGACCACGCCCCTGCGCAGGCCAACTCGGCCCCGCTGAACACCGTGGTGGATCCCGTCGCCCCGGCGCCCACGGAGGAAACCATCCACCGCGTGGAGATGCGCGTCACGGAACTTCCCCTTGAGGTGGCGCCCGGGGTGTGGCAGAAACGCTGGACCTTCAACGGCGGGCCGGTAGGACCGACCCTGCGCGGCAAAGTCGGGGACGTGTTCGAGGTGACCCTCATCAACGACGGCACCATCGGTCACTCCATCGACTTCCACGCCAGCAATCTCGCGCCTGACGGGCCCATGCGCACCATCGCCCCGGGAGAGAGCCTCGTCTACCGGTTCACCGCGCACCGCGCCGGGATGTGGCTGTACCACTGTGGCACCGCCCCGGTGTCCGCGCACATCGCCGCCGGCATGCACGGCGCGGTGATCATCGACCCCGAGGGGCTGCCCGCGGTGGACCGTGAGTACGCCCTGGTGGCCTCTGAGATCTACCTGGCTGGTGGCACGGGAACCAGCCCGGAGACCGCCGCCGAGATCGACGCCGCCAAGGCGCAGACCGACACCCCCGACTACTCGACCTTCAACGGCATCGCCTTCCAGTACGCGCAGCGCCCGTTCACCGCGAAGGTGGGGGAGAAGGTGCGGTTCTGGGTGCTTTCCGCAGGACCGAACCTGTCCACGAGCTTCCACATCATCGGCGGCCAGTTCGACACCGTCTACTTCGAGGGCGGCTACCTGCTCAAGGACGGGAAGGACGCATTCGGCAACAGCGGCGGCGGTTCCCAGGCCCTCGGGATCGAGGCCGCCCAAGCGGGTTTCGTGGAGCTCACCTTCCCGGAGGCCGGTCACTACACCGTCGTCGATCATGCCTTTCTGGACGCCGAAAGGGGCGCCCTCGGCACCATCGAGGTGACCGAGTGACGCCCCTGCCCGAGGGGAAGCGTCTCGGGGATCAGTTGTCGTAGACGGTGATGTGGATGTGGTCCTTGTGGTTGGCGGTGTCGCTGCCGCGTCCCGACATCGAACGCCACCCCTCGCGGTCGCGGGTGATGTTCCAGATCTTCTGGTCCCAGATGATGTAGTGGACGCGGAACTGGGAATGATTCTCCTTGAAGTAGGCGGCCAACCGATTGCCCAACTCCTTGTTCGACCTGTAGTTGGGGATCATGATGTCCACGGCCCGGCCCGAGGGATGATCCGGCAGCGGATCCGGGCGCACGCCGTACATGGTCGTGATCTCCGGGACGTTGCCCCAGATGTAACGGACGATCCGTTTGACGTTCTCGTTGGCCTGGTCGAGGCCCTTCGACCAACCCCGGTTCAGGCTGCCGCCGTCTCCGCTGCGACCACCGTCCCCGGCGGGGGTCGACGAGCTCAGGTAGCGGGCCGTCACCCAGCGGATTGCGCCGTTGTGGACGATCTGCGCGCGTCCCGACTGGACGGTGCCGGTCACGGCCACCTCGCTGCCCTTCGGGATCTCGCCGGTGTGGGAGGACCCGGTGGCCGAGTGCCAGATGTTCAGGTTGGCCGTCGCGTACTGGGTGGTGGTGGAGGGCAGGCTGCCTCCGCCCGGGCTGGCGGAATCACCTGCCGCCTTCAGGTACTTGTTGTTGAACCAGCGGACGTTGCCCTGCCAGATGCACTGCGCCATTCCGCTGGTCACCACGTCCGTGCAGTCGAGGATTGTGCCGCGTGGCACATCACCCAGGGAACGGTAGCCGCTTCCCGGCGCAGTGCGGATCATCAGTTCGGTGGTGGCCCGCAGTTTCTTCGTGGCGGTGGGAAGGTCCTGGCTGGGGGAACCCGCAGACTGCGACAGGTAGCGTGTCGCGGCCCAGAGCGTCTGACCGCTCCAGGTCACCTGCGAGAACTCGCCCTTCACGGTGCCGGTGAGCGTCACCTTCGTGCCCTTCGACGCGACCGTTTTCACCGAGGAACTCAGGCTGGGCCCGGTGCGCAGATTCAGTGCCGTGGTCGTGTAGGCATCCCCGGAAGCACCCGAGGACGACCCACCGCCTCCGCCGCTCGACGATGAGGTCAGGTAGGCGGATGCGACATAGCCGGTGCGACCCTTGTAGGACACCTTTGTCCAGCCGTTGCTGGTGCTCAGGGCCTGCACGTTGTCCCCGGGGTAGAGCAGGCCGATTCGGGAGTGGCCGGTTCCCGGTCCCGAACGCACGTTGACGGCTGTGGTTGCCCGCATCGAGGTGCCCGCTGCATCGGCGCTGGTCACCAGAGCGAGTGAGCCGACCGACTGAACGAGCCCGGCCACCACCAGAGCGGCCAGCCCTCCCCGCACGGTTCGCATCTTTCGGTTCACGTTTCCTCCGGAATTTCTCAAGGTCTCGGGCCGACACGACTCTTCCCCGGGACCTTGGTCCCAGCCGTGTCGGCCGATCTGACAGTAAGGAGGAAGGAAGGCTTCCCACAAGCTCGGATGGTGACGTGCGAAAGACGTGTGAGCTGTCTTTGCGTCGGGTTTCTGAAAATGACATCGGTGTGTTTTTACATGGAAGACGGAGGGACAAAGTGGCTGTGACTAGGCGTTGTGACTTTGGTTTATCTATCAATAGATATTCTGTGCGATTTCTGAGAGAAGTCTGAAGCCGAGGCTGAGAATTCACCTCAACTGCCAGTTCAGGTTCAGGTGGTTGAGGTTGAGGTTGAAAGTGACAACGTCATCGGGAGCGGGAGGCGTTCACGAATCCTGTGATGCGCTCCTTCTGAACAGGTCGGTGAGCTGTGGGGGAATCCTTTTCCGGGCAGTTTCCGTTGAGGTGGCCTTTACACTTCATCCATGGCTCGTAGAGGTTGGTTGGGACTCCCGCTCTTCGATTCCCGCGCCGAGCCGAGTACCACTGCCTGCGTGCTCTCGGGCGGCGGATCGCGGGCCAGTTTTCAAATCGGCGCCCTCGACTACCTGTATGCGAATGATCCCGGCTTCACCCCCACGATCTTCGTCGGTGCGTCGGCTGGGGCCATTTTGGCTGCGGGGCTGGCCCAGTACCCCAGCCGTCAGGAACAGATCGGTTTCCTGGAGAGCATCGATGAACTCTGGTGTTCTATGACGGGCCCTGAGGACATGTTCATTCCTCGCCCCTGGTTATCCCGGTTGCTGGAGGAGGCCCCGGCCTGGCTCGAACTCGTGGGCCCGGGGATCAAATCGGCGGATGCCCCGTCGCGCTCCTCCTGGCTGTCGTTGCGGCGTCGCCGTCCCGAACCGCCTGGGACCGACACCCCGGAGGACCCCGTGGAGGAGGCGCTCACCCCTGACGAGGAATTGCAATCGGACTTCTCCCTGGGGTTCATGGCTCAGCTGGCGGGTGCCCTGGGGCGGCTCCCGAAGCTGGGGAGCGACCTGATGGCGGTCAAAGCGGGACTGGAGCAGTCGCGATCGCTGTACCGCCCGGGGCCCGTGCTGGCGAAGCTGCTTCACCCGGACGTTTTCGACCCCGCCCGGGTGTCCACCTCCGGAATGCAGCTGCGGATGGCGATGGTGGCCCTGGAAACGGGGGAGCTGCACTTCATGCGCGAGGACGGCGCCTTGGTCAATCGCGAGGACCGGGAGATCGACACGGGCCCGCACAATCTGACTCGCGGGGTGCTCGCGTCCTGTGCCATTCCCGGGGTGTTCAAGCCGGTTCCGGTCGGGGCGGAGACCTACGTCGACGGTGGAGCCCGGGAGAACCTACCCGCGGAGATGGCGATCGGGCACCTGCAGGCTGGTCGAACGTATGTGGTCTCGTCGCAGACCGACGGGGTGCCACGACGGCAGTCGATGGCCCAGGCCGACGTCTTCCAGGTCGTGATGCGAGCCACCGAGATCCTCATGGACGAATCCGGACGGGATGAAACCGCTTATGCGTTGTCGACCGGTGCGGTCGTCATCGCTCCGGACGTCGAGGTGCACGAGGCCATGACAGTTCATCCCGGCCTGATTCGCATCCACCGCGACCACGGTTGGTCCCGCGCAGCTGCGGTCGTGCAGGGGGTCGATGAGGTGGAGCAGCAGCGGCTGAGTCGGGTCACCTCGCTGCGGATTCGTTGCCTGCGACGAGAGGAAGCCTGGCTGGATGACCTCGCCAACCGACGTGCTCTACTGGAGCTCCAGAGCGCGAAACTGGAGTTGCGCGACGCCATGGCCCGCTGTCAGAAACATCTGCTGCCCGAGGGTGTGGATCAGTGTTGGGCCCGATTCGAGGAACACCCGAGGAAGCCCGGCGTCGAGCCGCGATGGGTGGAGGGGTGATCTTTTCCGGGAGGAATTATTTTTGCCACGTAACAACGCCCAACCTTCCGGCTATGCTGACCGCCATGGGTGACATTGACGACGTCCTGGAACTGCGGTGGAACCGCTACGCGGATGAACTGACAACGGCGCTGCGCAACGTCTACGGAGACAAGACCGACGCTCTGGTGGAGCGGGTGCGTGCCATCGTGACGAAGACGCTTGAGAGTCGTCCCGCCGATCTGCGTAGGCTCGACGAGGCACGCCTGCTGCGTCCCGACTGGCTGCAGCAACCCGGTATGACGGGCTATGTCTGTTACACGGATCGGTTCGCGGGCACCTTGAACGGAATCCTCGGACATCTCGACTACCTGCGCGACCTCGGGGTCACCTACCTGCACCTGATGCCGCTGCTGCAACCCCGTGAGGGCGCCAACGACGGCGGCTACGCGGTGGCCGACTACCGTTCCATCCGCAGCGACCTCGGAACCATGGACGATCTCGCGGATGTGGCGAAGGGACTGCGGGAACGCGGCATCTCGCTGGTGGTCGACCTGGTGCTCAACCATGTCGCCAAGGAACACGAATGGGCCCGGCGCGCCCGGGCGGGCGAGCAGAAGTACCGCGACTACTTCATGATCTACCCGGATCGCACCGTCCCGGATCAGTACGAACAGACCCTGCCTGAGGTGTTCCCGGACTTCGCTCCCGGGAACTTCACCTGGGACGAGGAGCTCTCCGGATGGGTGTGGACCACCTTCAACGACTACCAGTGGGACGTGAACTGGGCGAACCCCGATGTCTTCTGCGAATACCTGGAGATCATCTGCAACCTCGCCAACCACGGCGTCGAGGTGCTGCGGCTGGATGCCATTGCCTTCATTTGGAAACAAATGGGCACGGATTGCCAGAACGAACCCCCCGTCCACGAACTCGCGGAGGCGCTGCGGGCCGCGGTGCGGATTGCGGCCCCGGCGGTGGTGTTTAAGGCCGAGGCCATCGTTGGTCCGCGCGACCTGATCGCCTACTTCGGTCAGGGGCGTCACTACGGGAAACTCTCCGATCTGGCCTACCACAATTCTCTGATGGCCCAGCTGTGGTCAGCGCTGGCCAGTCGCGACGTGACGCTGCTGCGCTACGCCCTCGAACGGTTCCCCGCGAAACCCCCGACGGCCACCTGGGGCACCTACGTGCGCTGCCACGACGACATCGGCTGGGCCGTTGACGACCGCGACGCCGCTGCGGTCGGCATCAACGGGGCAGAGCATCGCAGATTCCTGTCTGATTTCTACTCCGGCGAGTTCCCGAAGTCGTTCGCCCGCGGCCTGGTGTTCCAGGCCAACCCCGCCACCGGCGACCGGCGTATTTCCGGCACCCTGGCGTCCCTGGCCGGGCTCGAGACGGCCCTCGAGTCGAAGGACCGAGAAGCCATCGACCTGGCGGTGGGTCGCATCAACATGCTGCACGCCGTGATCTGCGGGTTCGGCGGGGTGCCGCTGATCTACATGGGCGATGAACTGGCGATGCTCAACGACTATCACTACGGCGACGATCCCGCGCACGCCGAGGACAACCGCTGGGTGCACCGCCCCGTCATGGACTGGGATGCCGTGGCCGCGCTGGCCGAGAACCCCGACTCCGCGCAGGCGCGCGTCAACGCGTGGCTGCGGCACGTGCTCGATGTGCGCCGCGCCACACCGCAGCTGCACGCCGGTTACGAGTCGCGCATCCTCGACGTCGGCGACCACAGGGTGCTGGCGATCCGCCGCGACCACCCGATCGGTCCCATGTACCAGCTCTACAACCTCTCCGAACACAGGGTCAGCATTCCCATGGGGCTGCTGCGTACCCCCTACGGCAGCAGCGCCAAGGAGCTCCTCGACGACGTGACCTGGGATCTTGGCCCTGCCGATTTCAGCCTGGATCCCTATCAGGTGCGGTGGTTCGTGGCGGCCGAGGGCCAGGAGGAATGATCAACACCCCCCGTGAAGCTGGCTGAGCTGGTCCGCTCCTATATGCGAATGCAGCGGCTCCACATCCAGCACACCCCAGACCCAGCGGTCGGCCTCGGGCCCCGGAGCCCGGGAATCCCGGCCTATTGCCGGCGCATCATCGATTCCATTCGCTCCCTGCGCATCACCCTCCTGGAGGGTGTGATGCACAGGAGGGGAGATCCGCGACTCCGATCGACCCGGAGGTTGTGGCGGACGCCGTCATCGGCGGGCTCGTCTACCGCGCCGCCATCCTCGTCGAACCACTCGGAGTGGAGGAGGCGTGCGCATTCGCTCGCAAGGTGGTCGGGCTGACGCTGTAAGACCATTGCCATCAGCGTTGCGCGAGGCATTCTTGATCAGTAATGACATGACGGAATCCGGGGTGGAGCAACCAATACTGGTGTGATTTCTCAGACTCTGGAATGAATTGACACTGGGTCATCAAGGACATAGGTTGGAAACAGTCCATCGATCACGGGAGCAACCATGCAGCACGCAGCGATCCTGACCAGCCGGGTCACGCCTCGTCTTGCCCGCATGTGTTGTTGTCCCTGCTGATCCTCGCCAGCCAGGCTTCTTGAGCCTGAAGGCCGCTTGAACGCGGTCGGCTCGTCGCCCCTCCCCGATGTCCGGGGTGGCTGAATCAATCCTCCTGAAACGGTTCGCCGTTCACTTATTGCTTTCCAAGTCGCCGTCCATTTCCGGCGGTTTTCAGTCCTGCCCAGAAATGAGTATTGCCATGCCCAAAAACCTTTCTCGCCGCGCCTTTGTCGGGGCCATTCCCGCGTGTGTTGCGTTGAGTGCTTGCAGCGCTCTTTCCCGCGCCGGCGCCTCTGGGAGCGGTTCCGCCGATCAGGGAGGACCCATCGTCTTCGGGGTCTCGGGACCGAGAACCGGGGCCAGTGCCGAGTACGGCCAGTACTGGCAGGAGGGCTTCGATCTGGCCCTCGAAGAACTGAACGCCGCCGGGGGAGTGGACGGTCGCACGGTGGAACTGAAATGGGAGGACTCCCAGTCCGATCCGAAACAATCGGTGCCGATTGCGCAGAAGTTCGTCGCAGATGCCACTGTCATTGCGGAGCTGGGGGACTTCTCTTCCGGAGCCTCGATGGCGGCCTCGGTCACCTATCAGCAGGCGGGGCTCGTGCAGTTCGGTTTCACCAACTCCAACCCCGACTTCACCAAGGGCGGCGACCACATGTGGTCCACATCATTGACCCAGGAGTTCTACCAGACTCGCGCCGCCCGGTGGATCGCGGGCAGCTACCAGAGGATCTCCGTGGTCTACCTCGAGAGCGACTGGGGCAAGAACTCCTTCGACATCTTCAAGGCGGCCGCGGCGGAGGCCGGACTGGAGATCGCATACGAGTCACCCATCCAACCCGACTCCGAGGACTACCGGCCCGTCCTGATCAAGGCCCGCGACGCCGGACCGCAGGCCGTCGTCCACCTCGGCTACGGACCCGACGGTGCACGCGTCGTGCGGCAGCTGCGGGAGATCGGGTTCACGGGCCAGTTCTTCGGCGGCCAGAACACCCCGCAGTTCCTGGAGGCCGCAGGAACCTCGGCAGAGGGAACGATCATCATCGAGAACTTCCTGATTGGCAATGACTCACCGGCGGTGGTCGACTTCAACAAACGGTTCAAGGACAGGTTCGGGCACGAGCCCAGTACCTTCTCCGCCTATGCCTACGACGCCCTCAACGTGCTGGTCGAGGCGGTCCGCCGTGGCGGCGCGACCCGTGAGGGGATTTTCAAGGCCCTCTCCGAGGGTGGCAGGTGGAAGACCGTGCAGTTCGGGGAGTTCGAGTTCTCCGCGGACCGTCGCCCCGGTGACGTCACACTCCTGCCCGTCACCGTCAGGAACGGAGTCTACGTGCCGGCGGAGGCCTCATGATCGACACGATCGTCTCGGGGCTCGTCCACGGCAACGTCTACGCGCTGGTCGCTGTCGGTATTTCCCTGATCTTCGGCGTCACGGGTGTGGTCAACTTCGCCCAGGGCTCCATCGTCGGGTTCGGTGCGATGCTCGGCTGGTGGTTTATTGGCGTGTGTGGGTGGCCGTGGTGGCTGGCGCTGCTGGCCGTGGCCGCTTCCAGTGCCCTGATCGGTTGGATCATCAACCTCACGACGGTGCGTCCGCTGATCAAGGCGCCTCCGATCGCAGCGCTGCTCGCCACCTTCGCGGCCTCCATGGTGCTCGACAACCTGAGCCAGATCCTGTTCGGGGCAGATACCCGCGAATACCCGGCACCGCTGCCGACCGACGACCTGCCCGTCGGCGGGGTCAGGCTCGGCACCTCCGACGCGGTCGCCCTTGGTTTCACCATTGCTGCGATGCTCGGCCTGTGGGCGTGGCTGCGGTTCGGGCGTGACGGTCTGGCTGTGCGGGCCACCGCGGCGGACCCGGACGCCGCCCGCCAGATGGGGATTCCCGTGACGAGGGTCCAGAACCTGTCCTTCCTACTGGCTTCTTGCCTCGGTGGGGTGGGAGGAATCTTCTTCGGCATGTATGCCGGCGTCATCTCGCCCTATTCGGCCTCCTTCACCGGAACCGTCGGGTTCATCGCCGCCGCGGTCGGCGGCCTGGGATCCATCGTCGGCGCCGTGGCCGGTGGCTTCGTGATCGGCCTGCTGGAGGCGCTCGGCATTTACCAGTTCGGTGGCAGCTTCCGGGACCTGTTCATCTTCGGCGCCTTCCTGCTGGTGCTGCTGTTGCGACCCCACGGACTGTTCGGTTCCCGGCACGCCGTCTCATCCGAACCCATGACCGGCACCTTCCTTGGGGCTGGCCGCCCACCCAGGCTGGTGTGGTGGCACTGGGTGCTGCTCGCCCTGGTCGCAGGCCTAGCGGTGCCGTTGCTGGGCGGTCCGGTGCTCAGCTCCGTCGGTACCCAGGTGGCGATCTACGCCATCATCGCGGTCCCCATGACGCTGCTGGCCGGATCGACCGGGCAGGTCTCCCTGGGACAGGCCGCGCCCGTGGCCATCGGTGCCTACGCCTCGGCGCTGCTGGTGATGCGCCTGAACCTGCCCTTTCTGGTGGCCCTGCTGCTGGCCGGGGTGATCGCGGCGGTGCTGGCCACCCTGGTGACCCTGCCGATCTGGAGACTCGGCGGTCACTACGTGTCCATGGCGACCCTGGCCCTCGGCTACATCGTGCTGTCGGTGATCCGCGGCTGGGACGCGGTCACCAAGGGCGCCTACGGGCTCTCCGGCATCCCCGCCCCGGAGATCCTCGGGCTGCGGCTGCTGGTTGCCGAGGACCACTACCAACTCGACCTGGTGGTGCTGGCGATCACGTTGTTCGTGGTGTTCAGGATCCGCTCCTCGCACCTGGGCAATGTGCTGGCGGCCGTCGGCTCCGACGAGATCGCGTCGCGTTCCCTGGGGTTGCGCACCCGCGGCTACAAGGCGCTCGCCTACGCGCTGGCCGCCTTCTTCGCCGGGATGGCGGGGGCGTTGCTGGCGCACCAGTACAACTACCTCGACCCAACGGTGTTCACCGTCCAGATGTCCGTGCTGGTGCTCACGATCGTTGTGTTGGGCGGAATCAACTCTCCCTTCGGGGCGGTGCTCGGTTCCCTGGCCCTGGTCGGGTTGCCCGAGGCGCTGCGCCTTGCCCCCGACGTGCGCATCCTGCTGTACGGGATCGTCGTGATCGCGATCATCCGTTTCCTGCCTCAGGGCCTGTGGACGAGGAGAGCATGATGACCACACCAACCACGCCCGTGCTGAAGGCAACCGGTCTGCACCGCCACTTCGAAGGGGTGCACGCCGTCGCCGGTGTCGACCTGGAGGTGGCTCCGGGACAGACAGTGGCGATCATCGGCCCCAACGGCTCCGGCAAGACCACCACCCTCAACCTAGTGACAGGGGTGCTGCGGCCGAACTCCGGGAAAATCGCGATCCGCGGCCACGTGGTGGCGGCCCGCCATCCTGAGCAGGTCGCGACGGGCGGGGTGCTGCGGACCTTCCAGAACGGCCGCGTCTTCGGGAACCTGACCGTCGCGGAGAACATCTCCATCGGACTGCACCGCGAACTGAGGGCCCACCGACCCCTGAAACGCCTGGCGGAGATCCCCGTCCTGCGGTGGTTCCTGGGCTGGGTGCCGCTGCTCGGAGAGGTGCTGGCGGCACTGCTGCCCCTGCCCGGAGTTGGAAAAGAGCGCGAAACAATCAGGCGGCGCGTGGCGGCCGAAATCGACAGGTTCCCGGAACGCCTCGGCAATCGCGCCGAGGATCTCGCATACACGCTCAGCTACGCGAACCGGCGACGCACCGAGATTGCCCGCTCCCTCGCGGGAGAACCAACCCTGCTGGTCCTCGACGAACCGACCGCAGGAATGAACCAGTCGGAGACCGCCGAGATGCTGGAGCAACTCCTCCGCCTGAAAGCTGCGGGGCAGTCGATCCTGCTGGTGGAACACAAACTCGACCTGGTCATGACGCTGTCCGACCACGTGCTGGTGATGGACGACGGCCACGTGATCGCCTCGGGATCACCCGAACAGGTCAGGAACGATCCGGCCGTCATCGAGGCCTACCTCGGCAGGGCTGAGGATGCCCGTCGCAGTGCCCGCGAGGAGTGGGCTCGGAAGCACCGGGAAGGAGAGGACGATGACTGAGACGCTTCTGGAAATGCAGGAAGTGGAGGTCAGTTACGGGCAGGCCAGGGCCCTGAACGGTGTGAACCTGACGGTTCCGGAGGGACGGATCGTCTCGCTGCTCGGCGGCAACGCATCGGGCAAGTCCACCACCATGAAAACCATCCTGGGGCTCGTGCGCCCCGACGCGGGAAGGGTGCTGCTGGACGGCAAGGACATCACCACCTGGCCGACCTCGCGCAGGGTGGCCTCGGGCATCGCGTCGGTACCGGAGGCGCGCCGCATCTTCGCGCCCATGACCGTGGAGGAGAACCTCCTCATGGGCGCCTACACGCGGCGCGACAAAGCGGGTGTTCGTGAGGATCTCATCGCCCAGTACGACCGTTTCCCCCGCCTGGGGCAGCGGCGGCGCCAGGCGGCCGGGACCATGTCGGGAGGGGAACAGCAGATGCTCGCTTTCGCCCGGGCCCTCATGAGCCGTCCCCGGCTGATCTGCATGGACGAACCGACCATGGGTCTGTCGCCTCGTCTCGTCGACGAGGTACTCGAAACCATTGCCGCGTTGAACACTGACCTGGGGCTGGCCGTGCTCATGGTCGAACAGCAGGCGGAGCTGGCCCTCAGCATCGCCCACCACGGCTACGTGCTGGCCACCGGGAACCTCGTGCTCGAGGGACCGGCCGGCGAGCTGTTGGACAACCCGCGCGTCCAGGAGGCCTACCTGGGGCGCACCACACGAAACGGAGACGACGATGACGACCAAACGTGACCGATTCCTGACCGCAGCCCGGGGCGGAACCACCGATCGGCCCCCGGTCGGGGCCTGGGTGCACTACGGGTCGGCGACATGGAGCCCGCAGCAGGTGGCCGAGGCCCACCTGAGGTTCTACCGCGACTACGACTGGGACTTCATCAAGGTCATGCACGACTACCGCATCGACCTGCCCGAAGGGCTCGAGGAGATCACCGACCCCGCGCAGCTCGACGACATCCTGGCCGATCCCGGGGTGTCGCTCGACAGCCATGCCAAGCAACACGAGGTGCTGGACCTTATCCGCACCGCCGCCCCCGAGGCCGCCGTCATCGAGACGGTATTCTCGCCCACCCAGGCCCTCGTCAGGGCCCTCGGCGGCAGCGTCATCGAGTACTTCAAGGTGGATCCGGCTCTCGCGCACCGCACCATCTCCCGGGTCGCCGACGCCCTGGCGCGCTACGCGGCCGGGCTGGAGGGGTTCGGAGTCGATGCATTGTTCGTCGCCGTCAACGGGGCCAGCAGGGACGCCACCAGCTTCGGACTGACCCCCGAACAGTTCCGCGACTGGGTCGCCCCCTACGACATCCAGGTGCTGGCTGCCGCCCCGTCGCTTGTGCGGATCGCGCACCTGCACGGCGAGGATGCCGATCCGGAGCTGATCGCCGACTACCCTGTCGAGGTACTGAGCTGGTCCGACAAAGCATCGGCACCAACCATCCCTGAGGCCGCGAGCCACTACGGTTGGGTACCGATGGTCGGGATCGACGAGCTCACCAGCCTCTACTGGACACCCAGTGAGGCGGTCGCGCACGTCATCCAGGCGCGCCGCGCCGCGGGCGACCGCCTGATCGTGGCACCCAACTGCACCCTCCACTCCGACATCAATCCCCTGACCCTCGTCGGTCTCAGGAGAGGTGTGGACGTGGCCCTCACCTACTGAACGAAAGGAACAGCAATGACCGTCACGGCCCGCAGGGGAACCGAGCTGCGCTGTCGGAACTGGCGGGCCGAGGCGCTGCTCCGGCTGCTGGAGAACGTTCTCGAGGTGGGGGAGAGACCCGAAGAGCTGGTGGTCTACGCGTCCATCGGGAAGGCCGTCAAGGACTGGGACGCCTACCAGCGGATCGTCGATTCCCTGCAACACCTTGAGGAGGACCAGACCCTGGTGCTTCAGACCGGAAGACCCGTGGCGGTGCTGAACACCCACGCCGCCGCCCCGATGGTGGTCTCGGCGGTGAACAACACCGTGGGGAACTGGGCCACCGAGGAGAGGTTCTACTCCCGACTGGCGGAACACAAGACGATCTGGGGCGGGCTGACGGCTGCGGCTTGGCAGTACATCGGCAGGCAGGGTGTGCTGGGAGGCACCTACGAGCTGCTGCGCGCCGCCCTGGAAAAACACTTTCGGGAGCCTAGCGCCCCGCGCCGCTGGGTTCTCACCGCGGGGCTCGGCGGCATGGGGTCCTCCCAGCCTATCTCGGCGCGGATGCTGGAGCTGTCCACCCTGGTGGTGGAGGCCGATCCCGCGAAACTCGCGAAACTTGAGGCCGCCGGCGGCATCGACCTGGTGCTCGACGACCTCGACGACGCCCTCGCGACGATTTCCGCGGCGACTGCCGAACGGCGTCCCGTCGCCGTCGGGCTGCTGGGCAACGCCGCCGACGTGTTCCCCGCCGTGGCAGCCAGCGGTGCACGTCCCGACATCGTGACCGACCAAACCGCTGCCCACGATGCCCGCTACGGCTATCTGCCCTCCGGGTACACCCTCGAGTCGTGGGCCGAGGCCCGTGCAACCGACCCGGAACGGGTGGAACGCGATGCCCGCGTCTCCATGGCCACCCAGGTGCGGGCCATGCTTGCCCTGAGGCAGCGCGGATCGGTGGTGTTTGAGAACGGCAACAACCTCAGGGTGCAGGCCTCCCACATCCTCAGCGAGGCCGAGAAACAGCGGGTTTTCGCGGAGATCCCCGGTTTCATGGAGGGCTACCTGCGACCGCTGTTCAGCCGCGGCATCGGCCCCTTCCGGTGGATGATTCTCTCCGGCGACGACAACGACCTCGCGGTGGTCGACGATCTGGCGGCGACGATGTTCCCCGAACGCCCCGAGATCGCCCGGTGGATCGACCTGGCGCGCCGCCACATCCCCGCCCAGGGCCTGCCCGCCCGGTCCTGCTGGCTCGGATACGGGGAACGCTCGGCACTGGCCCTCGCGGTCAACGAGGCCGTCACCGACGGGAGGATCAGCGCACCGGTCGCCTTCAGCCGCGACCACCTGGATGCGGCCGGTATGACCCACCCCAGGATCGGCACCGAGGGCATGCGCGACGACTCCGACGGCGTGACGGACTGGCCCATCCTCGACGCCATGCTGCTGGCCAGCGGCGGGGCCGACCTGGTGGCGGTGCACTCCGGGGGCGGCGGCTACTCCGGATGGATGCAGTCGGCGGGGGTCACCGTCGTCGCCGACGGCACCGGGGCAGCGGCCACCAGGATTCGCCAGGCCCTCGACCTCGACTCCGGACTCGGGGTCGTCCGCCACGCCACCGCGGGCTACGAGGACGCCCTCGACGCGGTGCAACGATCCCACGAACCCGGCGCGCACGGCGCACCCCTCAACCTGATCCGAAACTGACCCGGACCGATCCGGAAGGAAACTGACATGCGTGAACTGACCATGGACGATGCCCGCTGGGCCGTTCTCGGCGGGGGGGTCTTCGCCTGCGGCGGCGGGGGCTGGCAGGACCACGGCGAACTGATGGGACGGATGGCCACCACCCTCAACCGTCCCGTGCTGGCCGGCGTCGACGAGCTGCCGGAGGACTCCTGGGTGGCAACCGTCACCGCGATCGGCGCCCCGGCCGCCCCCGACTGGGAGATCCGGCCCATCGACTACGTCGACGCGCTGCGGAAACTGATCGAACTGTCCCCTCACCCCATCGCCGCCGTCATCACCGGGCAGAACGGCTACTCCACCACCCTCAACGGCTGGATCCAGTCGTCGGCGCTCGGCGTGAAGGTCCTGGACGCGGCTGGCGATGTGCGTGCCCACCCCACCGGGAAACTCGGGTCCCTCGGGCTCACCACCCGAGAGGGATACGAAACCATCCAGGTGGTCTCGGGCGGCAACCGGGCCCGCCACGGGCACCTCCTGAGCATCAACATCGGTCGCGTCGACACCTGCGACGACGTGCTGCGAGACATCTCGGTGCGCTCCGGAGGATTCATCGCTTCGGCCCGCAATCCCGTTGAACTGAGCTGGGTGAAGGAACACGCCGCGCTGGGCGTGATCTCCCTGGCCCTCGACCTGGGCAGAGCCATGGAGGAGGCCGGGGCGGGCAGATCCCGCGCCGGGAAACGCGTCACCGGAACGGTGGTGGATCTCCTCGGCGGCGAGATCGTCGACGAAGGACCACTCACCCACGAGGTCGACCTGGTCACCAGAGGAGGCTGGGATCACGGCACCTTCCGGATCGGCGAACACACCGTCCCTTACCTCAACGAGTACATGGCCATCGACGGCCCCTCCGGGCGTGTGGCCACCTACCCGGACACCATCTTCATCCTCCGGAAGGACAACGGGCTGCCGCTGGCCGTGAAGGACGCCACCGAGGGGCGTGATGTGGTCCTGGTGAAGGTGGATGCCACGAAACTGCCGCTGTCATCGTCGGCGGTGGACCGTGTCGCCGTTGGGGAGTGTGAGGAGATCATGGGCATCGAGTTTCTGAAATATCTTCCGGAACGCCGGGAAACCCCGGATGGCGGAATCCGTGCACAGGCGTGAGAACTCCGAGGAACGGTTCCGGACTAGGAACGAACCGCTCCGACTGACCCTCAACGGCGCCTCCCTGACATGGTGTGACCTGGCCGCGGCTCTGAAGGCCGAACGCGTGGAGGTCGCGCTGGACCCTGTCTCCCGCGGCCATATGCGGAGCGCCCGGGCGGCGGGATTAGAGATCCTGGAATCGGACCCCGGGAAGAGGGTCTACGGCTGGAACCAGGCGCTCGGGCCGTTCAAGGACCGGCGGCTGGAACCCGAGGAGCAACTCCGGTTCCAGGTCAACGTGCTGCGTTCGCACAGCACCGGCCTGGGTGAGGTGTTGCCGCGCCGGGTGTCGCGACTGGCCCTGATCATCCGTGCGAACTGCCTCGCCAGGGGCACTTCCGGGGCCCGTCCCGAACTGGTCGAGCGAATGAACGACGCCGTCAACCTGGGGCTCATCCCGGTGATACCCGGAACCGGTTCGATGGGCACCGGTGACCTCCAACCCATGGCGGCCGCCGGGCTGGCGCTGACCGGGGACGTCGCGGGAAGGGTGCGCGGCGACGACGGCGAGGAACGGTGCGCGCCGCAGGCGTGGGCGGCCATGGGGCGAGACGTCGAGTTCCAGCTGGCCCCGGGGGAGGCGATCGCGTTGATCTCGGGGTCGGCAGTGCTGACGGCCCACCTGGCGTTGGCCGTCGAGGAGGTCTACCGGCAGGTCGAGACCTTCCTGGGTGCGTTCGCGTTGTTCTGCGAGGCGGCGCGGGTGGAACGAAACGCCTTTGACCCGCGGATCCACGCCGAACGTCACATGCCCTGGGAGATGCAGGCCAACGACCTGATCCTGCGACTCATCGGCGACAGCCAGTGGACGACGAACGAGGGCCGGCGCCGTGCGGGAGAGACTGCCCCGCGCATCCAGGATTCAACCTCGATCCGGTCGGTGCCGCACCAGATCGGCATCATCCTGCGCGAACTGGAACGGGCCAGGGAGGACGTCACCCGCGAGGCGAACTCGTCGACCTGCAACCCGCTGCTGATCCCGGACTACACGGGCGAGAGCCGCGAGTTCCTCTCCGGTGGCAACTGGGATGCGACGATTCTGGGGCACGCGGCGCAGTCGGTGAACAGCTGCCTGGCTCGGCTGGCGGTGCTCACCAAGGACCTGGCGGCCCGGCTGCTGCACGACGGCTGGAGCCACGGACTTCCCGCCGGACTGAGCGGAGGAGAACCCGGGATCAATTCCGGCATGCTCCTGCTGCACACCAGCGCAGCTGCGCTGATCCCCGAGATCCAGCTGCTCGCGAACCCCGTCGGTGCCCTGTCCTTCCCCCTCAAGGGCGGCCAGGAGGACTTCCACACCATGGCGATGGCCGCAGTCAACGGTCTGCGGGCCAACAGCCGTCGTTTCGATCAGCTCCTGGCGGTCCTGTTCGTCATCAGTGGGCAGGGCATCCACCTGCTGGAGGAACGAATGCGAGGACTGCCGCTGGGGACGGGATCGGCGCGTATTCACGAGCAGCTCCGGGCGCGGATCACGCCGCTGGGCGAGGACCGGGTCCTGACCCCGGAGGTTGACGCGCTGACGGAGGCGATCGGCAGGGGAGAGTTCTCGGTCGTGGTCCACGACCTGCTGGAGGACTAGGACCGGGACCGCGGCTCGGTCACCGAGATCTCCCCCAGCGCACTGAGAGCGGCGTCGATGAGGGCCCACCGGTCCTCCTCTGGGCAGCCCTTGTCGACCCAATGCAAGGCGCATCTGGCCGATAACGTCGCACGAGATCGTTTCATCGCGGTGGGGCGGGGCTCTCGGGGGGAAGCAGCTTCAGCACGTGCTGCAGCCTGTCTCCGGCTCCCGAGGTGTCGACGCTGCCGAAGATGGCCTCCTCCGCGAGCAATCCTAGCGTCATGCGCAGGAAGATCTCGGCGGTTATATCTGGGGGGCAGCTGACGATTCCCTCCCGTGACCAGCGGGTTGCCAGGGCCAGCAGGTGGGTCCTGATGGTGAGGTAGAGGTTCCGTATCTCTTCGCGGAACTCGGGGTCGCGCGGCATCTCTGACCAGGCGTTCACGGCGATCCTCGCGGTGGTGTGGAAGTCAGTGCCGGTCTCGCTGTCGTGCAGGATTCCCAGGACCGAGGTGAACGCCTCGGCCACTCCCGGGATGGGCGTGGTCTCGGTCAGTCGGTCAAGGTGTTCCACCAGCCGCCCGATCCTCAGGGCGCGCACCTCGTGGATGATCTCCTGCTTGCCGCCGGGGAAGTGGCGGTACACCGTCGCGGAGGACATGCCGGTCTCGCCGATGACGTCATCCATTGATGTGGCGTGGAAACCGATGCGGGCGAAGCAGCGGGCTGCCGCAACGCAGATGCGTGCTCGCTGCCGGTCGCGGAAGGCCTGGGTTACACGAGGCATGTCTCCACCTTGTCACAGGACCCATGATCGGGGTCGTGTTTGTGGCACGACGCGCACCCGCATACCCTTAAATAAAAATAATCGTTTTTGTTTGAGAAGGGAGCGGCTCGTGCAACGCACCTGGACCGTGAATGACTTCCCGCTCGGCTTCGAGCAGATTCACCCCGAGCCGAGCATCAATTTCCAGCTCAACCGCCTCTACCACTTCTCCGGCGACCCGGTGCTGCTCACCCAGCTCCGGAAAGCGGCGCCGGGCATTCGTGATTTCACGTCTCTGGTTGCCGGGCTCATTCCCCTGGCCGAGCGGGCGGAGGAGGACGGGGAGCTCTTGCGAGCTGCCATGTGCTACCGGGGTGCCGCGTTCGTGACCCCCGCGTCGGACCCTCATCGGCATGCCTGGTGGAAGCGGTTCCGCGATCTCTCCAACGCCTGGTACGGCATTGGCCCGGAGGTCCGGCACGTGATTCCGTTCGGCGGCGTCGACATTCCGGCCCTCCGGTTCCTCCTCGAGGGGAGGAGTCGGGGAACTGTCGTGCTGATGAATGGATTCGATGGTTACCTGGAAGAATTCACCCGCCTGATGCTGGTCCTGTGTGGCGCGGGATTCGAGGTCATCGCCTTTGACGGACCGGGACAGGGGGAGGTGCTGGAAACCAGTCGGGCTCCGATGATCCCCGAGTGGGAACGTCCGACAGCTGCCGTCCTGGATCACTTCGGGCTCGATGACGTGACCGTCCTCGGGTTCTCACTCGGTGGTGGGTTGGCGGTGCGGGCCGCCGCTTTCGAGCCCAGGATCGCGCGGGTCATCTGTTGTGACGTGCTGCCCGACCTCTTTGGCTCCCTCGCCGGGATTGCGCCTGCTCCGGTGCAGGAACTGCTCCGGCGAATGGTCCCGCTGGGCATCGGCAGACGGGCCGTCAACTCAGTGATGAACAGGATCGCTACGAGGGATCCTTTGGTTGCCTGGGGGATCCAGCAGGGGATGCTGGTCATGGGAGCGGAAGATCCTTTCGATTTCATCCGCGCCACCCTCCGATTCCAGACCGCCCGCTACAGCCATCGCCTGACCCAGGACGTGCTGCTCATGGCCGGAACCACAGACCACTATGTCCCGATTGAACACCTTCACGATCAGATAACCACCCTCACTGGGGTGCGCTCCCTGAGTGCCCGAATCTTCACTCCGGCTGAATCCGCCAGCAATCACTGCCAGCTCGGGAACCTGGGCCTCGCTGTGCGGACGGTGCTGAACTGGTTGGATCAGTTCGCCCCGGTGTGTGAGGAGTGAGGTGCAGAACCCGGTAGTCAGGTTGACTTACTACCAGTAGCTAGTTAGGTTGACAACCATGTTCGATGGCTTCCGACAGCAGTGGATCCACGGTTTCCTCGACCTCTGTCTGCTCGGCATGCTCGCCCGGGGACGCGAGTACGGGCGCGGGCTGGCTGCGGGACTGGCTGAGGCGGGATTCGGGGAGATTCCCGGTGGGACGCTCTATCCGGCCCTGCTGCGTCTGGAGAAACAAGGATTCGTTCGAGTGACTCGGGTGCCGAGCACGCTGGGCCCAGTGCGCAAGTACTACGAACTGACACCCCTCGGAGCGGAGGAGGCGTCGCGGCGCCGGGCTGAATGGCGGAGCTTCCGCGACGCCGTCGAACGGGTCGTCTCCGAGGCAGCGGCGGATGCCGGCGGTGAGGAGTCGAATCGATGACTGGGGAATGGGAACGGACGCTGGTCGGACAGCTCGTCGAGGCCGGTCTGGGTCGCGCTGAGGCGGACGGACTGGCGCGCGACGCGGCGGAGGAGGCCCGGGATGCGAGCCGCGATCCGCAGGAACTGTACGGGCCTGCTGTCGCCTACGCCTCCACCTTGGTCAGGACCCTTCACGTGGCCGAGACCGGAGCGCTCGGCGCGAGCCGTGGCGGGGGAGAGGTCGTGCTGCGGCTGCAATCCGTTTCGAAGAGTTACGGGAGGCGTGAGATTTTCCGCGGCATCGATCTGGAGCTGCGGGCTGGCGAGATTGCCGCCGTGGTGGGTGCGAACGGCTCCGGGAAGTCCACGCTGCTCGGGATCTGCGCCGGCCTGATTCGCCCTTCGGCAGGTGTGGTCCAGCGGGTCCCGCGCATCGGTTACGCCCCGCAACTAGGCGGGGTTGCCCCGCTGTTGACCCCGGACGAACACTTCCGTCTCTTCGGGGCCGCCACCCGCATGGGGGTCCGGAAAGCCCAGGGGACGGGACGCAGGCTCGCGTCCCTGCTCGGCTGGCGACCGCGTCGCGACATCGTGGCCTCGCGCCTGTCGGGTGGCACTCGGCAGAAACTCAACGTGGTGCTGGCCGAGCTGGATTGCCCCGATCTCATCCTGCTCGATGAGCCCTACCAGGGATTCGACGAGGACTCCTACCTGATCTTCCGCAGCCAACTGCTGCGCTGGCGCGACCGCGGGGCCGGGATCCTCATGATCACGCACATGCTGCACGACTTCGATGACATCGACCACGTCATTGAGCTTCACCCGGGGGAGGGCGTGTGATGATCCGGGCCGTGCTCGTCACCAGTCTGCAGGAAATGAGTCGGCGCATCACGGCCCTGGTGTTCATCCTGCTGCTCCCGCTGGCCTTCTACCTGGTACGCATCGATGTGCACTGGCAGGCGATCCGGTTCCTGTCGATCGGGATCGGCTGGGCCGTGGCGACGCTGTCGCTGTTCACCTTCATTGCTGCGCGCGACCTGGACAGGCGACTGGTGGTAGCGGGTGCCTCGCCTTCGTCCCTCTTCGCCGGACGGCTGGCGGCCGTGCTCACCGTCGGGCTGGGCCTGGCCGTGATCTACTTCGGGGTCGTCGCCCTCACCCTGGACGACCTACCCCGGGTGTGGTCGGTGTTGCTGCTGCTGGTCGTGACCGTGCTCATCGGGGCGCCGCTGGGTGCGGTGGTGAGCCTGGTGATCGTCAGGGAGCTCGAGGGAGCCCTTGCGTTGTTGGCCTTGATGGCCGTTCAGCTGCTCGTCGACCCCGACAGCTCCTACGCCGGGCTTATGCCTTTGTGGTCTACCCGCGAGTTGACCGGTTACGCCCTCGACACACCCATCGCCAACAGCCTGTCCGACGGGCTCGGGCATTTCGTCGTCACCATGGTGCTGTGCTCCCTGGCGGCATGGGGGTTCAGTGTCCTCAGGCTGCGTACCAGGAGATTCGAGCCGATCCTGGGGACATCATCGCGCTGAATCGTCGGGGTGCGACGCCGAGCGTGACGGCCTGTGCAAAGCGGAGAACATCGGAACTGTAGGCGCGGGGCCGGTGCTGTCCTGTCTGGTTTCCTCGTGCCCCCAGCGGGGATCGAACCCGCGACCCATGGATTAAAAGTCCACTGCTCTGCCAACTGAGCTATAGGGGCGGACACAGTCTAGCCACACTGCCTCTGCCCGGTCCACATGGCAGTCTTGGGGGCATGGGCGAACTGGGCGGGTTGTTGTGGGTGTTGGCCATTGGACTACCGTTGCTGATTCTGGCTGTCTACCTAGATGTGCGACGGCGACGTCAGGTGGAGGGGAAGCCCGCGCGGGACACGACTGAGGAGGCTCCCGGGTACCTGACCCAGTCGGAGATCGACGATCTACCCGCTCCGGGCGTCAAACGGTCGCTCCTCAGGAAGGAGCCGAAAGGGGAACGGCTGGAGATCGGACTCGCCGACCCGGGTTTCGCCGACGTAAACGGTCGTGTCGACCTTGAGGACGCGCACGTGCTCGTCATCGAGGGCACCGGGGTGAGCGTGCGGGAGTTGATGATCCCCATCGCCTTGTACCGACCGCTCGTGGTGGTGACCCGAGGGATGGATGATGAGGTGCTGGCAACGCTGGTTGCCAACCGGAAGAGCCTGGCCATGCCGTTGGCAGCCGTGATCACCGACCTGATCCCGGAGGTCGCGGACCTGACCGGGGCGTCGCCGGTGTCGGTTGCGGACCTGAGGGCCGGATATCTGCCGGCCGAGCACCTCGGGCATGCCACCCGATGGGTCACCGATGGCGCCCGCACCTGGATCGAACCCCATCCGCCCCTGGTGGGTACGACATAGGGAAGTCGAGCCTTCCAGGGGTTGATTCCGTCTCGCCAGACACCGAGCATGAGAATGTGTCGCCAAACCCTCAACGATCCTCCGAGCCCCTGGACCTGAGTCGCTACGGCTGGTTGGCCGTGGCCGCGGCCTTCGCCACCATCCTGCTGAAAGCGGGGGCTTGGCTGGTCACCGGTTCCGTCGGGCTGTTGGCCGACGCAGCCGAGTCCCTGGTGAACCTCGTCGCCGCCGCTGTGGCGTTGATCGTGCTGAAGGTGGCTGCGAGGCCCGCAGATGCGAATCACAACTTCGGCCACACCAAGGCCGAATACTTCTCGGCGGCCGTGGAAGGCGTGATGATCTTCGTTGCCGCGATCTCCATCGTCGTGTTCGCGCTCCAGCGGCTTGTCTTCCCCCAGCCCATCGAATCGCTGGGGATTGGATTGATGATCTCCATGATTGCTTCCGTACTCAACGGAGCCGTGGCACTCGTGCTGCTCAGGGCCGGGAAACGCCACCACTCCATCACACTCACAGCTGACGGCAAGCACCTGATGACCGACGTGTGGACCTCGGTCGGAGTGTTGGTGGGGATCGTGCTGGTGTGGATGAGCGGATGGAGCTGGCTCGATCCGGTGATTGCCATCGCAGTGGGAATCAACATCCTGTTTACCGGCTATGGTCTGGTGAAGGAATCGACCGAGGGACTGATGGATGCGTCCCTTCCGGAGCGGGACAACGAACGGCTGCGCATGATACTCACCCGTAGGGCCGGTGCCGGGATCGCCTTCCACCAGATGCGCACCCGGGTCTCCGGGGCCCGGCAGTTCATGGATTTCCACCTGCTTGTCCCGGATGACTGGAGTGTCAAACAGGGTCACGATTTCCTGGAGGACCTCTCCGATGAGATCGTCGCCGAGTTTCCGCGGATGAACGTCACCGGGCACATCGAGCCCATCAACGATCCTCGCAGCTACGCCCACGAGGGCATGTGACCGAGCCATCCCGCAGCCGCTCCGGACCTGTCCGAAGGACTGCCTGGAGGGGCGGTGGTCGCGAAGCGATCAGGGGGCGATGCGCAATTGTCCTGCAGGCCGGCGGAGATGGGAGTCCGCCCTCCGGGCGCGTTCGTCGACGATGTCGATGATCCGCGCCGCGGCCTCTTCCAGGGCGAGGCCAGTGGTGTCGACGATGGGCGCGCCCAGCCGTCGCTGAATGGCGCTTACTTCGTCCAGTTCATTGAGGATCTGTCCCAGGTCCGCGTAGCCGTCGTGGGTGCCGAACCCCCCCAGCCCCTGCACACGGCGCGACCTGATCTGCAGCAGGCGTTCGGCGTCTATCGTCAATCCGACGATGCGCCAGCGGTCGATACCGAAAAGCTCTTCGGGCGGTCGGATACCGGGAATCAGAGGAATGTTGACCGTCTTGTAACCCAGATATCCCAAGTAGATCGACAGCGGGGTCTTGCCGGAACGTGAGGCCCCGATCAGGCAGATGTCGCATTCCCGGAGCGCAGCCGGTATGGCTCCGTCGTCGTTGCGGATCGCGAACTCCATCGCGGCGATCCGCACGAAGTAGTCGGCCTCCACACCCACGGGGCGCATGGGAACCTCGTCGGCGGTGTGACCGGAGATTCTCTCCAGAGCGCCCAGGGCATCGCCCATCAGGTCGGTGTAGGGGATCGCGAGATCTTCACAGGCGTTGATCACCAGGCTCCGCATCTCGGCGTTCACCAACGTGAAGAACACGGCCATCGGGCGGCCTGCCCGTTCCTTCAAGGTGCCCAAGGCCTTCATCATGGCGTCCAGTTTTCCCAGTCGGGGGTGCCTGATGATCTCGAAGTGCGCATCCGGGAACTGGGCGCGGGCTGCTCGGGCCAACCGCACAGCTGTCTCACCGGTTGAGTCGGCCAGCACATGGATCTCCAGGTCACCGTCGGTCATGGAGAAACCGTAGCGGACCGGTCGGGGCCGCGCCCACGACGTCCCTCACCCCTGTTTGACGACGATCTCGTTCACGGTCCCCACGTAGCGTCCCGACGAGACCTCCGGCAGTTTGGTGAGGTAAATCAGCACATAGCGGCTGGTGACCTCTTCAGTGGGTGTGAGGACGGTCTGCTCCGAGGTGTCCTCGGCTGTGGCTACAGTCCTCCACTGGGCCTGACGGTCCATGGGGGCTTTGTCCGTGGCCTCCTTTTCCGGGACCCGCAGCTCGACTGTTTCGCCGGCCGCGGCAAAGGTCACCTCGATCTCTCCTAGCTTGACTGGCTTTCCCAGATCGAGCACCAGCCCGACACCCGGTTTCAAACCACCCAGCTTGGGGTTGTCCAGGTACTGCATGGTGGACCAGCCCGTGCTGGGGTCGCCGTCGATTGCGTTGTTCACCTGGTCCGGATGTTCCTGCCCGTTGCCATTGTCGGCCCGGGGATCGAAGTCGGTGACAGTGGCCACGGGGATGACGGTGCCGGTGGCTGGTGCCTCCTGTGACTCGCTGGCCGTGGGCGTGGGGGAGCTGGACCCGGGGGCCTCGGGCCTGCCGATGCTGTTGATCGCGACCACGATCAAGGAGATCACGAGAGTGGCGATCGCTGCCACCAGAACCACCCACAACAGGGGCCTGCCCTCGTAGGTGGGCTTGGCGGATTTCACCTCCTCCACTGCACTGGTCTCCACCACCCGTTGGCGGGATTGCCGGGCCACTGCCGGCTGCACCTGCGTCGCGGTGGAGTCGGGAACCACGGGTGTCGGCATCGAGTCCAGTGGGGTGGGCCGCAGGTGGGTCGGGATGGGGTTCTGCGGCTGCCTGACCCGGGCTTCCAGGTCCGGGGAGGCATCTGCTGTTCCCAGCACCGTGGCGAGTTCCGAGGCCAATTGGGAGGCCGTTGTGATCCGCTGATCTGGTGCCAACTCCTGTCCCGCCAGGGCTGCTGCACAGATGCGATCCAAGGCGGGGGAGATACCGGGGGTCACGGAGCTCATCAAGGCGATCTCTCCGTTGACGAGCGGGGCAGCGGGAAGACCCAACATGTCCCCACCCGGCCAGTGCAGCACCAGCATTGCGTACAGCAGACTGGCGAGCCCTCGCACATCGGCCGCCTCACGGTCGCTCCACTTCACGGATGTGTTCGGATGGAACCCGGCCTCGACCCCGAAACCGGCCAGTTTCACGGCGCCGAGGGTCGTGATCACGATGTTGTTGGGGGTCAGCTGCTCGTGAAACAGTCCCTGTCCGTGCAACGAGGTGAGGGCATCCGCCAGTTCCCGGACGACCCAGGCTGCTTCCAGCGTGCTGAGTGGGCCGTGTTTCAGCAAGTTGGCAAGTGAACTGCCATGCGCGTACTCACAGACGATGTAGCCGCCGATCTCGCGCGGATCGTTGTCCAGGCTGACGGCATCCAGCACCCGCAGGAAACGGGAATCGGTGGCGATTGCTCCCTTGCGGGCCGCCTGCAGCAGGTTGGTGGTGTGGGGACTGCCCTCCGGGATGATGTGCGCCATGACATCGCGGGAAAGCACCAGGTCGTGGGAGCGCCACGTTTCAATGCCGTCCCGTACCGTGATTAGTTCCTCGATGCGGAATCGTGTGGAGAGCAGGTCGCCAGTGCTCATCAAGCGCTGGCCCGAGGTGATTTCGTCGACTCCCTCGAACATGGAGGGCTCGTCCGGGCCGATGATCTGCGCCTGCATGCTTGTCTCGACCGGCGAGACCGAGGGTTCGGGAGCCGGGGTGTTCTGCACGGCGGGGGTTATCCGGGTGGCCACGAGGTCATCGGTGGAATCCGGATCGACGTCTGCAGGATCCGGGGTGAGTTTGCCCACCAGGCTTGGTAGTTCGAGAGCTGCAGCCATGGACTCCTCCGGTATGCGTGCCGCGTTCCAACCGTTGAAAGTGCCGTCGGCGATGATTGTGTGCAGGCCTGTCGGCATAAGGTCATCCACCAGAGCGGCCGCGGTGGCGGGTTCCGCACCAATGGTGGGGATGTGTGGCAGGGACGGTTCTTTCTGCGGTTTCTCGTCCTCAGTGGGAGCGGAGGGCGTGCCCCGTCCGAGCCGGGAACGGATCATGTCGCCGAGGCTCGCGAGCTCCCGGACTTTCAGCGCCTTGCCCACCACCAGGAAACCGGCCCCGATGATGCCGCCTCCCAGACACAGCGCCAGCAGGGGGCCGAGAATTCCGCCGGGGAGTGCATCCAGGATCAGGTTGGATAGGAACCACGCTACTAGGGCGCCGCTGCCTGCGCCGATACCCAAGCGGGCGACGTGCATCATGAGATCCCGACCGTTCAGGTGGGGTATTTTCCGCTTGAGTTGGCGCCAGCTGAGCTGGACCCCCACCAGGTAGGCCAACGAATAGGCTCCTGCGAGTGCCGCCGCTGTCCACGAGGGATCATTGATCAGATGGACTAGCAGCAGGGCGCCTACTGCGTTCACGCCTCCTATCACGAGCTGCAGCCGGAACGGGGTGCGGGTGTCCTCCAGGGCGTAGAAGGTACGAAGGCAGATGAACTGCACGGTGAACGGAACCGTGCCCAGGGCGAAGGCCCCAAGAGCCCAGGCGATCAGGTTGGCGTCGCGGCTGCCCTGGCCATGGCCGAACAACAGGATGGCCATGGGGTCGGAGAGTGCCAGGAAAACCATCGAGGCGGGCACCAGCGCCACCAGCGACAGTCGCATTGTTTTGCGAGCCTCGGCCGCGACGCCCTCGAGGTCCCCCTCGGCGGCCAGCCGGGATGCGTTGGGCAACATTGCGGTTGCCAAGGAGACTGTGATCAGGGAATGCGGCATCATCCAGATCAGGCTGGCGTTTCCGTAGACGTTGGAGCCTCCACCAGATCCGGCGGCCGTCGCGGAGGTGGCCAGACGGTTGACCAGCATCAGCACGGCCTGGTTGATGAGCACGAAACCCAAGGTCCACTTGGCCAGTTGGAAGGTCTTGCCCAGCCCTGCTCCCCGAAGGTCGAAACGTGGCCTGAACCGGAAGCCGATTTTTTTCACGAACGGGATCAGCACGAGGGCCTGGGCCGCGATCCCCAGTGTGGAGCCGATACCTAGCAACAGTATCTGCTCCGTGGTGAACGCACCCGAATGGTCCCCTCCGGCGCCCCAGATCACCAGGTAGAAACCCAGCACGAGGATCGAGATGACGTTGTTGGCGATTGGCGCCCACATCATGGGACCGAACTGGTCGCGCGCATTGAGGATTTGCCCCAGCATCGTGTAGGCGCCGTAGAAGAAAATCTGAGGCAGGGTACAGTAGGTCAGCGCCACCATCGAGGCGTACTGGGACTCGAGGTCTGGGGTGCGGTAGGCATCCGACGAGTAGAGGAACGTGATCAGAGGGGCCAGGAGGGTCAGGACCACCGTTACCACGCTGATGGCCAACATGAAAGCGGTCATGATCCGGTTCGTGAACGCTTCGCCGCCGTCCTCGTCATGACGGATGGCGCGCACGATCTGCGGTACCAGAACAGTGTTGACCGCGCCACCCACGAACAGGATGTACATGCCATTGGAGATCGTGCTCGCCAACGACAGGATGTCGGCCTGTCGGGTGCCGTTGCCGAGGATGAAGGCCACCAGCATCGTCCTCAGGATTCCGAGACCCCGGGAAACGAGCGTCCCGGCGGCCATCAGGGCGCTCGCGGAAAGCAATTTGCGGGTGTTGCTCACACCGCTACCGGCACTACTGCTCACGACTCTCCCTGGCTCGTTCCCTCTGCACTGCCCTGATACGCAGGAATGTGCCTCCGCCCACTACTGCACCCGAGATGACGATGATGATCCAGCCGACTCGCCCAAGGCCGGTGGCCGTGATCTCCACCGGCACCACTGAACCGAATGCCGTTCCCTGCTCCGTCGTGAGTTGGGCCCGCACCGTCACTACACCGTTGGATGTGGTGGACGGGGAGATGCTCACCGTTCGGTGCTCGCCAGGTCCCAGGGTCACCAGGTCGGAGGGGGCGACCCGGATCCGGTTGGGGGAGTCGCTGACGAACTGCACTCGCACTTTCACTGTGATGGGGAGCGGATTGCTGATCGTGACAGGGAAGTTGTTGGTCTCGGATCCCATCACGAACTGGCTGGCGGCGCTCAATCGGATAGCGGACGGGGCCAGTTTCTCGCTCGGGGTTGCGCTGACGAAATCCATCGCCTCCTGCTCGGATTGGAAAGCGCTGTTGAAGGCCCGAGCAGCAATGGTTGCGTTCAGGGCCGTGCGGTCGGTTCCTGTCAACTCTTCCAGAAGCTGGGTGGAGTCAAAGATGCCCTGCACCTGGGAACGCAGCTTGGGCCACGATGTGGTCTGCTCCTTTGGTACTTCGTAGCGGGCCTGGCCGCTGGGTTCAGGGAGAGGGGCGGGGGTTTCGGAGCCTGCCAGGAGCTCTGCACGAGTGATGTCCTTGGCCTCTCGGATCATGTGGATCGTCGGGTTTCCTCCCAGCAGTCCCTCGGCCAGGCGACGTCCTGAGATCTGTGCGCCCGTGAAGGTGTTTCCAGGACTTATCCCAGGCAGGTCCATGGGGGAGATGCGTAGGGCGTGAGCCTTGAGGTCGTGGTTCGTGGTGCTTATCTCGCCGCTGGATATGAAGTTGTTTCCGAAAACCTTCTGGAAGCCGTGGAGGGCCAGCGTCAACGCCAGGTCCTGGGAGTCGTTCTCATTCAGGTCGGCGACGAGGGGTGCGTTGCTGATGGTCTGTTCAAGCCCCGATGCCTGTAAAGCGGTCTCGGACCATCCCAATGCGGCCTCGAAACCGGACAGGTCCCCGGCAGCGTGCAGACGCGCTAGGTTGGGGTTTCCGAATGGCAGCCGCATTACTCGACCTGTACTGATCAAACTCTTGATGCGGCTTACGAAATTGCTGGCGGTCTCGCTCGGCGCAGCGGCCTGGCCAGCGACGGTGTGTTCCCCGGCCAATACCTGGGCCTCGACGAGCAGGGAAGGGTCCAGCAGCGTGTAGGTTTCGGGTTTTTCAGCCGCCTCCAACAGCTTGGACAGTTCTCCCACGAGCCGGGATTCGAGGGAGTTGTCTTGGAAATCGGTGTTGTCGAGCAGGGTGGGGCGGGCGGTGAGCTTCACGATGGTCGAGACCTGCAAAGGCTTCTTTGTGGCGACGGCGAACGCCCTGCCACGTCCCACGTTCATGGGGCCCTGAGTGGACGAGTTGGAGCGGACCAGCGCCCCGAAAAGGTAGACGGCATCCGTCTTCGAGGACAGGGCCAGATCCTTCGTGGTCGCGCTCACCGTGAACTTCACGGAGGCCCCCGGGGACAGCTCGCCGAGATCCTGGTAGTTCTCCTTGGAATTCGTGACCCGGCTCCCCTGGGGTTGCGTCGCGCCGGGGGTGAGAACTTGTTCGAGCTCGGCGTGTTCCGTGATCGGCTTGGTCGAGTGCCAGAAGTGAACGCTGGCATTTTCGACGACCTGATCAGTGGTGTTGCGCACCATCCCGGTGATGGTGATGAGCTGGTCCGGTTGCGAACGGTCCAACATTTGAGGGGTGAGGGACTCGATGCTCACGTCGACGGGCTCGTTAGCCCGGGAAGGGGTGGCGACGATGCCGACGGCGATGGCCGCCAGCAGCAGCATCCAGGTCATCAGCCTTCTCGTCACCGGGCCATCGTAATAGGAGGTTCCGTCCAATCGGGAGGGCGTGGTCGAGATGCGCCGGTGAAGCGCAGCAACTAGAGTTCGTTTCGATACGACAGGGGAGCGCAGCTGCGCTGAGAGTGCGGGTAACCGCAGACCCTCGAACCTGAACCGGTTAGCACCGGCGTAGGGAGTCGGGAATCTCCGGTCGCGACGGGTGCGCTCGCCGCGACCTCCCTGAGGAAACCGGGACATCCGGCGAACCATGGGAGTTGACATGACTGCAACCGCCAGCACAACGACCCCGAGGACACAGCTCGCGGTGGGGGGACCCCTCGCGTGGCGTTCCGTGGATCTTGTGACCACCGCCATTCTCGGCGTCGCGCTGGGCGTCGCCTTTTGGGGATGGGATCTGCTGCTCTACCCCGCGGTGTCGGCGCTGCTCAACACCGCCTTCCCGCCCCTGGCGAGTCTGACTCTCGGAGTGTGGGTGTTGCCCGCGGTTGTGGGTGGGTTCGTGGTGCGCCGTCCCGGGGCTGCCCTGCTCTGCGAGATCGTGGCCGCCACTGTCGAGGCGCTGTTGGGAAATCAGTGGGGGCTGAACGTGATGATCTCGGGCGCTTTGCAGGCGCTCGGGGTTGAGATCATCCTCGCGGTCTTTGTGTGGAGGGGATTCCGTCTCGGGGTGGCGGTGTTGGCAGGTGCGCTCTCCGCCATCCTCGAATTGTGTTGCTGGGAATGGTGGGTCTACCAGGGTGAGTACACCTTCAGCATGAAGCTGGTGGCCCTCGGCTGCGCAGTCGTTTCCTGCAGTGCGATCTCCGGTCCCGGAGGTTGGGGCCTGGTCAGGGCGATGGCCGCGACTGGGGCGTTGAATGCCTTCCCCGCAGGTCGGGAGCACCTGGTCCGGCGTGGCTGAACGGGGGGCATTGCGGGCGGTTGCTCTCACCTGGCAGCCCCTGGGAACAGATCATCCGCTCCTGGATGACGTGAACATCGAGATCGGGGCGGGGCAGAGAGTCCTGTTGGCTGGTGTCAGTGGGGCGGGTAAATCCACCCTGCTGCGGGCCTTCGCAGGAGTGCTGGAGGATCACACCCCGGGGCAGCTTTCGGGTGAGGTGACGGTTGGGGGTCTTCCGGCGGTCGCGGGTCGCGGTGATGTCGTCCTGACCGGTCAACAACCTTTCGACTCGATCGTCGCCGAGACTGTGGAGCGTGACGTCGCCTTCGGGCCGGAGAACCTCGGCCTGCCGGTCACGGAGATTCACGACCGGATCGCCGAGGCGTTGGAGCTGGTCGATTTTCCCTTCCTTCCCGGACATCCGACGGCGGCGTTGTCGGGTGGGCAGGCCCAGCGGCTGGCGCTGGCGGGAGCACTGGCCATGAAACCCGACGTGCTTCTCCTTGATGAGCCGGGGGCGATGCTCGATGCTCCCTCGGCCGCTCGGCTGCGGGATGCAGTGAACGACGTGGTCGTCAGCACCGGTGCCACCCTGGTAGTCGCTGATCACGACATCGCTGGGTGGAACGGGATCGTGGAGCGGCTGGTGGTGATCGATGCAGGACGTGTTCTCGCAGATGGTCCCTTCGAGGAGGTTGTGGAGACCATGGGTGCCCGCCTCCTCGAGCTG
The DNA here is from genome assembly GCF_037055325.1 of Arachnia propionica. Taxonomy (NCBI): domain Bacteria; kingdom Bacillati; phylum Actinomycetota; class Actinomycetes; order Propionibacteriales; family Propionibacteriaceae; genus Arachnia; species Arachnia propionica. The sequence continues at coordinate 1,212,340 of NZ_CP146373.1, read as the reverse complement.
GGGCTCTGGGTTCCGGGGGCGCCCGACCCGGAACCTGTCGCTGTCGACCTCGGAAGAAACGCGTCCCGGGACATGAGGGATGTCATGGCCCAGGCCCGGGGAATCACGGTTGACCGGAGGCCACCGCTCACCCTGAAGAGCACCCGGGAAGCAAAGCCGCGGCGGGTGCTGTGTGACGTCGACGTGGAGCTGCGGCAAGGAGAACTGGTGGCCCTTAACGGCGACAGCGGGGCGGGTAAGTCCACCCTGCTGGCCGCTCTCCTGGGAACGCTGCCCGTGACATCAGGCGAGGTGAGGATCGGGGGTGACGATCCAGCACGCCTCACCTCACGACAGCTCGCGGCGAGAGCAGGCTGGGTTCCGCAATTCGCGGAGGGCCTGGTTGTGGGGGACACCGTATTGTCCTCCCTGACTGCCACCGCCCTGGTGTTGGGAGGCGACCGGGAGGATGTGAAGGCCCGGGCCCGGCGGCTCCTGGCGGCGGTGGGACTCGGCGACATGGAGGATCGTCATCCGTTGAGCCTGTCGGGCGGTGAACAGCGACGCCTGGCCGTTGTCTCCTCAGTGCTCCACACACCTGGTGTCCTCCTGGCGGACGAACCCACCGTGGGATTGGACCGGGTGACCTGGGCTGCTGTGGCGGGTGTCCTGCTCTCGGCCCGGGAGGCCGGAATCGGGGTGTTAGTTGCTACCCACGATGCCGCTTTGACGCGCCTGGCCGACCGGCGGATTGGCCTGCCCTCCCCGCCCACGGCTGAGGAGGAGCGTTCTCCGATCGCGCAGGAAGAGGTAGGAGCCAGGGGGTTGCTGGGGAGGAGTGGGCCGCTCTCCCTGCTGCTCGGTGCGGTTTTCTTCACCGCATCTGGTGTCATCGCAGGGGGTTTGCTGCCGCTGACGATTGGGGTGGCGGCCCTGGTTGCGGTGGGAATGGTGCTGTTGCGGTTTCGGTTCCCACTCGGACGGCTGGTGGCCCCTGGTATCGCTATTGCATCCATCGCATGGTCCAACTGGCTGCTCTCCGACCCCCGTGCCATTGAACCCGCGCTCGTGGCCGCCCTGCGGGTGGCATTCATCGTGCTGCCCGGTGTGGTGGCGGCTTCCTTCCTGGAACCCACCGCCCTCGGGGACCATCTCGGGGGCCGGTTGCGCTTACCGTCGCGTCTTGTCTTGGCAGTGGTTGCGGCCCTCCGCCGGCTCGATGGGTTCGCTGAACTGTGGCAGGAGATCTCGCGGGCACGACGGGTCCGTGGTGTCGGTGCTGGTCGTTCCCCGCTCAGCAAGGCGCGTGAGTGGGGGGCGCTGTGTCTTGCGTTGCTGGTGGCTTCAGTCAGGCAAGCTGGGCGGTTGACGATCGCCATGGACTCGCGCGGTTACTCCGCCCCGGGCCCCAGAACCTGGTTGGGGGAAGCCGCATGGACTCGCGAGGACACCGTGCTGGTGGTGATCGCCGCTTCGCTGGCCATCCTGCCTCATCTGCTCGGAGCGCTCATCTGACCCTGTTCGGGGGCGGTTACCCGGCGTCGGATCGTTCGCGGTGGGTCCCTCGGCGGCAAGTGTGGAGGGCCTCTTGGATCATGCGTACCGAATCTGGCCCGAGGTCTCGTCCTGAGGCGCGCGCCTCACGTGTGAGCAGCAGCACCTGCTGGTCCACTCCAGCCCGGTCGCCGCGCTGGGCGAGCGAGCGAATCCGCCGTACGACCAAGGGCTCCACGTCCCCTGCGGCGCGGATTCCTTGGGAGATGGCCCAGTCGGCTAGTGCATGTTCCCCGCGGGCCGTGCAACGATCCGCCAGCACCGCCGCGGCGTCAATGATCATGTTCACCATGTCGCTGCGCAGTTGTTCTGCCCAGCTCCACTGGAATTCGAAACTTCCTAGTGGTGTTCCTCGGACCAGCGCGAGTGCCTCGGCCAGTGATGTTTCGCCGGCCCGGTTGACCCCGCCTGCGAGCAGTGACTGGAATCTCTCCCAGTCACTCGAAACGGAGGCAGCGAGCCGGATGCGTCCGGAATAGGCATCGGGCAGGTGTTCTCCCTCCGGTCCCTTTCCCAACCAGCCACGCAGCCTGGACATGTTCGAGCGCCTGGTGCTCTCGGCGACCATCAGTGATTCCCGCATCTGGGTGGGGGTTGCTCCCGGATTGGACAGCAGCCAGGCGCAGCATTCGAGGCAGCGCCCGGTGGCCCGGGCCGGTCGCGAGCCGTCGCAGGCCACCAGGTCCACCTCCCCCAGGAGAAGCAGCGTCGGTGAGTGAGGTTCGGCGGCCATGGGTGGTTCCTTGACGGGGCCGCTGCCGGGCAGCGGGGTTTCTTTGGGGGGAAGAGGGTCATCGCACCACCAGGGGGCAGGCTCCGACTCCGGTGCGATCGAGGACGTGAACAACTCGACCAACGCGTGACGGGCAGGTCCCGGGATGAGCTGGGGCTCGAACTCCTCTCCGGAGTCCAGCCTCGCGGTCCGAGCATCCTGCAACTCCAGATGGTTTCCTGGAGCGGAGGGGCGTTGCCGAGTTGGGGCTATCACGCTGACCCCGACCTGGCCGAGTTCGAGTGCCTGGGCGACGCGGATCACCTGCTGGTGGGTCAGTGGATCGCAGAGGATGAATACCGTGGGGGCGAATCCGGTGGTCCGGTCCGGATCCGAACGCACTGCTGTGAGCGAAGCCGAACCGAGCGCCACGCGGCGACCAGCGCAGAGTTGTTCCAGGTGTGTCAGGGCGTCGTCGGTGGATGGCATGACCACGAGGCGAGGATCGTCGATGGCTTCGGCCCAGGCTTCCCGGGGGTTGGCTGCAACCACATCGACCTCGGATGACCACTGCGCGCACAGCAGACTTGTCCAGGTGCTGGCGGTCATGCCTAGGACCTCTGGGTGGGGACCGGAGAGCCAGAGGCAACGACTCTCCTCCAGAGTGATCCAGACTTCCTCCTCTCCGCGCCAGCCCAACAGCACGGAGGTGGGGGAGGGGTTGACGGGGTCATTGGGTCGGGGTTGTGTTCCTCGGCGTCCCAGGGCCGTCCAGAAATGTTCCAGAGGGGATGGGACGGATATGGAGCGGCGTCCGAGGGGACGGGTTTGTAGGGCGCTTCGACGGCGCAGCGAAAGGCCTGTGATGACCCCCGCCGCCAGGAGACCCCCGATCGGGCCGAGGTAACCCGACAGGTCGGGGTGTTCCTCCACGGAAGAGGTCTCGGATGCTGGGCCAGGGCTTTCAGTCGGGGATGGGAGGGGTGAGGGCGTGGGAGTCGTTTCCGGTGAGGGAGTGGGTGTGGGGACTGGCTCGCTGGCGGTGGGCGGGGCGGGATGTGACGGTGTGCCCAGGGCGGCAACGTCCGCCCCGGGCAGGGTGAGCACCCAACCGGTGTCGATCTCGTCGGGGTCGGTGATACGGTCCCGGTTGGCATCGTGGAGCTCGGGCCAGCGCTCGGGATCCCCGAGGTGCTGCTCAGCCAGGTGCCAGAGGGAATCTCCTGACTCCACGGTCACCGTCATGGGCAGCCGCAGGATCGTTCCCGGAGGAGGGGGATGATCCACGTCGATCCCCGGGTTTGCGGCAATCAGCTGGCGCCATCTTTCCCCTGCACCGAGTTCGTGTTCGGCGATATCCCACAGCTCGTCACCTGGCTGCACCTTGTACTCCCGCCATGTGATGGGTTCCTGCCGAGTGGTGTGGGACGCCGTATCGGTGGGGTCGGTGGGAGTGACCTCTGTCAGTGCTGCAACTGCTGCGGGAGTATCGAGCAGGGGTGAGGAAGCATTCGCCGCCAGCAGTGGTGACAGCGCGGCAGCCACCAGCAAAGCGACGACGGGACGGAGCCAGCCCGCGCCGGGTACGTGGAATCTGATCCGACCTCGTGAAGTAGCGTGCAGCAGCTCGCCGATGGTGGTCAGGGCGAGTAATCCCCAGGCCAGCCAGCCAAGCAACGACAGCACTCCTAGGATGATGCGACCGTCGTCGGGACGTAGTAGGGCGTTTCCCCAGTCGACCGTCGCCAGGTCAGCCAGCCGGCCCCAGCAGAGCAGTGCCCAGGGCACGCCCAACAGCAGGACGGCGAGCAGAACAGCGGCGCCGGTGGCTTTCGCAACTCGTCTCACGCTGGGATTCCTTCCGGGCGGTTCCATTCGTCGGTTCACTTGGGAAGTTTTGCCTCCACGAATTTCGTGATGACGCTGACCACGAGTAGAGCGATGGTCACGGCTCCTGCCAGGAGAATGGCGTTTTCCGTCGACTGCGATAATCCGCGCTCGTCGCGGCGGGGCGGGATGAGCAGGGTCAGGTACTGCTGGAGGAGATTCAACAAGGGGGACATGGTTCCTTCTTCCCTATCTGGTTTTCACTTTGGGTGGTCGACTGGTGTGGTCTCCGTTTTCCACAGATCTTTTTCATGCCGGTTCTCACAAACCGATGAGGGTGAACAGCGGTGGGATGATGAAGCCCAGGCCGAGGAACAGAGCTGGCAGGGTCATCCAGATGGTGAGGGACTCGGTGTCCTCCTGGGCACGGGAGCGTTGCTGCGCCAGATGCCCTTCCCGGAGCTCCCGGACCCTGGCCTGCAAGGTTTCAGCGAGTGCTGCTCCTTGCTCCTCGAGGCGCATGATGTCGGCGAAATCGCTCAATTCCGGCATGTCCCACTCTTCGGCGATCCGGTGCAGTTCCCGCCACGGCGTGGTTTGTTCCAGCCGACACCGCTCCAGACCGGTCGTCATGCGACGGAATAGTGGTGCGCCGGAAATGGTGGCCGCTTGGGTGACGGCCTGGGTTGCAGAGGCATTCGCCAGACGTTCAAGGGCGACGAGATCGAAGAAGGTGTGAACCGCCTCCGAAGTGCTTCTGCTCACCCGGCGGGATGTTCTCGCCAATCTCAGATCTGCCAGGAAATATCCGCCGATTCCGAGGACAGGACCCAGGAGCAGGGGGACAGGCGTCGTCGGGTTTCCGAGGACCGTCTGTATGACGAACCAGATTGCAGGTAGAAGCAACCCCGTTGTGGCCAGCACCAGTTTTTCAGCGAAGAAATCGGCGACGCTTCGTCCTGACAACAGAAGGAGACGCTGCTGGTTGTGGGTGAGCGGTAGCTTGTGGGTAGCGTGTAACCAATCTCCGAGCGCTTCCAGGCCTCTGTGTTCCGAGCGTGTCTCCTGCGTTTCGGGAACGGAACCTTCCAGGGCTGCGAAGGCATCCGTGAGACGTATGGGGGATCGCAGGGTGCCCATGATGATCAGCAGAGCACCGGCGCCGACTACCATTCCTGCCACCATGAAGGGACCCAGGATGTTCATCTCGGTTCCCCTCTGAGGAAACGGGCAGCCGGTTTCGGAAGGGTCCTGCGGCGCAGTATCAGCAATGCCCCCACGTAGAAAGCGGTCAATGTCAACGCCAGCAGCTGCCCGGTTGGCGTTCCATAGGGACCGAAATATCCGGGCGACAGTAACCAGACCACGACCAGGATCGCGAGTGTGATGCCAACGACTTGGCGCACCACGGCCCGGGGTTTGGCTCGTTCCGCGGCGATTTCGCGCATGGCGCGCAATCGCATCTGGGTGTTCTCGGCCAGCGCGGAGAGCATGGGGCGAGCACCGACCCCGCCTCGTGAAGAGGCGATCGCCAAGGCAGCCAGTATCCCATCGGCGTCAGCGGAATTGAGCTCGTCCGCCATCGCGATCAGTGCGTTCCGGGTGGTCCACCCCAGGTCGAGTCGTGCGACAACCCGGGCCACCGGGGTCGTCAGTACCGGAGGAACCTGGGAGCGGGTTGCGATAATCGCATCTCGAATTGATTTCCCCGTGGCTATCGAGGGTCCGAGGAAACGCAGCCAACGGTCCAGGGCGGCGAGGATCTCCACTTCCGGATTCGGCGGTTCGCTCAGCAGGTGGGGTAAACCCAACAGCGCTACCGGAATCAGGATCACGGCGGCCAACCATCCGGTCCAGGTCCCGATTACGACACCAGCGATCAGACAGGAAACGACCCAGATGCGACGTCGTGCTTTCAACGCTTTCCAACGAGCCATCAACCGTGTCGACAGTGGTGTGGATGACGGCGCGACCGGAGCCTGATGTTGTACTCCCGTCACTACGAGAATCACCCCTGCGACCAGCAGCGCGCCGCTTCCTGCGGCGATCAACGCTCCCATGACGCCTCCCGAAACGCCGAGAGTTCGGCCGACATCATCGCTTCCGGTTGGAACAGGGGGGTCGGGTCGGAACGATAGACGAGGTGGGTGGTCGGGCGTTCGTTCTCGATGACCCTGGTCAGCTGCCGTACTTCACTGACAAAACGTCGTCTGAGACCGCCGCGCCAGGTGTCGTCGCGCAGGGTCACGTGGACGATGAAGTTGATGTTGTGGGCGATCTGCCGCATCGCTTCCCCGATGCTGAGGACCCCGCCCAGCGCGACACGAGCCGCCAAGCGGTCGATGGTGGAGGTGGCGGAATGTGAATGGGTGGTTGACAGGGTGCCGGCGCCGGCCTGCATCGCCTCGAACATGGCGCCGGCCTCGGCTCCACGGACCTCTCCGACGACCAACCGGGACAGGTTCTGCCGCAGGGCCTCGGGAATGAGATCGGCCACACTCCATTCCCCGACGTGTCGGTCACCCTGTTGTTCCCCGAGACCCACTTTCGCCTGGAGCGCCAGCATGTTACGTCGCCCGGGTTGCAGATGGGTTAACAGCTCGTAATCGGTCTCCAGGGTTCCGAACCGTTCGTTCGGTGGGATTTCCGCGATCAAGGCGCGCAGCAGGGTGGTCTTCCCCGCCCCCTGGTCACCGGAGATCACGATCGACTTGCGGCCCAGCACGGCCTGGGCGAGGAGGCGAGCCACGGGCAGAGGTAGCATGCCGCCGTCGGCCAGCTCCTTCAACGTCACTGAAGTCAGTGTGTGCTGGCGGATGATCACGGAGGGCCGGTGGCTCAACCCAAACCCGATGGCGTGCAGGCGGAAACGGCTACCGAGTGCGAGGGTCATCGTCGGGTGGGCGTCATCGAAGGGGCGTGGTGGATTTGCGGTTTCGCCGAGAAACCGGATGGCCTCGATCAATTCTTCGTCGGAGTCCGCCACGGGCGGATGGGGCTCTCGGTGCCCGTCGCCGTACTGGATCATCACCGAGTCCCAGCCTGTGATCTCGATGTTCTCGGCCTCCGGGATGCTCAGAACCGGGCTCAGGCGTCCGTACCCGAAGATGGCCTGCGCCACGGCATCGGCATAACTGGTCTCCAGTTCCCTGGACCACAATGCCGCTCCCTCATCGCTGAGCTTTTCAGCGTGGGCGTGGACGACGGCGCGGATGATTGCCCTGCCCTGGGCCTTCCTATCATCCTCGGGCATCACCGTGCCGTGCTCGGCCAACCAGCGTTCACTGGCCTGACCGATCTGCTCGGCGGCCTGTCTGCGAAGCGACACCACGAGCTGCCAGTCGACGTCGTGATTCGGCTGGTCTTCCTCCTCCAGGAACTGGTGACGGGGTGCCGCGGCCTGGGGGTGCCAATCGGAGGTTGCGAGGGCGGCGAATGCCCCGGACAGGGCGGGTGGTTTCGATGCGTCGCTGGTCACAGGGTGCCCCCTTGGAGCAGTTCACGTCTGAGAGCCCTGGCGTGCTCGAGTTTTTGTGTGAGACGCAGCGCGGCCACTCGGTACGAGCCGAGAAGAGGTGAATTATTGAACCTTTTAGGGGGTGTCAACCCGTGACTCAGCACCCCGGCTGGACGCGGATCCCACGGAATCCGACTCCAGCAGTCGACCCCGAACTGCGCAGTGATCTCATGGGCTGAATAGGGGCGTCCCGGCCCCACGAGCAGCAGACCCAGTGGGCGATCCGTGGGAAGTTCATGGACCTGCTCCACCAGCAGGGGAAGGTACAGACGCGACGCGGCAAGGGATTTTAGGTTGCTCTGCAGCACGAACCCGATGGCGTCGGCGACCTCCAGCAGCGCGGTGGGCAATCCGTCGTGCCCCAGTCTCCCTGCGTCGACGATGACGTCGATGCCTTGAGTGCCTAGGGTGGTGAAGGCCTCCGCGAGTTCCGGCCAGATGTGATCGAACAACCGCACCGCCCCCGGCTGGGCGAAACCGGGAAGGAAACGTCTGTTGGTGGTTTCCTCACAGGTCAAAGCGATGGTCTGTTTGATCAGTTCCGGGCCGATTCCCCGGGCTTCGCGATGCAGGCGTGCCAGGACAGCCAGCCCTCTGCCTCCGAGGTCGAGGCCGCGGAGGTATCCGGCAGGGATGGCCTGCGCCGGGTCGCGGTCGCAGTCGGAGAGCATCACGTCGCCGGGCCAGCAGAGAGTGAGACCGAGGGAGGTCGTGGTGATGCCGGGGGCACCTGGGCCGCCGGTCAGGACGATCACTGACATCAGGACTCCTGGAGGGTGATGAGGACCAGCTGATCCACGGACGCGAGCACCGCTACGGTGGATGCCTCCTCGGCGGGAAGGCTCACATCCAGCAACCACGTGGCTCCGTCGGCCAGTTTTTCCGGAAGAGCAGCGACCACAGCGGTTGTCGTGGTCTTCTCTGTGAGACCGATCAGCTGGATTTTCTGCCCCGGAACCAGGGGAGCATTGGGCATTTTTCCGGGACCGAGTTTCAAACCCAAAGTGACGTTTTCCGGGGGAAAGGACTGATCCCCCAAGCGTTGCTCGGTGGGGAAGCTGCCAGCTGGCAGATCGAACAGAGCTCGTTTTCCGATCAGGTCGTTCATCTTCTGCGGGTCGATTCCTTCCTCCTGGTCGCTGGGCAACTCACGCACGGTCAGATCAGAGGGGCGGATTTCCCTGCCGCGGGTCACGTCATTCGCCATCGCGACTGCTTGTCGGTGGCGAGTCGCGGTCGTGTACAAGGCAGCCGCTCCCAGGGCGCCCAGCACGATGAGAAGCACCCCTAGGGCGATCAGGCGCGGGTTGCGTCGTGCACGCAGTTGGACCCCCTCGGGGCGGGTGGCGGAGGGTTCGGTCACGTCATTGTCCCTTTCGTTGTTCTCGAAGGAGCAGGAGAGATCGGCCTGCATCTGGTCCTTGATGGAGGCGAGGAGTTCTCCGCGTCTTCGCGTTGTCCAAGAAGTCAACTCCTTCTAGGCGGTGTGCGTGCGGAGTTAACCAAAAATTAATCTCCATGTGTTCTGCAGGAGCCGGCGGTGTGTGGGTGTGCTTCTGGGTTTCCTGAGCTGTGCCGGAACGCGCTGCTTTCTGAAGCGCACGTGATTCGATGCGATGGGGCTTGTCCGAAACCGGGTGAACCGATCAGTGGATCTCGGGATGGGAACGCGTCGAAATCTTCCTGACTACACCTTCCCGGCACCCTGAACCCGGGCTGGTGTTCTGCTGAATTCGCCGGATCCCGTCGAATCGAAGAAAAAGTGTTCCTCTTGGACCAGAATCCAACTAGGCTGCTTGGGACACGGGGAGCAGGTGCGAATCCGAGCGACACCTCCCCTCCGGAAAGGAAGTGCCGTTGTGAGTGCAGAGTCGACCGCGCGGGTGAGTCTCAGGGCGCCCTTGACCGGCGTCATGGTCCCCATCGAAGACGTGCCGGACCCAGTCTTCGCCAGAAAAATGGTCGGGGATGGGTTCTCCGTGGATCCACTGGAAGGGCGGCTGACATCGCCGGTCTCCGGAGAAGTGGTGGATCTCCAGCCCTCCCGCCACGCCATCACAGTGCGCAGCGCCGAGGGACTCGAGGTCCTGATGCACATAGGCCTAGACACAGTCAGATTGGGTGGTGAGGGTTTCCGCGCTCACGTCTCTGAGGGGCAGCGGGTCGATGCCGGTGATCTGCTGATCGATTTCGACCTTGACGAGGTTGGCCGCAAGGCCAAGTCGCTGCTGACTCAGGTGGTGGTCACCAATACAGAGCTGCTCTCCGCCATCACTCCGGCCACGGGCCTGGTCAGCGGCGGAATCGACGAGGCCGCCGTGGCTGAGCTCAAATCATTGGAAGAATCAACTCAGGATGCGGGAGCCGCTGTCGATGCCGCATCAGATGCCCTCATGGTGCCGAACCCGACCGGGCTTCATGCCCGCCCCACCGCCACGCTCGTGGCGCTCGCGAAGCAGTACCGTTCCGACATCCAGTTGCGCCGCGGCGACGATTCCGCCAATGCCAAGTCCATCGTCGCGATCATGAGTCTCGCGGTTGCTTGCGGCGAGAAGGTCGTGGTCACCGCGCACGGAACCGATGCGAAAGAAGCCGTTGCCGCGATTTCCCAGGGCATTCGAGAGGGTCTCGGGGAGGACTGCCCGACCTTGCCAAGTGGTGGTGTCGTCGGCACGGAGGACACCACACCGATACCTACCATCGTGGAACCGGTCGCCGAGAGCGTCGGGCCACGGTCGGGCGACTGGAATGTGCTGCTGGGCGCCTCCGCGTCCCCAGGGCTCGGCATCGGTTGTGTGGTGCAGCTTCACCACGAGGACATCGTGGTGGAGGAACTCGCCGAGGACCGGCACAAGGAACGGCGCAAGCTGAACTCCGCTATCGACCGGGCCCTGCTGGATCTGTCCGCCCTGCAAAAACGGATGTCGGAGGAGGCCTCCGAGGAGAAGGCGGCGATCTTCGCTGCTCACCAGGAGATCCTGGGCGACCCCGAGCTGCTCGACCTGGCCGCCTCGGCCATTGACAAGGGCAAATCGGCGGCCTTCGCCTGGCGTGCCGCCTTCAACGCCTTCGCAGACCAGCTCGCGGCGCTGAAGAATGAGATCCTCGCGGGCCGCGCCAACGACGTGCGCGACGTCGGGCAACGGGTGCTCGAAGAACTAACCGGCCAGCGTTCCGAGAAGGGCGAGTTGCCCGAGAACACCATCCTCATCGCCGAGGAACTCACCCCCTCCGACACGGCGCAGCTGGACCGCAGTCGCGTGGTCGGCTTCGCGACCACCGGGGGTGGCGCTTCCTCACACGTGGCGATCATTGCCCGCTCTCTCGACATCCCTGCTGTTGCGGGTATCGAGGCCAGGGCCCTCGACATCGCCGACGGTACTCTCGTGGTGCTCGACGGTTCGAAGGGCACCCTGCGCATGGGGGTCGCCGACGAGGAAGTGGCCCAGCTTCGGGAGAAGCAGGCCCGAATGGCCGAACGCAAGGCCGTCGAGGAGGCCGCCAAGGACGAACCCGCCGTCACCACCGACGGTCACCGGATCACCGTGGTGGCCAACATCGGTGGTGTCGACGATGCCGTCGCGTCCATGGATAAGGGTGCGGAGGGTGTCGGTCTGCTGCGTAGCGAGTTCGTGTTCATGGGGCGCTCCACCGCCCCCACCGAGGAGGAGCAAACCCAGATCTACACCGACTGCGCAAAAGCCCTGAAACCTGGGCAGCCCCTGGTGATCCGGACCCTCGATGTCGGTGGCGACAAACCCTTGGCGTACCTGCCCATCCCCGCTGAGGAGAACCCCTTCCTCGGTGTACGCGGCATCAGGGTGGGTCTGGACCAACCTGAGGTGCTCCGCATTCAGATCCGCGCTGTCCTGGCATCCTCGGACGCCGGGGCCAAGCTGCACGTGATGTTCCCCATGATTGCCACCATCGACGACTGGCGCCGGGCAAAACAGATCTTCGACGAGGAGTGCTCCAAGGTGGCCGCGTGGGATCGGGTGAGCGTCGGGATCATGATGGAGGTTCCCTCTGTCGCGGTCATGGCTAGGCAGTTCGCGGCCGAGGACGGCTGCGACTTCTTCAGCGTCGGCACCAACGACCTGACCAGTTACACCCTCGCCATGGACCGGGGCCATCCCAAACTGGCCAGCCAGGTCGACCCCTGCAACCCGGCTGTGCTGGCCCTCATCGGGCAAGCCGCCGAGGCCCTCCACGAACGCGGGAAGTGGCTGGGGGTGTGTGGGGGCGTCGCCTCCGACCCGCAGGCGGTGCCGATCCTCATCGGCCTCGGGGTCGACGAACTGAGTTGTTCCATTCCTGCGATTCCTGCGGTTAAGGCCGCCGTGCGTGCCTATGACCTGTCCACCTGTCGTGCACTGGCGGAGAAAGCCGTCACCTGTGCCACCCCCGCCGAGGTCCGGGCCCTGGTTCCCGTCGACGAATTCTGAGAGGCCGAGATGAGTACTGCATCCGAGATCGTGGCCGCCGTCGGCGGACCCGAGAACATCCAGTCCCTGACCCACTGCGCCACGCGGCTGCGTTTCCAGCTGGTTGATGGGTCCGTCGTGGACACCGCCACGGTGGAATCCATCAACGGGGTAATGGGGGCGGTTCCTCAGTCGGGAGATCGTTACCAGGTCATCATCGGCGGTGGTGTTCAGACTGTCTACAACGAGATCAACGAGCTGCCGGAGATGTCCAACAGGCGCCAGCTCACCGACGAGGAGATCAAGGCCGCGGCACGGGCCGGTGGGGTTCGGGGCAGGTTCGCCTGGGTGGATTCATTCTTCGAGTTCCTCTCCGACTCCTTCCGACCGATCCTTGGTGCCCTGCTCGGGGCATCGCTGATCATCACCTTCATGTCGCTGATGGCGACGCTCGGGATCATCGGGAACTGGGCCGACTCGCGCGTGGTGCTGCCGCCCAGCTGGGCTTTCGTCAATCTGATGTGGAGGGCGGTCTTCTACTTCATTCCCCTGATGGTGGCCTACAACGCGTCGAAGAAGCTTGGTGCCGACCCGTGGGTCGGTTTCTCGATTATGGCCCTGGTGCTGCTCCCCGGGTTTGCCGACCTGGGGAAGGATGCGGCTGCCTATGACGCCGTCGTGTTCGGCAGCAGCGTCAAGCTGATCGATGTCTTCGGGGTTCCGCTGACGATCTTCGACTACGGATCCCAGGTGTTTCCGCCGCTGCTCATGGCGGGGCTACTGGGTCCGCTCTACAAGCTCTTCAAGAAGCTGATCCCGGAGAACCTGCAGCTGATCTTTGTGCCTTTCCTGTCGTTCATCATCATGCTTCCCCTCACCGCCTTCCTGATTGGCCCCATCGGCGTGTACGCGGGTGCTGGACTGGCGGGTGCGCTGCAGTGGATCAACCAGTGGCCCTTCGTGTTCGCCATCCTCATCCCGCTGGCCTACCCCTTCATGGTGCCGCTCGGTCTGCACTGGCCGATCAACGCAATCATGCTCCTCAACCTCACCCCCCCCGCCCAAGGCGGTCTGGGCTACGACTACATCCAGGGTCCGATGGGTGCCTGGAATTTCGCCTGTTTCGGGGCCACGGCCGGTGTCATGGTCCTGGCGATGCGGGATCGTGATCAGCAGATGCGTCAGACCGCCTCCGGTGCGCTCGTCGCAGGTCTGCTGGGAGGGATCACCGAGCCGTCCCTCTACGGTATCCATCTGCGGTTCAAGCGGATCTACCCGAGAATCCTCGCAGGCTGTGCGATTGGTGGCCTCATCATAGGCTTCGGTGGAGGACTTAAGGCCAGCGGATTCGCGTTCACCTCATTGCTGACCATCGGTATCTTTACCCCCACCCTGCTGTACGTCATCGCCATCGCGGCAGCATTCTTCACCACCTTCTCCCTGGTCCTCAGCTTCGATTACCGCACCCCCGAGGAGAAGGCCGCCGCTCGCCGCGCCGCCGAGCCTGCCGAGGCCGCTGAACCACGGGTGATCGTCGTCGGTGACGTCGAGACCAACCAGGCCAAGCAATGGGTCACCGCACTCGGTGGAGAGGGCAATGTGCGTTCCGTCGAGGCCATCGCTGAGACCCGGGTTCGGGTCGAGGTCACCGATGACTCCAAGGTTGATGTCGATGCCTTGAAACGGGCCGGACTGACCGCGGCTGTCAAGGTCGGCGAAGGGGTCTGGCATCTCATCGCTGGGTTGGAAGCCGTGCAGTACGCAGAGGGAATGCGGCGACGAGTGGCTTCTAGCGCCAGCTGATTCTCCTGTGCCGTGAGGCCTCCGGGATACCCCGGAGGCCTCACTTCTTTTCGTGAATCAATCTTTTCGGCTGTCTCAGGAATAGCGCTGGGGTTTGGTGGTGATCTTATGGCGGACTAATGTGCAGTCGGTCGTCGTTTCCACTCGGAGTGGAGATCTGAGAAGGGGAAGAGAAACGAAGGCTTTTGCGGACCCTGACGGGTCCTTCGCACGTGGAAAGGCAGAACCTTGCGAAGTAGAAAGCTACTAGCTGCTGCGGGTGTCTTGGCGCTCATCCTCCCGGTGTCCGTCGCCACCGCGGACGAACCGGGTGGCGGAGATGGCCTAGCCAGCTTGATCGCCAGAGCCCCGTCCGGGGAGATCAGGTCTGGGGCGGCCCAGGACATCCTCGACGCCAGGGCCAAGATCACCATCATGGTGGAGCTCAAGGACGATCCCGTTGCCGTGGTTAAGGCGAAGAAGGGAGGTGAGCTTGATCCGAGTGAGGAAAGGAAGGTCGAGAACGAGCTGTCGGGAGTTCAGAACCAGGTTGCTGCGAGCATTGAGGCCAAGGGGGGTGCCGTCGAGAGCAGGATGCAGTCCGCCTTCAACGGCATGCGTGTGAGCATCGACAGCAGTGAATTGGAGGCTCTCGAGGCTCTTCCTGAGGTTAAGTCGATCCGCTCCGTTCCCGTTCACGAACGCACCAACGTCCATGGTGTTCCGATGATAGGGGCCCCGAAGGTGTGGGAAGGCTCAGGCGGAGCCACCGGATATACCGGTAAAGGTGTCAAGGTCGCGGTGATCGACACCGGTGTCGACTACACCCACGCCACCTTCGGTGGTCCGGGAACCGGCGAATCGTTCAATGAACAGTCCACGGCCACCACCCCCAATCCGGCCTGGTACGGCCCCGACGCCCCGCACGTCAAGGGCGGGATCGACCTCGTCGGTGACGACTACAACGGCACGAACACCCCTCAGCCCGATGACAACCCCATCGATTGTCTTCGAGCCGGCCACGGCACCCACGTTGCGGCCACGGTTGGCGGAGCCGGCGTCCTCTCCGACGGGCGGACCTACACCGGCACCTATGACAAGAAGACCCATGACAACCAGTTCAAGGTGGGTCCCGGCGTCGCACCCGGTGCCGAGCTCTACGCTGTCCGTGTCTTCGGTTGCACGGGGACCACGAACGTCACCACGGAAGCCATCGACTGGGCCGTGAAGAATCACATGGACGTGATCAACATGTCGCTCGGTTCGCCGTACGGCAAGGTCACCGATGCCACCTCGATCGCTGCGTCGAATGCCGTTGCCGCGGGTATCGTGGTGCTGTCCTCCGCCGGCAACTACGGTTCACAGCCGTACCTGACGGGTTCTCCCGCAGCTGGTGCCGGGACCATCTCCGTCGCCGCAGTTGATCCTGCCGAGAACTATCCGGGTGCTCAGCTTACCGTTGATGGCACAGCGATCCAGGCGATGAACGCCAACGGTGCGGAACTTCCCACCGGCGCACCCATTCACGTGTTGAAGGATGCATCGGGCAACGTCTCCCTCGGATGCGCCGAGTCCGATTACGCCGATGTGCCGGAAGGCTCCGTCGTAATCACGGCACGCGGCTCCTGCCCCCGGGTCGATCGGGCCGTTTTCGGGCAGAAGCACAAGGCGGCTGCCGTGGTCATGATCAACTCCAGTGACGAGTACTCCGGCTACGAGGGTGTGATTACCGGTAGCTCGACCACCGGCGAGCAGCTGGACGTGACGATCCCCTTCATCAGTGTCAAGAGCTCCGACGGCACATCCCTAGCGGCTGCTGACGGCAAGCAGATGACCTTCACCGCGAACACGATTTCCAACTCGGGTTTCACCGGCTACGGCTCTTTCACCTCAGCCGGCCCACGCAGCGGTGATTCCGCCCTGCGTCCCAGCGTGGCCGCTCCCGGCGTGTCCATCAACTCCGCCCGGGTGGGTTCCGGGACCGAGGCCAGCACCTTGTCGGGGACATCCATGGCTGCTCCGCACGCTGCGGGTGTCGTGGCTCTCACCAAGCAGGCCCATCCAACGTGGAACTCCCAGGAGCTCTCCGCGGCCATCGTCTCGACGGCCGATGCATCCAAGGTATCCGGATATGGACCCACCCGTGGTGGTGGACTGGTGGATCCCGCGGACTCCACGTCGACCCAGGTCTTCGCTTTCGGTGACTCCACGGAGGTGGATGGCAAGACCCTCCGAGACGCAACGGTCAGCTTCGACTACCAGGAGTCCAATGGTTCCTTCGAGGGAAGCAAGAAGATAACCCTCGTGAACAAGGGCAACTCGGAGGTCACCTTCACCGGGGAGACCAAAGCCTCGGACCAGAGCCTGCCCGCACAGGTCACGCTCAGCGACAGGCAGGTCACCGTTCCTGCGGGCAGCACGGCCGATGTCACGGTGACCCTGAGTCTCAAGGCGTCCGATGTCCCGAGCAGCATCAAGACCGCCAACTCCCCGGACTACTACGAGGCCTCGGGCAACGTGCAGTTCACCTCCGGGGACAGGACACTGAGCGTTCCCTATCTGATGGTTCCCCGTTCCACGACCAAGGTGACCGGTGAGGCCAGCTCCGATGCCTCCAAGATCAGCTTCCAGAATCAGGGCGGCACCTATGACGCCAGGGGCTTCCTGTTCGACTGGGGCATCACCGATCCGAAGGGTGACCTTTCCAGCGGGGCTGACGCCGACGTGAGCGAAGGCGCCGACATCGCTAACGTTGGTGTCCAGACCACCACGATCGACGGTGAGAAGGCCTTGGCGTTCGCGGTCAACAGCCATTCACGGCACTCGAATGCGGCCAGTAACGCCTACAGGATCTCGGTCGACACCAACGGCGACGGCACGGCCGAATACATCGTGGCCAGCGTGGATTCCGGGTATGCGCGTCAGAAAATCTACGACGGTCGTCCCGAGGTGTTCATTACTGACCAGTCCAACGGCAAGGCCAAATCGGCGGGCACGTACGCCCTGGCTCCCAGCGATTCCAGCACGGTGATCCTCGTGGTCAAGGCCTCTGACGTCGGTGTGGCGGGAAAGTTCCAGTACTGGGTTGAAACCCAGAGCACCAACGACGTGAAGGACAGCGTCGACAGCCATGCAACCTATGATCCTGACAATCGACCCTTCAACGA
The DNA here is from genome assembly GCF_037055325.1 of Arachnia propionica. Lineage (NCBI taxonomy): Bacteria > Bacillati > Actinomycetota > Actinomycetes > Propionibacteriales > Propionibacteriaceae > Arachnia > Arachnia propionica. The sequence goes on along the minus strand of NZ_CP146373.1, from coordinate 1,195,378 downwards.
CGGTCAGGCGTTCCAGGTGGCGGCCGATGGCACGAGTGACGTGTCCATCTCGTACAACAGATCCGCGGCTGAGGACCAGAAGTCCTTGGGATGGATGGCTGTGGTGTTCGACAACGACCAGGGAACTCCTGAGGCGGTCACGGGCGCGCTGACCGGTGGTGGAACCACCTCGACGGAGCCGAGCCCCTCCGCGTCGTCCTCCCAGGGTGATCCGGGCACCCCGGCCTCGCCCACCCCGGCCAGCAACCCGAGCCGGACTCCGGTCAAGCCGGGTCTGCCCAAGACGGGAGATCTCGGATGACGGTTTGAACCGGAACCTGCGAAAACAACGATGGCCCCGCTGATCGCGGGGCCATCGTTGTTCGGTCTCCAGCGGATTCCGACTGGAGGGTCCTCGAGAGGTGCTCGTGATCTTCCGGATCTCAGATGTCGGTGGGATCGATGGAAGGGCCACCGTCGAGGGTCGGCAGACCATTGTTCTCGCACAACACTGGGGAGGGGGTCGTCCCGAAGCGGTAGTCGTAGGTCGTGTCCCCGACTTTCACCACGATCTGCCAGCCGTCCACCAGGGCCTGGGTGTAGGTGGCCCCGGGGATCGGACAGCCCAGCGCACCTGTCCTCCACATTTTCTTGTGAGCTTCCACCAAGGTCGCCTCGGAACCGGCGACGCCGCGTTCGTTCAGGTCGGCCCGGATGGCCTCCATGTGAGTTTCGGGGGCCTCCGCCGTGATCTCACTGCTGGGTGAGAACGTGGGGGCGGGAGCGATGAGTTGAGGAAGACCGACTGGGGACTCCTCGGTTCCCGGATCGCCGGGATCAGCTGTGGCGTCTACGGCACATGCGACCAAGGAAACGGTCAGCAACATGCCAGCAATTCCGGCCAGTGGTTTCAACATGTCCCGAGTTTACTCGGGGAACTGACAATGGTCAATGGTTGCCATATCACATGTCCAGCCGATGAGGCAATCTGCACACTGCGGCAGGTCCCCGCGGGAAGCCGCTAAAGTTGAGGGCTGACGAGGTAGACCCGTCGCAACAATCAAGGGAGATAAACGCGAATGAGCGAGAAGCGCTACATCTACGACCTCTCGGAGGGTGACGCGACCATGCGTAACCTACTCGGGGGAAAGGGCGCGGGCGTCGCCGAGATGGCCCGGATCGGGGTCCCTGTCCCCGATGCCTTCACAGTCACCACGACAGCCTGTGTGGAAACCATGAACCGGGGCGGAGAGTGGCCCGACGGTTTGGCGGATGAGATCAACGCGGGTCTGGCTCGGCTGGAGGAACGCACGGGACGCAAACTCGGCGGCTCCGAGAGTCCGCTGCTGGTCTCGGTGCGTTCCGGCGCAGTGTTCTCCATGCCCGGAATGATGGACACCATCCTCAACCTTGGTGTCTCCGACGAGTCCGTGGCGGCCATCGCCGAGGAGTCCGGTAACGAACGTTTCGCGTGGGACTGCTACCGCCGCTTCATCCAGATGTATGGCGAAGTGGTCGAGGGTGTTCCGGCCTACGCCTACGAAGATGCACTGACCGAGCTGAAACGCAAGCGCGGCGTCGAACTCGACACCGACCTGGGGCCTGCGGACCTGAAGGAGCTGGTGGCAACCTTCAAGGAGATCAGCAACGAACACTTGGGTGGCGAGTGGACCTCCGACCCTGTCGAACAGCTCCACCGGGCCGTGAATGCGGTGTTCCGTTCCTGGCAGAACCCTCGTGCCGAGGTGTACCGCCGCGCCAACAACATTCCCTCCGACCTCGGCACCGCCGTCAACGTCATGCAGATGGTCTTCGGAAACCGTGGCGAAGACTCCGCCACCGGCGTGTGTTTCACCCGCAACCCCTCGACGGGTGCGAATGAACTTTACGGCGAGTTCCTCGTCAACGCTCAGGGCGAGGACGTGGTGGCAGGCATCCGCACCCCACGACCGCTCGCTGAGATGCGCGATGTGCTGCCCGAGGCCTACGACGAACTCATCGACATGATGCGGCGCATGGAGGCCCACTACCGCGACATGCAGGATATGGAGTTCACCGTCGAGAACGGCAAGCTGTTCCTGCTGCAGACCCGCAACGGCAAACGCACCGCAGCCGCCGCGTTGAAGGTGGCCTCCGACCTGGTGGACGAGGGCGTCATCACCAAGGAGGAGGCGCTGCTGCGCATCGAACCGGACCAGCTGGATCAGCTGCTGCACCCCGCCATCGATCCGTCACATGGCCAGAAACCCATCACGAAGGGCCTCCCCGCGTCCCCGGGGGCCGCGGTCGGCGAGGTGGTCTTCGATGCCGACACCGCCGCCGAGCGCGGCGGGCGTGGTGAAGCAGTGGTGCTGGTGCGCTACGAAACCACCCCCGACGACATCCACGGCGTGATCGTCGCACAGGGTGTGCTCACCGCCCACGGAGGCATGACCTCCCATGCTGCAGTGGTAGCGCGTGGCATGGGCAAGCCGTGCGTTGCAGGTGCCTCCGGCATCCACATCGACGCCAAAGGCCGCACACTCACCGTCGGCGACCGGATCATCAAGGAGGGTGAGGTCATCACCCTCGACGGTTCCACGGGTGATGTGTTCGCGCAGGAGATCAAGCTGATCCCGCCGCGCATCAACGAGGACTTCCAGCGCGTGGTCACGTGGGCCGACGAGGTCCGTGAACTCGGGGTGCGCGCGAACGCCGACAACTTCGAGGACGCATCCAAGGCTCGTGAACTGGGTGCCGAGGGCATCGGGCTGTGTCGCACCGAGCACATGTTCATGGCCGCCGACCGGCTGCCCGCGGTGCGTCGAATGATTCTGGCGGAGACCCACGAGGCCCGTGCGGATGCGCTCGACGAGATCCTGCCGATGCAGCAGGCCGACTTCGAGGGCATCTTCGCCGCGATGAAGGGGCTTCCCGTCACCGTCCGGCTCCTCGATCCGCCGCTCCACGAGTTCCTGCCGAATCTGGTGGAGCAGTCGCTGTTGGTGCAGCGTCTTGAGTTGACGGGCGGCGATGCATCCGAGCTGGAGGCTGCCCGCGCCACTCTCGCTCAGGTCAAGCGTCTCCACGAACTCAACCCGATGCTCGGTACTCGCGGCTGTCGTTTGGCGATGCTCTACCAGGAGATTCCGGCCATGCAGACCCGCGCCATTGTTCGTGCTGCCTTGGCGGTGCTGGAACGTGAGGGCGAGACGGTCGGCGTGGAGATCATGATCCCCCTCGTGGCGCTGTCGAAGGAATTGGAGATCCAGCGCGAGATCGTGGAGAGGACGGTTGCCGAAGAGCTGAAGGCTGCCGGCAAAGAACTGAAGGTGACGGTCGGCACCATGATCGAGCTGCCGCGCGCTGCCTTGGTGGCGGATCAGATCGCCGAGTATGCCGACTTTTTCAGCTTCGGCACCAATGATCTCACCCAGACCGGCGTTGGTATCAGCCGTGACGATGCCGAGAATGGCTTCCTCACCCAGTACGTCACGAGTAAGGTGTTGGAACGTAACCCGTTCGAATCCATCGATGTGGACGGTGTGGGGCAGTTGGTCGAGATCGGTGTCGCGAAGGGGCGTTCCGTTAAACCGCGCCTGAAGGCCGGTGTCTGTGGTGAGCACGGCGGTGACCCGGATTCCGTGGAGTTCTTCCAGTCCGTCGGCCTGGACTACGTCTCCTGCTCCCCGTACCGGGTACCCATTGCCCGTTTCGCGGCTGCCAAGGCGGTGCTGAAACAGCGCGAGGACTGACCTTTTCGCAAAGGTGTGTCCCGGTTCCGTCAAGGGCCGGGACACACCTTTTTCACGAGTTTCGGATACTGAAGAAGTGTCCCGAGCCTCTTCAGTGCAGCCCAGTTCCATCGGTTTGAGTGCCTCTGCCTGTAGGAATCTCATCCTTCAGTGGGGGCACGGCGGGCGCTGAACGTCATGGCCGGTTACAGGGTCCAGGCCTCCAAGGAGTGGCTGCGCTCCCAGAACAGCTCCTCGTAGCGGGTGGCGTCGGTGAAGGTGTCGAGCATGACAGTTCTCGTCGCTTCGTCGGCGGCCTCGGCCGCCTCGTCGAGCAGCTCGATGGCGGTGGCGGTGGTTTCCTGGAAAGCCGGGTCTGCGTAGGTCGCCACCCAGGTTCCGTAGGGATGGTTCTCCACCGCTTGGGCCCGTTCGGCCAGGTCCAGGCCCACCTGCGCGTAGACCCAGTAGCAGGGCAGCACCGCCGCCACTCCCACCGGGTAGGGATCGTAGGCGACTGCGGTCTGGATGAAGTTCACATAGCCGCGGGTTGTGGGGGAGGGGGCGGTCGCGTGCGGGGCGGAGTGCAGCAGGGGGTCGTTGAGGAGGGCGTCGTGCATCAGGTTTTCGGCTGCGACGGCCTTTCCGGCGCTCTGTGCCCAGAAGGATCGGGCTTTGGCGTGCGGGGCCCGGGCGGCTAGCAGCGCCAGGGCCCGGGAATAGCCGCGCAGGTAGAAGTCATCCTGGACGATGTACTCGACGAAGCGACGCGGCTCCAGGGTGCCGTCGGCTAGCTGGGTCAGCAGCGGCAGCCGGTCGATGCGTTCGCGGATCCCGGCGATGTGTTCCCAGGCCGAAGTGCTGAACTCCCGTGTGCGCCAGGTCATGCCTGCGCTCCTTTCAGGTTGATCACGTGGTTCACCGGGCCGTGTCCGGACCCAGGGGAGCGACTGAGTTGCCAATCGGCCCCCGCAAGGATGGCGCGGTGCAGGAAATCACGGGCCTCCGCCACCACGTGTCCCGGGACGGTGCCGCCTGGCGCAATTCCGGCGCGCGCCGCGGCGGCGGCGATCGCGGAACTAAGGGTGCATCCGGTGCCATGGGTATTGCGGGTGTTCACGCGAGCGCCGGTGAACCGTGCGGTTCCGTTCGGCGTGACCAGGAGATCGGTCAGCTCCTCGCCGGTCAGGTGACCGCCCTTTGCCAGCACCGCGTGGGCGCCCGCCGCGACGAGGGCCTCCGCCTGTGCCTGGAGCTCGGAGCTGTCACCCGCAGGTGAGGAACCGGTCAGAACTGCGGTCTCCGGGACGTTCGGGGTGATCAGGTCGGCCAGCGGCAACAATCGGGTGCGAACCACATCGACCGCTTCGTCCGCCAGGAGCCTGTCTCCCGAGGTCGCCACCATCACGGGATCGAGGACCAGGAAACCGAAATCTGTCCGGCGCGCGGCGATCAGGTCCGCCACCGCCTCCGCGATCCTCGCGTTCGTGAGCATCCCGAGCTTGGTGGCGTGCACCTCGATGTCGTCGAGGACAGCTTCCACCTGTGCGACGACGAATTCCGGATCCACGGGGCAAGCGGCTCGCACTCCTTGGGTGTTTTGAACCGTCAGGCCCGCCAGTGCGGCCATGCCGTGCACCCCAAGAGCGGCGAAAGTCTTCAGGTCGGCCTGGATTCCGGCGCCACCGCTCGGGTCGGAGCCCGCTATGGAAAGTGCGGTTCTTGGTGTCATGGTGTCTCCCAGAGTTCTCTCAAGTGTGATGCGGCTTCGCGGGGGCGGGTGGCCGCTGCGATCGCGGACACCACGCAGATGCCGTCCACCCCGGTTGCGATGACCTCAGCGGCGTTGGTGGCGTTGATCCCACCGATGGCTACTGCGGGCAGGCCCACGGGCCGGGCGGCGAGCAATTCCCGGATCCCGTCCAGGCCCAACGCCGGGGCGGTGTCGGTCTTGGTGCTGGTGCTCCACACCGGGGACAGACCGATCACATCGGCACACCCGATTGCCGCGATGGCATCCAACTCGCCCCGGGAACTGACAGATACCCCCAGCAACCGGTCCGGCCCGAGAGCTTCGCGGACCACCGCGGGATCGCCGTCGGACTGCCCGATGTGCAGGTGCGTTCCCAGCTCCACCGCGATCCCCAGACGGTCATTGACGAACAACTCCGCCCCAGCTGCACCCATGGCCACGGCGGACTCGATGGCCTCCCGGCAGGCGAGCACGCCTGTCCGGAAGGTGTCGTCGTCGGCGTTCTTGTCGCGGAACTGGACCACCGTGGCCCCACCCAGCACGGCTTGTTCCACGGTGTGGGCCACGTGGTCGCGACCGCCGGACAGGTCGGGGTCGGTGACGTAGTAGAGCCGCCAGTCAATCCGCATCAGGCCTCCTCGACGGTGACCAGGGAAGCGACCTCATCGGGGGTCAGCGCGTACAGGGCGTCGCGCCAGGCGATCTCGAAACTGGCCGGGCCCTTCGCATCGCGGCCCGCCACGGTGCCCGCGGCCGCGAACAGGGCGTGGGCGGCGACGACCGCATCGTGTGGGCAGGGGCGCTCCCGGGTGGCGCCGAGCGTCGCCGCAACCAGTGCGCCGAGCGAGCAGCCCGTGCCGATCACCAGCGGCATCAGCGGGTCGCCACCGTGGACGCGCGTGGTTCGTGACGTGCTGACCACCACGTCGACCTCTCCGGAGATCGCTACGACGGTGTTGTGCTTGGTGGCTAGGTCTCTTGCCGCCTCTACCGCGGCCTCAACGGGGTCGGTGGAGTCCACCCCCCGACCTCCGGTGCTGGCGCCCGTCAGGCCCAGGATCTCGGATGCATTGCCCCGGATCGCGGCGGGCGACAGAGCCAGCAGTTCTCGGGCCAGGGCGGTCCGTACCGGCAGTGCACCGACCGCGACAGGATCGAGCACCCAGGGAGTGCCGGCCTCGTGGGCGACGCTCGCGGCAGCACGCTGCGCCGCGTGCTGCTCCGAGGAGCCGTTGCCGACGTTGATCAGCACTGCCGAGGCGATCCCGGCGAAGATTTCCGCCTCTTCGGGAAGGTCAATCATTGCGGGTGCGGCGCCGGCGGCCAGCAGGACGTTGGCTGTGATCTGCGGCACCACGGTGTTGGTCAGACAATGAACCAGAGGGGTCGTGGCGCGGAGATGGGCAAGGACGGACGCGACATTCATGGCGCTCCCTTCGTCAGTGCGAACTGCATCAGGTTCGACGAGTTTGATCTCAGCCCCTTGCGGTGGGGCACCCCGGCGTCTTGGAACATTAGCAGGAGTTATGCGGGGACTTCCTGGCACGACCATTTTCAATGCAGGGGGTTCACAAAACAGGGGGCAGTAATTAAGGTTTGCCGAAAATACCTGGACGGCGCGCTGATACTCCAGCGGCCCCGGACGGGGTCGCACTCTCGATTATGAAAGGCAGAACTGTGCGACGTAACAAATTAGTGGCCATGGTGGGGGTGTTATCTCTCCTCACCCCCGTGGCAACCACATCGGCTGACGAGACGACGGACCCTCACAACATGTCCGACCTGATCCAACCGGCTCCCACAACGAAGGTTCCCGCCGACGCCGCGAAGGAGATCCTTCCGCAGAAGGGGCCGGTCACTGTCATGGTGGAGCTCGCCGAGGATCCCGTCGCGGTCGTCAAAGCGAACAAGGGCGGGTCCTTGAGTGAGGGGGAAGAGAAGCAGATACAGGAAAAACTCTCCAACTCCCAGGACAAAGTGGCCGCGCAGGTGACCTCCTTAGGAGGCGCGGTTGAAAACCGCCTGCAGTCCGCCTACAACGGCCTGCGAGTGACGATAGATAGCGCTCAGCTGGCCGACGTCGAGGGCATCGACGGGGTCAAGAGCGTGCAGACCATTCCCGTGCATGCACGCAGCAACACCACAGGCGTTCCTTATATCGGGTCCCCGAACGCCTGGCAGGGAGCTGGTGGAACCGGCTACACGGGCAAAGGCGTCAAGATTGCCATCATCGACAGTGGGATTGACTACACCCACGCCACCTTCGGTGGGAAGGGCACCCCGGACGCCTTCAATGCGGCCACCGCGGCCACGGATCCGACTCCCTATTACGGTTCACGCGTCAAAGGTGGGTATGACTTCGCCGGCGACCTCTACACCGGGCAGAACACCCCACAGCCGGACAACAACCCCGTCGACTGCGAGAAGTTCGGCCACGGGACACATGTGGCGGCCACCGCCGCCGGGGCGGGTGTGACCGCTGATGGCGACATCTACAAGGGTCCCTATGACTCCACCACCTACAACAACAAATTCCGGGTCGGCCCCGGTGTGGCTCCCGAGGCCGATCTGTACGCATTGAAGATCTTCGGGTGCGAGGGATCGACCAATCTCGCAGTCGATGCCGTCGACTGGGCCGTCAAGAACCACATGGATGTCATCAACCTGTCGTTGGGCACAGCTTTCGGCAGGGTCACTGACCCCGATGCCGTCGCCGTCTCCAATGCCGTGGCCGCGGGGACTGTGGTGGTCGCGGCCTCTGGCAACGACGGTTCCCGGCCATATCTGACCGGGTCGCCAGGAACCGGTGCCGGGGTAGTCTCCGTTGCTGCCAGCGACGCCCTGGAGAACCATCCGGGTGCGCAGTTCACCGTTGATGGCAGGACCATCCAGGCCATCGATGTCAACGCCGCCGAAATTCCCCAGAGCGCGAGACTCCATGTCCTCAGAACCGGCGATGAGCTCTCGACAGGCTGCGACCTCAACGAGTACGCCAGCGTTCCACAAGGATCGATCGTGGTCACCAGAAGCGGTGACTGCGGTGACCTGCGGAAGGCCGTGAATGCCCGGCACTGGGGGCTGGCAGGAGTCATCATGATCAACGATAGCGATGACCTCCCACCCTACGTTGGTGCGATCGCCGACAATCCCGTGGACGAAGACCTGAAGAGGGACACCGGTCTGCTGCTCGGGGTAAGGTCCTCCGACGGCGAGGCCATCATTGCTGCGGACGGCGAGCAGGTCACGCTGAACGCCAATAACATCCCCAACGAGAACCACGGCGAGCTTGCCAAGTTCAGCTCCGCGGGCCCGCGCAGTGGGGACTCGGCCGTGCGCCCGAACGTGACCGCCCCGGGTTTCTCGGTCCTGTCGGCGGATGTCGGTTCCGGAAACCTCGGTCGCATCGAATCGGGAACGTCCATGGCTGCTCCGCATGTCGCCGGTGTCGCGGCTCTGGCAGTCCAGGCCCATCCGGACTGGGACGCCCAGGAAATCGCGGCGTCGCTGGTCAACACAGCCGACCCTGAGAAGGTCGGTGGATACGATCCCACTCTTGCGGGTGGCCTGATCGATCCCGCCGAGGTGGTCGGCACATCTGTCGTCGCCTACGGTGACTCCTCGGATATCGACGGTACCACGGTGCGTGAGGCAGGGCTCAGCTTTGGGTACGCGGAATCGACCACCACCTTCGAGGCAACCCGTAAGGTCACCCTCGTCAACAAGGGTGCCGAGGCGGAGCGGATCACTGCCAGCTCGCAGCCGGCCGAGAAATCGAAGAAGGCCAGCATTTCCTTCAGTCAGGAACAGGTCACGGTTCCTGCGGGAGGCAGCGTGGATGTTGACGTCACGATCACCATGTCGGCCTCCGATGTGCCCAACGGCGTCAACAGCCCGAACTCGCCATGGTTCTACGAGGCCTCCGGGAACCTGAAGTTCGCCGGTTCCAACGGCAAGACCCTGACCATGCCATACCTGCTGGTTCCCCGTTCCCTGTCCAACGTGAAGGCGACCAACACGGTCACGGCCAAGGGCACTGACGTCACTTTCAGCAACGAGGGTGGTGTGCTCGATGCCTACGCCACGCTCTACACGTGGGGACTGAGCGATCCGGCCGACATCCCGGATGCGGTCGACAGCGGTCAGGATCTGGCGAGTGTCGGAGTGGCCAGTTACGGTGACGACTCGAACAGAACCGTGAATTTTGCGCTGAACTCCAGCTCCCGATTCTCCAACCCGGCTCAGGTCACATACAGCGTCGACATCGACAACGACAATGACGGTAAGGCCGAGTACCGAGTCATCAGCAAGGACTCCGGCTATGCCCAGACGCAGCGGCTCTTCAGTGGGGTCGCCGAGGTGTTCGTGGAGGATCTCTCCGACGGAAAGGTCTATCCCACTGGTTCGGTGACCCTTTCCCCGACGGATTCCAGCACCGTGGTGCTGAAGGTCGCCGCCAGTCAGGTCGGTATCACGGGCAAGTTCAGCTACACCGCCAATGCCTTCGACATCAGGGACACAGCGACCGCGGATACCATCGAGCAGTGGGCGCAGTATGACCCGACGAACAAGCCTTTCAACGATGGCCAGCTCTTCACGGTCAACCGGGGCGATTCAGAGACCTTCAATCTCGAACGCAACGATGCCGCCTATGCCGACCAGAAAACGCTGGGATACATGGCTGTTGCCTTCGATAACGCTCAGGGCGTCACGGAGGCCATCACAGGTGAGGTAGGCAAGGGAACCGAACCGACGGTTTCCCCGACCGGCACCGCGACACCGGAACCGAGTACACCGCCCCGGCCGACCAGCAGGCCGCCGGTCAAGCCCGGCCTGCCGAAGACGGGTGAAGGTCGCTGACCCGCCCTCCGGCACACACGATAATGGCCCCCGGGAACTCCGGGGGCCATTGCCGTTCCTTAAGAGGATAGCTGGGTAGGGTGGGCTCGTGACCGAAGCGCGATCAGGGGAACTGTCGTCCTGGGACCTGTTCGCTACCCCCGGAGAGATCCGCGCCGCCAGCTATCTCATCGGTTCCCATGCTCGCCAGTACCGGCTCATCGTGGACGTGTTGGCTGCGCGACAGGAAGTGTCACTGACCGGGGTGGGACACGACGAGCTGGCCGATCTGATCCGCGCCCGGCTTCCGCAGGAGACAGCGGCAGAGTTGATGGAGGACCTCAACCTCTCCGACCGCTTGGCATCGCTGGTCTCCTGGGGGACCTGCGAGGCCTGGCAGGACCGGGCCACCACTGAGGAGGAATTCCTTCGGAATCGCTACCGCTACCAGCTCACCGAGGCCGGGGCGGCCCTCAATCAAGTTGTCAGGGCCATCGAGGAGGACCTTGGAGCCGGGTCCACGGCGGTGCTGTTGGCCCCGGCAGTGTTGGCTGATCGGCTCCGGGCTGCCCTTGACGCGCTGGCGGGGGAGCGCCTCGGCGACGCATCCCGGGAGTTCTCTGTGGTCGAGACCACCCTGGACGCCATGGCGCGGGAGGCCAACCAGTGGCAGTCCCGGATGGCAGCGGCGCTCGGTGGGATTCCCGATCAGGCCCGTATCACACGCCTGCTGGAAACCATCCTCGCCTATGTCGATGCCTGGGGTGCTGGGGTGGATGCCTGGTCTGGACGCATCACGGCCTGCTTGCCGGATCTGAAGGACATCGGCTCCGACACCTGGCGGGCCCTGACCCTGCAGCGTCTCGGCGCCGAGATCAACCCGGAGACGGTAGCCCGCGCAACCAACCAGCTGTCGGGCATCGTCGCCGTCCTGGAACGCTGGTTCAGCGGCGAACTGCCGCAGGCCACCCGGCTTCGGCGCCAGATGCGCGATGCCGTCACCCCGGTTCTTCGAGGACACCAGGCGCTGCTCGCGGTCGGAGGAACTGTTTCCCGGGCAGCCGAGCTGTCTCGGCTGGCTGATGCGGTTGCCCGGGCCGAGGATGACGCGGCGGCGTGGCGGGTTTTTGCAACCGGTACGGGGCTCTATTCCGCCCGCCACCTGGCCCTGGAGGCCCCGGAGGTACCGGGTGTTCCCAGCGTGTGGGATGCGCCTCCCGTGCCTGTCTCAAAGCGACTGCGTTCCCAGGGGCGGCGTTCCCTGTCCGGCAGGGCACCTCGCGTGGCGGACCGGTCTAAGGCCAGGGAACTGGCCCGCGCGGCCGCCGCCCACGAGCAGGCTGAACTCCAGGAGGCCGAACATCGCCTGGTTTCCCGTTCCGGAACGCGCCTCAGCGATTGGGCAGCCCTGACGGCAGGTGAGAGTCGTCTCTTTCTGGACCTACTCGCCTCGGCCCGTGAGGCGAACGGGATGGGCACCACTGCTGATGGCAGATTCACCATGACACTGACCCCTGTTCACCCTCCCAGGTCTGCGGTCTGCTGGACCGAAGAGGGACGACTGGTGCTGGCAGACGCCCTGGTGGAGTTCACATCGTGATGCTGGGCAACGACCATGCCGAGATTCAGGCCGCTTTCACCGGTTTGATGGCGAACCCTCTCGTCACACCGTGGCGGCATCCCGAACTGCACATGCTCGTGCATCGTCACGCCACCACCCTCAGCGTCTGGGTCAAACGGGTGGGTTATCTCCTGGTGGGGATCAACCGCTGCTACCGGCTGCGCAGGCCATCCATCGAAGGCCGGGTGGCCCTACCCGCGACAACACCGCCGCCTCGTGGTCAGCTGGTCCTGGTCTTGTACGCCGCCAGTTGCCTGGAGGCCAGCACCGGGGATTCGCTGACCCTTCAGGAACTCTCCGATGACGTGGCACGGCTAGCACAGATCAACGATGGTTGGCCCTACGACCCGAATCGTCGCTCAGACCGTCAGCGGCTACTCGCCGCCGTTCGCATGCTCACCACCCACGGGGTGCTCGAGGAGCGCACCTCCGGGACGCTGCAGAACGACTGGGAACGCACCGGGTCCGGGATCGGTGCGGGCTATCTGTTGCACCGGGACGCCCTGATGCTGTTGGTGGATACCGATGATGTCGACCTGGCCTTGGCCCGCAGGATCGACAGTAGCCAGGATGTTCGGGAGCAGGAACTGCTGCGGATGTTGGTGGAGTGTCAGGCCCTCTACCCGGAGGAGCTGTCCGAATCCCACCGCGACTACCTGAACCGGCAGCGCAGCCGTGTGGTGGAGCGGGCCGAAGAGCTGACAGGTGGTCGGGTCGAGGTGCGCAGCGACGCCCTCATACTGGTGATGCCGGCCTCTCGGGAACTACCCGAGGGGCTGGTGTGCGGTTTCCCCGACGCCACCACCCTGGACTGGGTGGCACTGGCCATGATCGATGCGCTGTGCCCGGGGGCGACAGGGTTCCATCGGGTTTCTGCCGACCGGGTGCTGGCCGCCGCGGTCGACATCCACCGCGGCAAGGAGAAACAACTCACGGTGGCCCTGAGGGAATCCCCCACGGTGATCCGCGACGCAGTGGCCGGGCGGCTGAGCGAACTCGGCCTGCTCAAGGTGGAGGGCGGGGACTGGATCCTCACCCCGGCCGTGGGACGGTACCGCGACGCTGAACTGACCTCGGGCGAGGAGGAGTGATGTTTGACGACGAGCACCTGAAGTCGTGGCGCGACGCCATGGTCGCGGGTCAACTACCCAGCCCCGTCAGGGCCGATCGCTGGCAGGCGCTGCGCGCGGGCGTGGTGAACCTGTGGGAGTTCGAGACCACCGAGTACTGGTACGCGGACGGCTGGGTGCAGCTCATGGGCAGCAACGAGACCGGCAAGTCGTCACTGATGGCGCTGACGACCCTCATCCCTTGGCTCGCGGATGTCGCATCCAGCAACATCGACACGCTGGGTCGTTCCGGGAAGACGTTCCGCTACTACGTCGAACCCAGCGGACGTGATGCCGATCGCCGCGAGGCCACCGCTTCTACCCACCACGGCTGGCTGTGGGTGGAGTACGGGCGCCGCACCGAACAGGGCGAGGAGTTTTTCACCACGTTGCTGTTCGCGGAGGCCCGTAGCGCTGCCGCTGACATGCGCCTCCACTGGTGCACCCTCTCCGGTGGGGCACGGGTGCGTGGGGGCTGCGACCTGCTGGTTGCCCGCCGCGTGGTGCTACCTAAGGAGGTGACCGCCGAGGGATTCACCAGGCATCAGAGCGCAGCAGCGTACCGCCGCGAAGTGGCCTCCCAGCTGCTGGGCAGCACCGCCGAAAAACTGGAGGCGGTGGGAAGGCTGCTGCGGGTCACCCGCACCCCGAAACTGGGTGAGCAGCTCCAGGTGCGCTTCATCAGCGATCGTCTGCACGACGCCCTACCAGAGCTCGATCGCTCCGAGATCAATCAGCTCGCTGATGGCTGGGATCAGCTGGACGAGATTCGTGCCGACCTGGATCGTGCGGCGGAGGCCGTCGATGTGGTGGAGGGGTTCACTGTGAGCTCCTGGCGGCCCTGGGTGCGGGCGGTGCTGCGGAGGGCCGCGGACAGGAGCAGATTCGCGATCACCGCCTTCGATGACGTCACCCGCAGGGAACGGGATGCGCGCCGGGAACTCGGGGAGGCGAAGGCACGACGGGCCGTGGTGGAGGAGGAACGCCGCTCCCTGGAACTTGCAGGTGAGGGTGCCCGGGTGGCGGCCGAGGAGCTGCGGGCCTCCAGCCGCTACCAGGACGCGCAGGGAAGGCTGACCCGTCTGACGCACGCCCGCGCCGTCGCGGAGATGATGGGACGGGTATCCGCGGAGGCCAATCGGCGTGCCGAGGCAGCTGATGCGTCGGCACGCCGGTCGGGGGATGCTCGGGAATCCGCAGAGGCCGCTCTCGAAATCCGGCGCCGGGAGGCCTCGCAGCGTCTCGCCGATGTCCGCTACGCAGCGCGAGAAGCGGGGGTGGATGTCGTCGACTTCGATCCGGTGCTGACGGAGCAGCGGGTGAGCGACAGACAGCGCGACGTGAAGCGCGTCCAGCAGCTCCTGGGAGAGGCGGTCCTGGCCGATCAGGAGGCCAGCCGCGCGGAGGACGTCGCAGCGGAGACCCGACAACGAAGCATCGAGGCTGAGGAACGGCGCGACACCGCGTGGGAGGCCGCCGAGCGGGAACGCGATTCGCTGGCGGCAGGGCTCGACATCTGGGCGGAGGAGCTCGGAGGCGACGCAGATGTCGAGGCCTGGCAGGCTGCCCTTCCCGACGGCAGGACCCCGCAGCGACCGCTCAGGGAACGCATCAGGGAGGAATGGTTCGAACCCGCGTGCGCCCCGGTCCAGGCGAGGTTGCAGGACTCCGAGATGCAGGGCCGGCTTGCCAGGCAACGCATCGGTGAACTGGACGAGCGCATCGGGGGATTGGGGCAGGCCGGGGTTGCGGAACCGCAGCCGCCTGCGCTGTGGACACGGCGTGTGCGCCCCGACGGCGGAGCACCCCTCTGGCGGCTTGTGAACCCGCGTGAGGGCCTTCCGGGACATGAATTGGCCGCCGTCGAGGCTGCGCTCGCTGCGTCAGGGTTGTTGGATGCCTGGGTGAGCGATGAGGGGGTCGTCGCCGATGATGTCCTGGCTGTCGCCGGGGAACCTGTCGAACGAGGCATTGGGGAGGTGCTGGGGGCCGTTCCCGGCCCATGGAACGAGCAGGTCGAGGCGCTGCTGGCGGGTGTCCATCTGGTCGATTCGGGAGAGGAGCTGCCGGGAAGCGGGCTCGCGATTGCTCTCGATGGGCGCTGGTGTAACGGTTCCATGACGGGGCGTGCCAGCTGCCCCAATGGCAACGCCGAGTACCTGGGGGAGGAGGCCCGGGAGGCCGGCCGGGCCAGGCGCAGGGCCGAGTTGACCCGCGCCCGGGAGGAGGCCCTCACCGAGGCGACGGGCCGTGAGGCCGAGGCCAGTTGGGCGGCTGCTGAGCTGGCCTCCCTGCACAGGGCGATGGCATCGGCCCCCGACGACCGGGAACTCTTCGGACTGCTCCGGGACGCTGCAACCGCTGAAACCCTGGCGGTCGCCGCCGAGGAAATGGCGGGGCAGCACGAAGCCCGAGCCCGAGGGCTGCGGGCGGAGGCGGACGCCAGGCGGGCGAATCTGTTGACTTTCGCCGCACAACACCACCTGCCGGTTCGGGAAGTCGAACTGATGGAGGTGCAGGATGCCCTGCGTCGGATCGAGAACGCGCTGGGGGTCCTGCGTCACGCCCGGGAACGGGAAGTGCTGGCTCGAGATGTATGGCAGACAGCGGTCGCCGCGGCGGCGGAGGGGGAGAGATACCGGGACGAGGCTGGTGCCGAGGCGCGTGCTGCCGAGGAACGACTGAGATCGGCCACGTCCAGGGTGCTGGCCCTCGAGAAGGCCATCGGATTCGACGATCAGGAGATCGTCCGGGAACTGGAGATGCTGCAGGTTCGGGCTGCCGAGGTTGCCTCGCAGGCCGCTGGGCTGGGGCGGGAACTGCTCCAGCTGGCCGCCCGGGTGGGCAAGGCCGAGGAGGCCCTGGC
This sequence comes from Arachnia propionica, assembly GCF_037055325.1. Lineage (NCBI taxonomy): Bacteria > Bacillati > Actinomycetota > Actinomycetes > Propionibacteriales > Propionibacteriaceae > Arachnia > Arachnia propionica. The sequence continues at coordinate 1,179,501 of NZ_CP146373.1, read as the reverse complement.
GGCGGCCGAGCGGGAACGGGGGACGGTCACTGCTGAACGTGATCGGGCCTTTGCCTGGTTCCGGCGACTCGTTGATGCCGGTCTGGCGGAGGAACTCGGCCTGGAGCTGCCCGAACCGGATTCGACGGCGATTGTGCAGATGCGGGCTCAGGTTCGGTTCGTCAGCCAGCAGGTCATTGTCCGCAACTGGAGTGAGGACCCGGACCATGCCGACCAGGCGGTTCAGAACGCCTGGCGGAGGCTACACACCGGCGCCAGCGAGGCTCGCGGGGAACTCGAGATGGGTGGGCGCAGTCTTCGCATCGACGAGGTCGACGACCTGCCGAGGGTCACTGTTGTGGTCGATGTACACGGTACCGGACAGCCCCTCACGGAGGCCCTCGTGAGGCTGCGGGCCATTCAGGAGGAACTGGCCCTGAACTATGACCAGCGGGTGCAGGACACGCTCGGGCAGCTGCTCGGTTCCACCTTTATGGATCACCTGCGGGACCGAATAGGCGCCACCCAGGCCCTCGTCGGGCGCATCAACAAGGTATTGGAGGCACACGCCACCCGCACCGACCGCACCGCCCTCAGAATTGTCCTCGAACCGAAGGATGCCGCCACCCGGCAGGTGCTGGAGGGCGTCGGAGGTTCCAGCTGGGGCAATCCCGAGGTGGAGGAGCGTGTCAGGGAGTTCCTCAGGGCCCGGGTCGACGAGGTCAAACGGGAGGCCCAGGGGGCGGGGCTGGCTGACTGGCGAAGTGGCCTGGCGGAGCGGCTGGACTACCGGAGCTGGTACGACATCCACCTGGAACATCGTCGAGGTTCCGGGAGGTGGGGCCCGCTGACCAGCCGGGGTTATGCGGAACTTTCCGGCGGGGCGCGGGTTGTGATGTTGATGATGCCGCTCGTGGCCACTCTCGCTGCGATGTACGAGGAGGTGCCGTCCGGGCCTCGGCCGCTGTGGCTGGACGAGGCCTTCGACGGACTCGACGCTGCCAACCGCGCCACCGTGATGAAGTTGTTCAGGGAGTTCGACCTCGACGTGCTGCTGGTCGGACCGGGGAGGATCGTCAACGTCGCCGCCGTTCCCGTCGCAGCCATCTACCAGGTGGTCAGAGCACCGGCCCCCATGCCCGGGGCCGATCTGGTGCTGGAACTGTGGGCGGGCGGCCAGCTGGAGACCATTGAAACCCCGGCGCTCGGGGCGCCTGAGAGGCAGGACCAACTGCTGTGAGCGTGCCCGGCTATCTGCTGGCCTGGGCACGGCTGCCAGGACCGGCCCGCCTGCTAGCGGAACTGGCCGCCGCCCTGTTCCGGGACCCGCACGCCCTGGACCGTTCGACGCCGTTGGGACGGGCCTGCGTCAGGTCGCTTGAGTTGCGTCGGGCCGTCACCGAGGGCGGGAGCTACCGCGATCCGCTGGAGGATGCGCAGTTGTGGTCGGCGGCCTGGGCGGGTGCGGGGGTGATCTGCGACGCGGTCTCGGCGCAGGTGCTGGTGCTGAACCTGCCCCTGACCGGGAACGCCCCGGCGGTGCGGCTTTGCCACGCGGCCCCGGGGGAACCGGTGTGGTTGACCCTGCGGTCGTTCCGGGGCGCCTGGGGGCTGGCCGGGGCGCGGAGGTTTTCGTCTGCGAGAACCCGACCGTCCTGGAGGCCGCCGCGGACCGCCACGGCGCGGCGTCCCGGCCGCTGGTCTGTACCTTCGGGCTTCCCAGTCAGGCCGCCTGGGAGCTGCTGCTGGGCCTCGGCGACGTCCGCTGTCACGTGCGGGCCGATGGGGACGTCGTTGGCTGGCGGATCGTGAATCAGCTCCGGGACCGGCTGCCCGGAGCGTTCACCTGGCGGATGCCGGAGGGCTGCACCGCCTACGAGGAAGAACTCCTCGAGGATCTGCTCTCCGACCTGGGTTCGTGATCACCGGGCCGCTTCCCGGAGCAGCATCGCGGCGATTCGCGCCGATAGCGTGAAGTCCCTGTCGTCAATTCTCAGGTCGGCCAACGGCACCCCGCCCCGTTCGAGGTACGTGGACATCGAGTCCTCCCAGTGGGGAGGAAACCCGGGAAGAAGATCGGGTGGGACAAGGGGTATCGCGATGACGTCGGTTTCGGGGGCGCGGGCGGTGCGTGCGGATGCGAAGAGCAACCGGGGAGAGCCAGGCATGTCCTCCCCGGTGAGGAACCGGTATGCCTCTTCCACCTCCGCGATGAACCGGTTCGGTAGTCCAGCCAGATAGGCATCATCCTCCGTGCTCAGGATCGCTTCGTGCGCCTCCTTGGGAACCAAGGCATGGGGCTGGGAGGTTCCGGGCCACGCATCGGGGGAACGCAGCAGGGCCAGGGGTAGCGCCCAGATGTTCTCTTTGATCTGGTGGAGTTCGGAACCGAGATGGATCACGAACCCGCGATGCAGTCCGTTGCGCGCCGCGAACGCGGCCAACCCCTTGATGTCCCGCAGCCCCAAGGAGCTACTGGCCTTCACCTCGAGACCGACGTTTCGGCCTTGCGAGTCCGTGAGTACGACGTCCACCTCGGCCTGCGTGGACGCGTCGCGCCAGAAACCGATGCTGGGCCGGGTCCTGCTCCATGTGCTGTCAGCCGCCACCTGTTGCCACACCCAGGATTCCAGGACCTGCCCGAACAGCTCCGGATGAAGTGCGGGATTCCTTCCGCACCGGGTCAGGGATTCGACCGCCAGTGCCGTGTCAGTGGCGTGAATCTTCGGGTGGGATCGCGTTGCCGATGAGGCCCCGGCGCGAAAATTGGGCAGTTGTGCGATCAGGAAACGGCGTTCCAGAATGCTCAGGTAGCGTTCGACGGTTCGACGGTCGAGCGCCAGTTCCTCACCCAGCCGGTTGACCTTCAGCAGCCCTCCGGGCAGCCGCAGGAAGGCGTCGAGAACTCTTCCCGCGCGCAGAACGTCGAAGTTCTCATCGGGTAGGAGCCGATCCCCGAGCAAAGCCAACACGTCGGCATGGACGAGGGAGGCCAGTTCATCCGCGGGACGGGGCGGGGTGTTCAGGACCAGCGTCGGTGTCCCGCCCGTGGCAAGAACGGATGCGACTTCTTTCCGATCGCAGGGTTGGGTTTCGTGAGGGTCGAGGGGAGCGTCGAAGAGCCGGTCCACCAGCGAAGGAGCGGGATTTTCGGGACTCGCCAGCTCGAATCCCGTGAAGGGATGCAGCCGCTGGCGGGCGATACGACCGGCCAGCGGATCCGAGCCTCCGAAGGAACCCCGGCCGAGCGCTGCGGAACCCGTCAGGAGGAAGTGATGATCCGGACCGAGGCCATCGACGAAGCGTTTCAGGGCGAGCGGGAGCTCGGGGGCCAGCTGTGCTTCGTCGATGATCGCGGGCCTAGGGAGCGATCTCAGCCAACCATTGGTGTCGGTGAGGGCGAGTTCCCGGGTGAGGGGATCCAGGAGAGTCTGGTACGAGGAATAGCGTTTCTCGGCCTGGAGATGGCGTACGAGGCGGGTCTTCCCGATGGCTCGTCTTCCTTCCAGAACGATGATCTGATGAGGACTTCCCTGGCGCCAGACGGCTTCGAGCCCCCGGGACCGGTAACGACTCATGTCAGGAATTGTACATTCGATGTACAAAAAATGTGACACCGGGTGTACAAGATTTGGTTCAAGATTCATCGATCTCGAGGAATCAGGTCGGCCCGGCCGTGTGGGGTGCCCGCCGGATAGCATCTGGCGGTGGGCGTGCTGCCCCGGAAGAAGGAGATTCATGAAACGAGTTGCGCTGATAAGCACCGACCAGCAGGCCCTGAAGGACGAGGCACACCTCGACACCGGGCCCCTCAATGACGCCCTGAACGCCAGTGGGGTGGACTCCGAGATCGCCGTCTGGCACGAGCCCAGGGACTGGTCGGTCTACGACGCAGCCATCTTCCGTTCCCCCTGGGACTATGCGGAACGCACGGAGGAGTTCATGGACTGGCTGGGGCGCGCCGAGACCCGGGTGCGCCTGATCAACAGCCCCGACCTGATCCGGTGGAACCTGGACAAACGCTACCTGCGGGAACTCGCCGAACACGGGGTCGAGGTCGTCCCCACCACCTTCTGCGAGAACCTCGAACAGTGCCGCGAGGCGCTGGCTAGACACGGCGGCGGGAACGTCGTGGTCAAACCGAACATCTCCCTCGGATCACAGAGCACCGGGCTGTTCGCCGCCACCGACCCCGCGGCCCTGGAACTGTGTGGGCGCATCCTGGAGGTGGGCAAGGTGGTGCTCGTGCAGCCCGCGATCGATGCCATCCAGGACAATGCCGAACACGGCCTGTTGTTCTTCAATGCGCACCACTCCCACACCATCCAGAAGTGCGCGATCCTCAAACACGGGGGTGGTTACCTCGGCGGCAGGTACACCGAGGACATCCGGCCGGTCGCCCCGACCGGCGACGAGGTGGAGCTCGGGAACAGGGCCTTGAAGGCGATCGCCGCGATCGCGGAGGCCAGGGGCTGGGGTGAGGACGCCAGCACCCCGCTGTACGCGCGCATCGACGTGGTGACCCCGCCGGGAAGCCATCCGCTGCTCCTGGAGGCGGAGCTTTTCGAACCGGCCACGTTCGTCGATCTCGCCGATGGGGCCCTCGACCGTTTCGTCGCCGCCATCCACGAGAAACTCCGGGCCTGAACGTCCCCGCGGAAATGTCGGTGGTCCGTGGCAGGCTTCGTGCATGGAGCAGAACCGGGTCGCCGAGCAGGACGGAACACGCACCTTGGCGTGCGAATTGCTGCGGAAATTCACGGGACGTGAGGACGCGGTCTTCCACGACGGGCAGTACGAGGCCATCGAGGCCCTCGTCGTCCATCACCGGCGGGCCCTGGTGGTGCAGCGCACCGGCTGGGGAAAATCGGCGGTCTACTTCATAGCCGCGCTGCTGCAACGCCGAGCGGGCGCCGGTCCCGCGCTGATCGTCTCCCCGCTGCTGGCGTTGATGCGCAACCAGGTGGAGGCCGCCGGGCGCGCCGGGGTACGGGCCGCCACCATCAACTCGTCGAACGTCACCGACTGGGAGGAGATCGCCGAGGCCATCGAACAGGACCTCCTCGACGTCCTCCTGGTCTCCCCGGAACGCCTGGTCAACCCCCGATTCCGGGACACCCAGCTGCCTCATCTGCTCGCGCGGGCGGGTCTCGTGGTGATCGACGAGGCCCACTGCATCAGTGACTGGGGCCACGACTTCCGTCCCGACTACCGGCGGATCCGTTCTCTGGTCCGGGAGCTGCCGGACCGGGTCCCGGTGCTGGCCACCACCGCGACGGCCAATCAGCGAGTGGTCACCGACGTCGCCGAGCAGCTGGCCGTCGGCGGGCGCGAGGTGTTCACGCTGCGCGGGGCCCTGGCGCGCGACTCCCTGCGGCTCGGGGTGCTGGAGCTGGGTTCGTCGGCGCGGCGGCTGGCGTGGCTGGTCGAGCATCTCGGTTCGCTGCCCGGCAGCGGCATCGTCTACTGCCTGACCGTCGCGAACGCCGAGGACACCGCGGCGGCTCTGGTGGCCGCCGGGCACCGGGTCCTGCCGTACACGGGTCGCACGGACCTGCCCGAGCGGGTCGCGGCCGAGCAGGCCCTGCTCGCCAACGAGGTGAAGGCCCTGGTGGCCACCTCGGCGCTGGGGATGGGATTCGACAAGCCCGATCTCGGGTTCGTGGTCCACCTCGGCGCCCCGAGTTCCCCGGTGACCTACTACCAGCAGGTGGGACGCGCGGGCCGCGCCACCGATTCCGCCGACGTGCTGCTGCTCCCGGGTAGCGAGGACCAGGAGATCTGGCGGTACTTCGCCACCAACGCCATGCCCACCCGGCAGCGGGCCGCATCGGTGCTGGAGGTCCTGGCGGCCTCGGACGTGCCGCTGACCGTGCCGGCCCTGGAGTCGCGGGTGGAGCTGCGTCGCGGTGCCCTGGAGCTGCTGCTGAAGGTGCTGGCGGTCGACGGTGCCGTGGAGAACCGCGCCGGGGGATGGGTGGCGACCGGCGCGGACTGGATCTACGACGAGGAACGCTACTCGCGCATCGCCGCCGCGCGGGTCGCGGAGCAGCAGGCCATGCTCGAATACGAGACCCTCGGTCACGCCCGGTGCCGGATGGAGTTCCTGACGGCGGCACTGGACGATCCGCACTCGAGGTCCTGCGGGCGCTGCGACACCTGTACCCGGCCGTGGTACCCCACCGGGGTGACGGCCAAGGCGCAGGTCGCGGCGCAGTCGGCGCTGGAACGGGTGGGGGTGGCCCTCGAACCGCGCACCCTGTGGCCGCCCGGGCTGGATCGTTTCACCGGCGTCATGGGCGGCGAGCTCGTCAAGGGCCGGATCCCGCTGGCGGAACGCGTCGAACCCGGCCGCGTCGTGGCCCGCCTGACCGACCTCGGCCACGGCAACGCGCTGCGCCAGCTGTTCACACCTGATACCGACGGCAACCCGGTCGACGCCGAGGTGCCGCCGCCGCTGGCCGGGGCGTGCCTCCAGGTGCTCCGCGAATGGGACTGGGACGAGCGTCCAGCCGCCGTCGCCTGGGTTCCCGGCCTGTCGCGTCCCCGGCTGGTCGCCGCCCTGGGGGAAGGACTGGCCAGGGCCGGTCGGCTTCAGGTCCTCGGGCCCCTCGGACTGGCGCCCGGCGCTGCCCCGCTTCCCAGGGCGAACAGCACGTTCCGGGTGCGGGACCTGTGGACCCGGTTCCACGTCACCCCGCAACAGGAGGTGGCGCTGGCTGCCCTGTCCGGGCCGCTACTGCTCGTCGACGACCTGGTCGATTCGCGGTGGACCATGACGGTCGCGGGACGTCTCCTGAAACGGGCCGGGGCGAGGGCTGTTCTGCCCTTCGCCCTCGCCGCCATGGGGTGAACTGGAGATAGCGCGGATGAACTCCTGCGAGGGCTCCTGCCCTGGGCCCTCCCCGGATTGGTTCGCTTGCCTTCTGGTCGTGTGCTTGCGCTGTAGCGCTGGCGTTTTTGGCGGGAAGGGTGGTGTGCGGGGCGGGGCTGGCTGAACACGGTGTGGGTGGGGTGGCATCCACCCCACCCACACCGGTGGGAGCAGTCAGCGTTCGCCGATGATGTTCATGGCGATGTGCCACAGCTCGTCGTGGATCTCCTGGGGGACCTTCAGACCCAGTGACCTGAGCCAGCGACGCACGCGTGGCAGCTCGTCGGCCCATTCGTTGGGAACGTAGCGCAGCACCTGCTCCAGGTGCTCGTCACTGATGTCCAGACCCTCGACGTCGATGTCCTTCTTCTCCGGCAGCAGGCCCGCCGGGGTTTCGATCGCCTCGACCCTGCCCTCGAGGCGTTCCACGATCCACTTCAGGACCCGGGAGTTCTCACCGAAACCGGGCCATAGGAACTTGCCCTCGGAGTCGCGCCGGAACCAGTTGACGTAGAAGATCTTCGGGAGCTTGTCGGGAGCGGTGCGCTCTCCGAGGTCGATCCAGTGCCTGAAGTAGTCGCCGACGTGGTAGCCGATGAACGGCAACATCGCCATCGGGTCACGGCGCAGCACACCGACGGCGCCCTTGGCTGCCGCGGTGGTCTCGGAAGAACAGGTGGCGCCCATGAACACGCCGTGCTGCCAGTTTCTGGACTGTGCCACCAGCGGGATGGTGTTCTCGCGGCGGCCGCCAAAGATGATGGCATCGACGGGCACGCCCTTCGGATCGTAGAACTCCTCCGAGAGGATCGGGCACTGCGAAATCGGAGTGCAGAAGCGTGAGTTCGGGTGCGCCGCCTTCTCGCCCGGACGACCTCCCTCGGGGCCACCCTCGGGTGTCCAGGAACGTCCCTTCCAGTCCGTGAGGTGTTCTGGGGGCTGCTTGGTCTTCCCCTCCCACCACACGTCACCGTCGTCGGTGAGCGCGACGTTGGTGAATATCGAGTGCCCGGCCTCGATGGCTGCCATGGCGTTGGGGTTGGTGTCGGTACTCGTACCCGGGGCCACGCCGAACAGGCCGGTCTCCGGGTTGACGGCGTAGAGCCTGCCGTCTTCGCCGAACCGCATCCAAGCGATGTCATCGCCGAGGGTCTCCACCTTCCAACCCGGCAGGGTGGGTTCCAGCATGGCCAGGTTCGTCTTGCCACAGGCCGACGGGAAGGCCGCACACAGGTGGTAGGACTTCCCCTCCGGCGAGGTGATCTTGAGGATCAGCATGTGCTCGGCCAGCCAGCCCTCATCGCGACCCATCACGGAGGCGATCCGCAGGGCATAACACTTCTTGCCCAGCAGGGAGTTGCCGCCGTAGCCGGAGCCATAGCTCCAGATGGTTCGTTCCTCGGGGAAGTGGACGATGTACTTGATGTCATTGCAGGGCCACGGTACGTCCTTGACCCCAGGGGGCAGGGGCATCCCGACGGAGTGGAGCGCGGGCACGAAGTCCGCGTTTGTGCGCTCCATGGCCTCCATCACGTCAGTGCCCATCCGGGTCATGATCTTCATGGAGATCGCCACGTAGGCCGAGTCGGTGATCTCGATACCGAATTTCGGTGAGGGGGCGTCGATGTGTCCCATGCAGAAGGGAATGACATACATGGTGCGTCCCACCATGCAACCGTTGTACAGCTTGGTCAGGATGGTTTTCATCTGCTTGGGGTCCATCCAGTTGTTGGTGGGGCCGGCGTCGTTCTCGTTGACGGAGCAGATGAAGGTGGAATCCTCGACGCGAGCCACATCGTCGGGATCGGTGCGGGCGTAGACGGAACCTGGTTGCTTGTCAGGATTCAGCCGCATGAGGGTGCCGGCCTCCACGAGTTTCTCCACGAAGCGCTCGTACTCCTCGTCGGAGCCGTCGAGGAAGTGGATGGCGCTGGGATTGGTCAGGGCTGCGACCTCCTCCACCCACTCGATGACGCGGGGAAGCTTCGGAACACGCCCCGTGACGGGGATGGTGGTGGTCAAACCGTTCTCGGTGAGGTGGGACATGTGGTTCCTTCCAGTCAGCACTTCGGTGGGCGACTGGACGACGCCAGGGATGCGTCGGGGCGTTCCCGCCGTCGTCCATGTCTGAGCCTAGCCCTTGAAACCTGTTTTGTGACCATGAAGGGGGAAAGGGTCGTAATCCGGATGCGCATCAGAGCTATTCGGAATCAGGTTGAGCGTGGTAGACTCAACTTTGTAATTCGCTCTCTGGAGGACTGGTGAACACTGAGAAACTGACCACCAAGAGCCGCGACGCCGTGACCGCGGCGGTGCGGCAGGCTCTTACCGCGGGCAACCCGTCCGCGGAACCCGTGCATCTGCTGCATGGGCTGCTGCTCACTCCCGACAACACCGTCGGGCACCTGCTGACTGCAGTTGGTGCCGACCCGGCAGCTGTTGATGCCCAGGCTGTTGAAGCCATCTCCAAACAGCCGTCCAGCACCGGCAGTTCCGTGACCCAGCCGACGGTCTCGGGTGCCCTGGCGCGCGTACTGGCTACGGCAGAGACCCTGGCTGAGCAGCTCGGCGACCAGTTCGTCGCCACCGAACATCTACTGATAGCCCTCGCATCCGTCGAATCCCAGGCGCGAAGCATTCTGACCCGTGCTGGGGCTGTCCCCGAGAAACTGACCAAGGTGTTTGAGGAGGCGCGCGGTGGCAAGCGCGTCACCTCCGCGGAATCCGAGGGCGGTGAGTCGGCCCTCGGCAAGTACTCCATCGACCTGACTGAGCGCGCCCGTTCCGGCAAGCTCGATCCCGTGATCGGACGTGACCAGGAGATCCGTCGCGTCGTTCAGGTGCTGGCGCGTCGAACCAAGAACAACCCCGTCCTGATCGGTGAACCCGGGGTCGGCAAGACCGCCGTCGTCGAGGGGCTCGCCATGCGCCTGGTGGAGGGCGACGTTCCAGACTCTCTGAAGGGGCGTCGCTTGGTTTCCCTGGATCTCACCTCGATGGTGGCCGGGGCCAAGTACCGGGGTGACTTCGAGGAGCGTCTCAAGGCGGTCCTGAGCGAGATCAAGGAATCCGAGGGGCAGATCATCACCTTCATCGACGAGCTGCACACCGTTGTAGGGGCCGGTTCCACTGGAGACGGTGGGATGGATGCGGGCAACATGCTCAAGCCCATGCTCGCCCGCGGCGAGCTGCGAATGATCGGCGCCACCACGCTCGACGAGTATCGGGAGAGGATAGAAAAGGATCCCGCGCTGGAGCGCCGCTTCCAGCAGGTCTACGTCGGTGAGCCCTCCGTGGAGGATGCCATCGCAATCCTGCGTGGGCTGCGGGAACGTTACGAGGCGCATCACAAGGTGCGCATCACTGATTCCGCGCTGGTGGCCGCCGCCGCCTTGTCGGATCGCTACATCACCAGCCGGAAGCTTCCTGACAAGGCCATCGACCTGGTGGACGAGGCTGCCTCGCGGCTGCGCATGGAGATTGACTCCAGCCCTGAGGAGATCGACATGCTGCGCCGCGACGTGGACCGCATGCTGATGCAGGAACTGCACCTGAAGAACGAGGAGGATGCCGCATCCCGTGAACGCCTCGCCGCGCTGCGCTCCGAGCTCGCTGATGCTCAGGAGGAGCTGCGTGGGCTGGAGTCCCGCTGGGAGCAGGAGAAGTCCGGGCTGAACCGGGTCGGCGACCTCAAGGAGAAGATCGATGCGCTGCGCGTGGAGGCCGACAAGGCGCAGCGTGCCGGCGACCTGGGGCGTGCCTCGCAGCTGCTGTACGGGGAGATTCCCCTCATCGAACAGCAGCTCGTCGACGCGGAGAAAACCGACGCGGAGAAAACCGACGCGGACGACTCCCGCATGGTCTCCGACGAGGTCTCCGAAACTGATATCGCCGAGGTCGTCGCGGCCTGGACGGGGATTCCTGTCGGGCGGATGCTGCAGGGTGAGTCCGAGAAGCTGTTGCGCATGGAGGAGAGGCTCGGTGAGCGGCTCATAGGTCAGCGCGAGGCCGTCAAGGCCGTCTCTGATGCGGTGCGGCGTTCCCGCGCCGGGATCTCCGACCCGAACCGGCCCACCGGATCGTTCCTGTTCCTCGGCCCCACCGGTGTCGGAAAGACCGAACTGGCCAAATCGCTGGCCGATTTCCTGTTCGACGACGAGACCGCCATGGTGCGCATCGACATGAGTGAGTACTCCGAGAAACACTCGGTTGCCCGTCTGGTCGGCGCCCCTCCCGGGTACGTCGGCTACGAGGAGGGTGGGCAGCTCACCGAGGCCGTGCGTAGGCGTCCCTACTCCGTGATCCTGCTCGATGAGGTGGAGAAGGCCCACCCGGATCTGTTCAACATCTTGTTGCAGGTCCTCGACGACGGTCGTCTCACCGACGGCCAGGGGCGCACGGTCGACTTCCGCAACACCATCCTCATCCTCACCAGCAACCTCGGGTCGCAGTACCTGGCCGACCCGCTACTGAATGACGGGGAGAAGAGGGAACAGGTGATGGGGGTGGTGCGCTCTGCATTCCGGCCCGAGTTCCTGAACCGGCTTGACGACATCGTCATGTTCGATCCTCTGAGCCGCGAGGACCTGCGCAGGATCGTCGCGATCCAACTCGAACGGTTGGGCCGCCGCCTGGCTTCTCGCAGGATCACCGTCGAGGTCACCGACGCCGCGGCCGACTGGCTCGGCGAAGTCGGCTTCGACCCGGTCTACGGCGCCCGTCCGCTGCGACGCCTGGTGCAGACCGCCGTCGAGGACCAGCTTGCTCGCGGGTTGCTGTCCGGGCAGATCCACGACGGTGAGATGGTCCGTTTCGACCGGGTCGACGACGGCATCGCCATCGTGTGACGACACCGGCGCCCGGGGAGCTGAAAACTCCCCGGGCGTTTCCCTACTCAGGGACCGAAGACCGGGGGCACGAGCTGCCCTGTGCAGCTACCATCCGGTTTCAGCAGCCACCCCATCGACTTGTGACTGCGCATGTGCACGACGGTTTCGTCGGGGGCCAGGCCGGGGATGGCGGAGGCGATCGAGGACTCGAGGGCGGCCATGGAGCCGATGTGGTTGACGCGGAAGTTGACGCGCAAGTTGTTGCTTCCCGTGATCCAGAAGCAGGATCGCAACGAAGGTTGTTCCTTCAGCAGTTCGATGACTCGGTTCTTGTAGTTGAAGGCGACCGTCGTCAACCAGGTGCACTCCAGCTGCCAGCCCGCCAACTCGGGGGCCGCGTCACACCGCATGATGATGTTCTGGTTCGCCAGAAGCCGCCGCATTCGCCGGTGCACCGTGCTGGTCGGCATATCGAGTTCCTGGGACAGTGAGGCGACGCTGGCCCTGCCGTCGCGGGCCAAGGCCTGGGCCAAAGCCAGGTCGGCGGCATCGAGTCCCGCCTGCGTTCTGTCAGGCGTGCGCTGGGGGATGGCCTGGTTGACCTGGCGCTGGGTGAGGATGTTCGCACGCCAGGATTCCGCACCGACGATGACGTTGGTCACCAGCGAGCTGCGGGTCCCGTACACTCCCTCGATTCCCCCGATCCAGTCGATGATCAAGGTGGTCAGTGTCACCATGTCGGGGGCCATGATGGTCAAGAGGATGTCGCGTCGTCCCGTGGCCTCGTCGACGCTTGTGATCAGCGGATGCGCGCACATCTGTTTGGTGGCGGAGGCCAGGGACTTGGTCCGACAGTCGACCTCAACCACCGCGGTGAACCGGTGCTCCAGGTTCGGATGGGTGCAGATCCAGGCCAGTCCCTTCTCCACCAGATGATTCCAGCGGTTCGCCACCGTCGTCGGAGACAACTGGAGGATTTCGCCAGCCTTCGACCAGGAGATGCGGGGATCGATCTGCAGCAGATTAACCAACTGGAGATCCGTCTCGTCCCTCACAGCCGCCTCCTGCCTGGGAGGTTTCGTGTTTCAAGATGTTGACGATGGGAAGATCTCAAATTGTCAGCCTTTGTCGCAATCGAATCCGGTGTTCTCGGGATGATTCCCTGCCGTCGCGGATACCGTGAAGGGGCAATGGTCAGCGGCGACACCTTCACGATGGTGAACCGACGAACATCCGTGTGGATGCCGGTCGGGCAAGCGGCCCAGGACATGGCGAACATAGTAACCACCGGATTGGAAGGAGAAAGTGGCGGTGGTCGGGCCGGTCCTTGGTTCGCCGGAGAAGGGGTGTGCTTGTTCCGGAGGGCCGGGACACTGGTACGCCGCGTCCCAGCTGAGGCGGAACAACAACTCGAGGGAGAGAAGTGAGCAAGAATCAGCGAATCCGCGTGGCCCAGTGGGGCCTCGGGGCGATGGGTCAGGGCGTTGCCAAGGTGATCCTGGCAAAGGAAGGCCTGGAACTGGTCGGCGCATTCGACATCAGTCCCGATCTCGTGGGCAAAGACGTCGGCGAGGTGCTCGGTGTGGCCCCGGCTGGTGTGAAAGTCAGCAACGATCCGGCCAGCATCCTCGACCCGGAGAAGGTGGACGTCGTCACCATCGCCACCACATCCTGGGTTAAGAAACAGCTTCCTGACCTGAAGGCAATCATCTCCGCGGGCATCAATGTGGTCAGCATCGCCGAGGAGATGGCCGCCCCCGAGGCGCAGAACCCCGAGGAGGCGGCTGAACTGGACGCGCTGGCCAAGGAACACGGTGTCTCCGCCATCGGTGTGGGTGTCAACCCAGGCTTCGTGCTCGATCATCTCGTCGTGGTGCTGACCGCCGGCAGCCAGGAGGTCACCAGCATCGAGGCCAGCCGTGTCAACGATCTGAGCCCCTACGGGCAGACCGTGCTGTCCACCCAGGGCGTGGGAACCACCCCCGAGGAGTTCAAGGCCGGGGTCGCTGACGGCTCCATCGTCGGGCACGTCGGTTTCCCCGAATCCGTACGCCTGATCAGCGATGCCCTCGGACTCGGCGTTGACCGCGTGGAACAGACTCTCGAACCGATCATCGCGAAGGTGCCGCGCCAGGCCAGGGACCGGGTCATCGAACCCGGGAAGGTCGCGGGCTGCAACCACATCGCCATCGGGTACCGCGGTGACGAGGAGATCATCAAGCTCATCCACCCGCAGCAGGTGGATCCCGGCGCCGAGGGGGTCGACACCGGCGACTACATCACCATCCACGGCGTGCCCGAGATCAGCATGTCCACCGGCCCCGAGATCGCGGGCGGCAAGGCCACAGCAGGCATCGCGGTGAACACCATTCCCCGCATCTTCGCTGCTACCCCGGGCCTCAAGCGGATCATCGACCTGCCGTCGCCGACGGCGCTGATGGGTCCCGAGGCCTACGAGCGCCGGTGACCTGAATCGAGATTGGAGCGATGCAGTGAGTGCAATGAAGGCGGCTCCCGAGGGGGCGTGGGTAGAAATCCAGCAGGTCGTCCTGGCCCCGGAAGAACGGGCGGAGGGGGTGCCGGCGGACACGGCTGCCACCCCGCTGCTGCAGTGGGTTGACGGCTTCCTCACCGCGCCCGCGGCGCTCGGTGAGGAAGCGACCATCCGCACCATCATCGGACGGACCCACACCGGGGTGCTGAGCCGGATCAATCCCGGATACTCGCACAGTTTCGGCGAGACCGTGGACGAGATCCTTACGATCGGGACGGAGTACGAGGCATGAGCAACTCATACAAGGACGTGATGGCCCGCAAGAATGAGATCATGCGTTCCGCCCTGGGGCTGGATTACGACGAGTTCAACATCAGCTCCATCGCCTTTGACTATGAGGCGATGATGGCGGCCACCGGCTACTCCCTCGACGAGGTGGCCGAGATCCAGCGGGCCACCAAGGTCGGCAGGACCCCGTTGCACGAACTGCATCGCCTCACCGAGGCGGTACGGACCATCGCAGGCCCCGGCAAGGGAGCCAGAATCCTCGTCAAGGACGAGGCCGCAAACGCCTCAGGCAGCTTCAAAGCGCGCCGCGCCTCCCTCAGCGCTCACGAGGCCCGCAAGAAGGGCTTCAAGGGCATGGTCACCGCAACGAGCGGGAACTACGGGGCGGCCGTCGCCTCGCAGGCCGCCCAGCAGGGCCTCAAGTGCATCGTGATTCAGGAGGTCTACGACTCCGAGCACATCGGGCAGCCCGAGATCGTCGAGAAGTCCCGGGCCTGTGAGGCCTACGGGGCTGAGGTGGTCAAACTGACGGTCGGCCCGGAGCTGTTCTACGTGCTGCTGCGCACTTTGGAGGAGACCGGCTACTTCAACGCTAGCCTCTACACCCCTTACGGAATCGCGGGGGTGGAGACGCTTGGAGCCGAGATCGGTCGTGAGGTGGAGGAACGCTACGGACGCCAGCCCGACGTGGTCGCGGTCACGCACGCCGGCGGCGGCAACCTGACGGGCACGGCCCGTGGCCTGCGCAAGGTTGGATGCGACCAGACCCAGGTGGTGGCGGTCTCCGTCGACCTCACTGGCTTGCACATGGCATCTGACAAGGACTTCAACAACAAGTCCTTCACTACGGGGCACACCGGTTTCGGGGTGCCGTTCGCCACCTGGCCCGACCGGGTGGACGTGCCGCGCAACGCGGCTCGGGCGCTGCGCTACATGGACGGCTATCACCTGGTCACCCAGGGTGAGGTCTTCTACATGACCGAGTTGCTGACGAAACTGGAGGGTTTGGAGCGTGGCCCGGCCGGCAACACCAGCCTCACGGCGGCCGTCGCCCTTGCCATGCAGATGGACCGTGACCAGATCATCGTCGTCCAGGAAACCGAGTACACCGGAGCGGGCAAGCACCACAACAGCCAGCTGTCGTTCGCGAAGAGTCGGGGCATCGAGGTGAGGCGGGGTGACCCGATGGACAACGTCCCGGGCAAGGCGATCGTCATCCCGGAGCGGCTCGACCAGGTCGCGGGCAAGCCCTTGGATCTCGCAAGGCTGCGCGGCAGCTACATCAGGCATGCCGCCAAGGTGCTGCCCCCCGAGCAGTGGAGTAGCGAGGATGTCGAGTTCCTGGCCGCCGACGCCAACACCACTGAAGAACACGTGCGGTCGCTCGTCCCCAGGGGCATGGGCGGCGAGTAAGCAGGAAGGACGATGATGAACACTGAGGAACAGGAGCGGATCGATCGCTTCGAGAAGTTGCGTTCCGAATTGGCCGGCCTGGACGACGAGGCCCTCAAGGCCAGGTTCTGGGAGCTGTGCCACCAGGTGATGGAGCCGGTGGTGGAGTTGGCCCGCACCCACACCACGCCGTCGATCGAACGGTCGGTGCTGCTGCGCATGGGCATCGACTCGGTCACCACGCACGCCGTGGTCGAGAACGTGCTGAACGCCGGACTGCTAGGCAAAGGAGCGGGGCACGTGGTGCTGCGCCTGTCCAGGCGCGACGGAATTGACATCCGGGCGGCGGCAACCGCCATCGCCGACGATCCGGCCGTGATGGCCGGGCTCTTCGAGGAGAAGTGAGCGTGACCGACAAGCTGGATCCGAACACCAAGATCAACGTGGAGGAGATCCTCGAGGATCTGGAGAACTACCACCCGCCGCGCAAGGGCTGGACCTGGCGCACCGTGCCCGAGGGTGGTGTCGACATGGCGGGATTCCATTTCCGGAACATGTCGGAGCCGCTGAAGAACAGTGTCCCGATGCCCACCGCGAAGTACTTCGAGGGCATCGACCCGCAGCCTGCTCCGGTCGTGACCTCTGAGATTGCATCCGGACACTTTGAGGACGACATCCGTCGCATGCGGATGGCGGCCTGGAATGGCGCCGATCACATCATGGTGATCCGCACCACTGGCCAGAGCCACATCGACGGCCTCATGGAGGGTACCCCCGAGGGCATCGGTGGTGTGCCGATCACCCGCAAGCAGCTGCGCGCCAGTCGTAAGGCCTGTGACCTGATCGAGGAGGAGGTCGGCCGTCCGATCAATTTCCACAGCTACGTTTCCGGTGTGGCGGGCCCCGAGGTTGCGGTGCTGTTCGCGGAGGAGGGCGTCAACGGCGCCCACCAGGACCCGCAGTACAACGTGCTCTACCGCAACATCAACGCCTACCGCAGCTACGTCGACGCGGGCGAGGCCAAGAAGGTCATGAGCGGGGCCCGGATCTTCCAGATCGACGGTGCCCACAACGCCAACGCCACCGCCCGCCAGGGCTGGAAGGTGATGCCCGAGCTCATGGTCCAGCACGGCCTGAACTCCGCCTTCTCCGTCATGGTCGGGATGCCCAAGGACCTCATCGGGCTCTCGACGGTACCGCCAAGCGCCCCACCGACCCCGAAGCTGTGGTTCGATCTGCCCTACGCGGTCGCGCTGCGCGACTTCTTCTCCGAGTACAAGATGCGCGCCCAGCAGAACACCCGCTACATCGAGTCCGACATCAACGAGGCGATCCGGCTGCACGTGGTCGACACGATGATCTCCATGCTCACCAGCGCCGATATCCAGAGCACCATCACCCCCGACGAGGGGCGTAACCTGCCCTGGCACTACAACTCAGTGCGCGGCGTACAGACCGTCAAGCAGACGTGGGCGGCCCTGGACGGCATCAAGGAGCTGCTCACCCTGAACCGGGAGGGACCGCTGGGCGGGATGGTTCGCGACCTCAAGGAACGCGCAATCGGCTTCCTCACCGAAATGCTGCACGCGGGCGGCTACTTCGCGGCCGTGGAACAGGGCTTCTTCGTCGACTCCGCCGAATTCCCGGAACGCAACCATGATGGCATCGCCCGTGATGGGGAAGGTGGCATCTCGGTGGGAACCGTGATCGAACGTGACCCCGACTACCTGGCACCAGTGTGCGACCACTTCGGCAACAACAACCTGCCCAACAGGGTGGGCAAGGCCTGTGACCTGATCGGCGGTTGCACTCTCTGTGAACCGGAGAAGATCGTCTACATTGACGAACTCGATCCGGAAGACAGCGCCCACAAACGGCTCGAACGGACCCGCGAGTACCGCACCGGAAACCTGCTGCGACCCGAGGCGGAATGGGCCGGCGACGGTGTGGCCCTGGTGGAGCTGATGATCCCCGAACGAGCTGAGATCGCCGTCGAGGCGGCCCTCGAGATGGCCAAGCGCATGGGGCTGAGCGATCCCGAGGTCGTCAACCTCCAGGTGCTGCAGCCCGCTGAGGGATGCTTCGTCGAGGTGAAGGGACACGTTGGTTTCGATGTTGACAAGACCGAGCTGACCATCCCCGAGAAGATCGAGCTGCTCCCCGAGGACGAGTTGCGCCAGTTCGTCACCGATCACGAGATCACCGTCGTGGCGGGCACCGTCGGCGAGGACGAGCACAGCGTCGGCATGCGCGAGATTCTCGACATCAAGCATGGTGGTCTCGAGAAGTACGGCGTGAAGTATCACTATCTCGGGACCTCGGTTCCCATCGAGAAAATGGTGGATGCTGCCATTGAGTCGGGTGCGGACGCGATCCTCATCTCCACGGTCATCAGCCACAACGAGGTTCATCGCACGATGATGAAGAAACTCGCCGAGCTGACAAAGGAACGTGGTATTCGCGAGGACAAGGTGCTGATCGCAGGCGGCACGCAGGTCAGCCGCGACATGGCAGCTGAGACCGGTCTGGACGCCACCTTTGGCCGTGGTACCAAGGGAATCGACGTGCTCGATGCGATCGTGCGCACCATGCGCGATCGCGAACTGGGAAAGGCCGGGTGAGTTGAGCGATGCGGGTCGTCACCACCCTTGAGATCGGGTCCACCATCACGAAGGCGAACGCCTTCTCGCTGGAGGACGGAAGGTTCCGGCACATCGGCCAGGGGTTCGCCCCGACCTCCGTCTCCCAGGGGGACGTGAAGATCGGCGTTGACGCGGCGATCGACGAGATGCGGAAAACCTCCGGCATCGAGATCGACACGACGCAGATTTTCGTCAACAGCTCCGCCGCAGGCGGGCTGAAGATGAGCGTCCACGGACTCACTCAGGGGATGACGGCCCGCGCTGCCCGGGAAGCGGCCCTCGGAGCGGGGGCAATCGTTGGCCTGACTACGGTCGGGGCGATTGACTCCTGGGACGTTGAGGATCTCGTCGAGGCGAACCCCAACATCGTTTTGCTCGCCGGGGGAGTGGACTACGGCGAGAAACGAATCGTGGTGGACAATGCTCGGATGATCGCGGAATCCGGGCTGAAAGCTCCGGTGATCTACGCCGGGAACATTGCCGTGCGGCGCCGGGTGCAGGACGTCTTCGCCCGCAACGATGTGGAATTGATGTGCGCCGACAACGTCTTCCCCGACGTGGACGTTCTCCAGATCGAGCCGGTTCGCGCGCTGATTCACGAGGTCTTCAACCAGCACATCGTCAAGGCCCCGGGGATGGCCAGGCTGACGGAGCTCTCTAGCTTTGAGATCCTGCCCACTCCCGGTGCGGTGCTGCTGGCCGCCGAAATCTTCGCAGACACCCTCGGCGATGCCCTGGTGATCGATGTCGGCGGTGCGACCACCGACATTCACAGCGTCACCGAGGGCTCGACTGAGTGGACCAGCCACAGCATCGACCCCGAGCCCCGGGCCAAGCGCACTGTTGAGGGCGATCTTGGTGTCTTCGTCAACGCCCGCCAGGTGGCTGCGATGTCGGGGGAGAGCGACGACGAGGAGCGGCTCGAGTATCTTCGGGCCATTCCCTCCGATGAGAAAGAGGAGGATGTCACCCGCTGGCTGGCCGCCCGTGCTGTTGAGGTCGGGATCCGCAGGCATGTCGGCACCGTCAGCGACCTGTTCACCCCGACCGGCAAGAAGCAGATCGTCCGCGGCAAGGACCTGACCGCAGTGCGCTGGATCATCGGCACCGGGGGAGCATTGACCAGGATTCCTGGCGGGGATGAGATCCTCGGGCGGATCCGTCTCGGTGCAGGTGCCCGACTGCTGCCACCGCCCGAGGCGCGCATCCTGATCGATCGCGATTACCGTTTTTCAGCGCTGGGGACCCTGGCACAGGTCTACCGCGACGAGGTCGCCGCGACCTTCCGGGACTGGGTGACCGGCGAGGTGGGGGAACTACCCGAACCAATCGATGACGAGACCCCGGAAGGATGAACGTGGAAACCCCGAGACTGGAGATCCACATCGACCGGATCGCCCACAACGCCTCTGCCGTGATCTCCCAGTGCGCTGCGCAGGGGATCCGGGTGGCCGCGGTCACCAAGGTCATGCAGGCCCATCCCGCGCTGCTGCGGGCCCTGGAGAGGGTGGGATGCGTGATGCTGGCCGACTCGCGGATCGACAACTTGAAGCGGATAGCGGAGGCGGGCTTGGACCTGCCGACCATGTTGCTGCGGGCCCCGACCCCTGCCAATGCGCCGGAGGCCGTGCGTTGGGCTGATCACACTCTCATCTCCTCGCACGAGACCGCTGAGGCGCTTTCGAATGCCGCCGGGATGGCCGGGGTATGCCACAAGGTCGTGATGATGGTCGATGTCGGCGACCTGCGGGAGGGTGTGTGGCCGGATCGGGCTGTTGAAGAAGTGAGTCGGATCGCCCGGCTGCCTCATCTCGAGGTGGCGGGTCTGGGAACCAACCTCGCCTGCTTCGGCGGGGTGATCCCCACCCGCGAGAAGATGGAGATGCTCGTCGCTCTCAGGGACGAGTGCCGCAGTGCCACCGGACATCCACTGGAGTTGGTCTCCGGTGGGAACAGCGCGAACCTGCCGCTGCTGGCCAGCGGGGAGATGCCCGCAGGCATCAACCATCTGCGCATCGGCGAGGCGATCATCCTGGGCCGCAATGTGCTGGATCGTTCGCCCTGGCCCGGGACCCGGCAGGACACGGTGGAACTGGTCGGCGGGATTATTGAGCTCCAGTGCAAACCGTCGGTTCCGATTGGACGGACCGGGCAGGATGCCTTCGGTAACACCACGCACTTCACCGACCGAGGGTTGAGGCTGCGCGCCATCTGTGACCTCGGTCGCCAGGATGTTGCCCCGGAGGCCATCGAGCCGGTGGACCCGGGCATCGAGGTGCTGGGTGCCAGCAGCGACCATCTGATCATCGACGTCACTGACGCCGAAACCCCCGTGAAGGTGGGTTCCGAGGTCAGGTTCCTGCCCAACTACGGGGGCCTGTTGTCCGCCAGCACATCCCCCCACGTACGAAAAGTGGCCACCGGAAGACCGTGAACGACATCGCCTCCCGGGACTGGTTCTGCCCGGGTGGTTGACGAGACCTCAACACAGAACGAAGGAGTTCCCAGATGAGTAACCCCCCGAATGACGCGCCCAACGATGTGGTGCTCGAGGGTGACAACGAGGACGAGCAGGGGCTGCAGCGCGGCCTGAGCAACCGTCACCTGCAGCTGATGGCCCTGGGCGGTGCCATCGGCACCGGCATGTTCATGGGGTCCAGCAACACCATCAACCAGGCGGGCCCCTCCAGCATGCTGGTCTACGCCGTGGTCGGTTTCTTCCTGTACTTCATGATGCGGGCCATGGGCGAGATGCTCCTGGCGAACCTGAAGTACAAATCCTTCCGCGACATAGCTGAAGACGTGCTCGGACCGGCGGGCGGGTTCATTGCGGGGTGGACCTACTGGTTCGCCTGGATTGTGGCGGCCATGGGCGACCTGGCCGCCATCACCGGATACGCCCAGTTCTGGTGGCCGGAGGTACCGAAATGGTTGCCCGCCGGGGTGCTGGCGTTGCTTCTGTTCGTGCTGAACGTGGTGGCGGTCAAGTACTTTGGTGAGGCGGAATTCTGGTTCGCCCTGATCAAACTGGTCGCGGTCGGGGCGCTCCTCATCGTCGCCGCCAGCCTGCTCTTCTCCGGTTTCGTCTCGGAAGCGGGGCATCACGCAACCGTCGAGAATCTGTGGAACGACGGTGGTTTCTTCCCGAACGGCCTCGGAGGGTTCCTTGCTGGCTTCCAGATCGCCTTCTTCGCCTTCGTTGGCCTCGAGGTGGTCGGCACCGCAGCGGCTGAGACCCACAATCCCGAGCGCAACCTGCCCAAGGCCATCAATGCTATTCCCGTGCGGCTCGCCTTGTTCTACGTGCTGGCCCTGGCCGCCATCTGCGTGGTTATTCCGTGGCGTGCGGTCGTCCCGGGTGAGAGCCCCTTTACTGCCATGTTCCAGCTGAGTGGTTTCGGGGCGGCGGCCTCGGTGATGAACTTCGTGTTGTTGACCGCCGCGGCCTCCTCCGATAACTCGGGGCTTTACTCCACATCCCGCATGATGTATGGGCTGGCCGAGGATAGGCAGGCACCACGAATCTTCGGCAAACTGTCGCGTCGCAACGTTCCCCAGAACGCCCTCATCTGCTCCTGCCTGCTGCTGCTGTGCGGCATCGGGTTCCTCTACGCATCCGAGACCATCAATCAGGCATTCATCCTGGTCACCTCGATCACCTCGGTGCTGTTCCTGTTCATCTGGGCACTCATCGTCGTGTGTTACATCGTCTACCGAAAGAAACACCCCGAACTGCACGCCAGGTCTACCTACAAGATGCCTGGCGGTGTCGGCTCCGCTTGGATGGTGCTCATCTTCTTCGCAGTCAGCCTGGTCATCCTGTGCTTCGAGGAGGAGACTCTGCGGGCGGTTCTCGTGACCCCGATCTGGTTCGTCATCATCGTCCCTTGCTACTTCATCAACAAGGCCCGCCGCCGGAGGATCGCGTCGGCAGGAAGGCGTTGACTCCCTGAATCACACATGAAGAGGTTGGGTCCCGACCGGGACCCAACCTCTTTTTTGCGTTCCGGTCAGGGAGTGTGCAACTCGCCCAGGACCTCGTTGAGGGCCTCCGTGGAGGAGGGATGGGTCCAGATGCCGTTGCGCAGCGCAGTCGCGGTTATTCTGTTGCGCATGGCCAGGGCGATCAGGTTGATCACTTCCTGCGCGTCGACGCTGAAGATCGTGGCCCCGAGTACCTCGTCGGTTTCCGGATCGACCAGCACCTTGATCAGGCCGTGGGTTTCGTCCAAGGTCTTCGGGCGCGGCATCGCCGCGATGTTCGCGACCGGTTTGGAGGCCACCAGATAGGACACCCCCTGATCGGTGGCCTCGCGTTCGCTGAGCCCGACCTGTGCCAGCGGGGGAGTGATAAAGGTGGCCGTCGGGATCGCCCGGCGGTCCGCCCGGGAGCGCTGCGAGTCTCCGATGAGCTGGTCTTGGATGATCCGGTAGTCGTCGAGGGAGACGTAGGTGAACTGCGGACCTCCGTTGACGTCACCCACCGCCCACACACCCTCGGCGCTGGTGCGCAGGTGATCGTCCACGACGACGAAACCGCGTTCGTCGGTTGCGATTCCGGCGGCGGGCAGATCCAGGGCCGCGGTCTCGGGTGTGCGTCCGACCGCAACCAGCACCGCATCCGTGTCGAAGGTGCCGGCTCCGGAGACCACCCGCATGCCGTCGTCCTCAAGAGCCGAGACAGGGGCATTCGTGATGATCTCGATGCCGCGGTCGGTGAGGGCGGTCACCACCGCTTCGCGCACGTCGTCGTCGAGGTGGGGCAGAAAAACGGGGCCGCGTTCCAGGATCCGCACCGCTGAACCGAAGGCAGCGAACATGCTGGCGAACTCCAGGCCGATGAAACCGCCCCCGACGATCGTCAGGGACCGCGGAACCTCGCCATCGGCAATGTGCTGAATGGTGGTGGAATCGTAAACGAATCTCCCGTGGATGCCCGGGATGTCTGGCATCAGTGGGGAGGTACCGGTGTTGATGACCACGGCTCCGGCAGTGACGTCGAGGGTCTCCTCCCCGGCCTGGACCCGGATTTTGCGGGGGCCGGTGAACCGGGCCTCGCCGTGCACGAGAGTGACGGTCTCCAAGTCGGAGAGCATCGCCTTGTTGGCGGCCCGGAGCCTGTCGATCAAGGAATCCCTGGAAGCGATGGCGTGTTTCAGATAGTCATCCGGCTCCTGGTCGCCGCGTCGCTCCGCGAGATTGACCAAGGTCTTGGTCGGGACGCAGGCCACATTGATGCAGGTTCCGCCGATCATGGCGTCGTCGCGTTCCACCAGCACCACATGCCTGCCGTGGGACGCGAGGGCCCGTGCCAAGGTTTTGCCCGCCTTGCCCCAGCCGATCACCAGAAGGTCGGCCTCCAGATTCAGGGGCCTTGTTGATTCTTCCATACGGCAACTGTATGAGATTTTGCCGGACCTCAACCGGTGACGAGCCAGGCATCCGAGCGTTCCCGCCACCACAGAGTCGCGGCCCGGGCCCCCATGAAACCGATGGTGAACGCAAGCCACAACCAGATCAGGCCCGGCACACCCCCCGGGGCAAACCAAGCCACGGCCAGAGCCAGCGGCGCGTACACGGCCAGAGTGATCAGGCTGGCGCGGGCCAGGTAGGGGCTGTCCCCGGCGCCAATCAGGACCCCGTCGAACAGGGTCACCCAGGATGCAATCACCAGCGTGCAGCCGATCACCACCAGCACCGCCGCCACTGCGTCACGCACCTCCGGATCCGGGGTGAACAGCGCGGCCAGGGGGGCTCTGATGAGCAAGGCCGTGATCCCGAGCAGAAGGCCGGCGCAGAGCGACCACCCGGTCATGCGGCGCGCCAATGCCCTGGCCTCGCCGGGACTCGAGGCCCCGAGCGCCTGCCCTATGAGGGTCTGTCCGGCGATCGCCAGGGCATCCAGTACATACTGCAGGAAACTCCAGATCGTGAACCCGACCTGGTGTGCTGCCAGGGCCACGGCACCCGAACGGGCCGCCGTCCAGGTCGTCAACAGCAGGGCGGCGCGCAACGCTAGGGTACGGACCAGCAACGGAACGCCGACTAGCAGGCTGGTACGCATCCCTGCCAGTCGGGGATGCCACCCTACCCCTGCTCTGACTGCGCCGTGGGCCACAATCCCGGCCGCAGTCAACCCCATGAGCGTTTCGGCGAATGCAGTGGCGGCCCCCGAACCCGCGATCCCCATGCCGAGACCGAAGACCAGGACGATGTCTCCGACCAGGTTCAGGATCGCGGCACCGATCGCTAGGATCATGGGGGTGCGGCCATCCGCCCTCCCGCGCAGTGTCCCTGTTGCCGCCAACACCAGGAACATTCCAGGTAGTCCCGGCAGCGACCAGCGGAGGTAGGCCACGGCCTGGTCGTGGACCGCTCCGTCGGCGCCGAGCCAGGCTGCCAGCTGCGGTGCGAATCCCCAGGAACCCACGCCGACTGCCGCGCCGAGGACCAGGGCCAGCCACATTGCCTGAACCCCGGATTCCGCCGCGTCCTTTTCTCGGTTTGCTCCCACCAGGCGCGCCACGGTGGCGGTGGAACCGTAGGCAAGGAACACGAACACCCCGACCAGTGCCAGGGTCAGTGTGGAACCCGCCCCCAATCCGGCCAGGGGAACCGTGCCCAGTTGTCCGACGATCGCGGTGTCGGCCATGACGAACAGGGGCTGGGCCACCAGCGCCGCGAAGGCGGGCAGGGCCAGCCCCAGGATTCGGCGATTCAGGGAATGCGACACTTAGCGATCCTAGGCCCTGGTGCGCCACCCAGGGGTCCCGGACGAGACGTCCATTCCCCGGGAAAGAAAAACTTCCGACCCCGCCCCCGGGTAGGAAATCGTTACTCCCCGGAGCTGGGCGGAGGTGGCCGACACCGCGCTCGGTACGAGCACAGTCGCCGTCTGCTGGGTCTGGGTACTGCGGCTAAGTGGGGGGAGTATGTGGACTACCCTAAAGGGCGTCATCTAAAAGGAGGGACGTCAGTACGGATCACCACCTTCAAGCGAATTGATTTGCATCTGGATTGGAAAGGTAAAACGGCTCTGACTAGGCCTTATGTTTGAATTAGCCGGTCTTCTACAGGCCCGTGCGCCCCGTGAGTTGGAGACGAGCCCGGGTAAGCCTTTAATGTTCGACTCAGTCAGGGTGTCTGCCGGAAGGTTAAGGGCAGCCAGGACCGATCACACGACCGGCGAGAGTGTAGGGAGAAGGACGCATGGCTCTGCTCACGCGCAAACGCGTTGAGACCGCGCTGGTGGGTCTTGTCGCGCTTTCCCTCGGACTCCTCGCTCTGATCCATCGAGGGGTGCCTGCGGCTGATGTCGAATTGAACGACGGTGGCGTCTGGGTGACCAATCAGACCAAGCGGTTGGCGGGGCATCTCAATCATGAGTCCCAGACGATCGACGGTGCACTTCGGCCCCCCTCCAGCTCCTTCGACGTAACTCAGTCCGCAGGCAATGTCTTGGTGCACAGTTCCGACACGGTGCACCCCGTGGACGTGGCTTCTCTTGCCTTCCTTGGGGAGGCCGCAGTGGCAGGGGTTCTGATGGCCCATGGCGGCGACGAGGTGCTCTTTACAGATCGGGGCGAGGGCAGGGTATGGGCCACCGATACCCGAGGGACAGCGAGCTTCAGCCTCACAGCTGAGCCACTTCTGAAAGGTTTGGACACCCCACGGATCGTGGTTGGTGCAGATGGGACCGGGTACGTGTTAACCGCGGACGGACAGCTCTACACCGTTACAGGAGCGGGAGTTGAGGCCGTGGTCAAGGAGCAGGGGCGCACACTTGAGGGGAGGCTCTCGGAATCGGCCCGGCTGACGGTGGTGGGGGACAAGGTCGTGGTGCTCGACGGCACCACCTTGACTGTTGGTGGGCGCTCTGTTACGGAGGAAGGGTTCACGGGAGGGGTTCTTCAGCAGCCCTCGGGGCCATCAGGAACGGTTGTCGTCGCCACGCCGTCTGAGCTGCTCAAGGTAGAGATCTCTTCTGGCAGAGTGGTGCGGGAGAGCATCCCGAGCGGCAAACCAACCGCGCCTGTGCAGCTGGACGGCTGCACCTATGCGTTGTGGGCGGAATCCGGCTACTACGTCCGTGACTGTGGGGGGGATCAGTACGAACGGGCTCAGCATCCTGTACTGGCAAGTGCCAAGCAACCTGTTTTCCGTACCAACCGGAAGGTGATCGTCATCAACGATGAGGTCACCGGTGATGTCTTTTTGCCCTTGAAACAAATGGTGAAGGTGGACAACTGGGAGCAGGTCGAGTCCCAGCTGGTGGACGACAAGACGGAGAAAGAAACTGAGGAGACCGAGGAGACCCAGAACCGCGAGTTCTCCGAGGAGCAGCACCCGCCGCAGGCCGTGGACGATGAGCTGGGTGCCCGGCCGGGAACCGCGACGGTGCTTCCTGTCCTGAGCAACGACATTGACCTCGACGGTGATGTGTTGACCGCGATAGTCCAGAAGGTCCCCGAAGGGGTCAAGATTTCGCAGGCCAAGGAGGGGCGTGCGCTTCGCATTGAGGTGCCCGCAGATGCGAAGGGGCCGATCACGTTCACCTACCAGGCCTTCGACGGGGTGGACGTCTCGAATGTCGCTACCGTCACGGTCAACCTGCGCGCGGAAAATGAGAACTCCGCACCCCACAAGATCCGTGACAGCCAGGTCAACCTGAGCGAGCGGGCATCTGTTGGGTATTCGGTGCTTGCCGACTGGGTGGATCCGGATGGTGATCCCATCTACCTTCAGCAGGCCGCTGCCGAGGACGACAGTCTCGAGATGACGTGGCGTCCTGATGGTTACGTCTCGGTGAAGGACATCGGAAAGGAAGGGCCGGGGAGGCGCTCCGTGAACCTGACGGTCTCTGACGGCAGGGACGCGGCCTCCGGGGAACTGAGTGCTCAGGTCTCGCCGGGATCCACCAACTCGCCCCCCGTGGCCAACAACGACCACTATGTCGCTACCGTCGGTCACGCCATCACGCTTGACCCTCGCAGCAACGACACGGACCCCGATTCCGATGACCTGAAGCTCGTGGAGGTCTCCGCTGTTCCCGAGGGGGTAGAGGTGAAACCGGATCACCAAGCGGGAACCATTCGCTTCACGGCGTCCAAGGCAGGAAACTACACGCTGTTCTACACGATCACAGATGGTCCCAACAACGCGAAGGGTCGCATTCGGGTCGATGTGAATGATCCGAACTCCTCGGGGCTCCAACCCGTGC
Organism: Arachnia propionica; assembly: GCF_037055325.1. Classification (NCBI taxonomy): domain Bacteria; kingdom Bacillati; phylum Actinomycetota; class Actinomycetes; order Propionibacteriales; family Propionibacteriaceae; genus Arachnia; species Arachnia propionica. The sequence goes on along the minus strand of NZ_CP146373.1, from coordinate 1,151,783 downwards.
CAGAAAACGATCTGGGGCTGCTGCCCGCCAACGGCGCCCTGACCATCAACGCACTGGACAACGACTTCGATCCGGCCGGCGGGGTGCTGGCAATCCAGGCAGTGTCGCAGACCGATGCGCCCGGGTTGAACATCGAGGTGGTCAGGCACTCGCTGCTTCGGATCACCGCTCCGGCCGGAATCGATTCCCCACAGAGTTTCACCTACACCGTCAGCAACGGACACGCCTCGGCGACGGCGAAGGTGCTGGTGATCCCGAAGGAACCTCCCTCCACGGTGCAGTCCCCCGTGGTTGTGCCGGACAATTCGGTGGTGCGGGTGGGAGACCTGGTGACCGTGCCGGTGCTGAGCAACGACCATTCCCCGGCGGATCTCGATCTCACGTTGTCGCCGGACCTTGACGTGCGCTCGGCCTCGGAGTTGGGTGAGTTCTTCGTCTCGAATGGGACGGTGCGGTTCCGGGCTGGTGGCCAGGCAGGCACGGCGGAGGCCATCTACACGGTCCGGGATTCGCAGGGAAACCCTGCTTCGACCACGGTGAGCATCAACATCCGGGCCGAGGACGAGCACAACGAGCAACCGACTCCGAAGCAGATCGATTCCCGGACCTTCGCAGGTTCTTCCGTGCGGATACCGGTTCCGCTTGATGGCATAGATCCTGATGGGGACTCGGTCACCCTGGGCGGACTCGGGAACCAGGTGCCGAAACTTGGAGCCGTGAAGATTGAGGGGAACTTCCTCGTCTACGACGCGTCAAAGGGGGGCGCCGGTACCGACACCTTCACCTACCGCGTGCTCGACCGGTTTGGTGCCGAGGGGGAAGGTGTGATCCGTGTTGGTGTCGTGCCATCACCTGAGGCCAATCAGGCACCCGTGGCAGTGTCCGATGAGGTTGTGGCCCGGCCATCGACGAGGTTGGAGATACCTGCTCTTGCCAATGACATCGATCCCGACGGTGACCAGCTGCAGCTGGTGAAGGGGTCCGCCACCGCAACCGATGACAGTTGGGATCCGAAGGCGCAGACCCGTGGGCAGAGGATCGTCGTAGTGACTCCTTCCCAGGAAGGGACGTACCACCTGTACTACACGATCACGGACGGCGGCGGGGTCTCGGACAAGGGGGTTGTCACAATACGGGTCTCCGCAGATGTTCCGCCGAAGGTGCCCGTTGCCAACGATGATGTGGTTCCTGCTGCTGCGATCGTGGGAGTGGAGCAGGTGGAGGTGCCTGTGCTGGAGAACGACTCCGACCCGGACGGCGTCGTATCCGAACTGAAGGTTACCGCCGATTCCCCGGCAACCGTTGAGGGTGGGACGGTCACGGTGCCCCTCGCTGACAAGCGGCAGATCGTGCTCTACAGCATTACGGACACCGATGGGCTGTCGGCACGGGCGGCGATCGTGGTGCCCGGTCGCCAGAGCATCCCACCCACGATCAACACGGGTAGGGGGCAGGCCCGCGTCAAGGCCGGGGAGCCGCTGACGGTGCGGTTCGCTGACTGGGTGGTTACCAGGCCGGGACGCGCCGCGCACCTGACCAGTGTCGACTCGGTGGTGGCGGGACCGGGAGGTAGCCCCGAGGTGGGCAACAACGGTGTCCGGGTGATTGACGACCAGACCCTTGAATTCACTCCGGACAAGAAATTCTCTGGACAGACCACAGTGTCCTTCGAGGTCACCGACGGTGAATCGATGGATGATCCAACTGCGCTCAAGAGCAAACTCAGCCTCAGCGTCATTGTCGAAGGAGATGGGCAGCAACCTCCGCAGCTGCGGCCCACCCAGTTGAAGGTCGCACCCGATGAGGCACCTCAACAAGTCTCGCTGAGTGCCATGGTCTCGGACCCGAATCCGGGTGACAACGACACCATGGCCTACTCCTTGGTGAGTACCGACGGACCGGTGCAGGCCGATGTCTCTGGTCAGGAACTCAGCATCTCCGTGCCCAAAGGAACCCCGGTCGGTTCCACGGGCTCCGTGATCGTCCAGGTCCACGACGGCTCCACCGAACCAGTGAACATGACCATTCCGGTCACCGTGATCGCATCCACCAGGCCTCCCATGGCTGTCTCGGAGATCGTGGAGCGTGATGGACGGGTCGGCAGTGCGGTGTCCTTCGACCTGACCCGATGGGTCACGAACCCCTTCGCGGACGCAGGAGGGGAGATCACCCTGGTCGGCAGTCCACAGGTCCGCGGGTCGGCAACGGTCACCCACGAGGGCAGTGTGATCAATGTGACTCCCACAGACTCCGGGACCGGGGCCGAAACCGTCGATGACGTTCTGGTCACCTTCCGGGTCGCGGACGCCACAAAGGATCCTTCCAGGGAACGCACAGGGGTGATCCGCATAGTCGTGAAGGACGTCCCCAAGGCTCCTACTGCGGTGACGGCCCAATACGCGGGTTCCCAGACGGCCCGGGTCTCCTGGGTTCACAGGGGGTGGCGCGGCGCCACCCCGAAGGGGTTCACTGTCTTCTGGCAGGGAGGAAGCAAGAGCTGCGGCCTCCAAACCACGTGCGATATTTCCGGGCTGGCGAACAGCGGTCGCTACACCTTTACCGTCAAAGCGGATGTGGCGGAAGGAGATCTGAATTCCCGCAGTCCGCACTCCGAACCGAGCAACGAGATCCTGGTGGATGTGCTGCCCTCGAAGCCCTCTGCTCCCACAGCGGCTTTCGGGGACCAACAGATCACCTTGACCTGGGAACCTGCGACAGTTCCAGGAGGCGGATCACCTGTGACGCGGTACACCGTCACGATGTACCCGGGCGGTCAGAAGCAAGAGACCGCCGCAACCAGCCTCACGTGGACGGGTCTGACGAACGGGCAGGCCTACACATTCACAGTGACGGCTCACAACCGGCTGACCGACGAGAACAATCAACTCAATGCGCCGACCAGTGACGAGTCTCGGGCCGAGATTCCGGCTGGCGCACCCTCGAACCAAGGGGCGCCCACGGTGACCATGGACAGCACGTCGAGTTCGGTGAAACCGCGGGCGAACATCAAGTGGTCACAGCCCGGTAACCCGAATGGGGACTCGAATTTCCGCTATGTGGTGACCGACGCAAGCGGTAAGGAGGTGTGTCCGGAGCAACAGGACACCAGCTGCACCACACCCATGGATCCCTCCACGGAGACCATCACCTTCTCTGTTCGTTCCACCAACAAGTCCGGCAAGTGGTCGGCGGCTTCGCCGTCCTCGAATGCTGTGCGTGCTTTCCGGCCACCGGGAGCGCCGACCGGATTCTCATTGAAACCAACCGGCAAGGGATCGGAAGTCGAGTTCAGTTTCGGGGCGGCCTCCAGCACCGGGATTAAGGCGGATGAGATCACCTATCGGTGGAGTGCTGGGGGTCATTCCGGAACGGTGAAACCTGGTACGACGGTGGTCAGCAGCCCCGCCTTCCAGCTGGGTCAGGCCGTGACCGTGCGGCTTGTTGCCGTCGCGACAGTGCTGGGGCAGAGCTCCGAGGGGGAGGCGGCGACCGCAACTGTGACCGCCTACGGTCCTCCCCAGGCCCCCGTGGTGAGCAGCGAGGCCGGAGTGGATCACGTCACGCTCCGCTGGCAGGTACCCGGTACCAGCAACGGTGCACGGGTCAAACAGGTTGAGCTCACCAGCACGGTGAAGGCCGATGGCAAGAACCCCGACACTAAGACGTGGACGACGACTGATTTCGCTGGTTCCGTGGACAAGGGGGATGACCGTAAGCAGAATGTCTGCGTGAAGGCAAGGACACAAAATGAGTACGGTGACTGGAGCGACTACTCCGCCGAGTCCTGCGCATCGACATGGGGTGACACGAAGGCAACTCTGTCCAGAGGCGATGCAGCCGAGTGTCCCGACGAACACGAACGGGGATGCAGTGCCTTCAAGGTGACCTTGCAGAATTGGAAACCTGGGGAAAGCGTCAAGTGCGAGCTTCCCAACCCCGTGGATGAAGAGGACGTGGCCAAGGTGAAGGTGGGTCCGGTGGACGCCAGCGGCAACGCGAGCAGACAGTCCACGGATTGGGTTTTTCCGCCGAACTACAACGTTCCCCAGAACGGAATTGACATCACTGCGCGGTGCAAGTGAATGTCCCGATCGAAAACAAAGGTGACTGACCCACGATGACCATGAATCCGGAACAGGCCGCATTCTTTGCTGACACTTTCGCGCGGCTGACCGACAACGTAGGGCATGCGCTGCTCGGCAAGGCTCCGGTGATCCGCCTTGCGTTGACCTGCATGCTTGCAGAGGGACATCTGCTCCTCGAGGATGCGCCGGGCACTGGTAAAACTGCTCTGGCAAGGGCGATCGCAGCGTCGGTTCATGGCAGTCACAACCGGATCCAGTTCACCCCGGATCTTCTGCCTTCCGACATTACGGGTATCACCATGTACGACCAGGCAACCTCGCGGTGGACCTTCCACCATGGTCCCATCTTCAGTTCCATCGTGCTGGCCGACGAAATCAACCGTGCTTCTCCGAAAACTCAGTCGGCGCTGCTCGAGGTGATGGAGGAAGCACAGGTAACAGTGGATGGGCAACGCTATCCGACGGAGCGTCCATTCATGGTTATCGCAACCCAGAATCCCGTCGAGCAGGCTGGCACTTACCGGTTGCCCGAGGCGCAGCTCGACCGGTTCCTGATGAAGACGTCGGTAGGGTATCCCGATACGGAGGCGGCGATCCATGTGCTTGCCGAGTCCTCCCAGCCCGATCGTTCCAGGCGGCTCAACCCCGTGATCGCCCAGCAAGCGGTGGCGGAAATGATCGAATCGGTCAAGGACAACTACGTGGACAACTCGGTGCTGCACTATGCCCAGCGACTGGTGGAGGCCACCCGGGAGGACGAGGACACCTCGATGGGGGTCTCGACCCGTGGAGCGATCGCCATGGTCCGGGCGGCCCGGGTGTGGGCGGCGGCCCACGGGCGAAACTACGTCCTGCCCGATGACGTCAAGGAACTGGCGGCGCCGGTGTGGACGCATCGGTTGATCATGTCGCCCGAGGCGGAATTCTCCGGTGTGAGGCCGACCGATGTGATTGCCCGGGTGCTCGCATCCGTGGAAGCTCCCACGAACCGGATGAACGTCTGAGCACCGTGCCAGCCCCTGCCATCACAGAAGCCGCATCCGCGAAACCCGGTCTGAGCCGGTTTCTGCGGCGCATCCCTCGTGTCCGTCTTGCCGCATCTGTTACTGCGTTGGGGTGGTCCCTGCTCGCTGGGATCGTGGTGACCGGGATCCCGGGCTGGTGGCTCGGGTGGATGGAGTTCAGGGCCCTGTGTGTGATGTGCGTCGTGGTGATGTTCGTCGCGGTTCTGTCAGTGTTGGGTAAACGGGAGCACGAGGTGTTATTCGAGCTTCAGCGCCCTAGGGTGCAGGTGGGGGACGAGGCCAGGGGAAATGTGCGAGTCCGTTCGGCGCCGGGCAGGTCATCCGGCTCGGCCACCCTCGAGTTTCCGGTGAACGGGGAAGTTGCGTCTTTTCGGGTTCCGCCGCTCGGCCCTGGCCAGGTGCATGAGGAACCTTTCTCGATTCCGGCGAGACGCCGCGGGGTGATCTCACTGGGGCCGGTGCGATCCGCCATGACGGATCCGCTTGCGGTGGTGAGCCGCAAGAAAACCTTGTCGGATGTGAGTGAGTTGTTCATTCATCCACGCGTGCTGTCGCTGGAGGCGGGGGCGATTGGTTTTCTGCGGGACATTGAGGGGATCGCGACTCAGAACCTCTCGTCCTCTGATGTGTCCTTCCATGCGCTGCGGGACTACGTCCCAGGCGATGACCGTCGTTCCGTTCACTGGCGCACGACGGCCCGAACGGGAAAGCTGATGGTCCGGCAGTTCGAAGAAACCATGCGGGCTCACCTGCTCATCTTGTTGTCCACTCTCGCCGATGACTACGCATCCACGGAGGACTTCGAGCTGGCAGTTTCTGTAGCGGGGTCTCTGGGGGTCTCGGCCCTGAGGGAGGAGAGACAGGTTACCGTCTGCACATCGACGGGGGAGGTTCCTTTCCCGAATGCGATGGGACTGTTGGATCGGCTTTCCGGGGTGGAGCTGGGGGAGAAGGGCTACGAGCTGCGCGAGCTGGTGGTCAAGCACGGTTCCATGCCAGGAATATCGGTGGCCGCGTTCGTCACCGGAAACCCCAGTCCGGCAGCGCTGCGATCGGCGCAGCTCGCTCTGCCCTTGGGGGTATTCCCGTTCGCCGTCAGATGTTTGGATGGTGAGGGTCTGGTCAGACGCAAGGTCGGGGACCTGGTGGTCATGGACATCGCACAGCTGGACGAACTGCGGCCAGCGGTCGGGAGCCTGGTATGAGAAGCGAGAACGCTTTCTCGCTGCCCCGGGTTGTCGGTGCATGGCTGTTGCTGCTGCCGGGGGCGGTGGCCTTCCAACCAGTTTTCGGAGGAGTCGCCGGTTACCTGCCGGCACTGGTAGGGATCACAGTCGGTGCCCTCATACCTTTGCTGGCAGCCAGGTTTCGCTGGAGTGCGGCGCTGTGGTTCGCTGCGATCCTCGTTTCCTATTTGCTCCTGGGAGGGCCACTTGCACTCCCTGAAACGACGATCAACGGTTTCGTGCCAAGCCTCACCACCATCGCCCGGCTGATGCAGCTCACCTACCAGGGCTGGTACGACATCCTGACGGTAGCCACGCCGGCCGGGGACCTCCCAGGTCCTCAGGCAGCCCCGCTGCTGGGGGGGATCCTGTTCGCGACCGTATTGGTCGGGATCGTCAGGTTCACGCGAACTGTGGTGTGGCCGATGTCATTGACGACGGCGTGGCTGGCCCTGGGAATCGCGTTTGGTGTACGGCAGACATCCACAGCCCTGTGGTTGGGGGCAGCACTGGGGGCCGGGTTGCTCATCTGGGCCACGGCCCACCGGATCAGCCGGACGGGGGCGGCGAATGCAGAGTTCCTCGTGCGTCAGCCCCGTGGGCTGTCCCGACGCGCGTGGCAGGGACTCTCCGCGATGTTGGTGATAGCGCTCGCAGCTGGAACGGCGCTCGGAGTGAACGCGTTGACATCCACTGGTGTCCATCGTCAGGTGTTGCGTGACTACGTCGTTCCGCCGCTGAGTCTTCAGGAACACCCGAGCCCGCTCACCAAGTACAGGTTGTATGAGCTCAACCAGAAGGATGAGGTGTTGTTCCAGGTTTCCGGGATGCCGGCGGGAGGAAGGCTCCGGCTCGCTGTGATGGATGAATGGAACGGCGTGGTGTTCAACGTCTCCCAGAATGCCGGGGAATACCTGCAGGTGGGGCGGGAACTGCCGTGGCAGCCGGAGGCCGCCACCCAGGTCTCAGAGATAACCGCACAGGCATATGACGACGTCTGGGTGCCGAGCTTCGGGGAACCGGCCCATATCGAGTTCGAGGGAAAACAATCCGGTGAGCAGGCGCGCGGACTGTATTTCAACCGCAACACCAAGCAGGCGCTTACCACGGCCCGGATTGGTGACGGCGCCATGCTCCGGGTTGCAGACGTGGTCCTTCTCCCACTCAGTGATTCCCAGCGTGAAGGCCTCAGGGGAGCTCGTGGTGGTGCGGCGCCCCTGGCGCAGGTGGACCGGGTGCCCGAGGTGCTCGTCAAGAATGCTGCGGAGTGGACTCAGGGAGCCACTGGTCACTACGAGCAGCTGTCGATGATTGAGCAGAAGCTTCGGACGGAGGGCTTCTACTCAGATGGCTCCGACAACCGCTCCAGGGCTGGGCATACCGCTGAACGGTTGACGTACATGTTTAATCAGGAGCAGTGGGTTGGTGACGACGAGCAGTACGCCGCAGCCATGGCTTTGATGGCCACCCAGCTCGGAATCCCGACCCGGGTGGTGATGGGGTTCTACCCTGCTAGCGATGCCGATACCGGAAATGGTTGGCAGGTACACGGAACTGAGGCACATGTGTGGGTCGAGGCTTTCCTGGAAGGTTCCGGTTGGGTGAACTTCGATCCCACTCCGGACCGGAATCGACTGCCGAACTCCGAGAATCCCCAGCCCAAGCCCACACCGAAACCCCGCGTCGATCCACCGCCGACTCCCCCTGCGCATGTCGAGGACGACACTGTCGTCGTCGATCAACAGGAGGTGGAGTTCGATGACCCGAAGGAGCAGGCCCCGGACTGGGTGCAGGTCATCATGATGATTGCCGTTGGGGCTGGGGGGATCCTGCTCATCTTGTCCCCACTGATCGTTATCGCCATTATCAAGGGACGACGGACATTCATGAGGCGTAGGAAGGGAGAGACGTCCGATCAGGTGGCCGGCGCTTGGGACGAGGTGGTGGATCGCGCAAGAGATCTGGGCTTCGTCGTGGTCACGAACCACACACGCCGGGAATCCGCCGACGATCTTCAGGAGAATTACCCGAACCTGCCGATCAGAACCATGGCGGATCAGGTGGACGAGTCTGTCTTCGGGCCGGAGGACCCAGGAACGGATGTGTGCGAAGTGGTGTGGGAGCGAAGCGGAGAGCTCCGGAGTTCACTTCTAGCCACGAAGCCTTGGTACGCTCGGCCCGCTGCTTTTTTCTCTCTGAGGTCGCTTCGGCGGGTGAAGACGGAAACAGAGCGGCGTTCCTGGAAACCGCAGCCCCATGACAGCGGTGGGAGGAACGAAGGTTCCAGCCGGGAACCAAAGAAATGAGGAGTGAATGATGCCTGGACAGCTCGACGGCGAGAAGGCCACACCTGCCGGCGTCGGCTGCAGGGTGACCGGGCACCTGCTGTCGATGGTCGGGGTGCTGCTCCCAGTCGCGCTCATGGTGAGTGGGGCTTACCTCGGCTCCGATGGGATTGCCCCGATCTTGAGTCTGATCGGGATGATTCTGGGAGGAATTGTTCTTCTCGGTGGAATCGCGGCGGCTCTTCTTGGGTCCACGACGCTCGGAGGTGTGTTCCTTGGATACCGTTTCGTCAATAGTCACACCCGCCAGCCGATGGGCGCGGTGACGTTGGCGAAGGTTCTGACCCAGGTGGTCTTCGAGTGCGTCACCGTATCGCTGGGAACGATCTCCTACTGTCTCACCTACAGGGATGGCCAGCACTGGTTGGATCGAGCTTTCAATGTGGTAGCGGTCAGAAACAAGGAGGGCGAAACAGACCCCCAGGGGGCCACCAGCCCGGCAACGATGCCGGTGGTGCCCGTGATGCCGCAGCCTGTGGAAGCAGATATGATGCGGCAGTACGAGGCACCAGCCCCAAAGATGACATCCGAGTCCGCTTTCGCGCCTCCCGCCTATGGCGGTTCTGTATCTCGCTGCGCGACTTCCAAGCAACCGATAAGGATGCCGCAGCCCATCGTGGCCGGTGCGGTCGGCGCCGAAGGCGGACAGTCCTCCGGTTTTGCTGCTCAGCAGCTCTCAGGTTTCTCCACTTCGGAGGAGTCCGGAGTCGAGATTCAATCCACCGGAGTTCCCGCTTACCCACCAACCGCAGACCCGGTTCCCCCGGGCCCCGAGAACTCTTCCCAGGACTGCATTTCAGCGGTTTCAGGGTCGTCTCCAGCTCCCCGTGGTGACAGCAACTGGCCGGTATCTGCTCCTACGCACGGGATGCCTGCCGACGTCTCATCCGATCAGTCGACTCCAAGCGTCGATCCTGTTCCGACACGGGCTGCGGAGCCAGTTCATCCCACGAGCCCATTCGCCCCGCAACCTTTCCCGTCACCGTCTCCGTTCCCTCCACCATCGCCGGTCAGCCCGTCACGGGCATCGGTGTTCCAGCCCTCGGTCGGCTCCTGGGCGGCGACCTCGGCCTCTCCGGTGTTCCCCCCAGTCTTGCCTGCCCGTGCCACCACGGCCAGCCCGGTAGATCCGCCGACAGCGGAACCGACCCCGGCTGCTCGCGCCGCGAAGACACCCTCCCTGGTACAGGACAAGACGATCGCGGATGACGAGCCAGAGGTGATTCCTGAGGTTGTCCTGGACGATGGTCTGCGGATCAAAGTCGACGGTCCTTTGGTGCTGGGACGCAACCCGCTCGCCCCGGATGACTATCCGGATGCCCGGTCAGTTCGGGTCACCGATGAAACAATGAGACTGTCCAAGACCCACATGGTGCTGCGGCCCGTTGAAGGGAAGGTCCAAGTGATAGACGTCGGAGCCACCAACGGCGTCTACATCGAAGCGGACCGGGAACGTACCAGGATCCCCACCCATGCGCCTTGGCCTCTTTCGGCTGGAGACATGGTGCACTTCGGAGGACGCACACTGAGGTTGGTGTCATGACAGGTCCCCGGATGACGTTGCGGTGTGCCGCGGCGACTCATCCGGGGCTGAGGCGACCCGCCAACGAGGACACTGTCCTGGCCGCACATCCTGTCTTCCTGGTGGCGGACGGAATGGGAGGGCACGCAGGCGGTGAACTCGCTTCCCGCGCAGTGATTTCGGCATTTCGGGAACTCGTGGGTAAGACATGGGTGACGGTCCAGGACATCGCAGCTGCCGTGCAACGGGCTGCTGATCGGGTGGAATGCCTGGGATGTGGGGATGGTGCTCCTGGATCAACACTGGCCGGAGCTGCTTCGGCGCGACGGGCAGGGATCGCCTGCTGGCTCCTGTTCAACATCGGGGATTCCCGCATATATCTCATGCGTTCCGGACAGCTGCGTCGGATCAGCGTGGATCATTCGACGCGGACCAGTTCTGCGGGACCGAGAACCCGTGGGGGCCTGATCCGGGCATTTGGGGCGGGTCTAGAACGCCCCGTCGCTGACCAATGGCTGACGCCCGCGCATGCCGGAGACAGGATTCTGGTGTGTTCTGATGGGCTAAGCGATGAGGTCGCAGGAGAATATCTGGAAAAAGTTCTGCGTGAAAGGAGTGAACCGCAGGAGGTCGTACGGCGTCTCGTGGGGAAGGCTTTGGAGGAGGGCGGACGGGACAACGTCTCAGTGATCGTGGTGGACTGTCTCGAGACGGCGGTTGCCGAGATTGACGAACTGGATGACGTCGTGTCGCTTGACGAGGGGGAGGAGGAAACAGTCTCATGGATTCACGAGGACACCATTCCTGATCCGGAGGGCAACTAATGGCGTTCGAAGGCGTGCTGCGATGGAGTGAGGGGCGGTGGATCGCTGTTGCTTGGCAGAAGGGATTTGCGCTGCTCTCACCCAGGGCAGGATTGCCCGTGGCGGAGCTTTTGTTCTCCAGGATGCGGGAGAAATCAGAGCTCGGAGTATTCATCAGAACCCTTTCTGAGCACACAGGAGCGGGGTTCCTGGAATTACCACCGTTCGCCGTTGCCGTCTCCGATGGCGAGCGATGGCATCTGGCAGTGCGGGGTTCCCTAACCCTGAAAGTCGTGAGTCCTGCCGGCAACGAGCCACTTTGTGGTGAGGGGGTCGCGACGTGGGCGGAGCGGGTCGTCTCTGATGTGACGGCGTTGCACCTGGGACGGGTCGCCGCGACGTCAAGACCTCTGATGGGAGGCATCGTGCAGGCTCAAGGGGTGGGATTCGGGGATTTGCCGGAGGGATATCGGGATGATGATGAGCCGGACGAGCTCGCGTGCGCAGAGGATCAGCTGGTGAGCGAGGAGGACGCACCGGCACCCAGACACGGTCCTGCGCTCCCCAGCGATGAGGAGCTGCTGATGGGGGACACCGTCTCCGATGCGTCGGAAACCAGCAGACCTCGCCGTCCCGAACTCTCCGAGGTGGTTGCCCGTTTCTGCACGATTGGACATCCCAACCCGCCGGAGAGGTCGCGATGTTTCGTGTGCGATCAGCCGGTGCTGGGGGAAGCGCAGAGCACCGGGCGCCCTCAACTCGGTTGGTTGAAGGTGCCACACGCTGATCCGATTCCACTGCTCGAGTCCATGATCATCGGACGACACCCCCGAGCCAATGCGCTTACCCTGCCAGAGCCCCCGAAACTGTTGGCCCTGCAGTATCGGCATGTTTCCGGTAGTCACCTGGCGATTCTGCTGGATGGGTGGCGTGTTCTGGCGCTGGATCTGGCCAGCAGGAACGGCACCTGTGTGCGACGCAGAGCCAAACCACCCGTGCGCTTGCCCCAAAGGCCCATTACCCTGCTGCCTGGAGACGTGATCGACATGGGTCACGATCTGCTTCTACATCTTGATCGGATTCCTTGATGGCACAGCGAACGACTCCTCCCGAGATACCGGGATTCACCTTCATCGAGTGGCTCGGTGGCGGTGGCTTCGCTGACGTCTTCCGTTACCGCGATTCGTTGGGGCGCGGAGTGGCGGTGAAAGTGCTGCACCAAACTGTGAATGAGGCCACGTTCAATGCTTTCGCGGCTGAGGCGGTGCTGATGGCTCGGCTTTCAGGACATCCGAATATCGTCACCATTCACAGTTCGGGTTTGTCCGCCGATGGTCGACCCTTCCTGGTCATGGAGGAATGTTCCACGGCTCACCTGGGGGTCCGGGTGGCGAACCGGGTGCTCGCCACCACGTTGGCGATGGAGTACACGGTGCAGCTCGCGGGCGCAGTTGAGACCGTGCACCGGCAGGACATCCTGCATCGTGACATCAAGCCCGCCAATATTCTCTTCACCGGTTTCCAACGCCCGGCCCTGACCGATTTCGGAATCTCTGCGTCCCACGACTTTTCCGCGGCGGCGAACGCTCTGAGTCCGCTGTGGGCCCCCTCCGAGATGCATCCGGATTCGCCGCTGGAGGCAGGGCCGTGGAGTGACGTGTTCTCGTTGGCCGCCACCACGTGGGCGATGCTCGTCGGGCGCAGCCCGCTTGCTGTTCCGGGCGGTGACAACGAGCGTCACGCTTTGCGTGAAAGGGCCCGTTCTTTCGTGGCTCCTCGAACCGGTCGCCCCGATGTACCTGAGATGCTTGAGCAGGTGCTGGGAACTGCGATGGCAGCACACCCTGCGCGGCGTTACAGCTCAGCATTGGAGTTCGCACGCGCGATCCAGGCTGTTCAGGCTTCCATGGGAGTGCCTGTGACGCCGGTGGATGTCCTGACCGACTCGGAGGACCACACAGCCTATGGCACCGAGCACAGGGAGCCGGGAAGTATCGATTCCGGTTGGATGCTCGGGGACTCCGGGTCGATGCTGACGGCGGGCTACACGATGGGGATGTCGTCGTTGACGGGTGGCTATACCTTTCATGACACGATGAGCCCAGCCTTCGACCCGACCCCGCCCGGTGTGTCGACGGGAGCGCCGGGGCCAGGGGTGTTGTTGCGTGGACATGGTTTTGCCCAGGCAGGGCTCCGGCATGTCGAGGGACTTCCCATTCCCGAGCCCGCGAGTCCGGATGTGGACAAGGCGGAGGAGGCCGAGAAGGCACGTAGGAAGAAAAAGCGCAACCGCAGGCAACTCACCTTGTTGTTGGCTGGGATCGTGACGATTGCAACTGTGGTGACCCTCGGAATGTTGTGGTTCAACGGTGTGATTGGACCCGGCGCCCAGGAGCCGACCGGAAGCAATGAACGAGGCACCAAGACGGTCCCGGCCGTGGTTGATGCCTCCGGCAAAGTGACCGGCCAGGAGATCAGGTTCACCTGGAGCAATCCCGACCCGCAACCCGACGACTCCTACCTGGTGGAGGTGGTGGGAGCCCCCGAGTCCGAGGCTCGCCACAGCGTTGACGAACCCAACATCGTCCTTCCCATGAAGGGGGAGCAAACCTGCGTGAAGATCGTGTTGCGGCGCGCCAAGGGACAGGTCTCAGAGCCGGTGCAGACCTGTGTCCGCTCCTGAATGTCGGGTGGTGTGGTCGGGCTCCCTGGGATAATCGGACCATGCCACTGGTGCCAGACCCCCAACACCCGGGAGCTTTCCGTGTCGTGATCGGGGGAGCCTCTCAGTCTTGGGTGGATCCGGTTCGACCGGACCATCTCATCTTCGAGTACGTCATCCAGATCTCGTTGCTCTTCGAACATGGCCTGGCCGATGTCGACCCGGCTGAGCGGATCAGGGTGATTCACATCGGAGGGGCAGGACTCAGCATCCCACGGTGGATCGCCTGGCGGCGACCTGGAACGGCGCAGATCGTGTGCGAACCTGATGTCGGGTTGAGCGAGGAAGTCCGGCGGAAGCTGCCCCTGCAGCCGCGCAGCGGCATCAAGGTGCGTGACGTCGATGGTCGCTCCGGGGTGGCCATCATGCCCCCTCACTACGCCGATCTGGTGGTGCTTGACGCCTTTGACGGCGCCCGGGTACCGGGCGGGCTGGTCACCGCTGAGTTTCTGGATGAGTTGGTGAACCTGGGCAGAGGCAGGCGGATGGTGATCTTCAACGTAACTGATTCTTCACCTTTCAGATGGACCAGACGACTTGCCGCGGGACTTGCGGAGCGCTGGCGCCATCTGCTGGTCGGAACCGAATCCGCGGTATGGAAGGGACGTCGATTCGGCAACCTGTTGCTCGCGGCATCCGGGACCAGGGTGGATGTTCCCGGGCTTTTCCGCGATAGCGCCAGGCAATCCTGCCCGTACCGCTGGATCGAGGGGAAAGAACTGAGAAGCTGGATCGGAGGTTCGGAGCCGTTCACGGATGCTGACACACAGGATTCACCTCCGCCATCCGGTAGCAAGCTGTGGTTCTCGTGATGGAACAATTGGGCAGTGTCCGCGAGGTGTTGTGAAACCACAGGAGCCGAGATGACTGATCGTGAAGACCTGATCCGTGCCGTCAAGGAGCTGGCCATCGTGCGTGGCCGGGTCACTCTGGCTTCCGGGAAAGAAGCCGACTACTACGTCGACATGCGTCGCGTGACCCTTGATGGAGTGGCCTCGCCGTTGGTTGGTCGGGTCATGTCCGACCTGGTGGCCGATCTGGAGTTCGATGCCGTCGGGGGACTGACCCTGGGAGCTGATCCGGTCGCTACCGCCATGCTTCACGCCAGAGCCGCGGCAGGGGGTCGACTGGATGCCTTCGTGGTGCGTAAGGAGGCCAAGTCCCATGGCCTCCAGCGACGTATCGAGGGCACGGATGTCGCTGGACGGCGAGTTCTGGTCGTGGAGGACACCTCGACGACAGGCGGGTCGGCCCTGACGGCGGCGGAAGCTGTGCGACAGGCAGGTGGGGATGTCGTGGCCGTTGCCGTGGTCGTGGACCGGGCCACTGGAGCCGCGGAACGCGTTGCCGGAGCAGGTTTGGAATACCGATACGCCATTGGCCTGGGTGAGCTTGGTCTCTGATCATTGACGACCGGTTCGTTCATAGTTTCAGTGAACCGTTCCGAAGACCTCCCGAGGCGCTACCGTTGTTGTGAGCCGAACTTTTCGAAGGAGCTGGATTCATGTCACTTCTGCTGGCCCTCGTCGGGATTCTGTTGATCTTGGTCCTCCTGGGGATTTTGTGGGGGGTCTCCGCCTACAACGGCCTGGTGAAGGCCCGCAACGTCATCCAGGAATCCTGGCGACAGATTGATGTGGAACTGAACCGCCGCTACGACCTCATCCCGAACCTCATCGAAACGGTTCGTGGCTACGCCGCCCACGAGAGTGGTGTCCTGGAGAAGGTCACGAGCCTGCGCCAGAGCGCGATGGCTCTCGCCGCTCAGGTACAGGGGGCCCCCAGTGAACAGCGGGCTGCGGCTGAGTCCGCCCTGACGGATGCGGTTCGTGGTTTGATGGTCTCGGTTGAGTCCTATCCCAACCTGGGGGCGAACACCAACTTCCTGGAGTTGCAGCGCGAGCTTGCTGACACCGAAGACAGGATTGCCGCCAGCCGTCGCTTCTACAACGCGAACGTTCGCGACTACAACACCCGTATAGAGGCGGTTCCCAGCAATATCATCGCGGGAATGGGCAAGTTCGAGCGCGCCACCTACTTTGAGGTCAACGACCCGATGCTTCGGCAGGCCCCGACGGTCAATTTCGGCCAGCCCCCGCTGCCTCCGGCGGGAGCCTGATCGCGCCGAACGGCAACTGGCGCTAACCTGAGGTCGTTTCTGGGTAGGTCGCGAGAAGGAACCTGATGCACAATCCGAGGCACGCCCCTGGGCGCTTCAACCCCACAACTGCTGTTGCCAATTTCGTCAGAGGAATGCTGATCGGCCTCGCCGAGCTGGTGCCAGGCGTCTCGGGAGGCACGATTGCCCTGATATCAGGCATCTACGAACCTCTCATCAACTCGGCTAGCCATGTGGTCAGTGCGGTGAAGCGCGTGGTGACTGGCAAGTTCTCTGAGGCAGGTGCTGAGTTCCGGAAAGTTCGTTGGGGCGTCGTGATCCCCGCCCTACTGGGCATGGCCGTCGTGGTGGTGGCCATGGCGGGGATCATGAAGGTGTTTGTGGGGGAGACCCCACAACTTGCTCACGCACTGTTCTTCGGGATGGTTCTGGCATCTGTCGTCGTTCCCGTCCTGGAGATCAAACCAGAAGAAAGGAGTACAGGAAGCCAGAAGGGAGGCATAGCCGCACTGTTCCTCGTGGCGGCGATCGCCGCTTTCTTCCTGACGGGGTTGGGGGCGGGAAGCGATGTGAAGGATCCTCCTGCCTGGATGATTTTCGGGGCCGCGGCCATCGCCATCTGTGCCCTGGTGCTGCCTGGTGTCTCCGGCTCTTTCATGCTCAAGATCTTCGGTCTGTATGTGCCGACCATGGCTGCCGTCGAGGCTCGGAGCATCGGCTATCTGGCTTTGTTCGCCGCCGGCGCTGCCGTGGGGTTGGGTCTGTTCGTCAAAGGGCTCAACTGGCTGCTCGAGCACAAACACGCCGCCACCATGGCCGTCATGTCGGGCCTACTGCTCGGATCGCTGCGTGCGGTGTGGCCCTGGGGGGCCGGTGGAGAACCGCTGGCCCCGGACGCGCACTGGTCGGTGCTAGTCGGACTGGCTGTGGCGGGCGCTGTTGTCGTGGTTGGCATCGTGTGGGTCGACCGGCGTCTGAAAAGGCGGTGACTCCCGGCCTGGAAGACCCCTCGACTCCGGTCGTGGGGGTCGGACCTCACCCGCTGCCCTGGCCCTCTGACGACCGGCTGGACCTGGAGCTGCTGGCCAGTGGGGACCGACGCAACGTCATTGACCGGTACCGCTACTGGAAACTTGATGCGATTGTCGCCGACCTGGACCGCGACCGTTCCGGGTTGCATGTGGCCATTCAGAACTGGGAGCACGACTTCAACATTGGCTCCATCGTGCGCACTGCGAACGCCTTCAACGTAGGCGGGGTCCACATCGTCGGGAGAAGACGCTGGAACAGGAGGGGAGCGATGGTTACCGATCGCTACCTTCACGTCCACCACCACGATAGTGAGGAGTCGCTGTTTGGTTGGCTGGGGGAGCGGAGAATCGAGGCGGTTGGGGTGGACAATCTGCCCGGCTCGGTGCCCTTGGAGACAGCAACTCTGCCTCGTGACGTCTGCTTAGTCTTCGGTTCGGAGGGGCTCGGCCTGACACCCGGTGCGGTGGCGGGGTGCGCCCGGCTCGTTGCCATCACCCAGCGTGGTTCCACCCGGTCCCTGAACGCGGGAGCGGCGGCGGCCATCGCCATGTATCACTGGGCCCTCCAACACCCGGTCGTGGAGCCTCTAGCATGAACGCCATGACCCCAGCAGAACGATTCGCGGTTGCCCTGACCCCTGACCCCACGGTCGCACGCATCGCCAGGCAGCGTTCCACGCTTCGTCTGCAGGTGATCTTCGCGCTGGTCTTTGTTGTGGTTCTGTTGTTGGTGTGGCTGGGTCCTCAGATGCTGCCTGAGGATGCCAGGCGGGTCGTGCAAGGGGCTCTTCCCTCCTGGAGTATCCCGGCCCTCGTGGTGATCTGGGCGGTGCCCACGTTGGTCCGGATCATCCTCACGATGGCTTTCCTCAAACGCGCGAAACAGGACCTGGCCTCTCTGGGGCAAGGGGTGGCGCTCTACATTGACGGTACCGGCGTGGAGTTTGTTTATCCGCAACGGGTGCGTGCTTGTTGGGCTGAGATCACGGCCCTGAAGATCTCCGGGCGGTCGTGGGGCGCAGGACCGCGACTGCGGTTGGAGGTATCGGGTCAGGAGGCGGCAAGCATCCCGATCAGTTTTCTGGACACCATGCCTGGGGCCATCGACTCGGCAGCTAGGGCCAGGTCCATGGGAAGAATCGGGGTTGATGCCTCGGACATGGACCGGTTGCTCTGAGCGTTGCTCTGTCGAGGCTCCCCCAGCGGAGAGTTGCGCGATAGGCTGGGGCCGTTCCTAGTCTCAGTACGAAAAGAGGCATCATGCCAGTTGCAACTCCTGAGGTCTACGCCCAGATGATCGACCGAGCCAAGGAAGGCAGGTTCGCCTACCCGGCCATCAACGTCAGCTCCTCCCAGACGCTGAATGCCGCCCTGCAGGGCTTCGCCGAGGCCGGTTCCGACGGCATCATTCAGGTCTCCACGGGGGGAGCCGAATACTTCTCCGGTCCCACGATCAAGGACAAGGTCGCGGGCGCGTCCGCCTTCGCTGCTTTCGCCCAGGAGGTCGCGAAAAACTACCCCATCAACGTGGCACTTCACACCGACCACTGTCCTAAGGACAAACTGGACAGCTTCGTGCGTCCGTTGCTGGCTATCTCTGAGGAGCGCGTGAAGAACGGTCAGCTTCCGCTGTTCCAGTCGCATATGTGGGACGGTTCTGCGGTGCCGATGGAGGAGAACCTGGCCATCGCCGATGAGTTGCTGAGCCGCTGTGCCAAGGCGAACATCATCCTCGAGATCGAGGTCGGTGTCGTCGGCGGTGAGGAGGACGGTGTTTCCGCTGAGATCAATGAGAAGCTCTACACCACCGTCGCCGACGGCCTTCGTACCGTCGAGGTACTCGGTCTGGGTGAGAAGGGTCGTTACATGACGGCACTGACCTTCGGTAACGTGCACGGTGTGTACAAGCCTGGAGCGGTGAAGCTGCGCCCAGAGGTGCTGAAAGAGATCCAGGACGCCGTCGGCGCCAAGCATGGCAAGGAGCGCCCGTTCGACCTCGTGTTCCATGGCGGCTCCGGTTCTAGCCCGCAGGAGATTTCGGACGCCGTCGATTTCGGTGTGGTGAAGATGAACATCGACACCGACACCCAGTACGCCTTCACCCGTCCCGTTGCGGATCACATGTTCCGTAACTACGACGGCGTGCTGAAAGTTGACGGCGAGGTCGGCAACAAGAAGCAGTACGATCCGCGTGCCTGGGGTAAGGCAGCCGAGGCCGGCATGGCCAGGCGGGTCGTCGAGGCCTGCGAATACCTGCGTTCTGCGGGCACCCACGCCTGATTCATAACGACACCGGGCCGGGTGGTCGTCCCTCATGGGCGGCCACCCGGTTTTTCATGTTCGACGCCGCCTGGGTGGAGGAAGGAACCGCTGCTTCTGGGGCGCCGTTGGAAATAGAAATCATGGCAGCGTTGCCATGTCGCTCTGACTAGGGGTTTTGCAAAAATGAGATAACCATTTCGTAACGCACTTGACGTGTCCCATGGAAATAATGCTAGCGTTAACATTCGCCGGGGTGGATACCTCGCGGACCTCGGCGGATCAGGACACGAAGGAGTGCAAGTGACGAAGCTGCTTGAGCTGAAGAACATCAGCAAGACCTTTCCCGGAGTCAAGGCACTGCACAACGTCAACCTCGATCTCGAGGCAGGAGAAGTGCTCGGCCTGTGCGGCGAGAACGGTGCTGGAAAGTCGACGTTGATGAAGATCCTCACTGGTATCTACACCGCCGACCCCGGGGGCGAGATCTGGCTTGAGGGTAGCCAGGTCGTGGTGGGTGGCGTGAACCACGCCCGGGAACTAGGTCTGTCCATCATTCACCAGGAACTGAATATGGTCCCCGACCTGACCGTGGCGCAGAATCTATACCTTGGCCGTCAGGGCAGCCACAGGGCGGGCTGGATCAACGACGCCAAACTGAACCGTGATGCTGCCGAACTCTTCGAGCGCCTCGGGATGGAGCTCGATCCGAGCGCCCGGATCGGGGACCTCTCCGTGGCCCGCCAGCAGATGGTCGAGATTGCGCGGGCACTGTCCTACAACTCCCGCATCCTCGTGATGGATGAGCCCACGGCCGCCCTGACCGTCGGCGAGACCAAGGCGCTTTTCGGGATGATCCGTGACTTCATCACCCCCGAGACCGGGCTGATCTATATCTCCCATCGGATGCCGGAGATCGAGGAGATCACTGACCGTGTCTCGGTGCTGCGCGATGGCCAGTACATCGGTACTGTGACAACCAAGGAAGTCGAGATGCGCGAGATCATCTCCATGATGGTTGGTCGCGAGGTTTCCGCTGAGGCGCGGCCCCGCACCACGGTGACCTCCGACGAGGTTTTGCTGAAGGTGGAGGGACTGGCAACTAAGAAACTGTTGCGCGACATCAGCTTCGAGGTCCGCAGGGGCGAGATCCTTGGATTTGCGGGACTGATGGGTGCCGGGCGCACGGAGGTGGCCCGTTGCATCTTCGGCGCTGATCCACGTACCGCGGGACGGATCGAAGTCAACGGCAGGCCGGTTAACATCCGCGAGTCTGCCGATGCCGTGCGAGCCGGGATTGGATACCTCTCGGAGGACCGCAAACAGTTCGGACTCCTGCTGGAGCAGGACATCAAAGCAAATACCGTCATGGCCGCGATGCGGGACTTCAACATAGGTGGCTTTGCACTCGATGGCAGGATCCGCACCGTCGGGCAGGAGTACAGCAAAAAGCTCCGTGTCAAAACCCCGAGCGTGAACCAGCTTATCGGGAAACTCTCGGGTGGTAACCAGCAGAAGGTCGTCATTGCCAAATGGCTCGTCCGTAATTGTGACGTGTTGATCTTTGATGAACCCACCCGCGGCATCGATGTCGGTGCCAAGGAGGAGATCTACGAACTCATCGAGCAGCTTTCCAAGCAGGGCAAGGCGATCATCGTCATCTCGTCCGAGTTGCCGGAGGTGCTTCGCCTGTCGCATCGAATCGCAGTCATGGCCCACGGCCACATCACCGGTTTTCTCGACAACGAGGAAGCTGCCCAAGAAAACGTCATGGAGCTGGCCACCGTTGGCAAGATCCAGTTGAAAGGAACCGCAGCGTGAGTACCAATGCCGCATCATCACCCCAGCAGTCGGAGGTCCTGCACTTCCTGAGGTCCTCGCTCCAGCAGCTGTTCGTCTTTGCAGCTCTGATCGTGGTTTTCGTCTTCTTCATGTTCTCCGTGAACAACTTTGGTCTGGGGATCATCCCCGACATCCTGTTGCAGTCCGCCGCCATCGGCACTATGGCCCTCGGAGCCACCTTCATCATTGCCACCGGTGGCATCGATCTTTCCGTTGGTACTGGCATGACTTTTTGTGCCGTGATGGCGGGCGTGTTCATGTCCAGTCAATTCATGGACCTGCCTCTCGGTCTCGGCCTGCTGCTGACCCTCCTCGTCGGTGTCGCACTCGGACTCGTCAACGGAATGCTGATCGCCTTTCTGGGCCTTCCTCCGTTCATCGCAACCCTCGCAATGATGATGGTTACCCGGGGTCTGTCGCTCATCATCTCGAAGTCCTCCTCGATCAAGATCGCAAACCCGGACTACTTCGCCATTGCCAACGGCGATCTGGTTCCCTTCCTGTCCAATGCGGCGCTGATCTTCGTCATTCTCGGTATCGCCGCGGCCGTACTGCTCAGCAAGACCCTGCTGGGACGCTACGCCCTGGCCATCGGCTCCAATGAGGAAGCCACCCGGCTGAGCGGTATCAACGTCAAGGTGTGGAAGCTGTTGGTCTACGTCATCGCGGGCCTGTTCACGGCCTTCGGTGCGATCCTCTATTCCGCGCGTTTCGGTTTCGTTCAGCCCGCCGAAGGTCTCGGCATGGAGCTGCAGGTGATCGCGGCGGTTGTGATCGGCGGTACTTCCCTCTCGGGTGGGCGCGCCAACATCGTCGGGACCATGACCGGTGCCCTTCTCATGATGACGCTGACCGTCGGGCTCCAGATGATGGGCGTCCAGCAGCAATGGCAGTTCGTCGTTACTGGTGTCGTCGTGATGCTCGCCGTCTATGCCGACATCCTGCGCCGCAAGCGGGCCGCAGCGGCCCTCTGAGCTTCTGACAAGAAGATTCGGGAGTCTATCTTCCGCCAACCGAAAGGAAACCATCATGCGCATGATGCGCTCCGCACTGGCGTTGTCGGCAGTGCTGGTCCTGGGCCTCGCGTCCTGCTCCACCTCCGGTGGCTCCGCCAACTCATCCGCTTCCAACACGGAGCCGGTGAGCGCGCCCTCCGTGTCCTCGTCCAACAGCGCCGATGTCCCCAAGGGTGACGGCACCAAGACCATCTACCTGGTCTCCAAGGGCTTCCAGCACCGTTTCTGGCAGGCTGTGAAGCAGGGCGCCGAGCAAGCGGGGAAGGAGTTCAACTACAAGGTTGAGTTCGTCGGTCCGGACAACGAGCAGGCAACGCAGCAGCAGCTCGACCAGCTCAAGACGGCTCTGTCCCAGAAACCCGCAGCCATTGGTTTCGCTGCCCTGGACTCAGGCTCGGCTGGTCCTGTGTTGGACGAGATCCAGCAGGCCGGTATCCCTATGGTCGCCTTTGACTCTGGTGTGGAGTCCAGCATTCCGAAGACCACAGTGTCCACCGACAACAAGGCGGCGGCGGCTGAGGCCGCCAAACACATGTCGGAACTGCTGGGTGGTAAAGGCACCGTCGGCATGGTCTGTCACGACCAGACCTCTGCCACCGGTAAGCAGCGTTGCGAAGGTTTCCAGGAATGGATGAAGGCCAACGCCCCCGACATCAAGCTGCTCGAACCCCAGTACGCCGGTGAGGTCGGCCAGGCAGCCAACACATCCAAGGCCATGATCACCGCGAACTCCGACATCACGGGCGTCTACGGATCCAACGAAGCCGCTGCGATTGGGGCGCTGCAGGGCGCGAATGAGTCCGGCAAGAAACTTACCGTGGTCGGATTCGACTCCGGTAAGGCTCAGATCGATGCAATCAAGGCGGGCAGCGAGGCGGGTGCCGTCACCCAGGCACCAGTCAAGATGGGGTACGAGACCGTGATCGCAGCCATCAAGGCCGCCAACAACAAGGAACTGCCGGCAACCATCGACTCCGGCTACTCCTGGTACGACAAGAACAACATCAGTGACCCGGTGATTGCTCAGAACCTCTACGAGTGATCCCCGTTTCTGCCGGGTGGGTACTGCCCGCCCGGCGGAAAGCTCTCTTTTGACCGATTCCCGCGTCTCGAAACCGTCAACTTCGGCACACCGGAATTGATCAATCCCGGTAATCACAATCGACATCAAGGAACAGCCCATGACGAACCATCCGAAGATCGGTATCCGCCCCATCATCGACGGTCGGCGCCGCGGGGTCCGCGAGAGCCTCGAGGACCAGACCATGAACATGGCCAAGCGCGTTGCCGCCCTGTACGAGGCGGAGCTGCGCTACATTGATGGCAACCCCGTCGAGTGTGTCATAGCCGACTCCACGATCGGTGGGGTGGCCGAGGCACAGGCCACCGCCGAGAAGTTCCGCCGCGAGAACGTTGGCCTCACGCTGTCCGTGACCCCCTGCTGGGCGTACGGAACCGAGACCATCGACATGGACCGCACCATCCCACACGCCATCTGGGGCTTCAACGGTTCGGAGCGTCCGGGCGCGGTCTACCTGGCCGCCGCGCTCGCCGGCCACACCCAGCTGGGCATCCCCGCCTTCGGTATCTACGGCGAGCACGTGCAGGACGCCGACGACGAGACCATCCCCGACGAGGTGCGGCAGCGGCTGCTCGACTACGCCGTCTGCGGCCTCGCTGTCGCCCAGATGAAGGGACGCTCCTACCTGTCCATGGGTGCGGTCTCGATGGGCATCGCGGGTTCCGTGGTCAAGGATGAGTTCTGGACCAAATACCTGGGCATGCGCAACGAATACATCGACATGAGTGAGTTCGCCCGCCGCGTGAACGAGGAAATCTATGACGTTGAGGAGTACGAGAGGGCGCTGGCTTGGGTGAAGGAGAATTTCCACCAGGGTGAGGACGCCAACCCGCCGCACAATCAGAAACCCGAGCGGCACGACGACTGGTGGGCCTACTCGGTCAAGATGACCCTCATTGCCCGTGACCTCATGGCCGGCAATCCTCGGCTCGCGGAAAAAGGCTGGGGGGAGGAGGCGCTCGGGCGTGGCGCCATCGCCGCCGGTTTCCAGGGGCAGCGGCAGTGGACCGACGGGTTCCCCAACGGTGACCTGATGGAGACCATCCTCAACACAACCTTCGACTGGAACGGCACCCGCGCTCCCCACATCCTGGCCACCGAGAATGACTCCCTCAACGGCGCCTCGATGCTCTTCAACCACCTGCTCACCAACACCTCCCAGCTGTTCAGCGATGTGCGTACCTACTGGAGCGCCGACTCCGTTGAACGTGTCACCGGGCACAGGCTCGAGGGCCGGGCTGCCGGTGGCATCATCGATCTGCGCAACTCCGGGTCCACCACCCTCGATGGCACCTTCGCTGCGGTGCGTGACGGTCAGCACGTCATCAAACCCTGGTGGGAAGTCACCGAGGAGGACCAGAAGGCCATGCTGGAGGGCACCACCTTCCACCCGGCCACCTATGAGTACTTCCCCGGCGGAGGCATGTCCACCCATTTCCGTTCTGCCGGTGACGTGCCCGTCACGATGTGTCGCATCAACCTGGTGGACGGACTCGGTCCTGTCCTTCAGATTGCTGAGGGTTGGACCGTGGAACTGCCTGACGAGGTCGCCACCGTCATCGAGAACCGCACCGATCGCACCTGGCCCACCACCTGGTTCGTGCCGAACCTGACCGGTGAAGGCCCGTTCACCTCCGTCTACGACGTGATGAACGCCTGGGGCGCCAACCATGGTGCGATCAGCTATGGCCACATCGGGGGCCGCCTCATCACGCTGGCCTCCATGCTGCGCATCCCTGTCAACATGCACAACGTTCCCGCCACGCAGGTCTTCCGACCGAAGAACTGGCTCGGTTTCGGCACTGCCGACCTGGAGGGCGCTGACTATCGCGCCTGTGCCCAGCTTGGCCCGCTGTACGGCTGAGCCACGCTTTTCTTGCACGGGGATCACCGCGAGAACCCGAGATCGCGGTGATCCCCGTGCAAAGATGCCTATACAACGACCAAAGTTGTGTTGTCAACGCTAACGTTTGTTCAGAGTCAGTTTTTCAGGAGAGTCCCGTGACCGCCACAGCCCTAGCCGTAGACCTTGGTTCCTCCTCCGGGCGAGTGATCGCGGGGGTACTGGAGGACGGTCGCATCACTGAGACCGAGGTGCACCGTTTCCCGCATGCTGCCGCGATGCGCGACGGCTACTTGTGTTGGGATCTCGACCTGATCCAGCAAGAGATGATCAAAGGCCTGCAGGTGGCCGTCAAACGGTTCCCCGGGGCGGCCAGCGTGAGCATCGATACCTGGGGCGTCGACTGGGTTGCTCTCGGCACGGACGGTGAGCCCCTCACCCCGGGACGCTGCTACCGAGATGACCGCACCAGCCGCACCCTCGCCGCCTTCCGGGAGAAACTGCCCGATGAGAGGGCATGGGAACTGACCGGGACGGCACCTGCCACCATCAATTCCGTGAATCAGCTGTTTGCTTACCTCAGTGAAGAGCCTCACTCGGCAGCGCGTACCGAGCAGATCCTGTTCCTGCCCGACTGGTTCACCTACCTGCTGACGGGCATCCGCGGTTGGTCGCGTTCCATCGCATCCACCTCCGGACTGTGTGCCCCGGGCGTGAATGACTGGGCTGGCGAGGTCTTCGATGCCCTCGGGATCCCCCGATCCTGGGTGGGGAAGCTGACTCCTGAGTACGGCATCGCGGGTCCTTGTGCCATTCCCGGACTGGAGCAGCTGACTGTGGTGCGGGCTGGCGCCCACGACTCCGCCTGCGCGGTCGCAGCCCTGCAACGCGACAAGGGCGTCACATGTTTCCTCTCAGCAGGGTCGTGGTCGGTGCTGGGTGTGTTGCGTGACGAGCCATTGCTCGGCGAAAAGGCCCGTGCCCTGGGACTGACCAACGAGGCACGCGCCGACGGGGGCGTGCGTCCCCTGTTCAATATCACTGGGTTGTGGATCCTCCAGGAGTGTCAGCGCGACTGGCAGAGGGCAGGGCAGGTCCACGACATTGTCGCCTTGGTCGAGGCCGCCCACCGGGCCGATTCTCTGGGGGTGGTGATCGACCCGGACGATTCTCGGTACGCGCACCCTGGGTCCATGGTGGAACGTGTCACCGAGGCTCTCCAGGCTGGGGGAGCCCCGGCGGATATCAGCCAGGGGCAGCTCGTCAGGGCGTTGTGCGAGTCCTTCGCAGAACGCTACGCCCGAGGAGTGAGGGACCTGGCAGCACTCACCGGCCAGGCCCCGACGCAGCTGAACCTCGTCGGCGGTGGGTCTCGTAACACTCTGCTGTGCGATCTGACCGCGCGTTCCCTCGGAGTTCCCGTGCTCGCGGGACCCGCGGAGGCCTCCACACTTGGTTCGCTGCTGGGGCAGTTCGAGATCACCGGGGCACTCGACCCAGCCCGCAGGAACGACGTCATCGGCGCCACCGCTGAGACCAGGATCCACCGACCATGAAGTTCAGTGCCCGCCGCGCCCGGCTCTCTGATGTCGCGAAACTTGCCGGGGTCTCCAGCCAGACCGTGTCCCGGGTGGTGCGCGGCTCCAGCGTCGTGGCGCCGGAAACCCGGGAACGGGTGCTGGCCGCCGTCGAGGAGCTCGGGTACCGTCCCAACCTGGCGGCCCGGTCGCTGTCGAACCGTCGCACCGGTGTCATCCACGTCGTCAACGCCACTCCGCTGTTCGGCGGGCACGCGCGCACCTTCTTGTCGATCGTCTCGGAACTCGGGCGACTCGGTTATCAAACTTCGGTGGCGGGCAGTCCCAAGGACCAGCGCCCCACTCTGGACCAGCTCGTGCCGCTCGGTGTGGACGGGATCGTGGTGCTGGGTGGTCACGCCCAGTCCGCGGACCTCGTCTCGGTGGTGCATGGGCGGATACCGGCGGTGTTCGTTGGGCAACGGTTCGATCTCCCAGACGACGTCGCTAGCGTCGCCATCGACCAGGACGCGGCGGCCCGGAAGGCCACCAATCACCTAGTGGAGCTGGGACGCCGGCGACTGATGCACATCTGTGGTCCCTCCGACTGGTTTGACGCCCATGAACGTCGCGATGGCTTCAATGCGGCCTGTCGGGAAGCTGGGATCGAACCGACAAAGGTCTCGGCCAATTCATGGGAGGCCCGTAGCGGCTACGTCCTCGGGGAACACTTTCCCAGCGATATCGATGGGCTTTTCGCCAGCAACGATCATCTGGCGCTCGGAGCGCTGCGCTGGCTGGTGGAACACGGTCGGAATGTTCCCGGAGACGTGGCGGTGGTCGGCGTTGACGACGTTGACGGAGCGGACAGTTTCCTGCCGCCTTTGACCACCATCCGGCAACCGCACCAGAAAGTGGGGGCCTGCGCGGTGGGGCACTTGGCCGACCTGATCGCCGGTGGGCCAGCGAGACACACACTCCTTGCCCCCGAACTGATCATCCGAGAATCCACGAAAGGACACTGACATGCTGTACGGACCCATGACCCATCCCGGGTTGCTCGCGGCGCTGGGACGCAGCGGACACAGCGGCAAGCTCCTGATCACCGATGGCAACTACCCGATCGCCAGCGGCGCACCCGCGGCGGCGGAACGTATCTTCTTGAACCTTGCGCCCGGACTGCTCGACGTCACCCGGATCCTCGAGGTACTGAAACGCACCATCCCCATCGAACGTGCCGGATTGATGGTGCCCGCTGCGGACGCGGTGGGCGTTGAGGCCCCGGAGGTGATCCCAGCCCACGATGAATACCGGGCTGCCCTGCCCGGCGTGGCCTTCGATGAGATTCCCCGCTGGGACTTCTATGACGCCGCGAAAGCCGAGGATGTCACCGTCGTCATCGTCTCGGGCGACCAGCGGCTCTACGCCAACCTGCTGCTCACGATCGGGGTGCGTGCCCCAGGCACATGACGACAAGCCGAGAAGGTTTTCTCCTGGTGCTGGTTCAGCAGAACCTCAGTGAGCCGGTCGTGTCGAACTCATGTGGCGAGCCAGCCGATGGTGTTCGTGGCTGACGGTATGGACGGGCGACCGGGGGAGGGGAGCCCCGGTCGCCCGTTGTAGCCATGTCAGGAATTGGTGACCGAACCGCTCACCTCCCCCTCCACCGCGCCTCCGTTGGCGGACGCAATGGTGATCGCCGAGCTGCTTCCTGCTGTCGCACCGCCGGTGATGGTGGTGCCGTCCAAGGTCAGGTGCAGCGTGGCTCCGTTGCTTCCGGTCTTGCCCCAGCGGTCCTCATCGGCCTTGACGCCGACCGAAGCGTTGGAGGTGATCTCCACATTCGTGAGGGTTGCAGAGGTGGTGGTGTTGGTGGCGTAGAGCACCGCGTCCGTACCGTTCGCGGTGAGTTTCGTGTCGGTCATCGTGAACGTGGACTGGGTGGCTGTGGCGTCCTTGTCGTGTGCGTCTCCGCTGAAGGACTGGTAGAGCATCACGGCCTTCTTGCCGCTGGAAGTGACCGTGGAGTCGGTCAGGGTGGCGGAGTGCGCTCCGCGCGTGTGGATGGCCACGTTCTCGCCGGTGATGGCTCCCTGGTAGGTGGCGTGCAGGCCACGCGAAGAGTTCGCGTGGGTTTCGATGGTGGTCTGTTGCACCGCGGCGGTGGCGCCGCCGGTGGCCACGATACCGTTCGACCCGGACGACTGGGTGGTGATGGTCGTGTTTTCCACCGTCACATTGGATCCCTCGCCGGCCACCAGCACCGCGGAATTGAATCCGTAGAAGTTCGACTGCTCCTCGTTGGAGGTATCCCCGGATTTGGTGATCTCTGCGTTCCTGATGGTCAGGCTGCCACCGTTGACCACGAGGAAGACGGCCTGGTCGGCGGTGGTGGAGGAGTAGGTTCCGCCGTCGATCACCGCGTCGATGCCGTCAACGACGTAGGCCCCGGACAGGGTCGTGGATTTGCCATCAATGGTCACGCTCACCCGGCTGGAGGTCAGCTCAGTGTTCGTGTCGGCTGCGGTACTCGCCGCCGAGGTGGCCCCGGTGCTGGAGTCGGTCGCGGTTCCCATGGAGATGGTCGAGACATTCGCGGCTGACGCTGTGCTGCTCACCGAGGCGGGTTCCTCCGCCTTCACGTCGCTCGCGTTTACGCACCCGACGAGGGTCCCGGCTGCCAGCAGGGCTGCTGCGGCGAGCCCCGCGAACCTGACCGTGAGTTTCCTGAATCCCATTGCTGTCCTGCCTCTCGGTTTCGTCCCTTGGGAAGAATTCTTGGGCTCGCAACGATGGGTTTCCCTGAGAAACCGGTGCGTTTCCTGTGAACGTCAGAGGTTCACGATCTCCACCTGGGCGGCCTCGGTACGCCCGTACATCCACATCAGCAGTTCACCGGGTTCGCCTGTGATCTGTTTGGCGACAGGGCCGCGCCCGATCTTCCCGCGGCCACCCTGTGGGGTGCGGAACTCCCAGGAAGCGAACGGGTGCAGCTCCCAGGAGGCTTTCCTGAGGCGCCGCCACAGGGCTTCGGCCAGGTCGGGGGAGATCTCCTGTCTGGGCAGCCGGTTCGGGCGGCGCACGTCCTCGGTGTGGATGAAGTATTCGCCGAGGGAGTGCCGGTGATCCTCCCGGGGGTCGGTCGGCATGCAGGCGAAGGACGCTGGGCCGGTGCGGATCTCCTCGATCAGCCCGGCGTAGGAGAACCGTTCCTTTGTCCGCCGGATCTCCCGGTCTGTGAGCCACGAGAATGGCGGCAGCAGCATCCCCGCCCAGGCGAGGGGCCTGTGGTTCAGGATCCAGATGTGCGCGGCGAGATCGAAGGCGTTCCAACCCGAGCACAGCGTCGGGGCATCCGGGGCAACCATGGACAGCACGCGACAGAACTCGTCGCGCTGGGCATTACGCAACTCTGCGGTCATGCAACCAAGCTTACCCGGGGGTTGTAGTAGGTATGCGTATGCTTGGCGGATACTCAAGGTAGGAACATCGAAGTTCATGGGAGTCGTGATGGCTACAGGACGAACACCCTGGTTTGCCGGGCTTTTATTTGCCAGTTCTGCCGTGTTGGGGTTGAGCTCCTGCAGCGGGGGGCAGACGCAGACTGCGCCTTCCCCCGAGGCAAGCGCCGAAACCTCCCAGGCGACGCCAAACGCCGCAGAGTCATCTGCGGCCAGGGAATCTAACGGTCCGAACGATCCCTTGGCCTCGGAACTGGCCAAGGGTAAGGAAGTGCCCGCAACTTGGCCCTCAGAGCTGCCGCTTCCAGAGAATGAAACACTCATTGTCGTCAATGACATGGCAAACCTCATATCCCTCAAATGGAGCGTGAAGAGCCAGGAATCATACACAAAGCTGGTCGAGCAGTACCGACAGCTTCCCGGCTGGCAGGAGAAGACGTCCTCCTACAAGATTCCCAACATGGAACGGGCTGAATTCGTCAAGGACAATCTGCGCGTCTCGATCTCCTACAGCTCGCAGGGTATGCAGTTGCTGGATCTGTCCCTGTATAAATAAGAAACTTTTCGGGCTTGAAATTGCGCGTGAAAGTGCATGAACACCTGCTCTCTGTTTCTATAGTAGAGGGTGGCTGTCAGCTTTTATGAAACGTAAAAATCATATGCAGGTAAGGTGTCGCTCCTTGGGGGTTTGGAAGAAGAATGGATTTTCTTCTCCCTGTCATTGCGAGTGTCGTGCAGCGAAGAAATCGATTGACGAATCGTGCTGTAATCGGGCTCTTCGCAGATGAGTGGGTAGCTGGCTGAGCGCGTCGGTGCCGGGATGAGGGTCGAGGCCTTCCGATGATGGAAGTTCTCACACTGACCATCTGTTGGAAGACCTCGACGTGCTCCATGCTACCTTCGTGACCCCTGACCTGACTGTGTTCTGCCGTCTCGACGAGCTCGGCCTCGTGGCCGTCGGCCAGCGGCTGGCCCCGGATCGGGCGGTGATCGAGTGCCGGGTCGCTGAACCAGATCCGTGGTGCCGGGGCTGCGGCAGCAGGGCGCTCTCCCGCGGGACGGACACGCGACAGCTCGCGCATGAGCCGTTCGGGTACCGCCCGACCATGCTGCTGGTCCGCGTCCGCCGATACAAGTGTTTTGGGTGCGGGCGCTCCTGGCGCGAGGACCTCACTGCTGCGGCGGCGGAGCGGGCGAAGCTGTCTCGTCGCGGGATGCGGTGGGCGCTGGAAGGGATCGTGATCGACCACCTCACTGTGTCCCGGGTCGCCGCAGGGCTGGGGGTGTCCTGGCACACGGCCAATGATGCGGTCCTCGCCGAGGGACGCCGCGTGCTCATCGATGACCCCGGCCGGTTCGACGGGGTTCGGGTGCTCGGCGTCGACGAGCACGTCTGGCGCCACACGAGGTCCGGGGACAAGTACGTCACCGTCATCATCGACCTCACCCCGGTGCGTGAGAAGACGGGCCCCTCGCGGCTGCTGGACATGGTCGAGGGGCGCTCCAAGAGCGTATTCAAGACCTGGCTCGCCGCCCGAGTCCAGGGTTGGCGGGACGGGGTCGAGGTCGTCACGATGGACGGGTTCACCGGGTTCAAGACCGCCGCCAGCGAGGAGCTGCCCGACGCGGTGACGGTGATAGATCCATTCCACGTCGTCCGTCTTGCCGGCGACGCGCTGGACCAGTGCCGTCGCCGGATCCAGCGCGACGTATTCGGGCGGCGGGGCCGGAAGGACGATCCGCTATACAAGGCCCGCCGCACCCTCCACACCGGCGCCGGCCTGCTCACCGAGAAGCAGCAGACACGCCTGAAAGCACTGTTCGCCGACGAGCAGCATGTCGAGGTCGAGGCGAGCTGGGGCATCTACCAGCGGATGGTCACCGCCTACCGGGAACCCGACCGCAAACTCGGAAAGTTCCTCATGCAGTCCGTCATCGACTCGCTGACCACTAGTGTCCCAAACCGGCTCGTCGAGCTGCGCCGCCTCGGCCGCACCCTGAAGCAGCGCGCCGCCGACATCCTCGCGTTCTTCGACCGCCCCGGCACCAGCAACGGCCCCACGGAGGCAATCAACGGCCGCCTCGAGCACCTCCGCGGATCGGCCTTGGGGTTCCGGAACCTGACGAACTACATCGCCCGGTCGCTGCTTGAGACCAGCGGCTTCAGGAACCACCTACACCCTCATTTGCGATGAGCCTGTAATCGGATTAATTAGAAATGCTCGTTCGAGTGGGACGTGTGCGGTGTGGATGTAATCCGTGCGGGTGGAATAGCACCCATGATCCTGCGGGTGTCGAAAAAGAAGTAGGGCCAGCAGGCGCTCTCCAAGAGAGTTGTAGCTTCCGGGTATGAGGATGCCAGGGCTTGTGCGCGGTCATCTTTGAGCTCGCTCTTGGCAGTTGATGCGCAGCTTGGCGCATGCCCTGTGAATGATGGTCAAGGTATGTGCATCCCGTGGGCGACGTAGGCTTCTACTAGGCTGACAGCCACTCGACCGACTTGGAGAAGCAATGGATCCTGCACGTATCGTCGCCGACCACCTGATCTGGGAATCCATCCGTGCCGAGTGCGCTGAAGCGGCCGCCAACGAGCCACTACTGGCCGGGTTCCTATCGCACGTGGTGCTCAGTCAGCCCGACCTGGAGACCGCCCTGGCTTACATCCTTGCCGCCAAACTCGACAATGCCACCCTCCCGGCCCTCAGCCTTCGTGACATCATTCTCGACGTGCTGCGCGACGAGACGTGCATCCAGAACGCCATCCGCGCCGATCTGCAGGCCGTGGTCCACCGCGATCCCGCCGCCGCTGGATACGCCAACCCGCTGCTCTACTTCAAAGGCTTCCACTCCATCCAGGCCTACCGGGTGGCGCATTCCTACTGGGAACGTGACCGTCACTGCTTGGCCCTGTACCTGCAGTCGCGGATCTCGGAAGTGTTCGCCGTCGACATCCACCCGGCAGCGCGGATCGGCAAGGGGATCATGTTCGATCACGCCACCAGCGTGGTGATCGGCGAGACCGCTGTGGTGGAAGATGATTTTTCGATGCTCCACGAGGTCACCCTCGGCGGCTCCGGCAAGGAGGGCGGCGATCGCCACCCCAAGATTGGACGTGGCGTCATGATCGGAGCAGGAGCCAAGGTGCTTGGCAACATCCGGATCGGGGCGGGCGCAAAAATAGGTGCGGGTTCAGTGGTGCTGAAAGACGTCCCCCCACACACCACGGTCGCAGGAATCCCCGCCAGGGTGGTCAGCGTGCCCAGCGCAGCACTGCCTGCCCTCGACATGGATCAGTTCCTGCCATCGGCGCAGTAGCGATCAGAGCTACTCCGGGTCGATGATCTCACAGACCACGTCCCCAGCATTGACGGGCTGTCCTGGGGCGGAGGCTATCCTCACAACCTGACCGGGCCGGTGAGCGGGCAGCGGTTGTTCCATCTTCATAGCCTCGATGACCGCTACGACTTGGCCTTCCTCGACAACCTCGCCCTCCTGGACGGAGAGTTTCACAACGGTTCCCTGCATGGGACAGATCAGGTTGTTTCCGCTCGGGGCGGAGACCTTGGCGCCGCCGCGGTCGCGACGGGTGGGGCGTTTCGGGGTCTTGCTGCGGGCCTCGGGACGGGCCCCGAAACCGGCGGGCAGCTTCACCTCCATGCGGCGCCCGTTGACCTCCACGGCGATCACCTCCGGTTCGCCCAGGTTCTCGGGTTCACCTAGCACTCCCGTGTAGGCGGGAATCTCGTTGGTGAACTCGGTCTCGATCCAGCGGGTGTGAACCCTGAAATCGTTGTTGGCAGCCACGAAATCGGGCTCCTCCAGCAGAACCTGGTGGAACGGGACAACCGTCGGCATTCCCTCGACCTGCAGTTCGCCCAGGGCACGCCGCGCCCTGGCCAGGGCCTGGGTGCGGTCTGCGCCGGTGACGATGAGTTTCGCCACGAGCGAATCGAAGGCTCCCGGAACAGTCATGCCCGAGTGATAGCCCTCATCGACACGGATTCCGGGACCAGTGGGGGCATGCCACTTGACCAGGGTACCGGGGGCGGGCATGAAGCCGCGCCCGGCGTCTTCGGCGTTGATGCGGAACTCGATGGAGTGGCCGTGGATCTCGGGGTCGTCGTAGCCCAGCTCCTCGCCCTCAGCGATGCGGAACATCTCTCGCACCAAATCCAGTCCCGTGACCTCCTCGGAAACCGGGTGCTCCACCTGAAGACGAGTGTTGACCTCCAGGAAGGAAATGGTTCCATCGAGGCCGACGAGGAACTCGCAGGTCCCCGCTCCGACATACCCGGCCTCCTTCAGGATGGCCTTCGACGAACTGCGCAGCAGCGTTTCCTGTTCCGGGCTGAGGAACGGCGCTGGTGCCTCCTCGACAAGCTTCTGGTGCCGTCGCTGCAGTGAGCAGTCACGAGTGGAGACCACCACCACGTTGCCGTGCGCGTCGGCCAGGCACTGAGTCTCCACATGTCGGGGTTTGTCCAGGTAACGTTCCACAAAACACTCGCCGCGTCCGAAGGCGGTGATGGCTTCCCGGGTTGCAGAGTCGAACAGCTCGGGGATCTCCTCGAGGGTGCGAGCCACCTTGAGACCGCGACCGCCACCTCCGAAGGCAGCCTTGATGGCCACAGGCAGGCCATGTTGTTCCGCGAAACGCACCACTTCTGCGGCGTCGGCGACGGGGTCCGGGGTTCCCGGCACCTGTGGGGCGCCCACTTTCTGGGCGATGTGGCGGGCCTTGACCTTGTCTCCCAGGCTTTCGATGGCCTCGGGTGGGGGACCTATCCACTTCAGGCCCGCGTCCATGACGGCTCTGGCGAAGCTGGCGTTCTCGGCCAGAAAACCGTAGCCCGGGTGCACAGCGTCGGCGCTGGAGCGACTCGCCAGGTCGAGGACTTTCTCCACGTTCAGATAGGTGTCCGCGGGGGTTGCCCCGCCCAGGGCGAAGGCCTCGTCCGCGAGCCTCACGAACAGCGAATCCGCATCGGAGTCGGCATACACAGCAACCGAAGCGATGCCCGCGTCGTGCGCGGCCCGGATCACCCTTACTGCGATCTCCCCACGGTTGGCGATCAGAACCTTCGAGATGACCCCGCTGTTCACCTTCTGCCTCCTCCGGTAGAACCTCTTCGGCGGATTCTACTGGCAACCATGAACCTGTGCCCGTCCACCGTAACCAGGCGCGACTTCCGCAGCAGAGCCTAGGATTGAGCCATGCCGACACCTCAGTTCATCCTCGAACTGCGCCGCCACATCGGGAATGAACCCTTGTGGCTGAGCGGAGCCAATCTGGTGGTATTGCGAGAAGGAGAGACCGGGCCGGAGGTGCTGCTCGGCCGCCGCTCCGATGATGGCAACTGGGCTGCGATCTCCGGGATCGTCGAACCAGGCGAGAACCCTGCCGACACGGTGGCGCGGGAAGCCCGGGAGGAGGTCTGCATCGAGGTGGAAGTGGAGCGGATGCTGTGGCTGGATGTCATGGACGAGGTCATCTTTCCCAACGGGGACCGTTGCCGTTTCCTGGATCACGGGTTCCGGGGTCGGCTGGTGGGCGGCAGCCCCGGGATCGGCGACGGCGAACTCAGCGACTTCGGTTGGTTCCCGGTAGACCGGCTTCCGAGCCCGCGGCAGGCACGTTTGGCGGAGCAGGTGCGTATCTGTCTGGAGGATCCCTGCGACGTTGTGCTCGGGTTGGGGAGCCGATGAGAAGAACGGCTACGGGAGTGCTGGCATTCCTGGCACTCGCGGGCTGCACCACCCCGCCGCCGCAGCCGGCCACTCCGGAGGTCAGCTGGAGCGCCAGCGCCCCAGCTGATGGTGCCACCTTGACCCAACTCGGGTTCAGCAACGGCCCGACCGACCTCTGGCTTCCCTCCGGGGTGGTGATTCGCGACCGCATCGATCTGGAATCCAATGTCACCGTGACCATCACGTCTCCCGGTGGGGCAGAACTCGCTGCCTGGTTGAGACGAAATCTGCCCGCAGCCGGATTTGAGATCACGGCTGACGGGCAGGACTCGTTGTTGTTCCGGCGCGGTCAGTGGCAGGGAGCCTTCACCGTCACCGCTGAGCTCTCGGCACTTTCGCTGCGCACCGATCGCGAACAGTGACGGATCCGAATCATCTGGTCTTGGCGCTCGTCTTGGACGAGCTGTTCTTCTTCGTGATGGCTTCTTCGACAGCCACATCGCCCGGGCTGGTTGGGCTGGCGGCGGGCGCCAGGTTCATTGACAGGGCGCTGCCTCCCAGAGTGGACAGCATCTGACGGACATTCGCAAGCTGTTCGGTGATGGAGTCGCGGCGGGCGGCCAGGGCGCTCAACTCACGCTCCGACTCGCGCTTGACCCTTTCAGCGGCGATCCGCGCGTTCTCCAGGCGCGACTTCGCTTCGGATGCGGCACGTTCCCGTTCCTCCTCCGCGGAGGCGTGGGCCTCCTCAAGGACGCGGGCCGCTTCGGTCTGGGCCTCCGTCAGCTTGTCGTTGGCCACCGCGAGGGCGCGCTCGTGGTTGGCCATCTGGGTGGCGAACTCGGCGGTTGCGCGTTCGCGGCGTTCTGCGAGCGTCGCCTCAAACTCGGCTGCAGCGGCGCCGGCTGCGGCGCGTTGCTGCTCGAAGACGGCCTCGGCCTCGCGGCGACGTGCGGAGGCCTCACGATCGGCGTGATCCAGCAGCTCGTCGGCCTCGCGGTTGGCCTGCTCGATGATTCGGGCCGCATCGGCTTCGGCTTTGGTGCGAGTTTCGGCGGCATAACCATCTGCGGCGGCGCGGGCATGTTCCACCTCGTGCGCAACCTGAATCTCCATCGCTTCCGCGTCCTCCTGGGCCCGCAGCCGGATGTCATCAGCTTCTTCCTGAGCGAGGTTGAGCATCTGGACGATCCGTTCCCCGAGGGACGCGAAGTCGGTTCCTTGGCCGTTCGAACTGTGTGTCTGGGCCTGGCTCATCTGTTCCTGGAGTTCGCTCACCTGCTGCTGCAGCCCTGTGACACGACCCTGGGAAGCCTCGAGCGCCTGATTGAGTTTGTTTATCTCAACTGTCTGCGTGGCGGCCTCTTGTAGAGCTGCGGCATGCGTTTGTCGCATTCGACGCAAAACGGAATCCACTTGGGCTGGATCGTAGCCTCGGCGCACCGTTGCGAATGTTTCGTCGGTCATCGGTCTCCTAATTCGTTCTCGCCGGGTGCGGCCAAAGCCTCAATGACCCCGGACAGTTTACTCAACTGGGTTGTGATGTCGTCGCGTTGTTTGGAGAGCGCTTTGACCTCTTCGCGTGCATCCCGCAGCCTGCGACGTGCGTCTGCGCGGGCGTGCTCCGCTTCTGCGCGGGCCTGTTCGAGTTCGCGTTTGGCGGTCTCGCGGTCGGTTCGTAGTTTCGTGTAGTGCTCCGAGTGGAGTTGCTCTAGCTCGGTCATCGTCTGTTCCCGCAGCGTTTGGGCCTCATCCTTGGCAACGGAAAGAATCCGGTTGGCTCGTTCGACCAGTTCCCGTGACTCCTCGGCGGCGATGCGGCGACGGTTCTCGGCCTCCTGCTCGGCGGTACGACGAGTTCGTTCGGCTTCCTCCTGGGCTGCGGAGAGTAGGCTTCCGACCCTTTCGTTCGCTTCTCGAACCGCAGCGATGGTGGCGGCTTCTGCCACCGCCAGCTCGTGGCGACGGGAGACGATGAAGGCGTCGAGATCGTCTTTCTGGCTCTGTTTCCAGAGTTCAAGCTCTTCTGCGGCCTCGGCCCGTTTCGCCTCCACCTCGGCCTCGACGCTGCTGCGCAGATCGGCCACGGTCTGTTTGGTCCAGCTCAGCTGTGAGGAAGCTTCCTTGAGTAACTGCTGGGATTCCTTCTGGGCCGAGGCGAGCAAGTCGTCACGCTGTTTCTCGGCTGTGGCCACCGTTGCTTCAGCCGCGGCGACGTATTCCTCACGCCATTCGGTGGTCGACTCCCTGATCCGCTCCGCATCCTTGTGGGCTTTCTCGACGATCTCCCGGGCCTCCGTGCGGGCTGATGTCAGGAAGCTTCTTGTTTCTGCCTCCGCCTCCGCTCTGCGTGCGGCGATGTCCTTCTCGCATGCCTGTTGTTGTTCGGTCCATGTGGCTCGCAGCTTCTCGTGCTCGGCGTGTTGCTGCCTCGTGACCTCCTCGGCTGCTTTTCGGGCCTCTGCCAGGATCTGCTCCGCCTCGTCGCGGCTGCGTTGGATTATTCGTTTCGCCTCCGCGGTGGCATCGGCGCGCAACTGGTCGCAGGTTTGCTCCGCTCCGGCTACTAGGCGAGCGGCCCGGGAAGAGGCGTCGCGCATGGTGGAACGCGCTTCCTCGTCTGCATCGGCCATCCGCTGACGTGCCTGATCTCGGGTGCCGGCCAGTTCCTGTCTGGCCTGTGCATTTGCTGCCGCGAGGTCCTCGGCGGCTGTGCGTTCCGCCTCGTGGCGGCGCAGGATCTCCAAGACCTCTGCTCGGGTTTCGGCTCTCAATTGATCGGCCATCGCCTGGGCTTGGTCCAGAATCCTGGCAGCCTTCGCCCCGACGTCTGTCAGGGGGGAACGGGCAGGCAACGACATGCCCCAATTCTGCTGCTCGGCCAAGCCGTCCTTCAAGTCCCCGTCGGGACTGGTCAACCGGTGATAACACTTCAGGGAGATTTAAGAATAAATCGTCTCGATTCGGGGAGGGGCTCGTTATCCCTCGAGAACCGGGCCGAAAATGTGGAAGCATTGCCCCATGGCCGTGACTCTCGCTGATGCTCTGACCGACTTCGCCCTGTTGGCTGTGGAAGGGCAGCAGGCCCTGCACGACGAAGCCGGCGAAACTGAGTGGGAGGCCGACCTGGACCAGTGCAGACTCTGGTTGGGGGAGCGGCCTTATGACATCGCGATGATCGGGACCTCCTCCGAAATTTCGAACACATGGATGTGGTCCTGGGCGAACCCTGGATACGGTGCCTCACACCCCGCGGTGTCAGCGATCCTGCCGGGGTGTGCAAAGGGACGTGAAGCCGGTATCCCGGAGTTCGCCGTGGAATCCTTCTCCCTGGAAGGAGTTACGGACTACGGCATGAGGCCGGGATCAGCCGTCGCCTTCCTTGCCGCACGGCTGTCGGGGGCACCAGCCATGTATGCCGCCCCGTACGGCAGTGGTGTTGCCTATCTCGCCATTTTCAATCTCGAACTGCCTGCCCCCACGCCGGAGACGCTGCCGCGAATGATGTCGGCCTGCCTCGAGTACTCGAGGAACCATCGTCAGACAATCGGTAACTTCGGTGCTCAACGAGGCCTCAGGCCAGCACGGACCAACGACGGCGGCATCGTTTTGACCTATCCGAACGGGACGCGTGTGCACTGCGCTTTCGATGACTGGAGCCGGGTCACCCG
Source organism: Arachnia propionica (assembly GCF_037055325.1). Taxonomy (NCBI): domain Bacteria; kingdom Bacillati; phylum Actinomycetota; class Actinomycetes; order Propionibacteriales; family Propionibacteriaceae; genus Arachnia; species Arachnia propionica. The sequence goes on along the minus strand of NZ_CP146373.1, from coordinate 1,112,527 downwards.
GGTGAGGATGGAGCAACTCGAGCAGGCGTGAGATCAGGTTTCGGTGCCGCCACGCCACAAACTCGGCCAGGTGACGCCCAGGTCGAGCAGGATTTGCCTCAGCAGGGGGAGGGACAGGCCGACCACATTGTGTGGATCTCCCTCGATACCTGTGACGAATGCGCCACCCAGCCCGTCAATGGTGAAGGCGCCAGCTACCCAGCGGGGTTCGCCGCGCGCTACGTAGGCGGTGATCTCCTCATCCGTAACATCGGCGAACTTCACCACTGTGCTCGCGGTACGCAATGCCTGTCGGGCCTCGTTGTTACGGCGAACCAGCACGAAATGTCCCGTGTGCAGTACGCCTTGGCGGCCGCGCATCCGCCGCCACTGCGCGGTCGCGGCCTCGACGCTACGAGGTTTTCCATGGGCGCGTCCCTCGAACTCCAGCACGGAATCACAGGCGACGAAGATGGCATCGCCCGCGACCCGCTCGGCCACCGATTCCCCCTTCGCGGCTGCCAGCCGAAGTGCGAGTCGTACGGGTTGAGAATCGGTCACCAGTGATTCATCCACGTCGCTGGTGTGGACCTCGGGATCCAACCCGGCTCGACGCAACAGTTCCAACCGGGAGGGGGACTTGGAAGCGAGTATGAAACGCATCGTCAGAACCTGATGTAGGTGCGCCAGGCGTCGCGTCCGTAGACGAGCTGCTGGCGCACGGTCCGGTAGTAGGATTTCCAGCCTCCCGCGAGTGGACGGTCATCGGCCGCCTTGAGTTTGTCGTCGGCCATGTCGTGGGCCCTGAGTACCACCACCAGAGCGGCGATCTCTTCTTCCGTCGCCCCGCTTGCCCGGATGTCGTAGCGCCCGGTCACAGCGGAATGTTCCCGTGCTTCTTGGGTGGCAGTTGTTCGCGTTTCGTGCGCAGCAGCCGCAGCACCCGGATGATCTGGGCCCGTGTCTCGTGTGGGTAGATCACCTGGTCGATGTAGCCCCGCTCCGCCGCGACGTACGGGTTTGCGAGTTCCTGATCGTACTCGGCGATCAACTCTTGGCGGTGCCGGTCGGGATCCGTGGCCTCCGCCAGGGTCTTGCGGTGGAGGATGTTGACTGCGCCCTGCGCGCCCATCACCGCGATCTGTGCCGTTGGCCATGCGAAATTCACATCTGCACCGAGATGCTTCGAACCCATCACGATGTAGGCGCCACCGTAAGCCTTGCGGGTGATGACCGTGATGGTGGGCACTGTTGCCTCGGCGTAGGCGAAGATTAGCTTCGCCCCACGCCGGATGATTCCCTGGTGCTCCTGATCCACCCCCGGAAGGAAACCGGGGACGTCGACGAAGGTCAACACCGGGATGTTGAAAGCGTCGCAGGTCCGGACAAAACGTGCGGCCTTTTCGGAGGCGTCGATGTCCAGACAACCAGCGAACACGGTCGGTTGACTGGCGACGATTCCGATGGGGCGGCCCTCAATCCTTCCGAACCCCGTGATGACGTTGCCCGCGAACAGCTCCATGACCTCGAGGAATTCCTCGTCGTCCAGCACGTTGTGGATGATCTCGCGCATGTCATAGGGCTGGTTCGCGGAGTCCGGTATGAGCTGGTCGAGTTGTCGGTCGTGGTCAGTGATGGTCAGATCCACCTCGGCATCGTCGTAGACGGGTGGATCCTCCAGGTTGTTCTGCGGCAGGTAGCTGATCAGGTCGCGAACGTACTCCAGAGCGTCGTTTTCGTCCGCAGCCAGGTAGTGCGAGTTCCCCGACTTACTGGAGTGGGTGCGGCCACCGCCCAGTTCCTCCATGGACACGTCCTCGCCTGTGACGGTTTTGATCACCTCGGGGCCGGTGATGAACATCTGCGATGTCTTGTCCACCATCACCACGAAATCCGTCAGGGCAGGGGAGTAGACGTGACCTCCCGCGGCCGCTCCCATGATCAGCGAGATCTGCGGGATCACTCCGGAGGCCCGGGTGTTGCGGCGGAAGATTTCTCCGTACAGAGCCAGGGAAACCACTCCCTCCTGGATGCGTGCACCGCCACCCTCGTTGATTCCGATCAGAGGGCATCCGGTCTTCAGAGCGAAGTCGATGATCTTGACGATCTTCTCGCCATAGACCTCGCCCAACGCGCCGCCGAAGATCGTCACGTCCTGGCTGAAAACGCAGACGGGGCGGCCATGGATTGCGCCGGTACCGGTGATCACACCGTCCCCGTAGGGGCGGCGGGCATCCATCCCGAAGTTCTTGGAGCGGTGCCGGGCGAACTCGTCCAGCTCCGCGAAGCTGCCCTCATCCAGGAGCGTCAGCACTCTCTCACGAGCTGTCATCTTGCCCTTGGCGTGCTGTTTCTCGACGGCGGTGGCGGAACCAGCATGGACCGCCGCATCGATGCGACGTCCCAGATCCGCCAGCTTGCCGGCAGTGGTGTGGATGTCGATGTCCATGCATGGAACCTTAGCGTCCGGGCGAAACGGGTACCGCGGGGCTGGCTGTGGTCACCTGTTCATGAGTCAGCAGCGATGCAGGGTCAGGAGGCCGATCAATCAGCCGCACGGGCTGACCAACTGACCGGCCAGCCCGTAGCGGTCGGGAATCACTTCTCCTTGGTCAAGTTAGTGGAACACTTCTCGCGCGCCTTGTACACACTTTCAAAACCCTCCGTGGTGCCTTTGCCGTTCAGGTCGATCTTGCCGTCGGCGAGTTTCTGGAGGGCGGAATCGTTCAGGCCGTCGTAGGTTTCATCCACTATGCAACCGGCGTAGCTGTTGATCAGGCTGTCGTCGGTGACGCCACCACCGTTGTCCTTGTAAGACTTGGCCACTCCTGCCTTGACGGCGTCCTTGCTCGGTTTCCCTCCACTGCAACTGGTCGCACCCAACGCGATGGCGGCTGCGGCCAGAACGGCCACTGACCCCTTGAGCAGTCGAGAATTCATGCTGTCGTCTCCTTCTCCCGGCGTCCAGACGACGCCGTCGGGCAGCAGGCTAGTCTTCGGTGGGGTCGTTCCGGGTACAGCTATCAGCAGCGGTAAACGCCGGCTCCCTCCGGGCTTCCCGGGAATGCCATGGCGAATGCGGCTCCGAGCGGCGGATCTTCGCTTCTACCCAAACGGAGCAGATCGATTTCCGGCCGACTCGCTCGCACGCCGTCGAAGACCTTGCAGTCCTCGTTTCTGGCCCTGGACATGATGCCTTCCATCTGGATTTAGTGCGATGCTTCCTGCTGTGATGGCGTCCTTTCTCCGCGCGGGGTCGAGGTTCTGCTGATCGACTGCAGTGGGGGTGACGGTGCCATCGCGTCTCGGTCACGCAGGCTCTAAGGTGACGGCCATGTCCGTGAACATGTGGCGTGAGGTGCATTGGCTGGATCACACTGGATCAACCAATTCCGACGTGGCTAAAGAGGCTCAGAGAGGTGGGGCGGAGGGGTTCGTCGTAGCGACCCTGGAGCAGCGGGCCGGTCGTGGACGCATGGACCGTGCGTGGGTGGCTCCCCCGGGCACCTCGCTGGCTTTCTCCATGCTGCTCGAGCCGAGACAGGAACGGCCTCACTGGGGGTGGTTGTCGCTGTTGGCAGGCATTGCCGTGCATGAGGCCATCGATGGCCTGGCCCCCGAGACGGGACGGGTTCAGCTCAAGTGGCCCAACGATGTGCTCATCGACGGGCGCAAGGTATGCGGGATCCTCAACAAGCTCGTCGAGCACCCTGACGGGGACCGCGCCGTGGTCGGTATTGGCATCAATGTCTCGATCAGCGAGGAACAACTGCCGATCCCGACCGCCACATCCTTGAGGATCGCTGGACTGTGCGAGGACCCGAGGCGGCTCTTGGGGTCGGTCCTGGAGTGCTTTCAGCCGCTCTACGAGCACTGGCAGGAAACGGGAGAGGTTCGTGACGAGTACCAGCGACGTTGTGCATCCATCGGGACCCCGCTGCGGATTGTCGTCGATGAGCGACGAATTGTGGAGGGAACCGGGTACGGGGTGGACGAGCACGGGCGGCTCCAGGTGGCGACCGCATCCGGGATTGAAACCTTCGCGGTTGGCGACGTCATCCATGCCCGGCTTGCCCAGTGAACGTGAGAGACTTGTTCCATGGCGCTTAGGAAGGACATGTTGGCCCCCGACGAGCAGGTGGTTCTGCACCTGCGTACCCACCTCAAGTCGCTCATAGGGGCGATCCTGATCTTGTTCCTGGCCAGTGCGTTGCTGACCATCTCCTTGGTGTGGCTCCCCGAGCAGGTCAAGCCGTGGGGCACCTGGGTTCTGGTCATCATCTTCGTGGCCGTGATCGTGTGGCTGGTCATCAGGCCCTGGTTGCTGTGGCTGACCTCCACCTACACCATCACCAACCGCCGGATAATCACCCGCAAAGGAATCCTGAACAGGACCGGCCACGATTTCCCGCTGCGCAGCATCAACAATGTCAACACCGAGAGCTCCCTACTGGACCGGATGTTCGGTTGCGGCACCCTGATCCTCGAAACGGCCGCGGAGAAGCCCCTCACTCTGGAGGACGTCCCGAACGTGGAGAAGGTTCATGTGGTGATCGCCGACCTGATCTTCGACGGGGAACCCGAGGTCGAATAGTAGGCTGCTGCCTCGTGGATCGTCGCTATCGGGTCGGAATCGTCGGGGGCGGGCAGCTGGCCCGGATGATGCAGCAGGCGGCCATCGCACTGGGCATCGAAACCCATCTGTTGGCCGAGAGTTCCGGCTCCTCCGCGGCGCAGGTGATCCCGCTGACCACGGTCGGCGACTACACGGACCTCGATACGCTTATCGCTTTCGCGCGGCAGTGCGACGTCATCACCTTCGATCATGAGCACGTCCCCACCGGGCACCTGCGCGCTCTGGAGGGCCGGATCGTGGTGAAGCCCGGACCAGAGGCGCTCGAACACGCCCAGGACAAGGCTCGGATGCGGGAACGATTGTCGGGGTTGGGCGTGCCGTGCCCGCGTTTCGCGATCTGCCGGACTCGCCGGGAACTCATCGACTTCGGTCAGGAGCAGGGCTGGCCGATTATCGCCAAGACCTCCCGTGGAGGTTATGACGGGAAGGGCGTGTGGAAACTCCACGGGCCGTCGGAGGCCGCGATCCCCTTCGAGGTCAAACCCGACGTCTCGGCAGGCGAGGAAGTGGTGATCGTAGCTGAGGAGTTCATTGATTTCGAACGCGAGCTCTCCGTGATCGCAGTTCGCTCGAGCTGCCAGGCCGTGGTCTATCCCGTCTCTGAGACCACGCAGCGCGACGGGGTGTGCGTGGAGACGGTCACTCCAGCGCCGGGGCTTTCTGGTCCCGCAGCGACGGCTTTGCAAGAGCTGGCGCTGCGCATCGCTGGCGAGCTGGGGGTCATCGGTGTGCTCGCCGTTGAGCTCATGCAGGCTCGTGACGGTCGCATCGTCGTCAATGAACTGGCCATGCGCCCCCACAACACTGGTCACTGGAGTATCGAGGGTGCCCGGACCAGTCAGTTCGCAAACCACATTCGTGCGGTCCTGGACCTTCCGCTCGGCAGCCCGGAAATGACCAGCCCGGTGGTCGTGATGACCAATGTGCTGGGGGGAAGCGAAAGGGACCTCACGGAGGCACTTAGGCATGTGTTCGCCAGGGACCGGGAACTGGCAGTTCATCTTTACGGGAAGCAAGTACGTCCTGGCCGCAAGGTGGGTCACGTCACCGCCTGTGGAACCGACCTCGACGGGGCAATGCGGCGTGCTCGGCATGCTGCCCGTTATCTGATGGGAGAAATCGATGAGTGATGTCGCGATCCTGATGGGCTCCGATTCGGACTGGCCGACGATGCAGGCTGCTGCGGAGGCCCTTGAGGAGTTCGGGGTCAGCTACCGGGCGGACGTGGTGAGCGCCCACCGGATGCCCGAGGAGATGGTGGCTTTCGGGCGTTCTGCCCACGAGCGGGGCTTCAAGGTGATCATCGCTGGTGCCGGGGGTGCTGCGCATCTGCCCGGGATGCTGGCGGCCCTGACGCCGCTGCCGGTGATCGGGGTGCCCGTAGCCCTCTCCTACCTCGACGGCATGGATTCGCTGCTATCGATCGTTCAGATGCCCGCTGGGGTGCCTGTTGCCACGGTCGCCGTCGGCAATGCCCGCAACGCCGGTTTGCTGGCCGTTCGTATCCTTGCCGCTGGTGATGAGAAACTGCGAGCGCAGATGGTGCAGTTCCAGGCGAGTCTGCGCGACCTCGCACGCGCCAAGGGTGAAGCAGTGCGCAGGGCCAGCTCAGGGAACTAGGTTCTTTGGGATACGAGGACGCCCCCGGAAGTTCACCGGGGGCGTCCTCGTATCAGCTGAGGGTCACTTGGTGCCGACTCGAATCCAGGAGTCGAAGTAGTGGTCATCGATCTGGCCCGCGACCATTCCGATGCCGCTGATCGGCTCTAGGTTCTCCTTGACCTGCGTAGGCAAGCCATTTCTGCTGGTCTTTTCTATGGTTTCCAGGACCTGCGGGACGTTCACCCATGCTGAGGACTGCGGGTTGTCGATTCCCTTGGTCAGCTTCTCGTGCTCGCTATTCCCGCTGAGCTTGTTGCTGGGATTCGAGAAAGAACCGTTGTCGGCGCCGAAAATGGTGGTGACTGTGTCGCCTTCAACAGTGGTCTTGGCATCCTGCAGTTTTCCGCTCTTGGTGAGCTTTTCCAGGATGCTCTTGTGTTTTTCCGGGTCTTTCGTGCGCACCTTGATGCCGACCTGAAACTGCTTGGAATCACCCGCAACAGCGAAGGAGAACTGGGTGCCGAGGAGCGCGTGCATGTCATCGACCGAGGAGATCCCGAGATCCTCCAGCTGGCGTTGAGACGAAGTGGGCAGGGACTTGAAATTCTCCCAGGCCTTGTTCACGAGTTCGGGAGACGCGGAGAAGGCAAGAGAACCAAGCCAGTCGGCGGGCATGCTGCCGGCAAGGTCTTTGACGTTCTCGCCGCGCTCCTTGAGCTCGTCCTTCTGCCAAGAGATGGTTCGCAGGGCGATGGTTCCGTCCTGCACCTTGAGCCCTGCCGCGAAGCGTGATTCGAGGACAGTGGCGGCGCTGTTTGTCTGGGAGTTAACCTGTTTGATGAATTCCGAGGAAACCCATGTAGTGGCGAGGAAACCGTCTCCCAGCCTTCCCATGTCCGCTTTGTAGGACTCGACGGATGTGATGTTGTCCTTGAGAGAGGACTCACTGATGTCGCTGTCCTCGTCGTTAGAGAACACCATCAGGTCGTCGAGGAAGACGACCTTCTGGCTTTTGATGTACTTGTCGGTGAAGGCCTTGGCGGAGTCCTTGTCAGTGACCTGAATGGAGACGACATGCGTAATGGGCGCGGACCTGCTCCCGGAATCCTTCCCGGGAAGGGCCGCGATTGCAGCGGAATCGCCGAGCCATGGCTTCACCTCGGACTCGTAGTCCGGGGCATCTTTGCCCAGTTTGGCCAGCACGGACCAAAGAGCTTTCTTGTAGTCGTCCCCGGCGTCGCTGGTCTCGTCCTTCAGGAAGGGGAACTTTGCCGCGACTTCCTTGACCGCCAGCTTGTCGCCCGCGGACGGATTTAGGTTCACCTCGAGCACCGCTAGGGCGTTGGACGGAATGCCCTTGGCCGCGGCGGGCGTAGCGCCTCGCAGCAACCACCACGTGATAAACCCTCCTCCGGCCAGGAGGGCGAGGACGAGGACGCTGGCCAAGATCATCGTTTTCTTCGACCGGCGCTTGCTGGACGTGGCGACGCCCCATTGGGCAGAAGGAGATCCCGGGGGAGGTGGTCCCTGCTGCCAGGCCTGTGGCGGTGGTACTTGTTGTTGGAACCCTTGCGACTGGGCTCCCGGTGGGCAATTCCCTTGCGGGGGAGGTCCCTGATGGTTCTGACTCACTGTGTTGTTCCTCCGAATCAGGAATGTTGCTTCCTTAACCAGAGTAACTGTGCTCCTGGTGCTTGTGTAGTCGTGAGGATGGGGAGGGTCAGTCGAACCCAAGGAAACCAAGGAGCTCGTCGGATAGAGGATGCTGAAGAGTGTCGTGACGACGCAATGGTGTGAGGGGGAACGGAACGAAGAACGTCGCGCCCGGGACGGCGCAGCCGTGGAGGAGCAGGTTGGCCCTACGTGTCCCAGGTCGGGTGCGGTGATCGCATCCTGCTGGCGCGACCTCTCAGTGGGAGTACTTTGCCAAGGGATCGGTGTTACCCGCGATCACGGTGGCGAAAACCTCCTGACTGGCTTGCTGGTCCCAGAGCATCACGCTCTGGCCACCGCGACTGGCGTTCGCGTCGGAGACCGGCACGCTGAGGGAATATCCGGAACCTGTGGCGGAGCTCAGGAACACCTCGGCCCCTCCCACTACTTCACCGAAGCCGGTTTCGGAGCCCCGCAGCAAGGTGTGGGCCGCAGCCATGTTCAGTTTCCAGTAGGAGAAAGGATTGAGAAGGGTCAATGGGTTCAGGGCTTTTTTGGCGACCTTCCCGATCACTTCGCGTTGGCGCATCATGCGACCGATGTCGCCGGTTTGGTCGGACTTGCGCATCCGGACGTACCCGAGGGCGGTTTTCCCGTTGATGTTTTGGCAGCCCGCAGGGAGATCCAGGTGGGCGTCCTTGTCGTTGATGGCCTTTTCCGGGCAGATCTCGATGCCTCCCACCGCGTCCACAGCCTCGACCACGCCCAGGAAGCCAACCTCGAGATAGCCGTCTATTCGGATACCCGTGTTGGACTCGATGGTGCGGATCAGTAGCGGAGCTCCACCCCAGGAGTAGGCAGCGTTCAATTTCGCCTTACCGTGCCCGGGTACATCAACCCAGGAATCGCGGGGCAGTGAAATCATGGCGGATTTCCCGGAGGGAGGTTTGTACAGCAGCATCATGCTGTCCGTGCGTTGCCCCTCGGTGTCTCCGGTGCCGAGTTCGCCGCGCTGCTGTTCGGTGAGTTTGTCGCGCCCGTCCGAGCCCACCAGCAAGACGGCGGTGCCGGGTTGCTCGGCGGGCCGATCACTCCCGGGGGCGGTTTCTACCTTGTTGCCGATGCTCCAGGCATATATGGGAGTTCCGATCATGAATGCCAGCCAGGCGATGATCAGAGTGAGAACCAGACGTCTGATCGGATGACGGCGCTTGGGGCCACGTATTTTCGGAGGTCGGGTGTGTGGTGAGGGCTGGGTGTATCCCAGCGGTTGCTGTGGTGCTGCTGACCGGTAGGGAGCCTGCTGTTCGGTGCTCGGAATACTTCGCGGGTAGGGCTGTGGTTCCGGTCGAGGTGGTGACTGATGGGAAGGGTAGGGCTGTGGTTCCGGTCGGGAGGATGCCGGGTACCCACGATTCTGGTCCGGCTTCTGGTCGCGGCGGTACAACCAGTCAAGGTCGGAATTGTGATCGTGGTCGCTCATGGTATGCAAGGTTACCCTTCGGAAGGATTCGCCAGCTCGGCGGCGTGCCTGCCGGTGAGGCAGTCGCCAGCGGTCCACCCTTGTACAAGGTCCCACGGACGGGGGTGTGCCAATGGTGCGAATGTCCGGGGTAGGCCGGTTGAGTCACTCTTGCTGGAAGTGCGACCCGGTGCCATCCTTGCCATTCGTTTCGCTGGCTCGTCGCGGTGATGGTCATTGCGGCTGCCCCATCAGACCGTGGCACCCCGGAATTCCTTGTTGTCTGTCCATGGAGCCGCCATGATTGCCCCCGATACCGCTGTACGGAACAGGCGCGCCACTGGGCTCATCCTTCTGACGGTCCTCCTGCCTGGAGCTGCTCAGTACGTGGCGGGGAACCGTAGGGTGGGGCGTGCGGTACTGCGTATCTGGGGGGTGCTTGTGACCTGCGCTCTGCTGGCCGGACTGGGGTTATTGTTCTGGCGGGGACCGACCATCGGGTTGTTTCTCAACGGAGCAGTCGCTGCGGTCATGAGGATCATGGTCTGGGTACTGTTCCTGGGCTGGTTGGCTCTGCTGTTCGATGCCTGGCGCCTGTCGCGTCCACCGGACCTGAAACGCCGAGCCCGTCTGGTTCTGACCGGGACGTGTCTCCTCCTGGCCGTGGTGGCCGGTATAGGAACCAACCTGCTCACCAGTGCCTTCACCGCCGCTGGGTACGTCTCCGATGTCTTCACGGGTGGTGGCGACAGTCAGGTCAAGCAGGGCCGCTACAACATTTTGCTTCTCGGCGTGGACGCGGCTGCCGACAGGGAGGGGATCCGGCCTGATTCGATCAACGTCGCATCCATCGACGCTGAGACGGGACGGACAGTCGTGTTTGGGCTGCCCCGGAACCTTGTTGGCGTCCCCTTCCCGTCCTCGTCGCCGCTGGCGAAGCTCTACCCTGATGGTTTCCGGTGCGATGAAGAGTGCATGTTGAACGGCGTCTACACCCTGGGGCAGGAACATGCTGACCTCTACCCGGGGAGAGAAGCCGGTCTGGCCGCGATGAAGGAAGCGGTCGCGGAGACCCTGGGAGTGGAGCTCAACTACTACGCCATGGTGGACCTCGCCGGCTTTCAAGACCTCGTTGATGCCATGGGTGGAATCAGCCTCGACATTGGGAAAAGAGTGCCCATTGGAGGGGTCGGGTCGGAGATCTACGGCTGGATCGAGCCGGGGAAAAACGTCCACCTCGACGGTTACCATGCGCTGTGGTTCGCTCGTTCTCGGGCCGACTCCGATGACTATGAACGCATGACGCGGCAGAAGTGCGTCATGGCTGCCATGGCCAAACAGCTCGATCCTGGCACTGTTGCGACCAGGTTCGTCGACCTTGCTGAGGCGGGCAGTGACATAGTGCGTACCGACGTGGGAGCGGATCAACTGCCCGAGCTGGTGGAGCTCGCGCTCAGGGGAAAGGCCCTACCGATCGAATCCGTCAACTTCGCCCCACCTCTGATCCGCACATCCTCCCCGGACTTCGCGCTGATCCGCAGGACCGTGGCCGAGACCATTGAGGCCTCGGAGGCCGAGGATGCATCAGCCACTTCCATGAGCAGCAGCACGTCTTCCCCGGCCAGTGATCCTCCGGCTCCCACAGAGAAGATATCTGCCCCCGGCAGTGGGGCAACCAGCGACAACAGCCCGTCTCCTAGCCTGGCGCCACGTGCCGAAACACCCGTTTGCCGGGTAAGTTGATCGGGTGATTCCCGAACCTGTCAGCGTCGTCATGCCCGTCCGCAACGAGGAACCGCACCTGGAGGCCGCCGTCGGGCGTGTTCTGGCCCAGGGATATGGGGGAGAACTCGAGGTGGTGATCGCGGTGGGCCCAAGCAGTGATCGCACCCGGGAGATCGCCGATTCCTTGGCGGCAGCCGATGGCCGGATCGTCGTGGTGGACAACCCAACGGGTTTCACCCCGGCCGGCCTCAACCTGGCTATCGAGGCGGCCAGCCATGAGATCATCGTCCGCGTCGACGGCCATGCCGAGCTGTGCCCGGGATACATCACCACCGCGGTGGAAACCCTCCGGGCGACGGGCGCAGCCAACGTTGGCGGCCTGATGGACGCCCAGGGACGTACCCCCTTTGAACAAGCTGTTGCGGCAGCCTACAACTCGCATGTGGGACTCGGGGGCGGCGGGTTCCACCTTGCCGACACACCGGCGGGGCCGGCGGACACCGTCTTCCTGGGAGTTTTCCGCCGCGACGCCTTGAACGAGGTCGGTGGTTTCGATGAATCCCTGCACCGCGCCCAGGACTGGGAGCTCAATCACCGGCTCCGTCGTGCCGGCCACCTGGTGTGGTTCACCCCGGAGCTGAGGGTCATCTACCGTCCCCGTTCCAGCCTGCGAGCCCTGGCGAAGCAGTTCTACCTTACAGGAAGGTGGCGACGGGAGGTCATCAGACGACACCCCGATACCGCGAACCTCCGCTACCTCGCTCCACCTGCCGTAGTCCTGGGCACGAGTATTGGTCTGGGGGCCGGAATGACCGGGGTGTGGCTGCGCCGGCCCTGGCTGGCCGCCATGCTTCTTTTCCCGGTGCTGTACCTGGGTTTCCTTGTCTTCGCGACCCTGACCATGCGCGGTGTGCCGGCGGCAGCGCGACTCCGCTTGCCCGTGGTGTTGGCAACCATGCACATGGCCTGGGGAGCTGGGTTCCTCAAGGGGCTTCCTCGACACGGGTGAGAAGGGCCTTCTCCTCGCTGGTGATCCGGGAAATACGCTCGGGTGAGGCACCAGTCACCACGACCGTTGAGCCACCCCCCAGCACCGGGGAGACCAGTAGCATTCGCACGGTCTCCCAACCCGGAGGCGGATCCGTGAACAGGAGCCGCTGATCCGATCCCGGGAAATACTCCAGTTCAGCACGGGTGATGTCCGGCAGCCATGCAGGAGCGTCCGGAGAAACGGGCTCCACCCAGTGAACGTCCGGTTCTGCCAACACGTCTGCGTAGTCTGTGCAGTCCGTGGGCAGATCCGGGAGGCCCAGCCCGAGGGGATGCAGCGAACACATCACGGTGACGGGGCCTCTGGTGTCACTCGCCGGGCCAACCACTGTGAGCACCGCTTCGCCGTCGTTTCGTGCGGCCACGGGGCACCCGCGTTGCCAGATCGCGGCAACCCACACCGCAGTCACCCAGTGCCCAGGGCTGGTGTTGACCAGATCCAGATGAACGGGTTCCCCGGCCTCCACACCGAGGCCATCCAGCATGTTGACGGTCTTGTCCACCCAGTTCGTGAAAGTCGTTCCGGACAACTCGACTCGGGAGCCGGAAGCCTCGTCGTAGTGGGTGAACAACGGCGATGCCCCGGGGCGCGCGCCAAGTTTCTCGATGAACATGGTCTCCGATGCTAGAGGTGCGCATCAGCCCTGCCAGTATGCATTGGTGAAATTCGCCCAGGTGTCGTGCTGATCGACGGGCGTTGGACCTGGCTGGTCGTTATCCGCATGTAGCAGCCTCGTAGTTTTCTGTTATGCGTTGCAGGACGCCACAACCCAACTAAAGTCCTGTCATGCGTTACGTGGTGATAATGGCGGGCGGCTCGGGTACGAGGCTGTGGCCCCTCTCGAGACAGGGAACGCCCAAGCAACTTCTGGAGCTTTTTGACGGTCGGAGCCTCCTCCGGCTTGCGTATGAACGGGTGGCAGGCCTGCTGCCTGATGATCGGATTCTCGTGTGCACATCCCGTACCTATGTGGATGTCGTTGCCCGACAGCTTCCCGAACTACCAAGGGAGAATCTGCTCGGGGAACCCGTTGGTCGTGATTCGCTGAGTGCCGTCGCATGGTCTGCTGCGATCCTCGAGCAACGTGACCCGGAAGCCGTCGTCGCTATGCTGAGTGCCGATCACATCATCACCCCCGTTGAAGGGTTTCGTGCCACTCTGGAGCGTGCCTTCAGCGTGGCGGAGGCCAGACCTCGGGCCTTGGTGACGATGGGAGTTGTCCCGACTGAGGCTCACACGGGATTTGGGTACCTGCACCGCGGCGGATGCGTCGATGAAGAACTGGATGCCTGGCGGGTCTCGGAGTTCAAGGAGAAACCGGAGCTTCACGTGGCCGAGCGTTATTTGGCCTCGGGGGAGTACTGGTGGAACGCCGGGATGTTCGTATGGCGTGTCAGGACTTTGCTGGAACAGCTGGAGACGCTGGTGCCGGACACTGCCGAAAAAGTGCGCAGGATCGCTGCGCACAATGAGCTCCTTGACGAGCTGTTCCCCACCCTTCTCAAAACCTCCATCGACTATGCGGTCATGCAGCCGGTCTCACACGGCAAGGGCAGCGCAGAGGTGCTAGCAGTTGGGCTGGATGTCTCCTGGAAGGACGTCGGTAGCTACCAGAATCTCGCCGAGCAGTTCCTGGTGGACGAGCACGGAAACCGGGTCGATGGGCGAAGTGTGAGCCTGGATTCTTCAGGGTGTGTGATCATCAACACCGCTGGTGGGAGGCATGTTGTGGCAACCATGGGGCTCCGGGACATGCTTGTCGTTCACACCAGAGAAGCCACTCTCGTTGCTCCTCTGGCGGAGACCGGGCGGATCCGTGAGCTGGTGGAGTTGGTGCGCGAAGGACACGGAGCTGAATACGCCTGACGGGTGGGTTCGTGGACAAACGATGTTGGGGTAAGCATCGGGCACGAACCCGCAGGAGGAGCGTAGGACGCGTGCACTTGACCAAATGGAGGACAGAGGGGAGCCCGGATCGGGGCTATTCGCCTATCTGGCGCGGGTAGGATTAGACCATACTTTCAACCTTCAACTTAATCTGTCATCGAGGGTTTCGGTTCTCGAGGCGGTGATGGTCCATCAAAGCGGAGGGCGTTTCGATCGTGACGGTCGATGGCGGTCCTGACGGTGAGAACGGAGCAAGTGGTTTCTCCTTGGGGTTCCATCTCCGGCGGGTGGCGAACGGTTGGGGAGATGAAGTGGATTTGTCCGCCCGGTTTGGCGCAAGCCGACTCGCCGGACGGGCTTGACGCGAAGGAACCGCACGTGTGTAATTTGGGCCAGAGAGGGGGCAAAATGGACGACATCTGGACGTTGGGGGTGAACGCCGAAGATGAATTCGCTTGGCACCAACATGCATTGTGTGCACAGACGGATCCTGAGGCATTTTTCCCGGAGAAGGGGGGGTCAACCCGCGAGGCGAAGCGCGTGTGCTCAAGTTGCACGGTTCGCGCTGAATGCTTGGAGTACGCGTTGGCCAATGATGAACGTTTCGGGATTTGGGGTGGACTGTCGGAGCGTGAGCGGCGAAAACTGAAGCGCCAGGCCATCTGAAACAGTTGCCTGACTCGTCACATCGCCGGTTGGGCTATCGTCAGGGGTGTGTCCCCCGAGGATCGGGGGCCTGCTGACAGGAGGAACCGGCTTGACGAGTCAGGCAATGGCAGACAACCTCTGGGCCTGGATCGACGAAGAGTCGGATCCCGAGCCGGTTGAAGCGATAGATTCCCGCATGGTGGCCGCGGTGATGGTGGTTCACAACGCGGAGGAATGGCTGCCGCGTCAGCTACGAACTCTTGCTGCGTTGAATCCCCGCCCGGCGATGTTGGTGGCGGTCGACAATGGGTCAACCGACTCCTCCCTGCACCTGCTGGAGAAGGCTCGTGCATCGGGGATCATCAGCGGTGTCATTGATGGCGACAAAAACCTTGGCTTCGGTGCAGCGGTTGCCGCTGCGATACCTCCTGACGCGCCGTGGATCTGGTTGCTACACGACGATTCGGCTCCTCGCCCCAACGCGTTGGGGCAGCTGTTGCACGGAGCGGCCAGAACGGGGGCTGCAGTTCTGTACCCGAAGCTGCTCCAGCCACGTCGCCGCAACTATCCAGAGACGCTCGCCGAGATCGGGCAGTCGATCACTCGGACAGGCCGGCGCGTGGCCATCGTCGACAACGGGGATATCGACCAGGGACAAGAGGTCTCTGAACCCGTCCTTGGAGGCTCCACAGCTGGCATGCTGATCCGCGGCGACGTGTGGCGCCAACTCGGTGGCTTGGCGCCGGAACTGCCACTGCACCGCGACGGGGTGGACTTCGGGTGGCGTGCCAATGAAGCTGGGTACAAGGTCGTGACATGGCCAGAAGCCGCCCTGACTCATCGTCAATCTGGCAGGACAGGAGAGCGACGTGGCGCTCTTGCGCGGGAAGCACACGAGATCGACCGTCTCGCCGCTCTTCGCGTGGCGGCTGCCCGCGGCGTGAAACCGGCTTCGATCGCTCGGCTGGTTCTCGGGAGCTGGTTTCGCGCCCTCGGTTTCCTCCTGGCAAAGTCTCCCAGGCTCGCGGGGGCCGAGCTACGAGCCGCTCGCAGATTCGCATCAACCCGTCCCCAGGTGAAAAGCTTGGCAGCCCGGTCGATAGGCAATGAAGACGTTTCCCGGTTGCTTCCCAGACGTTACTGGTCCGTACGCAATGCGCTCGATCGACTGGGCACGGACCTGGCCGACCGCTACCGGGACTTCACGAACCAGGAATCCGGCTTCAGTATCGACGAAATGACGGGGGATGATTTCGCAGGGGGGCCTTCCCAACGCAGGTTCCTGGCTCCCCTGACGATCCTGACATTGTTGCTGCTGGTGGCTGGGGGAGTGGCCCTGCGAAATCTGCTCGGGCTTGGGGATGTCTTCGGCGGCGGCTTGCTCCCAGCGCCCGAGAACATCGGGAAGGCATGGGACGCCGCACTGAGCCCGACCGCCGGCATCGCGGGCTCCGATGCGCCGTGGCTCATGATCGGGGCCCTACTGTCCACTCTCTCGTTCGGTAGTCCGCAGTTGCTGGTTTTTCTGGCTCTGGGGTTGGCGCCTCTCCTGGCAGGCCTGTCCGCACACGCTTTCTTGCGTCGCTTCGAGGTGCCTCGTACCACGTCGGCGATTGCAGCAGGCACATGGGCGGGAGCCGTGATCCTGCTTGGCCTGGTGACGGCAGGCGATGCGGCGGGCATGCTGCTCGCAATCGTCCTGCCGCAGCTGGCCTCCTCCATCCAGCGGATGGCCGTCGACGACAGCCTCGGAGCCGAACGGCTCCGGGCACCCGCCAGCACAGCGGCCTGGTTGCTGGTCGGCTCCACCGCCTGGCCGGTGCTGCTGATCTTGGGGATTCTCGGCGGGATCATCTGGGTGATCCGGGATCGTTTCGTCTGGTTGCCGGTGCTGATTACACTCGTTCTTCCGACAATTTTCCTGGCTCCGTGGATTCCATCACTGGTCACCCATCCGAGCCGTCTTCTCACGGGACCCGACCCATTGGCCTGGCCCGCGTGGACACCGGCCTCGTTGGCCACTCTTTTCGGACGGATCCTGCCATCCGGGTTGCCGCTGTGGGCGAACATCGCTTTCTTTGCGGTCCTGGGAGTGGCGGCAGGCTACGCCATCTGCACAGTCCGGAGTACACGAATCCGTTTGCTCTCAATAGCTGGGATTGGGCTGCCGCTCATCGCAGGGGTAGTGCTCTCCCGGATTGCATTGCCGGTCAACGGTGGGGAGGCCCGAGCCCTGCTCTCGGGGTGGGCCCTGCTGACGGTGGCGGGTCTGCTCGCTCCGGTCGTCGCCATGAGGCTCCGGGACGAGAAGGCACGGGTGGATCTGCGTGTCCTGCTCGCCTGTCTCACCACGGTCTCGCTGCTGGCCGCTGGGGTTTGGGCCGTGATCGGTTTTGCAGGCCCCGTCTCCAACCATCCTTCCGAGCTTGGATTCGCCCGCGGCGTGGTGGTTTCGGAGCGTCAGACCCGGGTCCTGATGATTGAGACCAAACCTGACGGGGGCCTGAGATGGAACGTGGTCGATTCTTCCCAACCCGGCTGGGGTACAGCCGAACGCAACCTGGCAGGCGCTTTCCATGATGAATTCGCGGCTCTCGTGCAGTTGCTCGGAGGCGGTGATGCACCGGAGAACCTGACCGATCGTTTGCAGGACCTCGGCGTCAGCCACGTATGGATGAAGGGATTCAGCCCCGAACAGCTGGCAGCCGTTGGAAACGCCGCAGGTCTGACACGTTCTTCGGTGGACGGGGGAACCGTCATCTGGACGGTGGTGGAACTCCCCTCTCGCGTGCACATCATCGATGAGAATGGCAGCAGGGCCATCCTGGACGGGACTGTCACTGCTGCTGCCACCGAACGTCGCCTGGTGCTCGCCGAACCTCCCGACGATCGCTGGCGAGTTCGCATCGATGGGCAGGAACTCACCCCGCTTCCCGGGAGTGAGAAGGTGACCTTCGTCGTTCCTACTGGGCTCGAGGGAAAGGTGACCTGGGGCATGACGCCGACATGGTGGATGGTTGGCCTGCAGGTCGGTGTCGTCGTGCTGATCATCGGCCTGGCTGCTCCCACGATCGGGGGCTCCTCGGGAGCCCGGCGCGGACTGGAGGACTGAAGATGCGACGCGTGATCGAGACGCTGGTGGGATTCGCGATTCTGACCGGTGTCGTCATCGGGATAACCGCCCTGACCCCGGCTGAACTACCGCGTGTCACCACAGTCGAGGCGATTCGCTCCACAAAGGTAGTGTGCGTACCTGCTGCTGCAGGTGCGACCGTGATGGTGGACAGCACCACCACGGTCACCCCTTTGGGTGGGGCGACCACGCAGACGAACCGTGCCGTGCTCACGGGGCAGGAGACCTCCGTGGTTGCCGAGGGAACCGATGATCCCATGGGTAGCACAATCGCTGGAACTGACGGAGTGCGGACCCTGACCCAGTGCGTGAAGCCTGCTTCCCGAGGTGTGATCGCGCTTCCCGCGACGGCGGACACACAGCTCAAGATTGTCAACCCGGACGCATCCGAGGCGGCGATCGACCTCACTCTCTACGGCGCGGAAGGCGAGATCCAGTCATTGGGGGCAAGGGGGATTACGCTCGCAGCCTACGAGGAGCGTGTCATCGCCTTGTCAGTTCTGACCAAGAAGGCGACTCCGGTCGGGGTGTCATTCCAGGCCAGCCGGGGGCGGGCCGCGGTAATGGCGATCACCCAGACCCAGAGCAGCGGAACCGCAGCCGGGCCTTCCCAACTGGGAACCTCCCATCTGCTTCCCGGGATACCGGCCAGGGCAACCAGCTCCGTGGTCGTGCTCGCCAATCCTGGCGAGACGCGGATCACCGCCAACCTGACGGCCTACGGAACCACTCCCGCCTACCACCCCCAAGGCGGCGAGAACATCAGCGTCCCACCGCATGCAAGTGTCTCGGTGTCCCTCGAGAATGCACTGCTGGGTGAGGCATCGGCCATACAAGTGAACTCCGACGCACCTGTGATGGCCGGCATGGCTTTCACCCTGGGGGATTCCGCGCAGGTGGCTCCAGTCGCGGCGGGAACATCACTGGGTGCCTTCACCCCAGCCGGCGGGACATTGCAATTGACGAATCCGGGAGAGCTCGACATGCAGGCCACGGTCACGGCTACTGGTGCTGACGGAGCTGAGGAGAGAACAACAGTAACGGTGGGAGCCGGACAGACCGTCGTCCACAAGGTCCCCACCGCTACGGAACAGGGGCAACGGATCGTGGTCAACTCCGATCAGCCGTTGTTCGGAGCCGTCGTCTCCTCCGGAGACACAGGGTCCTGGGCGGCCCCCCTGGAATCGATGACCGGGGGAGAAACTCCGCCGCTGGCGGCCGAACTTGACCCCGGGCTGCACTGACTGAAGAGGTATGTGATCCTCAGTCGTCCCAGTCAGTCGGTTCGTGCCCCAGTAGGTCGCTGACAGGACGTCCTGTCAGAGCGCTCAACTGCTCCACGATCGTGCGGTGGACCAAAGCGCGTAGCGCCGCACGGTTGCTGGCGCGGTGCTCAAGTGGTCGTTCGTAGATCACGATCTGGGCGGGACGACCCTTCGACGGTTCTAGTGCGGCCGACATCGGGACTCGGTCACCGGACCAAGCGGTTTTAAGCAGGGGAACGTCTTCGACCCCCACGACCGTGCCGTCGAGGGCGTGTGGGTCGGCCTCGGCGATGGTGGCAAGCGCCTGCTTGACACACTGGTTGAAGTATTCGACTCGGCTCAAGGGGTGCAGCGGCACGGTTTTGTGATTGTGAGAATCCGGTAGGGCAACAGGTCCGTGCATTCCCCGGTCGTGACGGTCGCGGTTGCGTGGCATGCGGCAACTCTAGCTGCGGAAAGCGATAAACTTCGATGGTGCGTCGTTGTTCCCGGACTGCCTGTGGTCTACCCGCCGTGGCCACGCTCACCTATGTGTACGCGGACTCGATGGCAGTGCTCGGGCCGCTTTCTGATGTCGTGGTGCCCGGGGCTTTCGATCTCTGTGCCGAGCACGCCTCCCGCACATCCGTGCCGATGGGGTGGGAAGTGATTCGGCTCCCCCTGGACCACAGACGCAGCGAACCAGAAGTTGACGATGAGCTCGTGGCTCTCGCTAACGCTGTTCGGGAGATCGGGTTACGCGAAGAAGAGGATGTTCCGACCACTCCCGTGGAACGCACTCCGGCCCCGAAACCGAAACCGCACCCCACCGGCCGGCGAAAAGGCGGGCATCTACGTCTGCTTCCCACCGTGGAATGAGCCACGCGAGGGGCACCGAACGGTAAGCTCGGGGTGTGCTTAAGGAGCAGATCTTCAAGG
The DNA here is from genome assembly GCF_037055325.1 of Arachnia propionica. NCBI lineage: Bacteria > Bacillati > Actinomycetota > Actinomycetes > Propionibacteriales > Propionibacteriaceae > Arachnia > Arachnia propionica. The sequence continues at coordinate 1,092,568 of NZ_CP146373.1, read as the reverse complement.
CCAATGACATCCGTGGTGTTGTGACGGGGGCGAATCCGGAGCTGGATCTTGACGGAGCCCGTCGATTGGGTGCTGCTTTCGTTGACTTGCTTGGCCTCTCCGGTGAAACCTTCGTGACGGGTCGCGACATGCGACAACTCGGAGAGGAACTGGCCATGGCTTTTGCGGACGGAGCACGCAGGGCGGGGGCATCGATCATCCACCTCGGGCTCACATCCACGGATCTGCTGTGGTTCGGGTCTGGGCATCTTGGGTTGCCCGGAGTGCAGTTCACCGCAAGTCACAACCCGGCGCGGTACAACGGCATGAAATTTTGCCTGGCCGGTGCCTCTCCTGTGTACTCCGATTTCACCGCTGACCTTCGGGAACGCGCAAAGACTGTGAGTATCGGAGACAAAGTCGTGGGTGACTACGAGGAACGCGACCTGACCGCAGAGTTCGTGGCGCATCTCGACCGGCTGGTGCCGGTCGCCGGGAAACGACGGATCAAAGTGGTTGTGGACGCTGGGAACGGGATGGGCGGACTTATCGTTCCCGCGGTCCTGGCCGATCGCAATGTGGAACTGATCGGTTTGTACATGGAGCCGGATGGCACCTTCCCGAATCACCCTGCGAACCCTCTGGAACCGGAGAACCTGGTGGATGCGTGCTCCGCGGTGCGTGAGCATTCCGCCGATCTCGGTCTGGTCTTCGACGGTGATGCCGATCGATGTTTCCTGATCGACGAACGCGGTGAGGTGGTTGATCCATCGGTGATCACTGCAATGATCGCGGTTGCTGAACTTTCCAAGGAAACCGGGGGAGTGGTCGTCGTCAATGCGATCACGTCACAGGCGGTGGCCGACGCGGTGGCCGGGCTCGGACGCGTGGAGGTCTCGCGTGTGGGACACACCTTCGTCAAGGCGCTCATGGCCAGCGAAAACGCCATTTTCGGTGGCGAGCACTCCGCTCACTATTACTTCCGTGACTTCTGGGGAGCCGACACTGGTGTTCTCGCTGCCCTCCACATCCTGGAACAACTTCGTACCTCGACCGAACCCCTGTCAGCGCTCGCCGCCCGATTTGACGGCTACCGGCGTTCCGGTGAAATCAATTCCACCGTCACCGATCACCGAGTCGTGATGGAACGCGTCGCTGAGGTGTTCGAGGGACGAGGCGACGTTGAGTATTGGGATGGGTTGACCATCCGCGATGAACAGGCCGGATGGTGGATCAACCTGCGCCCCTCCAACACGGAACCGTTGCTTCGACTCAACGTCGAGGCCCGGGACGCAGAAACCATGGTCCGGTTGCGGGATGAAGTGCTGACGCTCGTCCGCGGGGAAGAAGGAGAAAACGATGACTGAGGCCACCACGGAACTGTCCACGGAGTTCCTGGCCATCGCGGCTTGTCCGGCGTGTCATGCCAAGTTCGCCGTTGACTACGAGCGTTCCGAACTGGTGTGTACATCCGCGTCCTGTGGGCTGGCCTACCCTGTGGAGGATCGCATCCCGGTCCTGTTGATCGACCAGGCGCGAAACACCCAGTGAGGTTCTCGGATGTCTCGTACGTGGTTCGATGACTCCCGCCTGGAAGCCGATGATCTTACTGACGATGAGTCGCTGTGGTGGCTCGCATCAGCCGGCGCCCGAATCAGGCGTGCCGCTTTGAGCGAGCCCGCTGGGCGACTTGCCCGCGCGGATCGACCTCGCGGAGTGATTGTGCTGGGGGCAGAAGCGAGGCTGGTGCGAGCTGTTCTGGAGCCCGCCTGTCCCGTGCCTTTCATGGCGTGGCCCGGGCCGGCTCTGCCTGCGTGGGTCGGGCCGCTTGACCTGGTGGTTGCGCTCGGTTCCCACGACGCCCCGAGGTGGGAGGTTCGCTGCCTGGCTGAAACCGTTCGCAGAGGAGCCACCGTCATAGTTGCCGCCCCGGAGGAGTCGGCGCTGGCAACGGTGAGCAAGGGCTCGCTGACCACCCACTTGCCCACCCCGCCCGACGACCCCATGGCCGCGGCCATCGCGGTGCTGGCGTTGCTGGGTCAGCTGGAGCTAGGACCCGCGGTGGACGTTGAGCTTGCCGCGTCGGCTGCAGATGCCGTCGCGGTTCGTTGCTCTCCAGCGCGTCCCCTCGGGGATAACCCGGGCAAGGATTTGGCTGTGGGGCTGGCCGACTCGTTTCCCCTGGTGTGGGGAGGTACGACGCTGGCGGGGCGCGCCTCCCGGCGGATCGCTGAGACGTTGCGGCGGGCTAGCGGTCGGGTCGCTCTGGCCGCTGATGCGGAAGAACTGGAAGCGGTGCTGCTCGGCACGCCCCGACGAGACGTGTTCACCGACCCCTTTGAACAGGACGCCGAGATCGGTCCTGCATTGCTGCTGCTCGACGCGGACCAGGTGTCGGAGCCGATGACAGAGACTGCCCGAAGGTTGACGCGCCTGGCTGACAGCGTCGGGGTGCGGGTGTGTCACATCAGTTCCGGCATGGCGGAGCTGGGAGCCTCAGACGTGGAGCGCTACGTCACTCTGCTGCTCCAGGGACGTTACGCCGCCACCTACCTGGGTATCGGCCTGGGCGGGGCTAAGAGCAGATAGCAGAAAACAGGAAGACCGGGAAAAGTCATTCGAAGAGCCGGGACACAGCACCTAACCCCCGACTCGTCGAGCATGGCAGCAGGCTCGGGCGTAGACTCCGGGACGTGACATTTGACTTCCGTGTAGCAGACCTGTCCCTGGCTGATTTCGGTCGTGAGGAAATCACCCTCGCCGAACATGAGATGCCTGGCCTGATGGCCATGCGTGAACGATACGCGGCGTCGAAACCTCTGGCAGGTGCTCGCATTGCGGGGTCGATCCACATGACTGTCCAGACTGCGGTGCTGATCGAAACCCTCGTGGCGCTCGGCGCAGAGGTGAGGTGGGCCTCCTGCAACATCTTCTCCACTCAGGACCACGCAGCGGCCGCCGTCGTCGTCGGCCCGGACGGCACTCCTGAGGACCCCAGGGGCGTGCCTGTTTTCGCGTGGAAGGGTGAAACGCTCCAGGAGTACTGGTGGTGCACCCGCCAGATCCTCGACTGGCCTGGCGAGACGAACCCCAACCTGATCCTCGACGATGGCGGTGACGCCACCCTGTTCGTTCACGAAGGTGTCGCGGCCCAGCGCGCTGGGGCCGTGCCCGCCGACGACCCGGCAGATCCGGAGGAGACCCTCGTCGTCAAGGCTGCCCTGCGGGATGCGTTGGGCCAGCTGGACTTCGAGAGCCTTGCCGCAGGCATCCTCGGGGTCACGGAGGAAACCACCACTGGCGTCCACCGCCTCTACGAGATGCATCGCAACGGTGCCCTGTTGTTCGGGGCCATCAATGTCAACGACTCAGTAACCAAGTCCAAGTTCGACAACAGGTACGGTTGCCGTCACTCCTTGGTCGATGGCATCAACCGTGCTACCGACGTCCTGATCGGTGGCAAGGTGGCCGTGGTCTGCGGTTACGGTGATGTGGGCAAGGGGTGTGCCGAGTCGCTGCGCGGCCAGGGAGCGCGGGTCATCGTCACCGAGGTGGACCCGATTTGTGCCCTGCAGGCGGCGATGGACGGATTCCAGGTATCGAGGCTCGAATCGGTGGTGGGAATCGGCGACATCTTCGTCACCGCAACTGGGTGCCGCGACGTCATCCTCGAGGAACACATGGCCAGGATGAAACATCAGGCCATCGTCGGCAACATCGGGCACTTCGACAACGAGATCGACATGGCCGGGCTCGCAGCTCGGAAGGATGTGACGAAGACCGAGATCAAACCGCAGGTGGCCAAATGGGTCTACCCGGACGGGCACGCTGTGATCGTGTTGAGTGAGGGGCGGTTGCTGAACCTTGGCAACGCGACGGGGCACCCGTCTTTCGTGATGAGTAACTCGTTCACCAACCAGGTGTTGGCTCAGATGGAACTGTTTCTCAGGCCCGAGTCCTACCCACCCGGCGTGTATCTGCTTCCGAAACACCTGGACGAGGAGGTCGCGCGTCTCCACCTGCCGTCGTTGGGAGTGGAGTTGAGCACCTTGACCCAGGCGCAGGCCGACTACCTGGGGGTTCCGGTGGAAGGCCCGTTCAAGTCTGAGCACTACCGTTACTGATCTACTGGGTGTGGCCCGGTGATCCGGGCCACACCCGCGGACGCGGTCACTTCTCGGGATCGCCCGGTTTCATGGACTGCCAGATTTCTTTGCACTCCGGGCACACCGGGTACTTGTCCGGGTTCCTGGAGGGGACCCAGACCTTTCCGCACAGAGCCACAACGGGGGTGCCGGTCAACCTGGCCTTTTCCAGTTTCTTGGCCGGCACGTAGTGGCTGAATCGTTCGTGGTCATCGGAGTCCCGCAGTTCGGCGCGTTCGTCCAGAACCGTCTGGGAACCGGGGGCAAACTCACTCATGAAATCAATCCTAGACGCTGGAGAACATCGTGAATACCAGATCCCGTAGCGAAGGCACCACGGGGCTGCTGGTGGGGCTGCTGTTGGCGGTGTTCGCCATCGCTTTCCAGATGATTGGGGTCGCAGCGGCCCTGCCCGAAGCGATGCGTTCCCTCGAGGCTGTCGCTCTCTACCCGTGGGCCTTTTCCATGGCCGTGACGGGAATGCTGATCTCGATCCTGGTGGCTGGGCGGCACTGTGACCGGCACGGGCCGTTGGTCTCCATGGGGCTGGGGTTTGGTGCGATGTTCCTGGGACTCACCGCAGGTTCTCTCGCCACGGATGTCTGGATGCTGCTGGCGGCCCGACTCGTGCAGGGCCTGGGAGCTGGAGCCATCAACCTGACCCTCTACGTGGTCATAGCACTTGCGTTTCCCGCGGGACGACGCCCGGCAGTACTTGCGATGCTCAGTTTCTGCTGGGTGCTTCCTGCGTTCCTGGGACCACCGATCTCGGCTGCTCTGGTGGCGGTGAACTGGCGTCTCAATTTCGCCGTGACGGTGCCCTTGCTGCTGGTCGCCGCTGTCCTGACCTGGCCGCATCTGAAGGCCGTCCAAAAGCGCAGTGAGCCAGATCCCGAAGCGCCCAGGGCTGTTGTGTGGGCAGTGGTGGCGGTGGCCGGAGCGCCGGCTCTGCTGCAGCTGGCCGGTCAAGGCATCGGACACTGGAGCCTGCTGGCGGCGGCCGCAGGACTCGTTGCCTTGGCAGTGGGACTGCCGAAAGTGCTGCCTCCACGGGCCAAAGACCTGAGAAACGGGCTCGGCTCCATTATCGCCAGTCGCGCAATCCAGACCGGGGCCTTCTACGCGGGAGAGGCGTTTCTCCTGCTCGGCCTGCAAAACCTGAAAGGGCTCGACACCTTGCAGGCGGGGCTGGCCCTGACCATAGGAAGCCTTGGATGGAGTTTCGGCTCCTGGCTTCAAGCCCGGATGCGGCTGCGCCGCGACCGCATCATCACCACTGGGACATGTCTCGTTGCCCTCGGGATGGCGGGGATCGTGGTTTTCCTGACGTGGCTGGGGGTGCCGTTGTGGATTGGGGTGGCGGCCTGGACTCTTGCCGGGTGTGGGATGGGGTTGACCGTCTCCAGCACCGCGGTGGCGACCATGGCGCTGTCCGGCCCGCGGGATCAGGGACGCAACACCGGCGCCCTGCTGGTGGCCGAGTCAATCGGGACCTCGGTGATGACTGCGCTCACTGGGGCCTGCTACGCGGTGCTGCTCGCGGAGGGCGCGCCTGCTTTCGGATGGATCTTTCTCACGCTGTTGGTGGCATCGGTGCTTGCCATTGTCGCCTCGCTGCGAATTGGGCCAGTTTATGATGATGTGGGATGAAGGACACGACCGTCGGACTCGGTGGTTTCCTCCGGTTCAGGATGGCATCCTTGTGGCCATGCACTACTCCGCCCCGCAACCATCCGCTGGGTGGTATCCCGACCCAGCAGGTTCCGGTGATGAGCGTTACTGGGACGGTGCCAGCTGGTCCGACGTTACCCGGCCCGATACTCGTTCGGCGAAACCCATCGACTACGGGGGCGTGGGAATCTACAGCACGATCACGCAGCCTTGGGGAGGGGTCAGATACGCGAGCTGGGGGGCGCGGGTTGCTGCCCGCATCCTCGATGGGCTGATCCTGGTCATCCCCTCCTACCTGCTCATCGAGCTGCTGGCCCCAGGCCTCTACGAACGCTTCGAGTCCTGGATGTACGAGCTGGTTAAGGCAGCGCAGGCTGGAAAGAGCTACCCAGGTGAGATTCCCATGGAACTCCTCAACTCCCTGACGACCGCGGGGATTGCTGTCATGGTGCTGGGTGTTCTGTACCGGGTTCTCCTCATCGCCGGTTTCGGTGCCACAGTGGGGAAGATGGCGCTGCGCATCCACGTGACCCGGATCGATGATTCTTCCGTGCGGACCCCCGGGTTCGCGCGTGCCTTGGCGCGAACCCTGGCGGACGAACTCATTGGTTACTTCGGTGGCATCCTGTTTTTCCTGCCGACGCTCATCAATTACCTGATGCCGCTGTTCACCGAGAAAAAACAAACGCTTCATGACATGATGGCCGGCACCATCGTCGTCAAGAACTGATCCTTGCCCAGCCAGGAGGAATGGAACCTTGTCGCACCTGACTGCCGAGTTGGATGAACTCGCAGAACGCTTGGGAATAGCCCGGGAGTTCTGGGACTGGAAAGGAAACCACACCCTCATATCGGAGGCCACCGTGATTGCGGTACTCCGGGCCATGGGAGTGGGTGCCGATACCCCGGAGGAACGCAGGGACGCATTGACCCGGCTCGACGAGCAGCACTGGCAACGGGTCCTACCGCCCTGTACCGTCGCTGAGCAGGGAGAAACGGTACGGATCGACGTACACGTTCCCGCAGGGTCGCCGGTGTCGCTCGACGTTGTTCTGGAGAGCGGGGAGAGAAGGCCGGCAACACAGGTGGACAACTGGACTCCTGATCGTGAGGTGAAGGGGCATCTTCGTGGCGAGGCCAGTTTTGAACTGACGGATCTGCCGCTCGGCTATCACCGTGTCGAGGCGACAACCAGCGAGGGAGTGCACTCTGCAGCTGTGATCATTACCCCCGATTTCGTGGGTTTCCCGCCAGGTATGCGCGGAAACCGTACGTGGGGATACGCCCTCCAGTTGTACAGCGTCACCTCAAAACGGTCCTGGGGAATCGGGGACTTCACCGACCTGGCCGATCTTGCTACGTGGGCAGGAAACGAACAGCAGGCCGGTTTCGTGCTGGTCAACCCGCTGCACGCGTCCCAAGCGGTGGCTCCGATTGATTCATCGCCATATCTGCCATCGAGCCGACGTTTTCTGAATCCGTTGTACATCAGACCTGAGACCGTGCCCGAATACGCCAACCTCGCTCAGCCGACGCGGCGACGGATACGCAAACTACGCAAGTCGGTGCGCAAACGCAGAGAGATCATTGATCGCGACGCGGTGTGGGAGGGCAAACGGGAAGCGCTGTGGGAGCTGTTCCAGGCCGGTCGACGTCCAGCTCGCCAGGTATCACTCGACGGTTTTCGGCGCCGCGGAGGCAGCGCGCTGCGCGACTTCGCAGTCTGGAGCGTCCTCAGCGAGATACACGGCAATGATTGGCGGTTGTGGCCTGAGGAACTCCGTGATCCGCGTTCCGCAGCGACGGAGAAGTTCGCCGCTGCTCAGGCCGAGCGGGTGGAGTTCTTCGAGTGGCTCCAGTGGACTGCGCAGCAGCAGTTGTCAGCGGCGCAGACCGCCGCGGAAGAAGCCGGTATGGGGGTGGGCGTGCTGGCCGATCTGGCCGTCGGGGTCGGCAAGGCCAGCGCGGAAACCTGGCTGATGGGAGATGTCTATGCACCCGGGATCACCGTCGGCGCTCCACCGGATCAATACAACCAGGGCGGTCAGGATTGGGGACAGCCTCCGTGGAACCCGCTGAAACTGGAGGAGCTGGAGTACGAGCCGTTCCGTGCCATGGTGCGGGCCGCCCTGAACCGTGTGGGTGGGCTCAGGATCGACCACATCATCGGTTTGTTCCGACTGTGGTGGGTGCCTGAGGGGCTCGAGCCCAGTGCGGGTACCTACGTCCGATACAACCATGAGGCGTTGATCGGGATCCTGGCCTTGGAGGCGCATCGGGCCCAGGCGTTGGTGGTGGGGGAAGACCTCGGCACCGTCGAACCATGGGTACGTGAATATCTGTCGCGGCGCGGCCTGCTGGGTACCGCGATCCTGTGGTGGGAGTACGGAGCCGAGGGGCAGGTGCTGCCCCCGGAGAAATGGCGCGAGTACTGCATGGCCTCGGTCACCACCCACGATCTACCCCCGACCCTCGGATACCTCGAGAGCGAGCACGTCAGGCTTCGGGAGCAGCTCGGGTTGCTGCTGGAACCGGTCGAGCAGGAACTCGCCGCTGCTGAGCAGGAGCGCAGTATGTGGGTGGAGCGGTTGATCTCCTTCGGGGTCCTGGACGAGGTCCTGGCAGGTGATCGCGTCGAAGTGATGCTGGCCATGCACCGCTATCTTCGGCTGACTAACTCCAAGGTTCTGGTGGCCTCCCTGGCGGATGCCGCCGGGGAGAAGCGAGCCCAGAACCAGCCGGGGACGATGGATGAATACCCCAACTGGCGAGTGCCACTCGCTGATTCCGAGGGCAGGCATCTGATGCTGGAGGACCTCTTCACCGCCGATCTGCCTCGCCGGCTCGGGGAAGTGATGAACGGTAGGTAGACGAGGCGGCCAGGAAAGAGAGCGGCCCCGGCAGCCGAGAAGGAATCCGGGATCACAGATTCGCTGGTCGGGGAGCCGCCTGATAGGGGTTGGTGGTCTGGGCGCCAGTGCCGTCGAGGATGATCGTTTCGATGGCGGGGTCGCCCCTGCTGATGCGTAGCGCTGCCAGGGGAAGTTCCGCCAGCGATTCGCGATGCCGGGTTCGTGCGTCCTCCAAACTTCCCTGGAAAACCTGTTGGCCGTCCTTGACGAGGTCCACCAGGAGGTTACGGTCGTTGTCATCACCAACAGGTGCCGCACCCAGCCCGATGATCTCGGCCTCCGCGCGACCGTTCTCGCCCAGCCTGCGCATCGCGAACTTACGACCGCCCAGGGTGTTTTTACCCTTGGACTTCTTTCCGACCGGTGTCATCGGTGCCTCGCGATCTGCAGAATCAGAACGGGCCACAAGCTTGTAGACGAATCCGCAGGTGGGGTGTCCGGAACCGGTGACCAGGGATGTTCCCACACCGAATCCGTCGACGGGGGCGCCACGTAGAGCAGCGATCTGCCATTCGTCGAGGTCGGAGGTAACGGTGATCCGGGTGTTTGTGGCACCCAGGTCGTCGAGGAGGTCACGGGTCTGGCGGGCCATCATCGGCAGGTCACCGGAATCAAGCCGGATGGCTCCCAGCCGACCCTCGGTGAGTTCCACTCCCTTGCGGATGGCGGCTTCAACGTCGTAGGTGTCCACCAACAGTGTCGTTTCCACCCCCAGCGTGTTGAGCTGTGCCTGGAAGGCATCCTCCTCGGAATCATGGAGGAGGGTGAATGAATGCGCGGCAGTGCCCATGGTGGGGATCCCGTAGGTGCGTCCGGCTTCCAGGTTCGAAGTGGCGGAGAAGCCGGCGATGTAGGCAGCACGGGCGGCCCCGACTGCGGCCCATTCATGGGTTCGGCGTGATCCCATCTCCGCGCAGGGCCGGCCTTCGGCCATGGCGGTCATGCGGGATGCTGCCGCTGCTATGGCGGAATCGAAATTGTAGATGCTGAGCAGCACTGTCTCCAGGATGCAGGCCTCCGCGAAGCTGCCCTCCACGGACAGCACCGGCGATCCTGGGAAATAGGTTTCGCCTTCTGGGTAACCCCAGATGTCGCCGCTGAAGCGGTAGTTGGCTAGCCACTCCGCCAGGTTGTCTCGGATGATGTTCTGATCCAGTAGGAACTGCAGAGTGGCGGGATCGAAACGGAAACTGTCGATGGCCTCCAGGGCCCGTCCCAAGCCCGCGAGCACCCCATAGCGGCGCCCCTCAGGCAGGCGGCGGGTGAACAGATCGAACAGGGAGCGTCTGTTTGCGGTACCTGCGTCCAGGGCGGCCTGAATCATTGTCAACTCGTAGTGGTCGGTCAGCAGCGCTGTCGTCATGGGCCAAGCGTAGTGGTCTGATGGCGCCGGTCGGCGGGCGGTGTGAGTGACGTGGGAGGACTGTGCAGTGTGTCGCTACGATGGCAGCTATGTGTCCTCGATCTGTTCCACCGCATCCCCGTGCCGTCGAGGAGCAGAGCGACGGCCAGGTGGCGGTGCTGGAATCCCCGCTGGAAACCCCGGCGGAGGTGTGGGTGACCATCGTCTGGGATGATCCCGTGAACCTGATGGACTACGTCACCCACGTCTTCTGCGAGTACTTCGGGTATCCGAAATCGAAGTCGGAGGCGCTGATGCTGAAGGTTCATACAGAGGGCCGCGCGGTGGTGTCGACAGGCAATCGCGAAGCCATGGAACGCGACGTCCTGGCGATGCAGAACTACACCCTCTGGGCGACCATGGAGCGGCAGTGAACGACATCACGTGGGTTTTCCACGCAGGTGACGGGCGTGGTCGGGTGCTGCGCTTCCTGGTGGAGCGCTACACACACGCCTTGGAGCCGTTGCTTCCCCGGGTCGAGTCCGACGATCCCTTGGCGAGACTCGACGCGGAGCTCGGGGCCGAGACGATCTGTGTCGAAACCATCGCGGAGACACCGGGGCTGGAGCGGTTCTTCCCTGCTGCCCTTCACGATGTCGGCGAGGCAGAGGAGTTCCGGCGCCACGCTGTTGCGGGCCAGGCGCAGAACCGGTTGGAGGCCGCCCGGAAGGTGCTGGCAGCTCTGGAGGACGACGACCGGTCCCGGGTGGTGGTTCCTGGCCGGGACATCGACTCCTGGGTTTCGGTTCTGGCGGCGCTCAGGGCCCAGTGGCATGTGGAACTGACCGGTTCCGCGGAACGGTTGGTGGAGCCGACGAGGGAGGACGTGGAAAACGCCCCCGAAACCGCCGCGATTCTCGACTGGCTCGCGCTGTTGATCGAGGACGCGCTCCACGCCAAATGGCGGGGGGAAGGACGGTGACAGGACGTGAGGCCCCGATCGGGGTCTTCGATTCCGGTTTCGGAGGGCTCACCGTGATGCGCTCCCTCGTGGACCAGCTCCCCAACGAGGATTTCGTCTATCTCGGTGACACTGCCCGGGCCCCCTACGGCCCCCGGTCAATTGCGCAGGTCCGGGAGTTCGCCCTCCAGGGTCTCGACCACCTGACCGAGCGAGGGGTCAAGGCGCTGGTGATCGCTTGTAACTCCGCCAGTTCTGCGGTGTTGAGGGATGCTCGGGAGCGCTACGATGTGCCGATCCTCGAGGTGATCCTGCCCGCCGCCCGGCGCGCCTTGGTTGCGTCCAACAGCGGTCGGGTCGGGGTGGTGTGTACCGAGGCCACGGCCATGTCCCGTTCCTACGACGATGCATTCGCAGTGGCAGGGGATGTCCAACTCACCACCCAGGCCTGCCCACGGTTCGTGGAATTCGTGGAGGCCGGTATCACCGGGGGCGAGGAACTGCTCGGGGTAGCCCGCGAATACCTGGCTCCCCTCCAGGTCGCGGGAATTGACACTCTGATCCTCGGCTGTACCCACTATCCGCTGCTCACCGGTGTCATCAACTATGTGCTCGGCGACGATGTGGTGTTGGTTTCATCCTCGGACGCCTGTGCCCAGGAGACGTACGCACGACTCACCCGTAAAGGCCTGCTGCACGACGTCCCGCGGCGCGCCAGCCGCCAGTTCCTGACGACCGGTGACGCTGACTCCTTCCAGGGCATCGGAGAGAGACTGCTCGGGCGTTTCGTCCATGACGTCGAGCAGGTGGAGCTTCGCTGAACTCCGGTAGGTTGGCCCCATGATTCTGCGCATCGATGGCCGCCGAGCCGACCAACTCCGTGAAGTCCGCATCACCCGCGGGTGGCTCGACCATGCCGAGGGATCCGTGCTCGTGGAGTTCGGGAAGACCCGTGTGCTGGTTGCCGCATCCGTCACAGTGGGGGTTCCCCGCTGGCGACGGGATACCGGCCTCGGCTGGGTGACCGCCGAGTACTCGATGCTGCCCAGGGCCACTCATTCTCGCAGCGACCGCGAGTCGGTGCGGGGCCGGATCGGCGGTCGCACCCACGAGATCTCCCGCCTGGTCGGGCGTTCACTGCGGGCCGTCGTCGACTATTCGGCACTGGGGGAGAACACTATTGTCCTGGACTGCGACGTGCTGCAGGCTGACGGTGGCACCCGCACCGCGGCCATCACCGGCGCCTACGTTGCTCTTGCGGACGCCGTTGCCCACCTGCGGGAACTGGACGTGCTCAAGGGTGAACCGTTGAAGGATTCCGTTGCTGCGGTGTCCGTCGGATTCGTTGAGGGAGTGCCCCTACTCGACCTGGCCTACGAGGAGGATTCACAGGCTGGGACGGACATGAACATCGTCATGACCGGGTCGGGGGATTTCATCGAAGTGCAGGGAACAGCGGAGAGGACGCCCTTCAACCGCACCGACCTGAACCAGCTGCTCGACCTCGGTGCCGCCGGGTGCGCGGAACTGACCCGGCTGCAACGCGAGGCCTTGGCGTGACAGGCGGCGTCGAGAAGGTGGTGCTGGCCACCAACAACCCCAAAAAACTGGTCGAGTTGCGTCGCGTCATCCGAGACGCGGGACTAGCAGTCGAGGTGTTGGGCCTAGGTGACTTTGACGCCTATCCTGAACCCGCTGAAACCGAGAGGACCTTCGAGGGAAACGCCTTCATCAAAGCCGAAGCTGCGGCCCGTTACACCGGCCTGCCCGCTCTGGCAGACGATTCAGGTCTCGAGGTGGATGAACTCAACTTCATGCCTGGGGTTCGTTCCGCCCGCTGGGCCGGTCCGGAATGCAATGACGCCGCCAACAATGCGCTGCTTTTGGCGCAACTGGCGGGAGTGCCTGCCGAGCGGCGCGGCGCACGGTTCGTATGTGCCCTGGCCCTGGTGCTGCCTGGCGGTGGCAGGCAACTCTGGCGCGAGGAAATGCCGGGACGGATCGCCGAGGAAGAACGCGGTGACGGCGGTTTCGGCTACGACCCGCTGTTCCTGCCGGACGGTCGGGCCTGCACATCCGCGGAGCTGACGGCCGCCCAGAAGGACGCCATCAGCCACCGTGGCAAGGCAGTACGTGCTTTCGTGGCCTGGTTGAAGGAGCAGTGATGGAGATTTACCTGGATCTGCTGCGCCATATCATGGCCGACGGAACCGACCGCGGCGACCGCACCGGAACCGGCACTCGCAGCGTCTTCGGCCACCAGATGAGATTCGACCTGACCGCAGGATTTCCGCTGCTGACCACCAAAAGGGTGCACACCCGCTCCGTTTTTGGCGAGCTACTGTGGTTCCTGCGAGGCGACACCAACATCGCCTGGCTGCATGAGAACCGCATCACCATCTGGGATGAATGGGCCGACGAAAACGGCGACCTCGGGCCCATCTACGGCTACCAGTGGCGTTCCTGGCCCACCCCGGACGGACGGCACGTGGATCAGCTCGCCGGCGTGATCGAATCCCTGCGCAGCAACCCGGAGTCCAGGCGGCACATCGTCTCTGCCTGGAACGTCGCCGATGTGGATGCCATGGCCCTGCCGCCCTGCCATGCTTTGTTCCAGTTCTACGTGGCCGATGGCAGGTTGAGCTGCCAGCTCTACCAGCGCTCCGCGGATGTGTTCCTGGGGGTGCCGTTCAACATCGCCTCCTACGCGCTGCTAACCCACCTTGTTGCGCAGGTGACGGGGCTTGAAGTGGGGGAGTTCATTCACACCCTCGGGGACGCGCACATTTACCACAACCACTTCGATCAGGTGGCCGAGCAGCTGACCCGGCAACCGCGCGCTCTCCCGCGGCTCGTGCTGAATCCCGGGGTGCGGGAGATCGATCGGTTCGAGCTGCCCGACATCGCCGTCGAGGACTACGACCCCCACCCGGCGATCAAAGCACCCATAGCGGTGTAAGGGGCGTCGTTTCGAGAAGTCGGTTGATACGTGGGGCGGACCGGGAAGGTAGCGGGTCATAAGGTGTGAATCTGGTTGAGCCGGGCCGCGCTGAAGGAACAACCCGGCTCGACCCCACATCTGGTGGCCAGGAAGCGCGTGGCCACAGGTTGTGGAGCCTGTCCGACTGTGCGTTCGTGAATCCCGCTGGGTCCTTGGTCAGGGCAGGTGTGTGTACAGCTCCTGCCAGATGCCGGAGCGTTTCTTGACGTGCCGTTCGCGGTAGGCACGCAGCTTGGAGATGTCTTCCGGTTCGTCTTTCAAAGCCGAGGCGGTGATGGCTTCCGCCAGCTCTTTGCCGCCCGGGGTGTCATTGCCGAACCAGGCCGCGTGGACGGCGGCTGCCATGCCGGTGGAGACCGCCTCCGCCGTGGACATGGCGCTGCTCAGACGTTCCACACCCTGCCCCGACGCCTTTCCGGAACGCAGCTCGCGGAACACCTTGACCAGCACCTCGGCGGCGTCACGCCCCAGACGGGCCGGGATCTCGGCTGCCCGCAGCATCGCATCGGTCTCGCGTTCCACCAGCGCCATCTCCACCTCGAGATTCTCGATGGGGCCGATGGTCTCGAAGTTGAACCGGCGTTTCAACGCGGCTGACATCTCATTGACCCCACGGTCACGGGTGTTGGCGGTGCCGATCACGTTGAATCCCTGTTTCGCATACAGGGTCCGGTGGGCCGCGTCCAGTTCGGGAATGGACAAGGTGCGGTCCGAGAGCACCGACAGCATCGAATCCTGCACCTCGGGTGCGCAGCGGGTGATCTCTTCGAAACGCACCACCTTGCCTTCCGACATGCCCCGGTGAACGGGGGCGGGCACGAGGGAGTTCAGGGTTGGTCCCTCGGCCAGCAACATTGCGTAGTTCCAGGAATATTTGATGGCGTCCTCGGTGGTGGCCGCCGAACCCTGGATGGTCAAGGTGGTGTCCCCGGAGATCGCTGCTGCCAGGAGCTCGCTCAGCAGGGATTTAGCAGTGCCGGGTTCGCCGATCAGCATCAATCCCCGGTTCGTGGCCAGCGACACCACGCAGCGTTCGATCAGGGAACGGCGTCCCACATATTTGCCCGTGATCTCCTTCCCGTCGCCCAGCACGAACTCCACTACCGACTGCGCCGAGAGCTGCCAGCCGGGAGCGACGGGGCGTTTCTGTTTCCTGTCGCGCTGTTTCAGGAGCTTCAGCTCGTCAGCGTGACGAAGCTCGGCCGGTGGGCGTTGCATCTCGGTCATATGGTCGTTATCTCCTCGACACTGGTGAACATCTCACTGGTGATTGTGGTGGGTGCTCCTGCCCATGAGTCAAAGATGGTTCACGGGCAGGAGGAGCTGGCGAGCATTGAAGCCATGACGTGGCATAGTGTGAAACTGAAATGGATCATGTGTGGGATTGGTCATGTCATCCCCCAACCATCGATGGTGAGCAATACCTCGTTGAGGAGTCGGGGTGAAATCTGGTGCCGGGGAGCGAGGTCGTGCGTGGGTAGGTTCCCATCGTCAAGGAAATCCTTATAGCTCAGGGTTCCCGCCACAGCTACCACCTTTTTGAGGGTAACGTCCTGTTCTGGGAAAATGTATGAAATCGGTGAATGCTGGAGTATCACCGTCATGTCATACGTAAGAATGGGCCAGAAGTGAAGATGATATTCTCCTTCACGTGGCATTCCCAATTCCCATCCTCGTTTCTTCAGGGTCTTCATCAGGCGTTCTGTATTGATGGGACTGTTCGGGAGTTCCATTGGATCCTTGACCGGTCGGTCGAGCTGTGGGAACGGTGGGGTGAGGTCGTAGTCGCTCAGCACGTGTGCCCACGTGGCTGTGGTCTCCGCGTCGAGGTCCAGCCGGTGCGCGACGCCGACTTGGTGGCCAGCCGCGTCGACGACGTGGTCGCCGGCGTCGACGAAGGAACCATCCTCGTCGAGGCGGACAGGAGTGAGGAGACGCTCGCCGTCGTAGATGCCCCATACCAACCCGGACAAAATGATCCGCAGCATGGGTTGGGAAGCAATGAACTGCCGGAAGAAGTCAGGGTTCCAGCGGCGTTCCATGATCATTGCCAGCTCAAAACGACGCCGATGCAATGCAGCTATGTCGCGGATCTGTTTCCTGAACTGCTTGAATTCTGCTTTGGTCGCGGTGACCGAGCTGGGGGGATCCGCTGCGAGTGCGGGGGGTGGGCTCCACGTGGTTCGTCTTGCTGGTTTACCGTCACTATGTATTACCTGGATCGCCAGACGACCGTCCGGTACGAGCCGAGCCCGGAACCTGCGGGTGCCGTAGCTGAATTCGCGTTCCCCGCGTATGTCTAGGTCGATGTCGAAATATGCCTGATCTTCCAGATCATTGCGGGACAAGTTTCTGTTCTGCGCAATTCTCAGCAATGCGTTATGGGCATGCCGTGGAAGAGAAGCTGCGGGCGATCTCTCGGCCAGGACAGCGAGCTGAAACAGGGCATCCCCGGTGCCGACCCGCTCCAGCGCGATTACCCCACGAGAGGCGACCTTGTGACGCACATTCGCCCATCGCGTGATCAAAATTTTTATCTCGGCGGCAAATCCCCTGCCGCCCAACCAGGCTGCTCCGGTCATGAGCCAGTCGAATTTAGCCGCCGAACCAGAGAACAACCAGCCGTCCAGGATTGCCAGGGCGAACTCGTCGAGATCTTCCGACGTCATGTGTGCCTTCAGGGCTGCCGCGAGTTGAGGCTCTTCGTCTTTCTTCATCGCTTCAACCAGGCCTGCCACTTCTTTGAGGGGCAAGGTATTTCCAGCCATCTTCAGGGGCGGCAGGCTTGCGAGATTGATGGGCAGTTTCCTCGAGGAACCTTTCACGTCGTCTGTTGGGATTCGCGGAGCCTCCTGTTCGCGGAGGAAGATGGCGGCTCGACGTGTATCCCGGGGCGAGAGGGTGGCCTTCTGGATTGCTGAAGGATGAGCGCGAATCCATTCGGCAGCCGCTGTGACACCGGGGCTGTCCAGGGCAGCGAAGAAGAAAGGTGCGGCTCCGGGGCCGTGCACCAAGACCCCGGTCTCGGATAGCAGAGCCTTGGCCTCCTCGGATCCTGAATGTTTGATGTAGTTCAGCAGAGGATCAAGACCACGGCTTTCCAGTCCTGCCACCCAGGGGGAGAGGCATCTCCAATCCATGGCGTGGAAGCCGGTGCGGACGAATAGCAGGCGATCCTGGGGGTCAGGCATCGCCAGGCCCAACAGCGCTCTGTGGTGGTTGAGGGACACTTGTTCCCGGGTGCGGGAAGTCCTCATGAGGTCGACGACTTCATCGGGTGGGAGCAGCCCCAGAGCGATGGATACGAAGGCGCCCTCCGTGAACTCGTATTTCACGTGGGCTGCCTCAACGGATGGCTCAGAGATGGGGCCGGGCATCATGGCCTTGACGTGGGCTATTTCGGTGTCCGTGTATCGATGGAGTACACCTCGTAGCAACAAACCGTCCACTCCGCGCTGTCCGAGAGCAGTGGCGATTTGAGCAAGTGACCCCTCCCAGTCGGTGGCCAGAACCGTTGAAACCCAACCCGGGAGACCCAAATCGGTGCCCTGAGCCCCAGGGTCCCGCTGGGACTGGAAATAATCCAGCCACCAGGCCCGACGTTCCGGTCCGGGGATGGCCGTGAACAAGGGCTCGCGGAATCGCCACCACATGAAACGCCTGCCGTACCACTGGATAGGGGTCTGATAAGCGATCCGTTCTGCCCGCTCCGCCTCGGCCACGGGATCGAAAGGAACGCTGTCGAGACCGATGTGCGCGTCCGCATCCAGGTTGTAGCACCTTTCGAAGGGAGTTAATCGGAGACCGAGATCCGACGGGTCGGGATTCGAGGAAGTGGCCATCTCAGCCTCTTATCGTCTCGAGGGTCGCGAGTATTTCGGAGGCGATTGCGGGTGGGACCTGGTTCCAGGGGATACGTTCGAGTCCTTTCGTATCCATTGCGTCTCCCCAGCCTAGGTTTTTCGGGTCGTGGCAGCCTTTGAGGACATAGGCTGCTTCGATTTCTTGGTCTTCTTGCTCCGTCATGGGCCCCATCCACATGCCTGTGTAGCGGATCACCGCTGTGAGGTTGGCTGGTGGGATTGTGAGGGCGTGGATGCAGTAGCTGCCTGCGTCGAGGGCTTCGCCTCGTTCCCAGCCGTACTTGGTGAAGGCTCCGATGAGTTTGGCGGCGGGGAATGTGCCTTTGGGTAGGTCGTGAAGTTTCGTGTCGTTGCCCTGGTCTTCCGGGAGGCGGAAGATGGGTCGGTCGAGTTGTTTGAACGGCTGGGCAAGTTCGTAATCCGCCAGCACCTCGCCCCAGGCAGCCTTGGTGGTGTCGTCCAGTTCCAGGGGATGAACGATCCCGATGGAACAGCCATCGGTATCCACGGGTTCATCATCGGGGTCGACGAGGCGGCCGTCTTCGTCGATGCGGGCGGTGGCTTTCAGGGTGTTTTCCGTGTCGTGGAGGCCCCAGATGATTCCGGCCAGGAGTCTTCTCAGGACGGGGTGGGGAGTGATGAAGCGGGCGTGGTCTTCCGGGGCCCAGCGGCGGTCCTGGATCATGGCGCGTTCGAATCGTGCCAGTTGGACTTTCGCCAGGGTGGTGACCGCCTTCTTGACGAGGTTGTATTCGGCTTTTGCCGCCTTTGCTTGCTCGGAATTATCGCTTTTGTTGGGTGCTGGGAGGGTGCTGAGTACTTTGCCGGTGGGGTGGCCTTCGGCGTCCAGGAGGCGTGCGGCCAGTTTGCCTTCCGGGGTCACATAGGCCAGGAATCGGCGGGGTCCGTAGTCGAAGATGCGGGTGCCGCGTTCGCCGAGACCTCCGTCGGGGATCACCCGGTCTTCGAGTTCGTCGCGGGTGAAGCCACGTTGGGCGGCGATCTCGTCCATCGCCTGGCCGGCGCGTTTCTTCAGGCCGGCGAATTTCACCTTTGCAGCGATCCCGGAGATCTGCTGCAACGCCTCGTCCGATGCGACGTTGCGCAGTGCGGTGAGGCCCTTCACGGCCCGTTGGTGCTGGCTGATTCCCGGCCATTCCCGGATCAAGGGGGTGAGAGTGTTGACGAATTCGCTGTCTCCCAGCCAGCCTGCGCCGGTCATCAACCACGACAGTTTCGCGGGAGCACCAGCAGCCAACCAGAGATGCACAAGTGCCAGGGCGAAGCGATCCCGGCTGAGACGATCAGCTCGGTCATGAACCGCCATGGTCAGTGGATGCTGCTCAGCGGCGCTCAACGCCCGCAACAGTTCCTTCACCTGTCCGGCACCCAGCCGGTGCTGGCCATCGATCAGGATTGGTGGCAGACCATCGGTGCTGAACGGAAGGTTCTGCGTCGCCGGTAGTTTCGGGGAGCTGCTGGCCTCCGTCCACCAGGCGGTATCAGCGGGCAGTTCCGGGATTGTGGATTCGGCCAGGATCTCTTCGATGACTGCTCGAGTGCTGCCTGTGGTGCGCTTGGCAACATCTCGGATCTGTTCTGTGGGGATCTCTCTCAGAAGGGGAGCCAAGGCATTGGCCTGGGGACGAGTGAGATCTGCGGCCAAGACCTGGGGCAGGTGAGAGCGCAGCCAATGCGTCGCAACATCGGCGGCCTTGGTTTTCAGCGCGTCCAAGAACAAACCGGCCATTCCCGGGCCGTGTCCCGTTTCAGCAGCCGAATTCAGCATTGCTTGGGAGGTTTCCTGGGCCTGTTGATCAATCCAGCTCAGCAGCAGACCAAAACCTTCCGCCCCGGTTGCCACCAACCACGGCACCACGCCACTCCACTCGACGACTCGTGCTCCCGTGCGGCGGGCGAAAGTGACCCGCTCAGTGGGCGTGGGGAGCACCACCCCGGCCAGGGCGAAGTTGCGGAAGTCGTTGTGTTGCAGCTGATTTTTCGGCACGGCTTCCAGTAGGCTTCGAGCCTCATCCTGATCGAGAGAGTCCAACCCGGCAGCTGTGAAGAGCGAATGGTCGGTTATGGCGTAGCTGTAGTACTGCCGGGCGCTGAACGGCGCGGGTAGAGGTGACGGCAACCCTGCTCGGGCTGCGGTGATGTCGGCATCGGAGAACATGGTCAGGAGAGGACGAAGAATCAGGGCCCCCTCGACGAGTTTGCCGAGCTCGGCTGCGCATGTGGTGAGCGGAGCGCGCCAGTTGGTGTTCAGAACCACCTTCAACCAGGTGGGCCAGTAGAGCGTGGTTTCTCTACTGTTCCTGTAGTGAATCTTCTGATTCGCGTAGTATTTCTCTTCCCTGATTTTCTGGAGCTCTTTCAGATACTTCACCCACCACGTGATCCGTTCTGGGCTGGGCATTGTGTTGAAAGGGGGTTCGGTGAACCGCACTCGCTGCATCCGGGCGTAGCCGTCGCTGTAGGGTTCGAACACGACGATGCGTTTGGCCCGTTCCAGCTCGGCCTCGGGATCGAACGGTGAATCGTCGACCTCGATGCTCACCTCGGCGTTGATGTCGTAGGCGCGTTCGAAGGGAGTGAGCACCAGCCCCAGGTCGTCTGCGTGCAGATCCGAGACCTCGAGGGGAGCGCCGGCCGGTTCGCCGACCATCCGCTCCGCGGCTACGGTTTCATTCTTCTCCCTGGGCCGGGTGGCCTCCGTGGTTTCCGGCTCCTCGGTGGAGGCCGTGGCGTCGTCGGTGTAGCCCTTCTTGATCTTCGCGGCCACCTGCTTCTTGGCCTCAGTGAGGGCTTTGTCTGCGGATTCGTACTGCTTCGTCCTCGTCGTGCCCGCGGTTCCGCTGCGACCGTAGCGGACCGTCACCTGGTCCTCGGCTACGTCGATGTACCAGAACTTGTCAGAGCCACCTTCTGTCAGGCGCAGGCGTCGTTTCATGGCAGGGAAGCTTAGAGGCAAGGTCCGACAAATATTTTCGCGGCCTTCTTCAAGGACAGGGCTTCACGCCAACGGGCCGCCGAAGGCCGAGATCAGTAGCAGCTTCTCCACCTGGGCCGGGTCCTGGTGGTCGAGGAAGGCCCGGGTGTGGTCTGCGATCAGCTGGCTTCCCGCTTTGCGAGCCTTCCGGACGAAATCGTGCCATTCGTGGTCGCGGAGGTGGATGCGGTCGGCACCCGCCAACAGAAGTTCCCCCAGCAGGGAATCGAGCCCCCGCAGCAGGGCTCCCGGGCTGGTTAGTGGGGCGTCCTCGGTCCCAGTTCGCCACTCGACTTCCGTCGCGACGGGTTCTGCTACGTGCGGCTGGAGAGGGACACCGTCTCCGACCAGCAGCAACGGATCCACCACGACCCTCCTGGCACCCCAACGCCACCTTCCCGAGACGAAAGCCTCCTCGGGGAAAGCTTTCTCCCAGCTCAGCAGGTGAACCAGGGTGGCGCGCACGCTCCCGTCGCGGCGAGGAGTGTGTCGAAGAGCCAGCTGGAATGATTGCCCGTCGGCGTCCCGCAGGTCGGCCACGAGACTGGAAATGCCGGGGTCGAAATGGATGTTCCCAACGCCGGTCACCCGGCAGGCGGCCAGGTCGGTGCCTGCAGAACGATCATCCAGCACGGCGGGCAGTCGGGTCTGCTGGGTGGCCAGCTCGGCTATGGTCTCCACCCGGAACGGCGCCTCCAACTGGTCCATCGCGCCCGCAGGAAGCCCCACCGCTGACCTGTTGGTGTGGGAGAAATCCCCGTGTCCGAACATCCGACCGCCCAGCGACATCACCTGTCCGCCACCCCAGCTGCTGATGGTGATGCCGGAGACTAGGCCGCCCGCGAGGTGCGAGGAGGGTCTGCGTTCTTCGTCGGTGACCCGTTTCGTGACCCGCATTGGAGCACCGCTTCGGGCGTCCACCAGGTGAGCGATCAATCGACACTCGTCGTCCAGTTCGACGAACTCGGTTCCCAGGCCGATCAACCGGGCCTTCGACACCCGCGTCTGCTGGGCAGGGGAACCTGCGACGAGCCGATCCGGGATCTGTTCCGGTTCCGGATTGCCCAGGGACATTACCCGCGCCAACAGCTCAGCGGACAACGCGACCAGCCGCGATGGGGTGAATTCCTGGCTGCGAGCCTCGTAACGGGCCAGCTCGTCCAACAGCTCGTCCAGAACGTCAGCGACGTGATGCAGTTCGGCTTCACGGGCCCTGACCGCCAGGCGGCGCCAGACCCCACGCAGGTTCCGGTGCCCAGACTCCGCCCCGACCCTCACCAGCTCACCGACCGCGCCTCGGATCTCGGAGAGCAAAGCGGTATCCGGTCGCCACTCGTCCCCCACCACGGACACCAGACCGGTGTTCCCAAACCGCCTGCCCGCCGCGGCAGCGACTGCGACCGCGACGTGAAGACACGGATCGGGGTCGTGGCAGGTGCAGCGCACGTAGTTGAGGTCGGCGCCGGCCAGGAAACGCACCGACACGGGGGTCGGATGGTGGATTCGCACCACAGAGATTCCCCTGATGCTTCCGACGTGGGCCAGCAGGCCCTGCTCAGCCAGCTGATCGGCCCGCCTCAGGGCGGCGGGGGAGAGCGCGGCCCTCAGGTGTTCGCGGGTGATGCTGGCCGGGTTGAAGACGGCCTCCGGTTCCACCTTCCCGAGGGCAGCGACCCCGGGGGGTTCCGGCCCGGGTAGGTCCGTCGAATCCGGCTTCTTCTCCTCGACGGCTTGCGGCTCGGAGCAGGCGGTCTGGTAGTGCAGGATCGCGCGGACGATGTGGCGGCAGTTGTTGGCTGCCAGACAGGAACAGGTCCACTCCGCGAAGGGTCTGTTTGCGTACAGGACGCAGGTGGTTCCGTCAGCCGCGTAGACCGTCACCGTCCCGTCATCGGCCTCGGTGACGGTGAAGGACGCAGCGCCGAGCTCCTTCCGGGCCCGCCGCAGGGTGCCCTTGTTGGTCAGGTCCTCCAGTACAGCATCGCTCAAACGGAGCAAGTCTGGACGGCTCACCGGATCACCTCCGCCACCCAGTCAGCCAACTCGTACGGGGTCATGACCCCCACCCGGGCTCCTCGCGCGGCCAACCGCCGCCCCAGCTCCTCGTCGAAGGAGGCCGCCCCGTTCGTGGTCAGTGCGCCCAGGATCAGTACCTTGCTGCCACCCTGGACCATCCGGGTGACGCACTGGGCCAGGTCGTGCACCGAGCCACCCTCGTACAGATCCGTGATGAGCACCACCATGGCCCTTCTCGGTTCGGTGATGAGCGATTCGGCGTAGCGCATGGCCCGCGCGATGTCGGTGCCTCCGCCGAGCTGCACCTTCATCAGCGTTTCGACGGGGTCGGCGATGTCCGAGGTGAGATCCACCACCGAGGTATCGAAAGCGATCAGATGGTTCTTCAGTGTCGGGAGTCCGTGGAAGATGGAGGCCGTGACGGCAGAGTGGATCACGGATTCGGCCATCGAACCCGACTGGTCCACCACGACCATGAACTGCCACTTCTCCGACTGCCTGCGGGTGCGCGAGTAGAAGATCGGCTCCGAGATAACCAGCTGCTGTGTCTCTGCCGAGTAGTTTTTCAAGTTGGCGCGGATGGTGCGCTTCGGGTCGAAGTTCGCCGCCACCTTGAAGAAACTCCGCCGGTTGGGGTCGCGTCGGCCCGTCAAAGAGCGCCGGATCCTGGGACGCATCTTCTCCACCAGCTCCGCGACGACCTTCCGCACGATCTGCCTGGCTGCCTGCAGCACGTCGGCGTTCATCAGGTGTTTGGTCTGCAGGATCGCCTGCAGCAGCGTCTCGGAGGGCTCCACCCGTTCCAGGAGTTCCTTGTCGGTCACCAGTTCGATCATGCCGTAACGCTCCAGGGCGTCCTCCTCGATGGTGCGGACGGTGCGTTTTGGGAACAGGGTGTGGATGTCGTTGATCCATTCCGGAACGGTCAGCCTCGAGGCCCCGTCTCCTGCTCCGGCGCCGCCGCCCTGACCCTCCCGGTCATACAGGTACCCCAGGGCATCGGAGCGGGCCTGTTGCTGGGGATCCAGGTCCCCGAGTCGTTCCGAACCGCGCCCCAGCACCAGCCGCCAGCGTGTCAATCGTTCATCCATGCCGCCTCCCGAGGAAACGATCCAGTGATGTCGCGACGGCGGACTCGAACTCCGCGATGGCGGTTGCGTCCTCGGCGGAACCGGAGAAGTCCAGGAGCGTCGATCCCGCAGCTTCCCCCAGTATGAGCTGAGCCACCTGGAAACGTTCACGCTGGGTGTAGCGGCTGAATGCGCGCCGCAGCCCCGGCAGGGAGGCGAAGAACGCTGCATCGTCCAGGCCGGTGAGGATGTCGTCGAGGCGGAGCAGTGCGTCCGGACGTCGCAGGGCGGCCTCCCGGGCGACCCCCAACAGGCCCGCGACGAAATCGCCGAGCTGCTCGGGAAGCGCGATCACGGACAGCAGCTCGGCGATCTCCGGGTCCGGGCGAGCCCCGGCCAGCCACTGGGCACCCAGGGCGGCTCCCCGGACGGTGGGTGCCTGACGGTCGTCCGCCACCACCACCGAGAGGGCCTGGTGGTAGCCGTCGATGTCGTAACCCAGATCTCCACCGACGCGTTCCGCGCTGTCGGTCAGCTGGTACAAGGCCTGGATGAAATCCTCCAGCCCCGGTCCCTCCGGCAGCGGCGAGAGGCGTTCCAGCAGCCGCACCGACCGGTCGAAGGCCGTGATCAGCAGGCGCCCCAGATCCGCGCGACCGGTGGCTCGCAGGATCGGGTCGTAACGGTAGAGCCGCATCAGTATGCCGGTTGCAGCACCGATTCCCACCAGATGTGCGGAAGTAGACAGCAGGGTTTCGGTACGGGCCTGGAGACTGACCGATAGACGGTCCACCCCGCACAGGGCAGCCTCCAGAACGAGTTTCGCAGCGGCTGCCGGGTCCGAGGTGATGCCGGCGGCGCGTTCCAGTAGACGCGCGGTCACCGCTTGCTCCCGGTTGCCCCCGTAACGGGCGGTCTCCACCAAGGAGCCCTCAAAAGCTGGGGTCCACACCAGGAGCCAGCGTTCGATGCCGTCATCGTCCGCGCTGGCGGCCAGCTTGATGCCCGGGATGTTCAGGGCCACCAAGGAGTGCAGCAACCGTGAACGGAGCAGACCGAGGTCGTCCGACAGGTCGGCGGACTCCTCTCGTCTCTTCGGTGTGGGAAGCAGGCCCAAGGTTTCTAGATCGGTGCGGAGCTCGAGCGTCAACGGGGGTTGTCGGGTGCCTGCAGCCAAGCGTCCGAGACGGTCACCGCGCAGAGCATCGTTGACGTGGAGCAGCAGTGGGTGATCCTTCCCGGAAACGTCCTTGACGAGGGCGGTCGTGATTCCCTCGACGAGATCGGTGCGCCAGACCTGCTGATGTCCTCGCAACTGGGCGAGCGCCCCGGCGGTGGCCTGCACCGCGATCAGGTCAGCAGGGGAGATGAACTGTTTCGATCTGCGAAGCTCCAGTGCCACCTGTCCCAGCAGTTTCTCGCTGGTGTCACACCGCCCCTCGGTGCGGTCCCGGTACAGGCGGTCGTAGAAACCGGGATTCGGCTGGCCCGCGTCATAGCCGTCGAGGGCGTCGAGTGCCGCGTAGGAGGTAGGGGTCAGTGCGATGCCGTAGCGGTTGTCGTCGACAGGCGGCATCCACACATCCACCGGCTCTACATCCTTCGACAGCAACGCATCCAAGCCATCGACGTGGGCGGCTCCGCAGACCACAAGGATGTCATCGCCGAAACGCCGCTGAGCATCGGCTATCCGGTGAGCCATGTGCGCTTCACGTGCCTTTGTCTCCGGATCGGGTTCGCCGCGCAGGAATGATCCAAGCAACCTCATCCGCTCCTCGTAGGAATCCAGCGACAACTCCGGATCGATCTCGATCAACTCGTCGATCAGGCTGGCCATGTCGTCGACACCGAATTCCTGGATCAGCTTCTCTGCGGCCTCCTCGGTGACCGAGGCCTCAGCGTAGCGGTTTTCCGCCACGGCGATGTCCGAGAAGGCCAACCAGGGAAGGTCGATGAATTCGACCGGAATCCCCTCCTGGTGTGCGGTGCGCAGGGCGACCCATTCGGGACTGTAGTCGGTCAGTGGGTAGAAACTGCCCCGGCGGATGCCCCAATCCGTGCTGTCCTCGGGGGCGTCAGGGAACATGGGCGCCCACGAGTAGAGCATGATCGGAAGCTCATGCTCGAGCATCAGCTCCTCGATGCGCTGGTTGTATTCAGTGGGACCCTCGACCAGGACAGCCGCAGGAGGGCAGCTCGTGATCCGTTGAGTGACCAGACGCGCCGCAGCCGGCGAATGATGTCTGACCCCGAAGAACTCGACCACGCCATCATTGTGCCCGAGGGGGCTGACAACATCGCCAACGATGAAAATGGTTGACGGCGTGGTTGCGACGGCCGAACCGTTCCGTGACACCTACGATGGTTCTGCCACCAAGCCGGAGTTGTGGGAGAACGCCATCAGGGTGAGGTTCTCGAGCGGTAGATGTGTGGCGTTGGACGTCAAGGAGAAGTGATGCGGATAGTCGCCATAGCCGCGGTGGCCGACAACGGCGTCATCGGATCGGGGGAGGACATGCTCTGGCACATCCCCGCGGATTTCCGCCGTTTCAAGGCCGTCACCACTGGGAACACCATCGTCTTCGGGAGAAGAACCCACGAACAGGTCGGGCTGCTTCCCGACCGCCGCACAATCGTTGTCACCCGGCAATCGGAGTGGTCGGCGGAGGACGTTGAGGTTGCCCATTCCGTCGAGGAAGCCATCGGATTGGCACAGACGACCCCGGAAAAGACCTGCTTCATCGGCGGGGGCGGAGAAATTTACGCGGCGGCGTGGCCCTACCTGACGGAATTGGACATCACCCATGTCCATCAGGAACCGGAAGGGCCCACCACTTTTCCCATTATTGCTTCCCACGAATGGACCGAGATCAGTCGCGAAATCCACGAAGGCTATGACTTCGTTCAGTACCGGCCAACCCCGGCGCCGGAATGAACCGACCGGTTCGTGTCGGGGGAGATCACTAACCTGACCTCCATGCGATCCACATCCAGCATCTTGCATCTGGACCTGGATGCGTTCTTCGCAGCCGTGGAGCAGCGCGACAAACCCAGCCTCAGAGGCAAACCCGTGATCGTCGGCGGAGCCGGGCCGCGGGGAGTGGTGGCCACTGCCAGCTATGAGGCCCGGGTTTTTGGTGTGCGATCCGCCATGTCAGGGACAGAGGCCCGGCGCCGCTGCCCCCATGCTGCTTTCCTGGGCGGCAGATTCGATGCCTACCGGCAGTCTTCGCAGGCGGTTATGGGGCTGCTGCGGGAGATTTCTCCGTTGGTGGAACCCCTCAGCCTCGACGAGGCCTATGTAGACCTCGAGGCCAGCGACTGGGGCCTTGGGAAACTTGACGAACATGTCGCTGGGTTGCGACAAGAGTTGACCAGGCGCACCGCCGGGCTGACGGCATCGGTGGGGGTGGGCAGCAGCAAGTTCCTGGCCAAACTGGCCTCGGAGGCGGCGAAACCCGACGGGGTCCGGATCATCGCTCCCGGAGAGGAGATTGAGTTCATTTCCCCGCTGCCGGTGCGGGCGATCCCCGGGGTGGGGCCGGTGACGGAGGGAAAACTGCTGGCCCTTGGCCTGGCCACCGTTGCTGACCTGCGGGTCGCCGACCCCCGGGAGCTGGTGCGTGAACTGGGGCGTGCCGCCGGGGAATCGCTACGGCACCTGGCGCATGGTCGCGATGACCGTGAGGTGGAGGTGGAAAGGGAGGCGAAATCCATCTCGGTGGAAGACACCTTTCCCACCGACCTGACTGACCGGCCCCGTCTGGTTTCCATACTCAGGCGGGATGCGGAATCGGTGGCCGGACGATTGCAGCGTTCCGGGGTCTTTGCTCGCACGGTCGCAATCAAGGTGCGGATGGCGGATTTTACGACGATTTCGAAGGCCAGGTCGCTGGGGGGAGCAACGGATCGTGCCGAGATAATCAGCCGGGTGGGTGAGGAACTCTTGGCAGAGGTGGACGTTCGTGAGGGGGTGAGGCTGCTCGGCATCGGGGTTAGCAACTTCACCCGAGCCGCCCAAGAACGTCTGTTCGAGGACGAGACCCAGGAGACGGGAAGAACCGAGACTGAGACCGAGGTGGACACCTCGGGGGTGCGTGGCCGCGGGTTCTTTCCCGGGGCCGACGTGATCCACGACGCACTGGGGTGTGGCTGGGTGTGGGGATCTGGGCTGGGTAGGGTGACCGTTCGTTTCGAGACCAGGCACACCGGCCCCGGACCCGTTCACACATTCCTAGCGGATGACCCGAAACTGCGACTGGCAAAGGAACTGTCCGATCTGCCTGCAACTCACCTTGAGACGTCGCCAGAACAAGACCTCCACCCCCGGTAAGCTGGCACCCGCTGACCGGCGTGGTGGAATTGGTAGACACGCAGGATTTAGGTTCCTGTGCCTTGCGCGTGAGGGTTCGAGTCCCTTCGCCGGTACCCATGAGGATCTTCCTCAGACTGCCTGCCGTATGAGTTTCTTCTCGCGTTTGTGTCGGCCTGCATCGGATGGTCTCTGGTCAATGCCCTAGGTGGATCGATGCTCTTCTATCCGCCGTTGCGGCGAAGAGAACGCTCGTTTTCTTCTGTGGTCTTGATTCCCGGCGTGGGGCGGGAGTGTAGGAAAGTGGCGACCTCAATAGTTGTGGGGAAAGTGCTGGTTGATTCGTTGGGGCTTGATTTTTCGGATGGTGAAATGTTGGGCTGGATCATTGGGTGGCATGGGGTGTAAATGATTCTTTTTGAGTGATGCATCGTTGAGTAGGGGCGACTCCTTCTTAAGCAAAGGAGTGTTGCAGGTTTCTGGCGTGGTAGAATCTTCTGTGCCCAGAGCGTGGGTGCGTGGAGCGATGGAATGGTGGGAGGCGAAGCGTGGCAAAGAAGTCAAGTATTCTGTATAGAATCCTTCAATGGTTCGGATTGATCGGGGAGCATAAACTCGAGCCGGGAAAGGTGCTTCCTTTCTGGTTCATTGTGCCAAAATCAAAGTATCTGGCAATTTCTATTCCAGTCTACCTGGTGGGTGTTGCTCTATTTTTCTTCATGGTCAACGAGGGGCTCTATTGGAGTGTTTCTGCTGTCATATCAGGGCAGTTTGTTGCACTTGTAATGCTCCTTTCTGAGCGCTTGAGTATTAAGGCGGATAGCAAGCTTTTGAATGAAATAGAAAAGGCGAATAAGCGGGGTTTATGATATACGTAAAAATTCTGGTTCTTGTCCCCGGGTGCTGCTTGTGAGGTGTGAGTGAAGAAAGATGTCGAGGCGGCTTGTCGGCGCTGCTAGAGGCATGAGACATGCTGCAATCAGCCTGATTCTCGTTTCACGCTGCAGGTTATCGTTGTCCATTGATGCGTATTCAAGGACTGTTCTCTGACTGGCGATGCCTCTGGGTAGATCAGCTTGATGATAGCTGCGAACAAACCTGTTGAACTGCGAAGAGACTCCATTCGTGCCGGCGGATGCGTGCCCTATCTCTGAAGTATCGTGATTTTTGTTAGGCCAACTCCAAAGATTTCAGAGCTACCAGCAGGGCAGTCCTTGTCCAGCGCGTGCCTGTAGAATTGCTGCAACGATTTTCTTCCTGCTCCAACTCACGAACTCCACGTCGCCGCAGTGAGCTGTTGAGAGCACGATGGTGGCGGTGAGGATGACGGTTCTCAAACGTGTTCCGACGATTTCTGATACGGGAATGCGCAGCTGACTTTTCTCGATGTTCAAGTTGAAGGCGTGGGGCTCGAAAATGACTTCCGAAGTGGTGACCAAGAGGTGACCGCCACGTGCCACGCGCCCACGTGCGCCGCTAAGGATAGCCGGTATCGAAATGATTCCCCCGCGGGATGGCTGAGCATCGCGAGGTAGAGGCGCTGCATCAAAACATGTCATCAAAGATGTGTCCGGCGGTTTTAGCAGGTGTGTTCTGTACGACTTTCACCGCACCTCCGACCTTGCCTCGACGAATGCGCGGATCGCTGTATCCAGGTCTTCTCGGGTCAAAGAAGCCGACAGCTGGGTTCTGATCCTCGCCCGGCCCTTGGGAACCACCGGGTAGCTGAAAGCGCGTACGTAGACGCCGCGTGCCAGGATGGCGTCCGCCATGCGGGCTGCAAGCACTGCGTCGCCGATCATTACGGGAGCGATCGGGTGATCGGATTCGGGGATCTCAAATCCTTCCTCGGCCATGCGAGTGCGGAAATAGGCGGCGTTCTCGCGCAACCGGTCGAGGAGCTCGCCGGAACGGCTGAGGAGACCGAGGGCTGCCAGGGTGGCAGCAACGATCGACGGTGCCAAAGAGTTGCTGAACAAGTATGGTCGCGACCGCTGGCGCAGCAACTCCACGATGGGGGAGCGGGCGCAGGTGTAACCTCCGGAGGCTCCGCCGAGAGCCTTGCCGAGGGTACCGGTGATGATGTCGATGCGTTCGGCGACACCAAAACGCTCCGGGGTGCCGGCTCCGGTTTCGCCGACGAAGCCCACGGCGTGTGAGTCGTCAACCATCACCAGTGCGTCGTACTCGTCCGCCAGGGTGCAGATATCGTCCAGCGGGGCGACGTAACCATCCATCGAGAACACGCCGTCGGTGACGATGATCCGGTGTCGCGCATCCCGGGTCTCCTTCAAGCGGGCACGCAGATCGTCGAGGTTCCGGTTGCGGTACCGGTGACGAGCCGCCTTGCTCAGGCGTACCCCGTCGATGATGGAGGCGTGGTTGAGCTCGTCCGAGATGATCGCGTCCTCGGCTCCGAACAGAGTCTCGAACAGTCCGCCGTTGGCGTCGAAACACGATGAGTACAAGATGGTGTCGAATCCCTCTGCCCCGAGCCGAAGGAACCGGGTCAGCCCGGCCTCGAGGTCCAGGTGCTGGGTTTGGGTACCGCAGATGAACCGCACAGAGGCCATGCCGAAACCCCAACGCTCGAGAGCTTCCGTGGCAGCCGCGATCAGCTCGGGTGAGTCCGCGAGCCCCAGATAGTTGTTTGCGCACAGGTTGATGACGTTCCCAGCCGGGACGCCAACGTGTGCCGCCTGAGCCGTAGTGAGCGGCTCTTCGTGTTTGTACAGGCCCTCGGCGCGCAAAGCGTCGAGCTGGGAGGTCACATCGTCGAGGAAGGTCATGGTCGTGCCTTTCGAATGGGTGTGGAAGTGAGGGCGTTCATCACGGTTCCCAGTGCATGACGACCTTGCCGGATTGGCCGTCGCCTGCGATGGCGAATGCTTCGACGAATTGGGTCACGGGGAACCGGTGTGTGATGACCCCTGAGATGTCGAGTCCGGAACGGATCAGGGAGTTCATGGCATACCAGGTCTCGAAGATTTGCCTGCCAGTGACGCCCTGGATCGTGAGCATGCTGAAGATGATCTTGGAGAAATCCACGGTCAGTTCCTGTGAAGGGGTGCCGAGCAGTGCGATCCTGCCACCGTGGGTCATGTGGTCGATCATGGAACGCAGCGCTGTTCCCGACCCGGACATTTCCAATCCGATGTCGAACCCCTCCTTCATCGAGAAGCGATCGTAAACCTCTCTCAGGTCCTCCCGACCGGTGTTGACCGTTGATGTGATTCCCAGGGTTTCAGCCAGGGAGAGCCGCTCGTCGCTGAGATCGGTGATCACGACGTTCCGGGCTCCTTGGAACTTCGCCACCAGGGCGGCCATGATCCCGATCGGGCCGGCGCCGGTGACCAGGACGTCCTCGGCCAGGGCCGGGAACTGGAGCGCGGCATGGACGGCATTGCCGAAGGGATCAAAAATGGCGGCGACATCCGGATCGAGCTCCGGTGGATGCACCCAAATGTTGGCTGCAGGCATGGCGAAGTACTCGCAGAATGCACCGTTGACGTGGTAGCCGATTCCCCGGGTCTGCTGGCAGAGGTGACGTTTTCCCGCTAGGCAGGCACGGCACCGTCCGCACACGTAGTGCCCCTCGCCGGAGACGAACTGCCCGATCTCCAGATTGGTCACAGCCGAACCGAGCTCAACGATGGTGCCGCAGAACTCGTGTCCCACGATGCGTGGGGTGGTGACTGTCCGGGCAGCCCAACCGTCCCAGCGGTCGATATGCACATCGGTGCCGCAGATCCCAGTGCTCCGGATTTTTATCAGGACCTCGGTGGGGCCGGGGGAGGGGACGGGAACATCAACCAACTCCAGGCCTGGGCCGGGGTGCGTCTTCGCGAGGGCCAGCATGGGCTCATCGTCCCACAGCGTTTCAGCGCATTATCCCCCGGGGGGGCATGTCGGTGTGTGGGCAAAGTGGTGCAGAAGACTGACTATCTCCCCAGCTGGTTCTGTAAGGCTTCGATGGCATTCTTCGCGGTGAGCAGATTTGCTCCGGTCATTTCCCGGTAACGCTTGATGGCCGGGATCATTCGATCCTGGTGGATCAGTGCCACCAGCTCATCGCGTTCTGCGGGACGAAGTTCTCGTGGTTGTTGCTGCAGGGTGTGATCAGCTGATTTGGTCATCTTCCTGTTGAATGCGAGGTTCAACAAGAAGATGAGGACCAAGAGCCCGCCCCAGTAGCGGAGGAATATGATACATCCCACTATCGCTACGGCCCATATGGCGTACGTGGTCCACGAGGAACGTCGTGCCGGGAGCCCCGCAGTGGTGGGCTGGAGTGGAGTTCGTGAGTGCGAGGTCTCGTACGCGGGTGCTCCGTACATGGTGCTTGGCCCACGTCCTGGAAGGTCATTGAACAAGGCAGAGAGTTCGCCCTTGGTTTTTGCGGTCAATGCGGAGGACATGCGCTCGTCGAACTCCTCTGCGGTGATCCGGCCCGCGCTCATGTGCTCGCGCAACAGCGTGATTGCTTCGTCGCGTTCCGCATCGCCGATACGCAGGTTCTCATCGCCAGCCATACCAACAACAGTAGCGGGCCTGGAAGAAACTGGTCGTCAGTATCCAGTATCTACGCACTTGTGATGCGTTCGACAGGAGGCCCTCATCGGGGCTGGCGCACAGCTTCTGGAAGACTGAGGACATGAGCCTTCATGATGTGCGACGAGACTATTCCGGGGATGTGCTCCCGCAGGACCTGACCTCCTTCGATCCCTGGGAGTTCTTTACGTTCTGGCTCGAAACGGCGATAGCCGCTGATGAGGTGGAACCGAACGCCATGCTGCTGGCCACCATTGGTGCCGACGGTCGTCCGCGTTCCCGGGTGGTACTGCTGAAGGAAGCAAGCCGTAACGGTCTCGTCTTCTTCACCCACTACACGTCCCCGAAAGGTGAACAGCTGGCTGCCAATCCGGTCGCATCGGCCACGTTGTGGTGGCCGCACTTGATGCGCCAGGTACGTGCCGTGGGGGCGGTGACGAAACTTACCCGTCAGGAAAACGAAACCTATTTCGCCAAACGTCCCCGGAATAGTCAGCTGGGGGCGTGGGCTTCCCGGCAATCCGCACCCATCGTCTCCCACGACGACCTGCTCGAGGCGGCGGCTCAGGTATCCGAACGCTTCGAGGGGAAAGACGTTCCCTGCCCGCCGGAATGGGGTGGATATCGGATCGACGTCGACGAGTTCGAGTTCTGGCAGGGCCAGTCCGGCAGGCTCCACGACCGGGTCCTGGCCCGGCGGAATGTGGATGGCTGGAACGCCATCCACATTCAGCCCTGACCATACGCTCCATGCACAAGGCCAGAGAGGTCCGCTACTCCGAGGTGTGATTCCTGCGCCTGGAAAGCTTGATCCGGAGTGGCCGGCGTTTGCTTTCTCCTGAAGCGGATTCCTCACTCACGGTGATCTCTTGACCGTCCAAGTGCTCGGCAACGGATTCCCTCACGTGTTCGGTCACCTTGTCCATCACGTGTTCGGTCATTTCCCGGCGCAGTATCCGGTTCTCCAGTCGCAGGCGTTGCCGGTGTTCATTGCTGAACGCGCGCAATGTCGCCAAGCAGGCCAACACCATCACCACGCTGAACGGCGCCGCTGCGAGGATCGTCATGGTCTGCAGCGCGTCGAGACCGGCGGTCAGGTTTCCTCCCGCTGCCGCACCGCCCCAGAGCAGTACGGCGGCGATGCCGCCGCCAAGGATGGCCCACGTCACGCGGGTCAGGACAGGGGGATCCTGTTCCCCGCCGGTGGCGACCATGTCAACCACGAAGGCCGCGGAGTCGGCGCTGGTGACGAAGAAGATCACCAGCAGAATCAGAAATCCAACGATCAGCACGTTGCTTGCAGGGATGTGCTGCAGCACCTGGAACAGCGCATTAACCTTGTCGACAGTCCCATCGTCACCCACCAAGCCGCTGGAATTCCCCTGAGCATCCACGAGGGCATCGCCGGTACCATTGGTTTTTTGCCACTCTAGCTGTTGCCACAGCGCTGTTCCGCCCATGATCGAGAACCACAGGAAGGTCACCAGCGTCGGCACGGCCAGCACTCCCGCCACGAATTCCCGGACCGTGCGCCCTTTCGAGATGCGGGCGATGAAGATTCCTACGAACGGTGACCAGCTGATCCACCAGCCCCAGTAGTAGGTGGTCCAGGACCCGAGCCAGGACTCGCCCTCACCGCCTTGGAATGGCAGGGTGCGGGAACTCAGGTGCACGAAATTGCTGAGGTAGTCGCCGATGGTCTGCACGAACTCGCGTAGCACGAACAACGGTTGTCCGAGCAGCAGCACGGCCAGTGCCAGCACTGCGGCCAGCATCAGGTTCGCGTTCGAAAGCCATTTGATGCCACGGTCCAGGCCGCTCAGCACCGAGCAGGTGGCCAACGACGTGATGATGGCGATGACCGCGAGCAGTACCCAGATCTCAGGCTTGAGGATGTTCAGGTACTCCAGGCCGGATGTGAACTGGGAGGCTCCGAAGCCCAGGGATGCCGCCACCCCGAACAGGGTTCCGACGATCGCGAACACGTCGACGACATCCCCAAGCCAGCCGCGCACCCGCCTGCCGAACAGCGGCTCAAGCACCCACCTGAGGGATACCTTCCGTCCCTTGCGGTGCACCGTGTAGGCGATGGCCAGCCCGACCACGATGTAGACGGCCCAGGCAGACAGTCCCCAGTGCAGGAAGGATGTCGTCATCGCGTCCTGCGCCTTGGCGGCGGAGGATGTTCCAGGAGTGCCGGGTGGGGGAGTGCCGTAGTGGCTCAGGGGCTCCGCAACGCCCCAGAAAACCAGCCCGATCCCCATGCCTGCGGCGAAGAGCATGGCGAACCAGCTCACCAACGAGTAGGAAGGGGGTTCGTCGTCGGGGCCGAGGGTGATGTTCCCGTACGGCCCGAAGGCCACCAGCAGGGCGAATCCGACGAAACCCGCAACGATGAGGCTGTAGTACCAGCCCAGCCCGTTGACCACGGATGTGTTCGCCGTCTTCAGCAGATCGCTCAACCACTGCGGTGCCACCGCCGCGAGCCCGACGAAACCCAGAACGATCACAGCGGTGGGGACTGCGACCGCCGCTTTCCAAGGATTCTTTTGCTGTCCAACCATTTGGCCAGTCTTTCAGAAAAATGGTGCATTCACTTTCGTCAACCGGGGTGGCTCTCGCGAAAGGGGTCAGACCGCAGCCTCGGCAGCGACCGGTAGGGTTGATTCTGACCACCAGACAGAGCCGGTTACGCTGCCTGCACAGTGAACACGAAAGACCCAGGACGGATCCCCAGAAGATGAATGAGCCGACCGCAGCTTCTCCCCAGGAGCCGCAAGGCGAACAGAGGGTTCCTAGAGTATGTGGCTACCTCGTCAGGGGCATCAGCAGGTGCAGCCCCGGTCGTTCAGGCGCGCAGAGGTCTCGCGCGTGTCTTCGCAGGGAACCAGCGTGCTTATTTTTGCGGTGGCGGCCACAAGTCGCCGAGTGGGGAAAGTCCGACCGGCACCATCTTTCTGCTGATCGGTCTTGCACTCGTTGCCGCGGGCGTTTCCCGTCTTCTCAAGGTGCGTTGACCAATGGGCGCGGACGGACCTCGATGTGCTGAAGTACGTTCGAATGGGGCTGCTGGCCGTTGTCGTGGCGACGGGCATTCTGCTGCCCATCACTAATTACGCCCCCTTCGCATGGGTTGCAGGTGGCGGATTCGTGCTGGTGTTGGTGCTGGGCCACCCGGTCTTGGCGAAGCGTACCGAGCCGGGGGATGATCAGCCGAGGCGATCGACCCAACGCTGACCTGTCGGGTGAGCTGTCAAGGATCCAGCTGAGAGGGCCGACAGGAAGGAGTTGAATTCGCCGGTGGCCGTCACCGGAACCGCAACAGTGATCCGGGCGCGGTCTCCCCAAGCGACCCCCTCCACCGTGACGTTGACTCCAGAGGGCAGGACCGCGCCACGCAGTGAATTCTCGAGCGTGCCGATGTTCGCGAAGTCCGCGTCGATTCCCAGCAAGGTGCACAGTTCCACCCGTCTGGTGCCGACCGTCGCTACCGCGTGGGCCACGGCCTCGGAATAGGCTCGCACCAACCCGCCTGCGCCGAGTTTGATGCCCCCGAAGTAGCGGGTCACTACTGCCACCACATCGGTCAGGTGATTGGAGGTCAGCACAGTGAGCATCGGCACTCCTGCGGTTCCTGCCGGCTCTCCGTCATCCGAGGAACGGGCGGCGCGGCCCTCAGCTCCCAGCACGAAGGCGGAACAGTGATGCCGGGCATCGAAAAACCTGGAGCGCCGCTCGTCGACTACCGCGCGAGCGGTTTCCTCCGAAGTAACGCGGCGCAGCCGGGTGAGGAACCGGGAGCGTTTGACCTCCAACTCCACGTCCACTCCGTCATCGACGTCGGAGTCGATGGTGAGAAACTCAGACACCAAGCTCACGGCGCAGTTTCGCGACGTGCCCCGTCGCCTTCACGTTGTACTGGGCGACCCGGATGGTTCCGTTGCCCTCGGCATCCACGTCGATGACGAAGGTGGAGCGCAGGACTCCTTCGATCTCTTTGCCGTACAGCTTTTTGGTCCCGAAGGCGCCGTAGGCGTTCAACACGTCGCGATCCGGGTCGGACAGGAGGGGAAACCCGATATCGGAACCGGTCGTGAATTTTGCGAGCTTCTCAACTGTGTCCGGGGAGATGCCGATGATGGTGTAGCCGGCGGCTGCGAAGGCTGTGTGCGCGTTGGTGAAGTCCACCGCCTGGGTGGTGCAACCTGGTGTCATCGCCGCAGGGTAGAAGTAGACGATGACAGCGCGAGAAGGGTGATCGGAGAGCGAAACCGGGACTCCTTCCGCGTTCGGTAGGGTGAAGGCAGGGGCCGGGGAACCCGGGATGAGGCGCGCAGTCATGACCGACAGTCTACGGTGCGCGGAAGCCTCTAAGCTGGTGTTCGATCGTTGAAGTAAGGGGAAGCAATGGACAGCGACACCAGCCGCACCGTGGAGGAGATCCGCGCAGAGCTGGCCAGCAACCGTCAAAGTTTGGCAGGCGCCATGGAAGACCTCGTTGATTCCGTGAAGCCCGCGAACATCGCCAAACGGGGTCTCGACGACGCGAAAAGTTTCGTGGCGGATGAGTTCCAGGCCATCAAGGGTGAACTGCGTGATGAGGACGGCTGGCGCACCGACCGGCTCATGGTCATCGGGGGTGCGCTCCTCGGAGTGGCGTTGTTCGCCGTCACCATTTATGCGCTGGGGCGACGGAACCACACATGATTCACAAAAGGCCCCGGGGCCTTCGTGCCGTACACCACCAGGGACTCGAACCCTGAACCCGCTGATTAAGAGTCAGCTGCTCTGCCAGTTGAGCTAGTGGTGCGCAGGACCGGCGTCCCGGCCTGAGTACACCACCAGGGACTCGAACCCTGAACCCGCTGGTTTGGAGTTCTTCGGTGGTGCAAGACGGAACTATACACCGATCCTCCGGTTCCCGCGTCATGGTCAGGCGGTGGCGGCATGACCACGGCACAGCAGGCTTGGGAGGAATGGGATGCGCTGGCCGGAGACGTCGGCTGCGGTGCGGCAGTGACTACATGGCGGCGGTGGGAGGCGGCCCGCGCGGGCGAGACAGCGCGGTGATTGCTGGGGTGATGGCGGAGCAGTGGACAGCGGTGGATACGCTCCGGCGGTGACTGATCCAAGGGTGAAGGCGGTCCCGGTTGCGTGGGCTGGCCTGATGGGGGAATGGACTGATGGGTTGCGTGCTGCGGGGTTGTCGCGGGAGACCGTGGCGTTGCGTAGGGCGCATGTGGCGCAGTTGGCGCGGGCGTTGGGGTCGTCTCCGGGGGAGGTGACCCGGGCCGCGCTGGTGGAGTGGCTAGGGTCTCGAGATTGGCAGCGGGAGACACGCCGGGCGGTGCGGTCGTCGTTGCGGTCCTGGTGGCGGCACGTGGGGCGTCCGGAGCTGGCGGATGCGGTGCCGATGGTTCGGCCGGGGGACGTGCGTCCGAGACCCTTGCCGGATGATGCGTTGACGTCGGCGTTGATGGTGGCTGATGAGCGGGTGACGTTGATGCTCCGGTTGGCTGCTGAGGCCGGGTTGCGGCGCGGCGAGATTGCCCGGATCCACGCGTCGGATCTGGGCACGGATCTGCTGGGAGCAGTGCTGCGGGTGCGGGGGAAGGGTGCGAAGGAACGGACGGTTCCGATTGGTGCGGGGCTGGCCGCGGCGGTGCGGCTGCGCGCTAAGGAGGGCTGGTTGTTCCCCGGGAATGACGGCGGGCACTTGTCGCCGAGGTGGGTGGGGAAGTTGATGTCGAAGACGCTGCCGGAGGGGTGGACTCCGCACACGTTGCGGCATCGGTTCGCGTCTAGGGCGTATGGGGC
The DNA here is from genome assembly GCF_037055325.1 of Arachnia propionica. Taxonomy (NCBI): domain Bacteria; kingdom Bacillati; phylum Actinomycetota; class Actinomycetes; order Propionibacteriales; family Propionibacteriaceae; genus Arachnia; species Arachnia propionica. The sequence continues at coordinate 1,053,933 of NZ_CP146373.1, read as the reverse complement.
GACGTCGGATGTGGTGGGGGTGTCGCGCCTGCTGGGTCATGCGTCCGTGGCCACAACACAAAGGTATGTGGCCACGGACGCGGATCGGCTCCGGCGGGTCGCCGCGGCGGCCGCCTAACTCTTGGGGGTGTTGACCATGGCCAGACCGGTGACGGACATGGCGAGGCCGGACCATGCCGCGGCCTGCTCGCCGGTGACTACGCCGTAGACGAGCAGGACTCCGAGGCCGGCGGTGGCGATGCCGTAGATCCAACGGCGAAGGTCTGGGTTGGCGATGATGCGGTTCATGCGGTGTTCCTTTCTTGGAGTGCGTTGATGGCCCGCCACATGCGGGCGTGTTCCTTGTCGGCTCGGGAGAATCGTTCTCCGAGTTGCACGACGCTGTCGGCGGTGCGGTCGTTGCTGCGGCGTAGTGCTTGTAGTTCGGTGAGGACAGCGTCGGTGTGACGGGCTGATGTTTCGTCGGCGCCGGCGATTCGGTCCGTGGCGGCTTTGACTTCGCCACGGACCACGTCGAGTTTGTCGGTCACGATCTTCGCCACGCCGCCGACGGCAGTCAGCAGCGCGGCGAAGGCGGTGATCAGGAGTGCCAGGTCACCGGGCGTCGGCATTACCGAGGACCTTGAGGATGGTGTCCAGCTTGGATTCCAGAGCGTCGACCTTGGATTCCAGAGCGTCGGCCTTGGCCGCCAGTGCGCGGACACCGCTCTTGGTGTCTGCGAGCTCTTGGTTGACCGGTGTGTATTCGGGGTCGGGTCCCCCGCGGCGCACGTCCGCGAGGTCTTCGGAGAGTTCCTTGACGCGGACGGCCAGGTCTTTTACGACTTCGTCGAAGTAGCCGCAGTCAGGGATGTAGGTGCGCCACACCTTGAAGTCGATGATTTGGGCGAGTTCTTCTTTGTTTTGTTTGTCCATTGGGGTCTCCCAGATATCGGTTTCGGTTCGGCCGGCGGTGCCGGTGAGCCATGGGCGGGTGTTCTTCTGTGCGGCGAGCACCAGGGCGGGATCGCAGTGCTCGGAGGTGTTGTTGCGCAAACTGATGTGGATGTGTCCGGTGTGGGGGTCTTCCCCGTGGTAGGGGCGGGCACGCCATCCGTAGTGGCAGCTGTAGATGATCTTGTTGTAGATCACGTAGTGGACTCTGCTATCCCCGATGGTGGCGTTCAGCAGGGTGGGAACGTGGATGCCGTCCTTGTCGATGTCGACGGCCCGCACGACTCCGTCCGGGTCCTTCTCCCCGTATTCGTCGTAGGGGTTGTGTTCGGAGGTGGTCAGTGAATGCTTGTAGTCGCCGATTGTGCCGTCCGTGGTGCGGTCACGGTTCGGCCATCGGGCGTTGACTTCGGCCATCAGCTGCTTCAGGGCCGGTGCGAGTGTCCAGGCCATGGTCAGGCGTCCATCTGTATGGCGATCCAGTGAACTTCGGCGCCGTCTCCGGAGTTGAGGAACGCGGTGAATCCGGAAGTGCTGAGGCTGTAGAAACGGACGGCGTTCCAGTTGACGCCACCGGAGGCAGAATCGATACCGAAGGCGAGGACGGGTTTCTTGCTGAACCGGCCGACGGGGAACTGCACGGCGATGCTGGCCGCGGCGGCTGAGGGTTGGCGGACGATCCCGGTGGCGACGGCGTAGGGGATGTGAGCGGCTGTGGTGGGGTTGCAGGCGTCGTTGAGGTGAGCGGCCTCAAGGACGGCTCCGGGTTGGAAGGTCATGTGGGCCGGCATGGTTCATGCTCTCCTTGCGAGTTTGAGGGTGACGGTGTGTTTGTGACGGGGGTAGGGATCGGTGATGATGTCCCAACGGTTTTGCACGCCGACGACAAGGCATCGGTAGCGGTGCCCGAGGCGGAATACGTCGACGGCGGTGAGCATGCGGATGGGTGAGGTGCCGCTTTCGGTGGCGTGGCGGCCGTGGAGGGTGACGGAGACGGGCCGGGCGGCGGCGTCGGCGGAGCGGTCCAGGATGTATCCGGCGACGCGGTTTTCATCTCCGGGCATGGGGACCGCGTCGACGCGGGCGGTGCGGACGCCCCATTGCTCTAATGCGGTGGGGTTCGCGTGGGTGGTGTTGACGGATTCGTCGTGGCCATCGTCGCTGATGCGGTGTGCGGTGAGTTCAACCACGGAGGTGATCGCCCGGGTGCCGCCGGCGATTTCTATTCCGGTGTAGGGCATGGGGGTGCGGTAGTCCACGATCCCGGCTTCGTCGTAGGGCAGGTCTGTCAACACGACTTGGGGTTTCCGGACGGTGGCGGGATCCACCAGGCGGAGCCGTTGTCGGGATTCTCCGATGCCTGCTCCGGGGTCGACGGGGCCGATGTCTGAGGTGGTGCCGGACGGGTCGGGGATGATGTTCCAGATGAGTCCGGCGGTGGCCGCGACCATGGATATGTGACGGGATAGGGGGCCTTCGTAGACGGTGCCGCAGCACCAGGGTTCCCCGCCGGGCGGAGGGGTTCGTTGGAAGGGCAGCCCGATGGGCAGGTCGGCGTAGGGGCTGGAGGTCAGCAGGTCACGGAGGCAGCCAATCCAAACACCTTCTCCGCGGCGGCCGTAGCGGGTGATGTCGGAGAGCCGGGCGACGCCGTCTACCGCGGTCAGGGTCGTGGTTTTCCGGGCCGTGGTTTTGTCCCATGTCTCGGAGATGTCCTCAACATGGCCGCACCACGCGATTTCGTCTTCCGTGAGCCATTCGCCTGTGAGGTAGTGCTTCAAGGCGCCGGTGCGGATGATGCGGATGGGGGTGCCGGCGTAGACGGGCAGGGTGGTGAAGCTGGGTGCGTTGAGGAACTGGATTTCGCAGGACCCGGCGTCGGGGGCCATGTCGGCGGTGTCCTGCTGGGATTGGGATGTGCGAATGGATGTGATCCATTGGGTGATATTCAGCCATACCATTCCAGGGCCGACGGGGTAGAGCCGGTCGTTGTTCAGACGACCGTTGCTTCTGGAGTCGAGGGTGAAGGCGTTGGCGACGTGGGCTGCTTGGAGGGGGTTGAGGGAGTTGAGGGGGGTTTTGTCGAGCCGGAAGCCTTCGGCGGCGGGGTCCATCACCCACACTTCGACACGTGGCGGGGCGTCGTAGTATTCGGGTCCGTCAGACACGGCCCCTCCTTCGGAACACGTCTTCCACGGCGTCGGCGATGTCGCGTGCGACCTCATAAGAGGGTTTGAGGCTGTGGAGGTTGATGGTCAGGTTGATGCCGGTATTGCCGGGGCCGGCGAAGGCGTAGCCGGGGGTGGTGAGCGGGTCGGGGGTACCGGAGGCGGTGACGGCGTTGGCCATGGCGGTGGCTGCTTTCCGGACGTCGGGGAGTCCGGCGCCGAGACCGAGGGCGAGACCGGCAGCGGTGTTACGGCCGATACCGGCGAACACCTTCGAGGGGGACGCGATGCCGAGTAGGCGTTTCGCGAATCCGATGACGTCGCCGATGACCTGCCGGATCTTGTTGACGATCGCGCCGGGGCTGAGGGCGTTGGCGAGGGAGGAGATCATGTTGCCGCCGATTTCAGCGAGTCGGGAGCCGATGCCGGAGAGGGCCTGCCATATCTGGCCGGGTAGGTTCCGGAAGAACGTGATGACGTCGTTGACCTTCTGGCCGACACCGCGGGCGAACCCGGAGACGGCGTTGACTGCGTCGTTGAACTTCTGCCGGGCTCCGGAGACGAATCCGGTGACGGTGTTCACGGCACCGTCAAAGACGGACTTGAACCAGCCACCGAGGGATTGCAGGGACCCGGTGACCGCATTCCACGCGGCTATGAGTGCGTTACGGAACCCCTCATTCGTGTTCCACAGATACATCAAAGCAGCAACAGCCCCAGCCACCGCGAGAGCGATCAACCCAATCGGGTTGGCGGCCAGCACAGCGTTGAAGATCGCTTGGGCTGCGGCTGCGAGTTTGGTGATGGCTTCCCATGCTGCGGTGGCTGCGGTCCAGGCTTGGAAGGCGAGGACGATGCCGCCGATGGCGGCGGCGATGGGCAACAGCCAGCCTTGGGAGTCGAGGAGCCATTGCCCGAATTGTTGGAGGGCTGGCCATAGCTGGGTGGTGAGGGTGGTGGCCCAGCCTTGCAGGATGGGCAGGATGTTGACGCCGATCCATTGACCGAGGACGGTCAGGGCGGGCAGGACGGTGCCGGTGATCCATTGCCCGAGCTGTTCGAGGGCGGGGCCGGCTTGTTCGGCGATGACGTTGCCCCATTCCTCGAGGACGGGCACGGCGTTGGCGGTGATGTAGTCCGCGGCGGCCGAGATCGCGGGCAGGAACGCGGTACCGATCTTCTGGGACAGGTTGCCCCACCACGCTGCTAGGCGTTGCTGCTTGCCTTGCACGGTGTCGGCTTCCTTCGCGAAGTTCCCGTGAGCGTCTTTGGTTTGCTCCATGATCAACGCCAAGGTGGCTGCCTGCTGTGCTTCATTGCTGAAGCTCCCACCGACTTTCTCGAAGCCCAAAGCCGCGGCCTTCGCGTCGATCTCAGCTTGCTTGAGTGACACTCCGTAGCGTTCGATGGGGTCTCGTTCGCCTTTCAGGGCGGAGGAGAGAGCGCCGACGGCGTCGGCGGTGGTGCCGCCGAACATGGATGCGAGGTCGGCGCCGAGGCTGATGAGTTCGTTGGTTTTACCGCCGAGCTGGTCCATGGCGGTGCCGCCGTTTTTCAGTTGGGTGCCGATGACGGTCGCCAACTGGTTGTAGCTGTCCCTCGAGAGCCCGACGGAGTTTTGGGCTCCTTTGGCCCATTCATGCATCTGGGCGGTGTTGGTTTTGAAGACGGTGTCGATAGCCCCGATGGATTGTTCCAGGTTCCCGGCTTCTCCGATGGCGCCTTTGAGGTACACCCCGGCGGCCGCGCCGAGGCCACCGAGAGTAGCTCCGGCGGCGGCACCGAGTTTCCCAACGTGGGAGATCATGCCGTCCAGGCCGGCGTTCTTGGTGAAGTTCTTCAACGCGTTGACGGCTTTCGCGGTTTCAGCGAGCACGACGATTTCGAGTTTGCTCTTCTTGCTGTTACCGGCCACGGTGGTAGTCCTTCACTGCTCGGATGATGGCGGCGCGTTCACGGATGGTCAGGTTGCGGTATTCCCCGGGGGTCAGGCCCGCGACAACGACGAACCAGGCCATATCCTCGGCCCGGTCGTCGCGGGCCGTCAGGATTCCGGGGAGGCCTCTTCCTGCCCTTCGGGGTTGATGTCGACGAAGCGGGTGTTGATGGCGTCTTCCCACGTTGCTGCGGGGTTGGTGGCACGGAGCTGGAGGAACCGGACGGCGGCGATCATCCGGGCCGGGGTGCGGCCGGATGCCTGGGCGGCGGTGATGTCGTCGAGGGTGATGCCGTGGTCTTCCAACTCGATGAGGTCGGCGATGGTGAGGTTCTGCATGTCGGGCATGGCTTGGGTTCCTGACTTACTTGTGGATTGCTTCGTCGATGCCGCGTTGGAAACGGGACAGGACTTCGTCCCGGCGTTTGTCCATGGCGGTGTAGAAGTACAACTTCGGTTTGATGTGCCGTTTGGGCCATCCGAAGTGCTGTACTCGGGCGTAGGGGGTGGTGGCGCGGACGATGGCGCGGTTCTTCTGTTTCGCGGAGCGAATGGAGCGTGCGAGCCGTCCGGATTGGGGTCGGGTTAGTGGGCGGGCGGTGTCCGCGATCATCAGCCCGACGTCGTGCATCACGGCCTTGAGGTCGGAGAGTTCAACTCCGGCCCGGTCCAAGCGTTTGATGAGGTCACGCAGACCGTTGACGCGGACACCGACAGCCATCAGGCCACGACCAAGGCTTTGTTAACCACACACTCGAACTCGTGCTCGAAGGTGTAGGACTTCTTCGGGTCGGCCGCCCCGCCGGACTTGGGTCGCAGCCCGATGTCGAGGGTTCCGGTGATGTGGGGTTTCTTCGCGTCGGCGGTGGCGTTGCCGTGCGGGGCAATTACGAAGGGCACGTCCTTGCGTCCGGCGTTGTCCCAGATGAGACGCCACAGAGAGTTCGCGTCGGTGGACTGAATACCGGTGACCTTCAACTTGCCCTTGTCGCTGCCGCCGGTGGCGACCTCGGCGAAGGTCAGGTTCTCCTTGTCGGCGGACTCGTGTTCCAGTTCCCATTCGGTGATGTCGGCGGCCTGGTCCTTGCCGTCGATCTTGAGGATGAGAGCAGCACCGTAGATACGGGTGGATGCGGGCATGAGCAGAATCCCTTTCAGTTGGTGAGGGTGGTGAGGGTGAACGGGATGATGAGATAGGGCTGTGAAGACGCGACGGTTTCGACGCGGTACCCGTGGATCGTCAGGTCGTATCGGTCGCCGACGGCTAGGAGCTTGTCGGCGAGTTCATCGGCCCGGCCGAGCATCACTTCGTTCTCGGCCGGGGCGACGAGGATCGTGCCTTGGAAGGTGAGTTGCCAAGACCCGTACGGTCCTTCGGGTTCGGGGATGAGGAAGTCCCCGTCGGCTTCCCGGATGGCTGCCAAGGGTGCGTGGAGCCGGTCCGGGAGGGTTGGGGAGGTAGGGATCCCGAGCGCGTCGGCGACGGCTTGGGTGACCTGTTGACGGGCCTGGGCGATCATCACCGGCTCCTTAGTCGACGGTTGGGGGGAGGAAGGGAGCGAGGATCCCTCGTGCTGCGCGGGTGTCGTCGGAGCCGATACGTACGGCGACACCGTCGACCCCGAAACCCCGGACCCCGTTGGGGCTGTTGCGGCGTTCGTACAGGTCGGATGCGAGCACGAGGCACGCGAGCCGTTGGGGGACCCACGGGACGGTCCGGCCGCCGATGATCTGGGTGATCTGGTCGGATGCGGCTTCGGAGACGAGCTTGAGCAGTTCTGGGTCGGCCGCTGGGTTGTTGACCCAGCGACCGAGTTCCTCGGGGGTGATGATCGCGGCCATGGCTCAGCTGATGGTCACGGGAACGATCGCTCCGGGCACTTCGGTGGCGATAGCCCCGAACTCGTAGACCCCGAACGCGCTGGTGAGGTCCAGGGCGGACAGGTCGTTGGTGACCCGCACCATGGGGGCCTTGTAGTGGCGGATGGCGTCCTTGTGGAAGAACGCTCCCTGGGTGACGCCGGTGCCGGAGTAGATGGGCATACCGAGCAGGATTCCGGCACGGAACGCCGGGGTCTGGCCGGTACCGACGTTGCTGCCCACACCCCCGAGCTGGAGCATGGGTTTGCCGTCCTGGTCGGCGAGCTGCATCAGCTTGATGAACTCTGCTTTGGGCAGCAGCAGACCGGAGACGGTATAGCCGAGAGCGGTGAAGGTTTCATCGATGTCGGCGAAGGCCTTGACCCACGGTTTCCAGTCGGTGCCGCCGCCGGTGACGGTGACCGCAGCGCTGCTCTGGGCGGTGACGGCGGCGTTGATCGCTGCCACACGGCTGGCGGCCCGCTGTTTCCCGGCGGCGACGGCGAGGGCCTGCATGTGGATGTCGATCATGGGTGCCTGGGCACGTTTCATGACCTGCACACTCATTTCCGCGGCGCCACCGAAGGTTTCGACCTCGGCGGTGGCGGTTTTCACCGACACCTTCCCGACGGGCAGCTTGTCGCCTTCCTTGGCCTGCTTCCCGACGGTGACCGTGTTCTCCTTCAGCTGCCCGAACTCGAGGGTCATACCGGTCTCGGGCAGAGCCCCTTCCGCGAACAGCCCGGCGAGCGGGTCGGCGGCCTCGATGATCCGGGTGAGGTCCTTGACCCACGTGGGCTTGGCGAAGTCATCAGCGATCGTGGTGCCGGTGTAGGCGCGTTCGAGGGTCCCGACAGCGGTGTTGTCGCCGTTGAGAGCGGCCCGGATGAGCTGCCCGGCGCTACGGGTGTCCGGGGCGGTGGGGCGGTCGGTGGCGGTGATGAGACGACGCACGTCCGCGACGTCTTCACGGAGACCGTTGAAGTCCTCGATGGACACTGCCGGGGTGTTGTTCGGGGTGGTGGTTACGGGCATGGGGATTCCTTCCTGGTGGCGGGCTTCGGTGATGACGGCTCCCGGGTAGGCCGGGTTCGGGACGATGGAGACCTCCCGCACCTTGATGCGTTCGTGGGTGATGAGCAGGGTGCCGTCGTCGAGTTTCTCTTCACGCCACTCGATGGGCTCGAAGCCGATGGAGAACGAGGTGACGGCCCCGTCACGGACGAGGGTTCGGGCGTCACGGCCTTGAGTGGTGTCGGAGATCGTCGCTTCGATCCGCCAACCTTCAGGGCTGTCGGAGGCGGTGTTGATACGCCCGATCGGTTCATGGTGACGCCACCACAGCTGCGGGTCGTAGTCCTCGACGGCGCCCGGGGCTACCTGTTCACGGATTCCTTCCCACAGGAGGATCTCTTCCCCGTACGGGACGGCGATTCCGGAGACGTGTGGCCCGTCGTCGCTGGCGGGGGCGTCGGCGCGGAAGAGGTAGGCGCGGCGTTGGAGACCGTGAGTGAGGTCATGCATCGGTGGGTTCCTTCGGGGTTGGGGCGGCGGTATCGGGGATGTGTTCGATCTCGCGGGCGTATTCGGGGCTGTAGACCCCGGCGGTGATTGCCGAGGAGTGGATCCGGAACCGGGTTTCCGCGTCGGCGCGGAGGAGGGATTCCACGTTGAGCCGGACCTTCTGGCCTCGTGGCACGAGAGACGTGAGCGCGGATTCGATTTCGATGACGTAGCGCATGAGCCGGAACCGCACGAACCCGAGCCAGTCTTGAGCGACGTTCGCGTAGGTTTGCGAGTCCCCGCGTTCGATCCCGAGGGTGAGGCTGCCGGGGATCCCGAACAGGTCCATGATCTCGGTTTTCGAGAACCGGCGGGATTCCAGGAACTGGGCGTCCTTCGGGGACAGGGTGATTGGTTCGTAGCTGATCCCGGAGGACATCAGGCGGGTGCGTCCGGCGGGGACCTTGTTCCAGGAGTCGAGGAGTTCTTTACGCTGGTCTGGGGTCAGGGATTGTTCCGTGGACAGCAGACCGGATGGCTGCCCGGACTCACGTACCCACGCGGTGGAGGCTTCGGTGAGGTCCCGATGTCCGGCGACCTCGGCGCGGGCGGCTTGGATCGGTCCGAGACCGAGGATTTCGCCGGGGACCTTGTGTAGCCGGAGGTGGGTGATCTCTTCCCGGGTGTAGTCCCGTCCGTTGTAGGAGTAGAGGATCCGGCCGTGTTGGTCCTCGAAGGGCCAGACCCGGCCGGGGTTGAGGACACGGGCCACGCTGCCTTGCCCGGTGGCGTCACGCCACACCCGCAGATACGCGTTCCCGCTGTACGCCAGGGATGTGACGACCTGGTGGAGCCAGTCGGAGCGGTCGAGCAGGTCGGGGTCCGGGTTCCGGATGAATGTTGTGTCCTCGATCCGCACGCCGTCGCGTTCGAGAACGACTCCGAGCTGTTCGATTGCGGCAGCGAGGATCGATACGGCGCTGTAGACCGCGCCGATACGGGCAGCTTGTTTCGGGTTGGTGACGACGGCGGTATCCCGGCTGGGCGGCGCGATCGGTTCCCGGCCGGTCTTGTTGTCGTCTCGGAGTCCGAGCCATTGGGCGACACGCGGGAAGATCATGCCCACACCGTCGCCCCACAGCGACCTTCCCGCAGATTAAGCCGCGCGTAATGGCGTGTTGTCTTGCTTTAGAAGCTGATGCCGGGCATAGCGGCGGGGCGGGTGACGGCGTGGAGCGCGAGCGCGGCCGCTCGGAGGTGATCGATAGGGCCGGGACTCTTGTCGGGATCGAACGCGAACCCGGCCCCTCCGGCTGGGCGGGTGACGGCGTCGCGGTACTGGTCACGTAGCTCCGCGGGTGCCAGGACGCTGGCACGAAGGTCAGCGATCTCGGACAGGAGGGTGGCGGTCGCGTCCGCCATGCGGGTTCCGGTAGCGGGCCGCAGCAGGTGGGTGGTCAGGCGGGCGGCGATGGCTCCGGGGTAGCCGGTGGGGTCGTACCAGCAGGGCCCGTGGAGAGCTGCGAGCGCGCCGGGCAGCCATGCCACTCCGGGCCGGGACTCGACTAGCTCGACGTGGCTGCCGGTGGGGGTGGGGTAGGCGGCGTAGATGCTGGCGCCGGTACGGTCTCGGGCGACGTCGAACGCGAACACCAATTCACCGGTGCGGGGTGGTGGATTGGTGACGGTGGCATCGTCGTAGGCGTTGAGGTCCCGCGCGACAGCGGTGTCCATGTCCGCGGGCCACAGGTTCAAGAACCCGCGTCGGATGTTGTCCAGGCCGCCGGCGGAGGGGTAGAGCGCGGTGATGTCAGCGGCGGTGGTGATGTGACCGACAGCGGGATGGAAGTCGAGGGCTTCGGGGCTGAGGGGGTCGCCGTCGCCGTCCTCGGCGTATCGGGGGTCGGCGGAGAACTCGATGTAGGCCATCCGGGAATGCGGGTCGGCCAGCGACGCCCGCCCGGCTTTCACCAGGGACCACAACCACTTCGAGGTTCGATCTCCGGCGGTGGAGATGATGATGAGTTGGGACCCTTCAACGTTTTGTTGGGTCGGGGTGATTGCTGCCAGCAACGCCGCCGAGGAAGCTTCGTCGAACGCCCACGCTTCATCAATGGACACGAACGGCGTGGTCTCGCCGTGCAGGGCGGTGGGTGTTGGAGCGAAAGGCGACAGAGCAACGTTCCCGAGCTGGAGGGCTTCGGAACCGACGGAGCGTCGGAGTGTGGTGAGTTGCCCGAGTGCTGGGGATGCTGTGGCCCGTTCTGCGAGGTCGTTGAACCGGCGGCGGGCGTCCTTGCCCTTCTGGGCGGTCATCCAGATGGTCGATGGTAGGCGGGGCCTGCCGTTGGGTAGGGGTTTGATGAGCCGGTCCATGTGCACGGCCCGCAGGAGGGTGGACTTCCCGGACTGACGGGGAACGGTGATCACCACGAGCGGGTAACGCCATGTGGTGGGTCGGTCCGGGTCCACGGCGGAGATCAACGCGGACGCGGGCTGCTGCCAGCCGAACAGGGGTTCCCCGAGCGCGGTGGCGCAGACCTGAACCCGCGCACCGTAGTGCTTGGCGCGCGGGTCCATGGCGGTGATCAGCTGGGTCATGACACGGCGGCCTCGGCCTCGGCTGCGGTGATAGCGGCAAGGAACTGCTGGGCGGCGTCGGAAACCTGTTCGTCCCGGACAGGAAGCCGGTCCAGGAGCTCGGTCAGCAACTTCAGCAGGTTAGCGGTGGCGATCGTTGTTTTCGGCTGTTGTAGGCCGATTCCGGCCCGTTCAGCGGTGGCCACCAGGAGTTGCGCGGTCAACGCGTCCCGGGGCGTCAGGGTTCCGGTGTCCTCGAGGGCTTTCAGGGTCGCGATGGCCGCGTCACGGAGACCGGAGTCCCCGCGGGATGTTGCGGCGGGTTCAAAGCCGGGCAGGGTAGGGGCAGCGAGCATTGTCATGGTTTCACCGGTCCCATATCGGAGGGTTCCCAGTCCAGTTCGGGCCGTATCCCGCCGAGTCGTCTTGCTTTGCCCCGTTTTTTGTGCTGACCCCGGGAGAAATAAGAGTTGGCGGCTCTTCCGGCCGGCCGGGCTGGGTGGAAAACCGGCCGGTCCGGACCGGCCGGCGGTCCGGGAGGGTGTCCCGGTTCCCTCGGGCCGTGTTGCAGGTCAGGTGAGCGGGCAGCAGGTTGGTGAGCAGGTCGTTGCCGCCCTTCGACTTCGGCCGGTGATGATCAACCGACAGGGACATGGGGTTGGGCCATGGCAGGGACAGGTCGATGGGTTGCCCGCACAGGCAGCACGTCGTCCCGTGGATGGCGACGGCCGCGGCGCGGAGTCGTTGGACCCGGCGGCCGGCCCAGCGTCGTGGGCCGGTCATGCTGACGCCTTCCCGGTGTGGCTGCGGCGGATAGCGACACGCTGGGCTTCCAGGCGGGCGGTCTTCTCCCAGCCCACCAGGGCGGCCCCGACGGTTTGGAAGTGATCGCAGTGCCGGGCCGATAGCACGGACCGACACAGGTCGGTGTCGGCTGAGACGTCACCGTACTTCGCGGAGGTCTGGGCCAGCTTGTGCAGCTCGAGAGCTCGGGCCCGGAGCTTCGCGAGTTCGTCGGCGAGTATGGACCACGGGTCCTGCATGGCGGGGGTAGGGCGGCGTTTGGTCACAGCGGGAGCCTTCCTTGGTTGATGGGGATGATGTTGTTCTCGGGTCGGTGTTCCTTCGGGATCGTGCGGTGGTGTCGGGCTTCGTCCCGGTGGATGCGGGGCAGCAGAAGCCAGGACGCTGGCATGGCCTCGGCCCGTGCTGTTGCTGGCTGGAACTCGTGGTCCCGCCATGGTGTTTCGGTGCAGACGACCCGGGAACGACGGCAGATCTCGCATTGGTCGGTGTTGGTGACCAACTGGATCGTCTTACCGCGACATACGACCTCACTCACGTACAGCACTGTTCAGCCCTTTCTCTTGAGCCCCGCGAAGCTGGTGGATTCGTTTGGCGACTTCTCGCCAGCGGGAACCCGTCTTCGGTCGGGGTTGGTTCAGCATCGTTCCGGTCTTGGGAAGGGGAGCCGGGACCGTAGGTCCGGCCCCTCCCTTTCCCTCCCCCTGTAAGGGGGGAAGGGGAGCATTCATTTCCCCATGGGTTGGTGCTTTCACCGGCTTGTAGCAAGGCTCAACGACAACCCGAGGGGAGCGTTTCCGTGCCGGGATGGTTCGGGCCCGGAGGGTTTCCGCCAAACGTTTCGCGAACTCCGCGGCACGGCGGGCGAGACGGCCCGGCATACGACGACGGGCGTACGTCACCAACGCGGCCAACAGCTTCTTGGACACCCGGATCAGCGACGGCCGCCGGCCGCCGGCGAGGATGTCACCGCGGGTCCAGGTGATCAACCCGACGGCTTCCATCACCTGCAACACCTGCCGGGTCCGGCGTAGCGACCGGCCCGACGCGTCCGCGACCTGAGCGACCGTGACCCGGCCGGATGCGGACTTCGGGGGCAGCAACACCGCCAACCCCCGCAACACGGCCCGGACGCCCTGAGCCGCACGCGTATCGAGGCCGAGCCACGCCGCCCGTGCCAGTGAATCCACCAGCACGGGCAGCGGAGCCCCAGCCGAGACCACGGGAACCGTGGTCATGACATCCCCCTGTCGTGACGGCGTTCGTCAGCCGCCAAGCAGACTTCCGTCACGGCGATGGATGCGCCCATCACACCGAACGGCACCGGCGCGGCCAGCATCAACCAAACCCCAGCGACGCCCACCAGCAGCCACGCCACCAACGCCGCCAGCCGCCACCAACGCAACCCGCTCATGCCGGCACCCCCACCCGGCGGCCGGCCCACTCAGCTGGGTTGTCATTCAGCACCGCCAGCCACTCACACGTCAACGCATGCTCATACGCCGAATCCACCGCGTCACGCCACCAATGGCAGCGGGCAGACGCTCCGCAACCAGGGCAGCCCCACGAAGCCGAGGCATCCCGGTAGTAACCCGACCGCGGCAGCAACCGCACAACGACCCGGAACGGTTTCATGCCACACCCCGGAGCCGGAGTTTCGCAGCGACACCCGCGGACAACACGTCATGCAACGTCTCAGCATCAGCCTCGACGTCTTGCGGGTTCGCCCGGAGGTCCTGAGCTGCGCGACGCAGCAACGCCCACGGGTCACAACCCCCACTCCAATCCGCCATCAACTCGGCCGCGGCAGCGACGAGTCGGGCCCGTTCCGCGTCACTCGCCGACGCGAAGTCCAACATCCGCTCACTCGACATCCCTCAACACCTCTTCCCCGGCCGCCATGGCCGCTTCATCCGACTGCCACTCCCAGTCCTCGGGAGCGCACAAACCAGGACGGTGAACATCCACACAAGCCGCGCGAACCAAACCGTCTTGAGCAACAGACACACGAGACCCAGCCAGCACCAACGCCGCCAGCCCCAACACCTCCGACAACCGCTCAGCAGTCACCGGCCCCTCAACCCGAACCGACAACGGCACCCCCGGATCCACCGGAACCGTCACCGTCAACGTCGCCTCAGTCATCCCGCCAACCTCCTCAAACCCCGACCACTACGCTGCGGACGGGGCCTGCCGGACTTCATCGGTCTAGCCGCTCGGCAGATGCCCGCCTACGGTCGGCAAGTGCTTGGACATCAAACGGGCTAAAAAGCATTGCGCCGCGTTGGCCGGGTGCCTTAGCCGCCATGGGGAGTTCTCCCCGGTGGACCATGCGGGCGACTGTGGAAGGGGTCACCTTCAGCTTTTCCGCGGTTTCGCGCGTAGTCATCAAACTAGGCATGTGCGTAATGTAGCGCATGGACGTGTTTCGTGTGCAAAGAGTTGCGCAGTTGGCGTGTTGACCCTTTGGCGCGTAAAGTTACGCGTATGACAGTTGAGACACGCATGCAGGGGTTCATCCCGAGGTTCACCGTTGCTGACCGCGCGCGGAAGGCACGAGAGCACGCGGGGTTGGAGCAAGGCGAACTCGCCGAGCGTATGGGCGTCAGCCGAGCCACGATCTCGAACTTGGAACGAGGGCTCGTTCAGAAGCCCCGTCGAATTGTCCTGAACGCTTGGGCTATGGCGACGGGGGTTGATCGTTTGTGGTTGGAAACGGGGAAGGCCCCGGCGGAGCCGGGGCCTGAGGGTTTGTCGTACACCACCAGGGACTCGAACCCTGAACCCGCTGATTAAGAGTCAGCTGCTCTGCCAGTTGAGCTAGTGGTGCTTGCGCGAGGACAAACAATACCCTTTCCGCGGCTCCGTGAAAAGTCCATGCGGGCGCACAAGGCGAGAAGCGGTCAGTTAGACTGAACCATGACCACAACGACGGTGGACGTCCCAGCGGGAACGCGACGACGCGGGCCCTCAAATTTCGTGCTCAAACATGTGATGGCGGTCACGGGGGTGCTCTTTGTCGCCTTTGTGGCGGTGCATCTGTTCGGCAATCTGAAGGTTTACGCGGGGGCTGACGCTTTCAACCACTATGCGGCGTGGCTGCGTGAGGTTGGTTACCCGCTGCTTCCCAAACAGAGCGTGTTGTGGGCGCTGCGAATTGCTTTGGCGGTTTCGTTGTTGCTGCACGTCTCGGCGGCTTTGACTCTGTGGTTGAGGGGACGGCGCGGTCGCGGCGCTCATCGGCGTGGCCTGCATCAGAATCGCACCCGTGCGGCGGCCTTCATGCTGCCTGGAGGGATCCTGATCCTGGCTTTTGTGCTGGTGCACCTCAGCGACCTGACGGTGGGCGGCCCTTTGGCATCCGTGTCCTTCCGACATCCTGATCCCGAGATGCACGCCTATGCGAATCTCGTCGCCAGTTTCTCCCGTCCCTGGATGGCTATTTTCTACATGGCGGTGATGCTGGTGATTGGTTTCCACATTGAGCATGGCTGGCGCACTCTACTGCAGGACCTCGGAGTCACGGGCCGCCGGTTCAGACAGGTCTGGGTGGTCCTCGGAGGTCTACTGGCCCTAGCCGTGGTGCTGGGCAACGCCTTGATTCCCCTCTTGGTGCTGGTGGGGGTGATCGCATGACCGCGATGACCAACCGGCCACGTCCCGTGGAGATGCTGGCTACCGGGATGCTCGATCCTCACCTTCCCGACGGTGACCCCCGCACCGCATGGGAACGCCGCAAGGCCGAGTACAAGCTGGTGAGCCCGGCCAACCGCAAGAAGTACACCGTGATCGTGATCGGAACCGGTTTGGCCGGGTCCGGTGTGGCTGCGGTGCTGGGGGAACTGGGCTACACGGTGGAGAGTTTCACCTTCCACGACGCACCCCGCCGCGCACACAGCGTCGCCGCTCAGGGCGGTATCAACGCCGCCCGCGCCCGAAAGGTGGACGGTGACTCGCTGACTCGGTTCGTCACAGACACCGTCAAGGGTGGTGACTTCCGAGGAAGGGAAGCCGACGTGTGGCGCCTGGCCGAGGAATCGGTGCGGGTCATCGATCACATGAACGCCATCGGAGCACCGTTTGCTCGCGAATACGGCGGGCAGCTCGCCACCCGTTCCTTCGGTGGTGTGCAGGTTTCTCGTACCTACTACACACGCGGTCAGACCGGACAGCAGCTCCAGATCGCCGGCGCGCAGGCCCTGCTGCGCCAAGTGGAACGAGGCACGGTGAAGTTGCACACCCGCCACGAGATGCTGGACCTGATCGTCGCGGATGGTCGGGCCCAGGGAGTGGTGGTGCGCGACCTCGTGACCGGGCGGATCAGAGTCACTACGGGACACGCAGTGGTGCTGGCCACCGGTGGCTACGGAAGCGTCTTCTTCCACTCCACCTTGGCGATGAACTCGAACGCCACCGCCACGTGGCGGGCCCACTGCCGTGGGGCCCTCTTCGCCAGCCCGAGTTTCATCCAGTTCCACCCCACCGCGTTGCCGGTGTCCTCCCACTGGCAGTCCAAGACCACCCTGATGAGTGAGTCGCTGCGCAACGACGGACGCATCTGGGTGCCGGTAACCCCGGGTGACGAGCGTGCCCCCGGTGACATCCCGGAGGCCGAGCGTGATTACTACCTGGAACGGCGCTATCCGGCGTTTGGGAACCTGACCCCGCGCGACATTGCTTCTCGGGCCGCCCGTACAGAGATCGAGGCCGGCAGGGGAGTGGGGCCGCTCAAGAATTCCGTCTACCTGGACTTCCGTGACGCCATCTCCCGGTTGGGCAGGGCGGTGATCGCTGAGCGTTACGGGAATCTCTTCGAGATGTACCGGGACGCGACAGGTGAGGATCCCTACAAGGAGCCGATGCGCATCGCGCCAGGAGCCCATTTCACTATGGGCGGGTTGTGGTGCGACTTTAACCAGATGACCAGCGTCCCCGGGCTGTTCGTCGGTGGAGAGGCAGGAAACAACTACCACGGCGCAAACCGGCTCGGGGCCAATTCACTGCTTAGCGCCTGCGTCGACGGGTGGTTCACGCTGCCCTTGGCTATCCCCAACTACCTGGCCGGGTTGGCGGGACAACCCCTCCTCGACGTGGATGCCCCCGAGGCCACGGATGCGCTGGCAGATGTGCGCGGGCGCATCGATCATCTAGTCAACAACCCCGGACACAGCCGACCCACTACATTCCATCGCCGTCTCGGTGAGATCCTCTACACGGGATGCGGGGTTTCACGCAGCGAGGCCGGGCTGAAAAGGGCCCTGGAACAGGTGCGGGAGCTGCGCGAAGAGTTCTGGCGTGATGTGCGGGTGACCGGCACCGACGACCGGCTCAACCAGGAGCTGGAGAAAGCTGGGCGGGTTGCCGACTTCCTAGAGCTGGCGGAGTTGATGATCACGGATGCGCTGGACCGCCAGGAGTCCTGCGGGGCGCATTTCCGTGAGGAGTACGCCCTCCCGGACGGGGAGGCCAAACGCGACGACGAACGCTGGTGCAACGTCTCGGCGTGGGAGACCACCCCGGCCGGCCAACACCGCCGTTACCAGGAGCCGCTGCGATTCGAGAGCGTCAAACTGCAGGTGAGGAACTACCGATGAGGGTCGAACTTGAGATCTGGCGACAGGACGGGCCGACGTCCGAGGGGCGATTCGAGACCCATGTCGTGACGGATGCAACCCCTGAGATGAGCCTTCTGGAATTACTGGACCGGTTGAATGACCAGCTGTCCGAACAGGGCGTGGAGCCCATCTCGTTCGAATCCGACTGCCGGGAGGGGGTGTGCGGGGCCTGCGGGGTCACCGTGAACGACGTTCCCCACGGCCCGGTTCCGAATACCCCGTCGTGCCGGCAGCACCTGCGAGCCTTCGGAGGCATCACGAAGCTGCGGATAGAGCCGCTGCGTTCGGGAGCCTTCCCCGTGGTCCGGGACCTGGTGGTGGACCGCGCAGCCCTGGACTCCGTCATCCGCGCCGGTGGTCACGTCGACGTCATGGCCGGGACCGCCCCGGACGCCGATGACTGCTTGGTTGGTCACGAGGACGCAGAACTGGCCCTCGACTTCGCCGCCTGCATCGGCTGTGGGGCGTGTGTCGCCGCTTGCCCCAACGGCGCGGCCCATCTGTTTGCCGGTGCGAAACTGGCGCACCTGGCTATGCTCCCGCACGGGAAGGTAGAACGCACCCGCCGCGCCCGGGCTGTCGTCGATGCGTTGGAGGCATCGTTCGGGCCATGCAGCAGCTACGGCGAATGCGTTGAGGTCTGCCCGGCCGGTTTGCCGCTCACCGCAGTGGCGGCGGTTCACCGGGAGGGCATTCGCTCGTTCTTCAAACGCCGCGCCTAGGCCCTGCCGCGAAAGTGACCCTAGGCGTTTGCCGGCTCCGGGGTGCCGACCCCACGATTCCTGATCACAGGTCGGACGTCGACCTCGGGGCCGGTCTCCTCTTGGCCGAGAACCGTGAATCCATAGTCGGCGATCATGGCCAGGTCCTTGGCTCCGGCCTGTCCCTCGCTGGTGAGGTAGTCCCCGAGGAACAGCGAGTTGCAGATCTCCAAGGACAACGGCTGAAGACTGCGCAGGTGCTGTTCCCGGCCCGCCGCGACCCGCACCTCGCTGTCCGGATGGACGAACCGCATCATCGCCAGGATGCGCAGGCAACGCTGCGGGCTCAGGTCGGCGTGACCCGCTAGGGGGGTGCCGTCGAAGGGCATCAGGAAGTTCACGGGAACTGAGTCCGCACCGATCTCCCGAAGTTCGAAGGCAACCTCCACCAGTTGCTCATCGCTCTCGCCCATGCCCGCTATCAGGCCCGAGCAGGCGCTCAGCCCGTGTTCGCGGGCGTGCTGAACGGTCTCGGTGCGGTCCTGATAGCTGTGGGTGGTGCAGATGTTGTCGTAGTGCGATTCCGCGGTGTTCAGGTTGTGGTTGTAGGCGTCTGCACCCGCGGCGGCCAATCGCTCCGGTTGCCCCGTCTTCAGCTGCCCGAGGCAGGCGCAGATTTCCACATCCGGGTGCTCGGCCTTGATCTCCCCGATGATTTCAGCCACCTTGTCGACGTCGCGGTTGGATGGTCCTCGGCCGCTCGCCACCAGGCATACCCGCTTCGCGCCACCCGCGATTCCAGCCTTCGCCGCGGCGACGGCGTCTTCGTTCTTCAGCCACCGGTATTTCAGGATGTCGGCCTGGGAACCGAGACGTTGGGAACAGTAGAAACAGTCCTCTGGGCACAGACCTGATTTGAGGTTGACGAGGTAGTTCACCTTCATCGTGGTGCCGAAGTGGTGGCGTCGCACCCGGCCTGCTGCGGCCACGAGGGCGAGGGTTTCCGCATCCGGCAGCTGCAACACTGCGAGGGCTTCCCCGGGGGTGATGGAGCGGCCAGCGATGATGTCGTCGGCAAGCTTGTTCAGGTCCATGGTCTCTCCTCCGCGACGTTTTGAACGATGTTCAAGCTAGCAGATCGCCCCGACCTCAAAGAGTGGCCGGTCATGGACGAGGCGTGGTTCCATGTCAGCGAATGCGGCGTTGCAGGTGGTAGACGATCCTCCAGCGGGTCTGCCACGTGGTGTATGTCGAGGCGCGTAGCGGCATGTCCGTCGCAGGATGTGACGGGGCTCAGGAGTTCCTGGAGGTCGTCGTGACTCCGGAGGCTGGGGGAAACAGGTATTCATCTTGGCGGGCGAGTTATCGCAGAACGAAGGGGGCCAATGCGAGAAAAACGATCTCGGTGGCGGCCAGGGCTATGACCCCGACTCGGGTTCCGACCTGTTGTGCTCTCTCAACTGTGTCGATCGACTTCCTCCTTGAAGTCGAACAGTTCCTCGATGCTGGTGCCGAAGACCTTTGCGATGTCCCAGGCCAGCTTGAGTGACGGTGTGTAGGTGCCCCTCTCCAGATGTCCGATGGTCTCCCTGCGTACGCCAACGAGCCTGGCTAGATCTGCTTGGCTCATGTCGGCCAGGAGGCGGTGGCGTCTGATGTGGGTGATGAGCAAAGCACCTCCTGTGTGTTAGATTTTTATATCATATTGATTGGTATATCACTCGTCAAGTTATATATATCTAACATTTGTGGTTGGGGAATCGGGTTGTGTGAATGCCGGGGGAGTGGGCTTGAGTCGCGTAGGATACTTGAAGGCGAAAGGAGTCACTGTGAAGATTGGTGTCATCGAAGGGTCGATCCGCAAGGGACGTAACGCCGCGCCGGTAGCCCGTTGGGTTCTGGAGAAAGCCCCGAAGCGGGAGGATGTCGAGTTCGTTCTGCTCGATCTGGCCAGTTTCAATCTGCCTCTGTATGACGCGCCCATCCCCCCGGCGATGGCGAACCGTCAGTACGAGTCTGAGGCCGTTATTGCCTGGAGTCGTGCCATCGATGAGTGCGATGCCTTCATCTTCGTGAGCCCCGAGTACAACTTCGGGGTCCCGGGGGTGCTGAAGAACGCCGTTGACTGGCTCGCTCCCGAGTGGATGAACAAGTCCGCGGCCTTCGTCAGCTATGGTTCCGACGGTGGTATCCGCTCCGTCGAGCACTGGCGCACCATCCTTGCCAACTTCAATATGCACGTCGTGCGGACCAACGTCGCTCTGTCGCTGTTCACCGACATCGCCGAGGGGGCTGTGGTCGCCCACGAGCGCAAGGCTGAACAGCTGCAGGTGCTCGTCGAACAGCTGGTGGCTTCCGCCGTACGTCGCAAGGCCTGAGGGTCCGTCGAGAAACAACAAGGAATGCCGTCCCGTTAACCCGGGGCGGCATTCATGTGTGGTCGTGATTCGGGGCCGTAGGGCGGATGGTGGGACCTCGTCGGCTCAAAGGGGAGGGTGTTCTATTCCCGCTTTCTCTCTAAGGGTGGCCTTGTTGTTTGAAATCCCTGGCGGGGGGTGTCGTATGTGGGACCTGAATCCCTGTCCCGAGCGGAAGATGATTGCTGAAAGTTATGGGGGTGCTGGGTGGGGTTTCTCGGCTCATGCGTGAACTACTTTCCTGCTTGTGACCTCCTTTTGGTCAACCGCCTTCTTTTTGGGGCGAACTTATGGTGTGCCCCCTGGCTGCCCTTCTAAGCTGCGCTCATGACCACACGAGTCCTCACGTTGGTGGACCGACGATATCGGTTCCAGGCACAGCCGAGCGGCATGATTGCCGCTTTGCGGGCTTACGGCGCCCATGTTGAAGAACTGGATGAAACCCAGTGTGTGACCGACGAGTGGCGGGACGTCCTCATGCGGGTGGATGTCGCCGTGGCGCGTGGTCGGCTGCCTGGAACTTTGGCTGTTCTCGCGGATGTCGCTGCTTCAGGGGTACCTGTGGTCGATACGGCAGCTGCGGTTGAGCGGGTCCGCGACAAGCGCATCATGACCAGGCTTCTCGGGAGTACGGGCTTGGCCAGGCCGCGGACCACGATCTGTTCAGCAGAGGATCTCGCGGACGTTGATCTGGAGTATCCCATCATCGTGAAACCGGTGTTCGGGGACAATGCTGAGGGCCTTGTCGTGCTTGATGAGCCTGCGGATCTGAAGCGATTACGGTGGCGCGATTCCGATGTGATCGTTCAGGAGTACCGGCCAGGTTCCGGGGCGGATCTTAAGCTTTATGTAATTGATGATTTTATTGCTGCTGTGAGGCGGCCTTCCCCGATCAGCCGGTGTACGGCGCGGTCCTTGGGGGTCGTGCCCGTAAATGATGCGCTGCGAGATATCGTCAAGCGTGTTTCCGCGGCTTTCGGGCTGCGCTTCTTTGGCGTCGACTGCCTTGAAGTGGGCGGGCGACTGGAGGTTCTTGAAGTCAACGATTTTCCCAACTATTCATCCGTTCCCAATGCGTCCGAGCTGCTTGCCGAGCATGTACTAAGGAGGGCAGTTGCGTGAGGATCGCCCTGCTGACATCCCAGTGTGTGCCCGAGCAGGACTCCATCACCCGGAAATGCTTGGATCTGCTGGTGAGCTGGGGAGTGCATGTCGATGCTCGACATGCCATTGGAAACACCGAGTTAGGGGAAGTGGCAGTGGAGCATGATCTCTATCTTCTCGTGTCCCCATCCCCAGCGGTCGTTTCCTTGGCTTCAGATCTGGTGGGCTTAGGGGCTCGATGCCTGAACCTCCCTGAGATGCTGAGGATCTGCCGGGACCGGGTTCGGACCGTGAAGCTGCTGTCCTCCGCGAAAGTGCCCATCCCCAGAACCTGGGTGGTTGGAAGCGCTGCGGATCTGATTGAACCTCTCCGCGGCGGCCCTGTCGTCCTCAGATCGGCGGATGTGAGCCGCTCCGCGGGGACGAAGGTTCTCTGGAACGTCGACGAGGTGATCGATCTACCTCTTCTTGACGGGGAAGCAATTGCTCAGGAAATCCATCCCAACGATCAGTACGCCTATCGGGTGTATCGGATTGGGAGCCAGACCTTCGCGGTGAAGCGGCCCTTCTGGATGGTTTTCCCGCGCGAGACGCGGGAAGAGCCCGTGTTGGTGACCGAGGAGATGTGTGACGTCGCGGATCGGGTGGCGGACGTTTTCAAAAGCGAGCTCTTCGGCCTGGAACTGGTTAGCGTCGAGGGGCGTCTCCATGTGGTGGAAGTGTTTCCCTTTCCTCGACTCAGCGGAGTCCCGGATGCGGCACTGAGATTGGCCGACTACATCTACGCCCGCGGAATGGAAACCGCTGAGGAAGTCCGCCGGTGAGAGCCACCATCATCGGTGCAGGGCGTATCGCCTTGGGGCTTGCCGCTGAACGGTTTCACCGGTCGGGCTACGAGGTGACGGTGTTGGGTCGTGGTTCTGTGTCCGCGGCTCTACGCCTTTGTCGGGCTGTGGAGGTCGAACTGACCGATGGATGGGAGACGGAACGTTTTCTGGTGCCAGTGCGAACCGTCGACCTGGCTGACCGCATTACGGCTGTGAAAGCCATCGCCAGCGCCGATGTGGTGGGTACCGCGGTAGGGGCACGGATGTTGCCTGCGGTACTGGACCTCCTTGCCGAGGGGTTGAAACGTGCGGCTCTTCCCGTGAACGTGATCGCCTTCGAGAACCACGAGAACGCTGCCCGGATCATCCGGAAAGGTCTGAGAATGCGGTTGGGGCCGGGTGTGGACCGGCACGGGTTCACCGGAGCCGTTATCGCCCGAGCCGTGGCTCATCGTGTGTTCACCGAGGACGGTCATGTCCGGGTCGTGGGAGACCTGCCGAGCGAGGTCGTGATTGATGGTCCAGCGCTGGTGGACCCCGTCCCACTGGTCCAAGATTTCACCCCGGTCGATGATTTCCGAGCCTACTATCGCCGCAAGCTCTATCGGTTCTCGGCTGGGCACGCCACGACGGCCTACCTGGGCAAACTCAAGGGATATCGATATTTGCACGCCGCGGCCATGGATCCGGAGATAGCCGAGGCCGTCCTGGGGGCGATGGAGGAGGGCAGGCAGGGGCTTGCGGCGCGCTATGGGAAAGAGGTCTCCGGCACCAGTGAAGACCTGGAAGCCATTCTGTGCCGGTTCCGCAATGCGGTCCTGGGTGACACGGTCGACCGGGTGGGGCGGGACGCTCTTCGCAAGCTCGGCCGAGGGGAACGCCTGGTTGGGGCCGCTCGGCTGGCCGTCAAAGGGCAAGTATTGCCGATCCATCTGACGAGGGCGGCTGCTGCGGCTTTCGTCAGTGAGTCGAACCTTCTCGTTTCCCGAGAACGGATGAGCGCCCAGGTGTCCCGGGTGACGGGCGTAGGGCGTCGTCATGTCGTCACCCAGATGGTGGCTCGCGCCTGGGGTGAGTTCGCCCAGGAAGAGTCGACCGGCGCACCATTCCTCCAACTTCCAGAAATGAGCCTTTCGATATGAGAATCTGTTTCCTGCTGACCCGCCGAGTTCCTGATGTTCCCAGCCCCATCGTGCTGGAGGTTCAACGGCTCCTGGAACGGATGGGGCATGAAGTGACTGGCTGGATCCCTGAGGATCGCCTGTTGCGTACGGATATCCTGAGGCCGGAGGCTGATCTCTACGTGCTCAAGAGCCATACTGAGTTGGCACTCAGCTACGCTGGCGCACTTCATGGGCAGGGGGTCGCGGTATGTAATGAATACAGCGCTTGCCTGACCGCCCAGGACAAAGTGACTGCGGGAAGACTCATGCGTGAGCTGAGCGTCCCCACCCCTGATACGTGGCTCATCGACAGCCCTCAGCAGGCGACTGAACTGTTGGCGGAAGGGGCTCTCATCATCAAACCCCACAGAGGACACCGTGGGGCGGGGGTTCATCTGGTCGAGGAAGCTGCGCAGTTGACCTCTATGCAGAAGTCATCCGGGCCGTTGATTGCCCAACGCTATGTTCCGGGACCCGGCGAGGACCTCAAGGTGTACGTTGCCGGGGAGAATGTCTGGGCGGTTCGTAAGCCCTTCGACCCACAGTCGTTCACCCGATTCGGTCAGCCCGTTCCCGTCGATGAAGAGATCAGGAACATCGCCACACGAATCCGTTCTGGATTCGGTCTGGAACTGTTCGGATGCGACGTGATTGAGTCCCCGGACGGTCCCAGGGTGGTGGACGTCAACTACTTTCCCGGATACAAAGGATGCCCCGATCCGGCTCCTGGGATCGCAGCCACCATCGATCATGTCGCCCGCGGCTCATGACCCGTCGATCAACCCTACCCCCCGAGCTTCGACGGCGGCGCCGCCGAGCGTGCTGGGTTGCTTGGGCGGTGGTGGTCGTCGTCACCGCGGCAACGTCGGTAGCTGCGGTCCTGATGGATGGAAACTGGGAGTGGGCGAGCCCTGAGAACAGGTTGTGGTTGGTTCTGGGAGGTTTTCTGATCGTCGGAATGACCACGGCCCTGACGATCTGGGCCACCCGTCGGTACGTCCGGGCGCCCAGGCGTGCGATCCGGAGCCAGGATGATGGTGGAGGTCCCCTGGGAGTGGTGGTGGCGGAAGGCTTCCTGTCACGCCTGGCTTTCGGAATGATCAGCTTCTCATTGCCGCTGTATGCACATCGACTCGGCATGTCCATCGAGAACATAGGGGTTCTGCTGGCGACGAACACTGCCGTCGCCATTCTTTTGAAACCCTTGATGGGTACCGTCATCGACCGCATCGGGGTGCGAACCTCTTACATCGTGGCGGTGGGATTGCGGACCGTGGTGGTGCTGTCCCTGGTGTTCGCCCAGACTCCCCTCCACCTGTTTCTCGTCCGCGGACTTCACGGGGTGGCGATCTCCCTTCGTGATCCATCCTCCTCAACGATCCTGGCGGCCCTGGGAGGCAAGAAAGCGGTGGCTCAGCGTTTCTCCTGGTATCAGACCGTCAAGACAGTGGCCGGGTCCGCTGGAGGGTTCTCCGCCGGGATCCTGCTGACCGCTCTTGCAGGGGATCACGCTTTCGTTTTTGCTGTCTCGGCCATCCTGTCCGGGCTTCCCATGTTGCTGGTGCTCTTCGGGCTTCGAGGTCCCCAGGTTGCTGGCCTGACTTGTAAACCGGAGAAAGAAACGCCGGTTCCTGTGGAACTGCGTCGGCTCATCCGTCCCTACGCGCTTCTGGGAGCGGCCATGAACGGTACGGCCTATCTCATGGCGAATCTGCTTCCTCTGCTCTCCGTGTCGTACATGGGGTTGTCAGAAGCAGCCGCGTCGTCGCTGTATGTCTTCTCCACCATGATGTCCTTCAGCGGGCCGCTGTGGGGATGGCTGGCGGACAGGGTGAGCTTGAAGCTGGTGTTGGGGGTCAGGGCCATCGGTAATGTGTTCTCCTCCTTGGTCTGGTTGCTCTTCCCAAGTTATGCGGGCCTTGTCGTCGGGAAGGTGGCAGATGATGCAGGCAAGGCCGCTTTCCGGCCGGCATGGGGTGCGGTCATGGCCAAGGTGGCTGCTCTCGATCCGGTGCGGCGTACTCGGACACTGGCGATCATGAGCACCGCGGAGGACGCCGGGGAATTCGGGGCGCCCATTCTGGCCGGGTTCATCTGGACGACATTTGGGTTGCCGGCAGTACTGGTGGTCAGATTGTGTGCCGGGACGGCGACCGAAATCTACTCTTGGTGGTTGGCCAGTCACATGAAAATCGACGATGATCGTTCCGGCCAAGAGTCTGACACGGAAGCCCCTATACAGCCCCGTAGATCGGCGTAAAATCCGCGGCATGAGAGTCGTTCTTCTATGGTCCGGGTCGTCTGGAAAGTCCGCCCCACTGCTGGATGCGCTTGAAGCGGAGCTGCGTCTGGCCAAGGCCACTACCATCTCCTTGTTTCCCGCGGAAATGGAATCAACCGCTCCACTTCCTCGAGCTGATGTGGCAGTTCTCAAGGACAAGACACCGGCTGGCCTGGAATGGGGGAGGCGACTGCACGAGGCGGGGATTCCCACGGTGACTCCCTATCCGGTCACTTCTTTGTGTAGGGATAAATTGAGAACCAATCAGGTGCTGGCGCAAGCCGGTCTACCTGTTCCCGAATGCCGTTTGGTGACCGGGCCTGAGGACTTGATATCGATGCTTGTGGACGGCTCTGTGATCCTCAAACCACGTCGTGGTTCCCAGGGGCGGGGAATCCGGATCATTCGTGATTCCACGGATGTCCCCGCATCGTGGGGAACGGAGGAGATGTTCGCGCAACGCTATTACGAACCCGAGACCCTGGACCGCAAGATTTATCGGATTGGAAACGACGTTTTCTGTGTTGAGCGAGTGTGGCCTCCGGTCACCCCAGAGGAGAAACAAGGTCGGCTGATCGAGCTGGACGCCGCCACCAGAGAACTCGCGATGGAATGTGGACGGCTGCTGGGCACCGAGGTTTACGGTGTGGACGTGATCGAACACGAGGGCAGGCCGTGGATCGTGGACCTGTCCAGTTTCCCCGGATTCAAAGGTGTTCCGGACGCTGGCGCCCGAATCGCCAGGGTTGTTCTTCGTGTTGCCGCAGAGACTCGGCATAGCGCCGCCTCACAGGAGCTGGTCTCGGGCAACGAAGCGCTCTGTGCCGTTCCTTGACGGTCGAAAAATGAGGGATGGCCGCTCCGATTGATTTTCCGTGGGGCGGCTGTCCAGCGGTCACGGTTCGAGCAGCACCTTGATGGCGCGGCGTTCGTCCATGGCCTTGTAACCTGCGGGCTCCTCGTCGAGCGGAATCCGCTGGTCGAAAACCCTTCCAGGGTTGATCGTCTCGGCCAGGACGCGCTCGATCAGGGTCGGCAGGAAACGGCGCACGGGAGCGGGCCCGCCATGCAGGTGTACCTCGGTGCCGCCCAGTAGATCACCTGACAGGTTTACATCGTGGGAGACCCCAACGAAACCGACGTGCCCACCCGGGCGGCAGGCTCCGATGGCCTGTGTCATGGATTGCTGGGTGCCGACCGCCTCGATGACGCTGTGCGCTCCCAGCCCTTTGGTGAGGGCCTTCACGCGGGAGGCACCCTCTTCACCGCGTTCCTCGACGATGTCAGTGGCCCCGAACTCCGTGGCGACTGCTTGGCGTTGTGGGTTGCGGGACATCGCGATGATCCGTTCGGCGCCCAGCTCTCTGGCTGCCAGGATGGCAAGGAGGCCAACTGCACCATCACCCACCACCGCGACGGTCTTGTCCGGAGCCACCTCTGCGGCGACGGCCCCGAACCAGCCCGTGCCGAGCACGTCGGAGGTGGCCAGCAGTGAGGCCAGCACGTCGGGGTCCGTGGGACGCCCGCCCGGCACGACGACGAGGGTGCCATCGGCCTGCGGGATGCGGACGAACTCCGCCTGGGTGCCGCTGACGAATTCGCCATTGACACAACGGGACTGGTAACCGGCATTGCAGATCTCGCAGGTGTTGTCCGAGGTGCAGAAGGAGCCGACCACGAAATCACCTGGTTTCACCTCGGTCACGTCCGAACCGACCTCCATCACGGTGCCGACGTACTCGTGTCCCATGGCGCGGTTCTCAGCCTTGTCGTACCCCCGGTAGGGCCACAGGTCTGAGCCGCAGATGCATGCGGCGGCAAGTTCGATTATCGCGTCGGTGGGGTCGATGATCTTGGGACGGTCCACCTCGGTGACGACCACATTGCCAGGTGCTCGCATGATGGTTGCTCGCATGATGCCTCCTCGGTGGCAAACTGCACAGGATGTACGTGTTTCCTACTATATCCCTGGGGTAGGAAATGTTATGAAAGGTCAACATGGCAGGGGCACAGTCGTCAGGATTTTCTTCCCCATGCGTGATCTGTTTGGAAGTGAAGCCCGGCCTTACTCCAGAGCCGTTTCCAGGAATCTGGCCACCCTGGTGATATATCCGGGGCGGTCGACGAAATAGCCGCCACAGTGATCGGCACCCTCGAAGGTGATGAGCTCGACCTCTCCCGGGCCGGCCGCATCTGCCAGCTGCTGGGCGTGTTCGTAGGGGATGATCCGGTCTTCCGTGCCGTGCAGCAGCAGAACCGGTCGAGGGGACAGCGACCTCATGGCGTCGATGGGACGTACCTGCTCGAACGCGTAACCGCAGAAGATCTGGTTCACCAGGTCGGCCACCGGCAGCAGAAGGCGCTCGGGAAGCCGGTAACGCCTGTAATTCGCCGCGATCACCCCTGACATGGTTGCGAAAGGGGAATCGAGCACCAAAGTTTCGATGCGCGGGTCTTGGGCGGCCGTGAGGATGGCGGTTGACGCGCCCATGGAGAAAGCCATCACCGTGATCCGTGCCCCGGGGCGGGATCGGGCCGCCCAGTCCAGTGCTGCGGTCAGGTCGGCCTGTTCGTAGTAGGCCAGGGACTGCTTGCCGTCTCCGGAATCACCGCTGCCCCGGAAGTCGAAGAGCAGGACGTTGTGGCCCTCGCGCCACAGACCGGGGCCGATCCCCAACATGTCGGCCTTGTTGCCCCGGTGACCGTGGCAGCAGATCACCACGCTCCGGGAATCAGGATTGTCCAACCACCAACCCGCCAACGACACTCCATCGGATGTGCTGAAAGAGACCTCCTCAGCCGGTACCCCCACCTCAAAGGGGGTGAATGTGTACGGTGGCCAAGGGCGTCTCGGGGCGTTCAGCGCCCAGGTTGTGTACCCGACGACGGCCCCCGCGCTCAGACCAAAAGCAGCGGTGATCCAGCGTCCGACCCTTGCAAGTCGCTCCATGTCTCCTGTTCCTCACGGGGTGTCCCCACTGTCCCGGGGGCACATGCACGCGGATGCCTACATGTCCGGGGTCCTGCCATATTCTCAAAATCAGGACATATCCTGCCGGCCCGTCCACCTTGTGGCTCAGGGGCAAAGCCGGGCAGGAGAGACGTGCCGAAGAGGGTACCGGGAACCTCACACCGTCAGAGTGTTCCTTGGTACTGCTCGATGTGATACGTCGTGGACACGCCGGCAGGGGTTTTTGACCAACGCGACACAATGAGATGTAGTTTCCCAAACCCGCGAGTGGACCATGGATGGATGAAACCACCGTAGAGATTCCAGTTAGTCACACCGTAAATCTGAACCTTCGGGTTGCTCCACACGCCGTCAGGGCGATCCGCGGTGCGTGTGACGAGCTGGTTGCGGGCGTAATCCATGTACGCCATCACCCAGGTTCCGTCGCGGAGTTTCCGGACCGATGGCTCCCCGAACTGCTCCTCGAGGATTGGTGTGCACGGGCGACCCCAGCCCCAGTCCGTGCCATTCCAACCCCAACCCTCGTATTCGTTTGGCCAGAACATGCGTTCCCATTTCACGCGTCGCAGCATCATGGGACCGTGCTGCCGCCCTGCGCGCACCGAGAAGATGTAGACATACTCACCGTCACGCTGCATCGTCCACATCTGGAAAGGGTCCTTGTTGTCGGCAGAGTTGTTCCACCGCAGATTGGTGCGATGGAAATCATTGCCATTGTCGGAGTAGGCCAGGCCTGCGAAACCGGATGTGAAAATGCCGTCGGCGCCCCTGTCATACCAGCTCTCCATGCTCATGAACGACACCAGTTGTCGACCGGTCTCTGGGAAGGAGATCCCATCGTTGGGGATGACGGTGAGTTCCTGGGTCCCTCCGACCATTCCTCCGTGGGCGTTGTACATCAGTTCCGGCGCGCGACCGTTTCCCGCCACCTTGGCGGCGCTGTCAAAGACGATTCCCTCAGGGGAACCGGGGTCGGAGGCCGATCGGAGCATCACCGGGGACCGGTGGTCGTCTCTGCCTTCCGGCCATGGTCCACCGAACGTGTCGCCCAGCAGGTAGCCGATTGAACCATTCTCGAGAACGTAGGGGATGCCGAGGTCTGTTCCCGCGACCCGCCAGTTGGTCGAGGTGTACATGTCAGCGCCGGTCAGGCGTTTCCTGTGAATGGCCAATGCTGAGGCCGATGTTTCCGGAGCAACGCCAGGGATGAGTGAGGATGCGCCTGCCAGGGTGGCACAGCCGAGGGCGGCTCGTCCGAAACTGCGGCGGTTCAAGGAAACCATGCGATTCTCCGATCAGATCGAGGGATAAAATTGAACCCTGCACGCAAAGGATACAGTAATGTATCGAACGGCGCCGGCCGTTGTTGCTGACAGGGTATGTATGCCGTGAATTTTGTGGGGCGCTGTGAAGCAGTTGCTGGCGTATTTCGAAGTCTCTGCTGCATGCAGTGCAGCGGCTCCCGCCGCCATGAGGGTGAGTAACGGGATTCGAACCCGCGACATCCTGGACCACAACCAGGTGCTCTACCAACTGAGCTATACCCACCACGGGCCACTGTGTCAGTGGCGACTGACAAACGATAGCGTATCGGCGACTCCCTTGGGAAATCTTCGTGGAATCCTCCGTCGGGGCTACGGGGCCTCTGGGTAGGGTCCCGGTGGCGTGAGCATCCAAACGGTTGTGCATGGGGTGACGGAATCCGACAGGTGTTACGCTTCGCCGTGGTAACCGTAACCCGCGGAGCAGCGCGGTTGGGTCCTCAGCGGGGAGTGTTGGAGGATCGTGATGGATGAGACGCAGGGTGCCATCGATCAGGCCGCAGCAGCCGCGAAGGCTCGCTTCGAGGCCATGGCTCGCAAGGCGCTGGAGCGGGGCGAGCGAGATCGTGAACTGGCCGCCAGGGTACAGGCGATGACCGCGACAGTGAGTTCACGAAGGAAAGAGGTGACGGTCACCGTTGACCACGGAGGGCGTGTGACCGATATGCAGATCTCGGATCGCGGGGTGGAACTGTCGGGGCAGGAGCTGTCGCGCGTGGTGCTGGAAACGATCAGGCAGGCCGGGCAAGAGGTGGGGAAGTCGGTAGGGGGGGCTGTCCGCGAGTCCTGGGGGGACGAGAGTCCCGAAACCGCCCGGACTCTTTCCTCGTATGACGTATTCGGTGCGCCCTCCGGAGGCGATGCCGATGACTCCTCCGGCAATGATGGCAGGCTGCCGTGGAATGTTGGGAGAAGGTCGTGACCGACATCGACATCTCTCTGCCGAGCTGGAGTGAACAGGGTGCAGGGTTGCGTGACAGCGGCTCTGCCGTCGCGGAAATCGGCGATGCCGCAATGAACACGATGTCGGGAAATCCTTACGGTGTTCTTCTCGCGCCGATTTTTCAACCCAGATACGTAGAGCTCAGCGGTGATTTCAAGACCACGAACTCCATTCTCGGGAAAGTGCTCGAGGCGACTGCGCAAGCCTTGGAAGACAGCGCTGCCGATTTCCATGAGACGGAAATGGCGCTCAAAGACGAATTCGGCAAGCTGATGAGCAGCATCTGAAACCGGGGTGCGACATGAGTGAACTGCTTGTAACTGAGAACAATCCCCAGGGGATTGGCTTTGTGGTTGGTGGTCAAGGGCGTTGGCAAGATGCGGCGAAGATTGGCCCGGTGGGGGATATCATCGATTTTACGGACGAGCTAGGGAATGGCGGATGGCTGGGCGAGTTCGCTGCCGTCGCGTCATTTGGGGCCAACGTCGTCTCGGCCGCGTTCAACCCGATCGCGACGGCCACCGGATGGGTGGCTTCGTGGATCATCGAACACATTTATCCTCTCCAGAACTGGCTGCAGGAGTTCACCGGGGACCCGGAGGAAATCGAAGCGGGCGCTTCGACCTGGCACAACATCTCCCTGGCCGCCCAGAAAGAGGCGGGAAATCTCGAGCTACTGCTCGGGAAGGTCGAAGGGCAGGTCTCAAGCACCCTGGACGCCTACAGGGCGCGGGTCGGCCAACTCAAAGAGGTTTTCGAGGCGCAGCAGGCCGCAGCGGAGCAGGTAGCAGGAGTGCTGCAGCGGCAGATGGGCATTGTCAAGTTCATCTACGAAATGATTCGCGACATGATCGCCGAAGCGCTGGGAATGTTCGCGCAATCCGTTGCCGAGGAGGTCTTCAGCCTTGGTCTTGCGACCCCTGCCGTGGTCGCGCAGATCTCGACCTGGTTGGGAGAAAAAGTCGTCAAGATCACCAAGTGGGTGAACAAGGCGATTGATGCGTTCGCCAAACTGAGCAAGATCACCGCCAAACTCGTCCAGGCCCTTCGCAAACTAGGGGAGTGGGGCAGCAAGTTGTTGAAGATCTTGGGAAAGCCCGGGGAGTGGAAGGATAGGGCGATCCAGGGGGCCGGCAGGCGTGTCGGGGAGAAGCTCGCGGACAAGCTCCCCGAATCCATGGTTGCCTCAAGGAGGGTGGCCAATATTGAGGCCACTCTCAAGAAGATGAAAAATGTCAAGAATGAAGAGGTGCTCCAAGGGTTGGAGAGGCAACTGCCGGACAGCTTCACAAAAACTCCGAATGTTCCAGAGGCGTCGGAAGGAAAAATCAGGATTCCTCCCGAGGCGACCCAGGATATCATTCGAGCCAAGGGGCCGAAGCAACTGGAAGAGGTTTTCGACAAGTACGGGATCGACAAGGATGGACCTTTTGACCTGGCGGGGTGGTCGCGTTCGCTCACGGATGATCAGAGAGTAATTTTCTCTCGTGGGCTCACGGGAGGTGAAGCCGGCGATTTCCTGCTTCGGCGTATGAGTAGGAAAGATCAGGTGAATTTCTTCAGCTCTCTCCCTGAGGCTCAGCAGCGTGACAGGCTTATGAAGTACGCGGGTTATGTCGTGGATCCTGAGAGCGGGCGTCGAGCTGCAGGTGTTCCCGACTGGGAGAATTATGAACAGGGTCGTGACTTCCTCGAGGATACGGCTGGGCCGCGGGCGTCCAGTGCGTCGAAAGCCGCAAAGGGGCTCGACGCCTACACCCGAGATGAAACGTACAGACCTCCTCAAAAGTAAGTTGCGTGTCCTGGTATAGGGGACGGCGACATGATTCGGTTGCTTGATGTTTTGTCGGCTCGAGTGTTGCCTATTGGCGGGTTTTTGTATGCGATTTTTCTGGCGGTGTGGGAGTCCCGTTTCCATGTTCCCTTTGGGGATTTGGCCATGCGGGGTGTGGTGCTCCAGACCGTTGGGTTATTTATTTTTGGGTTTGCGTGTCTGGGGCCGGGGTGGATGTGGGTGACGCGTTTCTATCCTCGTTATGTGAAGCTCAGGGGCTGGATGTACAGGGCTTCGCAGCTCGGCGGGTTTGTGGCTCTCGTGCTCCTGCTTGTGGCGGTGTGGGCTTTGGCGGCCGGGATTCAGAGCAGTGTGAATATCGTGAGAGATCTGAGCTCAGAGCCTGAAAGAAGCGACGGGGTTGTGTGCACCCATTTCAATCCAGAAATCATAACCCGTGGTAAGGGCGGTCGTTTTATTGGTGCTTTCATGGATGTTCGGTATGCGGATGGTGTGACGGAGAGGATACAGTTTTATCCCGCCCCGCGGGGGGCGTGGGGCACGGGGAAGGGCGCGGAGGCTGAGCGGTTGTGTTGGTCTGGTGCGCCTTTTACTTTGTGGCGTTGGCCGCGAACTGGCGTGATCGCCGATATCACCTCCAGCGGTGAGGAATGATCCGTCTTTCTTGTCGGGGGGATCGTCTGGAGTCATGGGTTTCTTAAATATCGCCGTGCGAGAGGTCCTGGATCTTCTCCGAATCGGAACTGTGCGGTGAGGACAAGGGGTGAGGATTTCGTCCTCGCTATTTCCTCGTGTGTGGATTGACGCTCCAGAGAGCGGATCAGAATCACGTGGGCGTTGGTGGGTCGTGGGCCGATTAGCTGCCGGGCCGGGGTACTCCTCAGTCCGATAGGTGGTCGTGAAGGTGGTCAGGGCCAGTACCTCATGGCACGCTTCCTTCGTCGTGACTGACCCCTCAATACGGCGGTCGTTGTTTGTGTCACGGAGGGCAGCAGTCCCCTCAGCGCCTGTTGTCCGGGCGTGCAAGGATGAACGGCATGGATCTTCTCGACGTTGGAGCCGCTGTCCTGGGCCGTCGACTTGGTGGCGGGGAGTCAACGGTCGAGGACCACGCCGAGCGGGTACTGGAACGCATCAGAAGACGCGACCCGGAACTGAACGCGTTCTCCCAGCTGAACCCCGGGGCGTTGACATGTGCCAGGGAACTCGACGCCACGCCGGCGCGTGAACGGAAAGCGCTGCCACTATTCGGGGTTCCGGTTGCCGTGAAGGAGGAAATCGAGGTGGCGGGGCTCGTCACCACCCTCGGGGGTCGCGGAAACACGACTCCCGCGGTCGTCGACTCGGAGGTGGTGGTCCGGCTGCGAGCTGCGGGCGCGATCATCATCGGCAAGACCAACATGCCCGAGTTTGGGCAGGCGCCCTTCACGGAGGGGGAGTGGGGTGTCACCCACAACTCCTGCGACCCGACCCGCAGCCCCGGCGGCTCGTCCGGTGGATCCGCCGTGGCGGTAGCCTCCGGCATGGTGCCGCTGGCCCTCGGCGGCGACGCCGGCGGTTCCATCCGCATCCCCGCCGCCTGGAACGGTGTGTTCGGCATCAAACCCAGCCGGGGCCGGGTCAGTACGGCCCCCCACTCACACCTGTGGCACAGGCTCGGCACCTACGGCCCCCTGGCCCGTAGCGTCGAGGACCTTCGGTTGGCGATGGCCGTCACGGCGTCTGAGCCCCCCGGCCCGAGGCCGGATGGGACACTCCGGGTGGGATGGAGCCTCGACTCCTGCCTGCCAGGCGTCAAACCCGATCCTCAGGTGGCCCGTGCCGTTGCGCGGGCGGCCGACAGACTGGCGGAGGAAGGCCACGAGGTCACCCGAGGATCGATCCGCTGGGCAGAGACCCCGCTCACTTTCATGGTGCAGTTCCACCTCGGGGTGCTCGACGAGGTGCGCAGGCTGGAACATCCCGAACGCATCGAGAAACGTTCGCAGCGGATAGCGGCAATGGCTCGCATGCTGCCGCCGGGGGCGTTGCGCTGGGCAGAGCGCAGCACCACCCGGGTGGAAAGGGCCATGGAGCGGATCTTCCGGCGGATCGATGTGCTGCTCACCCCGGTGACCCCCACGCTGCCGCCGCCGATCCGGCGTGTGCACCGGATGGGCTACCTCGCGGGCCAGCAGATTTCGGCGAAGGTCATCGCCTACACCTCGTACTGGAACCTCGCCGGCCACCCGGCCCTCAGCGTGCCCGTCGGTATCAGCTCGGAGGGGCTTCCCCTGGCGGTTCAGGTGATCGGTCGACCGGGCGAGGACGATCTCGTCCTGGAGATCGGGGAGCGGCTGACCCGCTACTGATCGGACTCGACATCCGGGGCGGTCAGACCCGTCAAGCTACCGCGGTGGCGGGCCGCGATCTGCTTGGCCTGGTTTGTGGTGGGGCCGGGGGCAGCGACGAACATGGCCTCACGGTAGTAGCGCAACTCCTCGATGGACTCCTGGATGTCAGCCAGCGCCCGGTGGTTTCCCTGCTTGGCAGGAGCCTGGTAGAGCACCCGCGGGAACCAGCGCCGCGCCAGCTCCTTCAAGGAGGAGACGTCCACGTTGCGGTAGTGGACATGGGCCTCCAGCTCGGGCATGTCCCGGGCCAGGAATGCGCGATCCGTCCCGATGGTGTTGCCTGCCAAGGGTGCTTTGCGGGCGGTGGGCACGAACTCCCGGACGTAGTCGAGGACCACCTGAGTGGCCTCCGTCATTGTGGTTCCGTTGGCCAGGGCATCCAGGAGCCCCGAATCGGTGTGCATCTTGCGGACAAAATCGCTCATCCCAGCCAGCTGCTCTTCACGAGGCTTGATCAACACGTCGACGCCCTCGCCCAGCACGTTCAGGTCCTTGTCCGTGACGAGTGCCGCAACCTCGATCAGCGCGTCGCGTTCCAGGTCCAGCCCGGTCATCTCGCAGTCAATCCACACCAGTTCATCGCTCACCGATCCAGAGTATTGCCCAAACCCTGCACCGTGCACAGCAAGAACCGATCGGGATGCGTAGAATCTGCGGTCAAGAGATTCTGAACGCTGGGATGGCTGAAGTAGCGATTCCTGTGCGACGGACCTCTAGGCCCCAGTAGCTCAGTGGATAGAGCAACAGCCTTCTAATCTGTAGTGCGCAGGTTCGAGTCCTGCCTGGGGCGCCAAGTACCCTGTAGGTCATCATGACTCAGGTTGTAGATCGGCAACGCTGGCTCTCGGGCCTTCCCACCGCCTCCCATCGTCCTTGGTGGCAGCGCATGCTACGCAGCCCTTTGTTCTGGATCACCCTCGTTCTGGTCCCGTTCTTCGCCTACAACCTGGTGGACCAATACCAGATGTTGAGCCCTGACCGCACCTATCCCGACGGAACCGTGGCCCTTGGGTTGAACAACGAATCCCTGCGGATGGCGGCGTACTGGGCGATGTGGACGGCCTTGGTGTACACGGTCCTGTTCATCTGGCTCGACAGGTTCCGGCCCCAGAAACCACTCATCTGGTTCCTGTCCTTCGGGTGGGGGGCGTGCACCGCGACGTGGGCGAGCATCTACATCAACTCGTGGGCGGGGCAGATGATGCAGACCACCAGCGCCGCAGCGGACTCGGGTACGCGACCCGCGATCTTCATCGCCCCGTTCGTTGAGGAGGCCACGAAGGCAACCGTCCTGTTCCTGCTGGTCATCTTTTACCGGAATCGTTTCATCTCGCGGATCAGCGTCGTCTCCTTGGCCGGGCTGTCCGCGATCGGCTTCGCCTTCGTGGAGAACATCATCTACTACGCGCGAGTGGTCGTATTCGCGAACAACCACATCGAGGTCGGTGATCCAGAACAGGCGGTGCTCAAGTTGGTCATGCTCCGGGGCGTCTACACATCCTTTGGACACCCGGTTTTCACGATGATGACCGCTTTCGGAATCTCCGTCGCTCTCGGTGCGCGCAGCAAATGGGTGCGGGTAACGGCGCCACTGGCGGGCTTCCTGCTTGCTGCCGGGGCGCACATGCTCTTCAACGGTGTCTCGAGCACGAACCCGGTCGACAACCTCAGGAATCAGTGGTATATGGCTCTCGGCTTCGTGGCCGTGATCGTTCTCTTCCTGGTGGCGAGCGTGGTGGGGGAAACCCGCGTGCTGCGGCACCGGTTCATCGATCTCAGGCAGGGGGGTTGGCTCGAGGATCAAGACGTGATCGTCTACTCGAGTCCGTTTCGGCGCATCAAGCTGCACCTGGCAGGAATCTGCCGGGGGCCGAAGATGTGGTGGCGGACCGCGAGATTCATGCGCCTAATCACCGAATTGGCGCATACACGGGAGCAGACCACCCGTGGCACCGTCGGCCCCGGCTCCGATCACCGCACCCACGAACTGGTGCATCAGATCGAGGAACTACGCCCCGATGCGCTCACTGATACCCGGGGGCTTACCATCATTCCCAGGCGTCGCTCCCACAGCGGCGTCACCGCCTAGTCACCCTTCCCCACAACCCCCACTTCATGAAGAATTCTCTGGCTGATGCCCTGACCGGGCTTTTCCTGGTCCTGCCCAACATTCGTTTTCCCGTTCCCTTGGACGGCGCCGAGGCCCTGGCGACGAGGGCCCGAGCCGTGAGCCGGCAGGTGGAGGACTATCTCCTGCCCAGGGCACGTCGTCTGGATGCCCCGCTGCTGGTTGTGGTCGGAGGGTCGACGGGCGCGGGAAAATCCACGATCGTTAACTCCCTGCTGGGGAAGGTCGTGACCCGAGCCGGGGTGCGCCGCCCCACAACCACCGCCCCCACCCTGATCTGTAGCCGGGAGGACCTGGACTGGTTCCGTTCGGGGGCCGTGCTACCCGAACTCGTCCGGACCGATCGCGAGACCGAGGGGTCGCGGGCCCTGCGCATAGTCACCACCGACTCGCTTCCGGCAGGCATGGCGTTGCTAGACGCTCCCGACATCGACTCGATCGATGACGACAACCGGATGCTCTCCCGGCAGCTCCTGGCGGCAGCCGATCTGTGGCTGTTCGTGACGACCGCCACTCGGTATGCGGATGCCGTTGCTTGGGAACTCCTGGGGGCGGCTGCGGCGCGTAACGTGGCCATCGCCCTGGTCCTCAACCGTTGTCCGCGGATTTCTGTACCGGAATTGCGCTCCCACCTGGGGCGACTCCTGACCGCGCGGGGGATCCAGCTTCGCGGGTTGTTCAGTGTTGCCGAGCAGGAAAACCTGAAGGAGGGAATCCTACCTGCAGAGCTGGTCGCGGAGCTGGATCAATGGCTCGACGGAGTCGTTGGGGATCGCCAGGAACGTCGTGCCGTCGCGGTTCAAACCTTGGCCGGTGCAGTCAGGGGGCTGGACGCGGAACTGCGCTACCTGGCCGATGGAAGCCGCAGCCAGCTTGCTGCCGTCAGCCAGCTGCGGGATTCGGCAGAGATGGAATTCCGGTTGGCGATGGAGGAGATCAACCGTGCGACCGCGGATGGTTCCATGCTCCGCGGGGAGGTGCTCGGTCGGTGGCATGACATGGTCGGCACGGGAGACCTGATGCGCGGCATCGAGGAGCGGATTGCCGCCGCCCGTGATCGCCTCACCGAGTGGGTCACCGGGCGGAAACGGGTCGAGCCGGTCGAGGCCGCCATCTCGGAGGGGCTCGTCGCGTTGATCGTCGAACATGGAACAGCTGCCTGCCAGCGCGCAGCGAACCATTGGTCGCTGACCCCGTGGGGGCAAGCGCTTGTGGCCGGGGACCGGGATTCGTTGAGTAGGCCTGATCCTTCCTTCACGGCCGAGGCGGAGCGACTCGTCAAGACCTGGCAGGGGGATATCCTCACCATCCTCGAGCAGGAAGGCCGCTCCAAGAGACGCACAGCCCGGTTCCTGGCGCTCGGCACCAATGCCATCGCTGTTGCCCTGGTGATCACGGTGTTCGCCACCACGGGCGGGTTGACCACAGCAGAGGTGGGGATCGCCGGAGGTTCCTCCGTACTTGCACAGCGTTTCCTGGAGGGAATCTTCGGGGATGAGGCCGTCAGGCGCCTTGCCGCACGTGCTCGGGCTGAACTGGACAAACGGATCTCGGCGCTGCTCGGATCCCAGTTCGCTCGATTCGACGCTCGCCTGGATCAGCTAGGCGTGGAGGCCAGTCTTCCTGATCGCCTGATTCGCGCCGCTGACGAATTGAAACTGGCCAGCGCGGATGCGTTTGAGGCTCTCACCAGGCCGGAGGGTTACTGATGCACTCCAGGCTGAATTGCCTGACCGAGCTGATCGATGTTACGCGAGGGCGCGTGTCGGACGATTTGACGGGGCACGCCGTCAAGACCTTGGAACGAGCCGGTCAGCGTCTCCGCTGGGGGGAACAGACCGTCGTGGCGTTAGCCGGATCGACCGGCTCCGGGAAATCATCGCTGATGAACGCGCTGGTGGGATCGGACGTCGCGGAAGTGGGGGTGTTGCGCCCCACCACCGCTGAAACCCTTGCTGTGAGCTTCGGGAACACCAACGCCGAGCTCCTGGACTGGCTCCGGGTAAAGCGCCGTCGGGAGGTGCCGGTCGGGCAGAACGGTTTCGGGGGGATGGTGCTGCTGGATCTGCCAGATCACGATTCCATGGTGTCCGCCCACCGAGCCGAGGTGGACCGGATGGTGCCTGTCGTTGATCAGCTTATCTGGGTGCTGGATCCTCAGAAATATGCGGATGCGGCGGTGCATCACGGCTATCTGAAGCCGCTTTCCCGGCACGGTGAGGTGATGGTGGTTGTGCTGAACCAGGTGGATCGGATACGCGCTGTCGATCTGGACGACTGCCTGGCTCATCTGAGACAACTGCTCGACTCCGACGGCTTGAAGGACGTGCCGCTGTTCGCCACCAGCACCGTGACCGGGACCGGGGTCGATGCGCTGCGGGAACACCTGGCCAATGTCGTCGCTGGGAAACGCGCCGCCAGGACCAGGCTGTGCGTGGAACTGGATCAGCTAGCAGAGCAGTTTGACGAGACCTGCCGTGCCGGGCTGGAGGAACCCAGCGATGAGGATGTCGAGGTGTTGGAAGTCGGGCTGGCCGAGGTCGCAGGAGTGCCGCGGATGATCGATGTGGCGGCGGAAACCATCCGGTACCGCGGCGCGCTGGCGACGGGATGGCCGATGACTCGGTGGATGCACAGGCTGCGTTCTGACCCGCTGAAACGGTTCCGTACGGCAGGTAACGGTTTCACACCTGACCGTGGACCAGTAGCCATGGCCCAGCTCAGGACAACACTGCGTCAATTCTCGGATGCGGTAGGAAACGGCCTGGGGGAGGACTGGAAACGAGCTCTAGAGGAGGCGTGCCGGCGTGATCACGATCTCCTGCCAGATCTGCTGGCGGAGGCGATTGCGGCGACGGATCTGGGGCTCTCCAGGAATCCGGGCTGGTGGCGCGCAGTCCGGGGAATCCAGTGGTTTCTGCTGGCTGTCGCGATGCTGGGCCTCGGCTGGTTGCTGGCGAACCTGCTGTTAGCCTGGGTCGGTCTCCCAGGCCTGGTAGTCCCGGGCGGTGGGGGTGGGATGAGCATCCCGGCGCTGCTCATCATCGGAGGGGTTGGGGGCGGGCTGTTGTTCTCGTTCCTGTCGAGGGGGCTCGTCGCTGCAGGGGAACGCTCCGGGATACGGCAGGTTGCGCGAAGACTGCGTGCCGCGGTCGGAAAGGTGGGGCGGGAACACGTCGTGGCCCCACTGACGGCAGAACTGGGACGCCTGGCCGAGGCTCGCCGATTGATACGGGGTCTTCGGGGTTAGTTCCCATTGTGAAAGTCATGCCTGACCGTTGCACACCGGACTGGGCGATCCGGCGTCCCGCCACCGCGCTCGGTGGTGTCCTTCCGCGAAGAACACCACTGCAGAAATGTCGCTGCGCCCAGTCCGGCACTTTCGCAACAGAAATCAGCTGGCATACTGGCCAGCGGTCAAGATTGAAGGGATGTCGATGGCGGAGTTCATCTACACGATGCAGAAGGTCCGCAAAACTGCGGGCGAGAAACTGATCCTCGATGACGTCACGCTGGCGTTCTTCCCCGGCGCGAAGATCGGTGTCGTGGGTCCGAATGGCGCGGGCAAGTCGACGCTGCTGAAGGTGATGGCGGGGCTGGAGCAGCCGAACAACGGAGAGGCCAACCTCGCCAAGGGGGCCAGCGTCGGCATTCTTCTGCAGGAGCCGCCACTGACAGAGGGCAAGACGGTCCAGGAGAACGTCGAAGAGGCCGTGGCCGACATCAAGGCGAAGATGAAACGCTTCGACGAGATCGGTATGGAGATGGCCGAACCTGACGCGGACTTCGACTCTCTGATGGCCGAGATGGGCAATCTCCAGACCGAACTCGACGCCCACAACGCCTGGGACATTGATGCCCGCCTGGAACAAGCCATGGATGCTCTCCAGTGTCCCCCGCCGGACACCGTCGTCGACATTCTGTCCGGAGGAGAACGGCGTCGCGTCGCCCTGTGTAAACTGCTGCTCCAGCAACCCGACCTGTTGCTTCTCGACGAGCCGACCAACCACCTCGACGCCGAATCCGTGAACTGGCTCGAAGGACACCTCAAGACTTACCCCGGGGCAGTATTGGCCGTCACCCACGACCGCTACTTCCTGGACAACGTCGCCGAGTGGATCTGCGAAGTCGACCGCGGGAAGCTGCATCCTTACGAGGGCAACTACTCCACCTATCTGGAGACCAAACGACAGCGCCTCCAGATCGAGGGCAAGAAGGACGCCAAGCGTGCCAAAATCTTGGAGAAGGAACTCGAATGGGTCCGCTCCTCCCCGAAGGCTCGTCAGGCCAAGAACAAGGCCCGCTTGCAGCGCTACGAAGAGCTTGCGGCCGAAGCCGAGCGGTTCCGCAAGATCGACACCGCCGAGATCAACATCCCGCCCGGTCCGCGGCTGGGATCGGTCGTGCTCGAGGTCAAAGACCTCAACAAGGGTTTCGGGGACCGGGTGCTGATCAAGGACCTGTCGTTCTCGCTGCCGCGCGCTGGCATTGTCGGCATCATCGGCCCCAACGGTGTCGGCAAAACCACCTTGTTCAAGACCATCACCGGCCAGGAGGAGGCCGATGCCGGAACCGTGAAGGTCGGTGAGACGGTTTCGTTCAGCTACGTGGACCAGAACCGCGCTGGAATCGACGCGGAGGAGAACGTGTGGCAGGTGGTCTCCGATGGCCTCGACCACATCAAGGTGGCGAACTTCGAGATGCCGTCGCGGGCCTACGTGGCCTCCTTCGGTTTCAAGGGCCCCGACCAGCAGAAGAAGGCCGGGGTGCTCTCTGGTGGTGAACGCAACCGCCTCAACCTGGCGCTGACCCTCAAACAGGGTGGCAACGTGCTGCTGCTCGACGAACCCACCAACGACCTCGACGTGGAGACCCTCTCCAGTCTTGAGGATGCGCTGCTGGAGTTCCCGGGCTGCGCCGTCGTGATCTCCCACGATCGGTGGTTCCTGGACCGGGTGGCCACCCACATGCTTGCCTGGGAGGGCGAGGACGAGGACGGAACACCGCGCTGGTTTTGGTTCGAGGGCAACTTCGCTGACTACGAGGCAAACAAGATCGAACGGCTCGGCGCCGATGCGGCCCGACCGCACGCATCCAAGCACCGCAGACTGACCCGCTGAGGCGATGGCTGACCCGGCCAGCTACCGGCCCAGGCCGGGCAGCATCCCCACGGATCCCGGCGTCTACCGGTTCTTCGACGCCTTCGGGAACATCATCTATGTCGGCAAGGCGAAGAACCTGCGTTCCCGCCTGAACTCCTATTTCGCCGATCCTTCGTCGCTGCACTTTCGCACCCAGACGATGGTCAGGACCGCTGCCAGGGTGGAGTGGACCGTGGTGGCGAACGAGCTTGAGGCACTCCAGCTCGAATACACCTGGATCCAACAGTTCGACCCGCGGTTCAACGTCAAGTACCGCGACGACAAGTCCTACCCGTGGCTTGCGATCACCTGGAACGAAACCTATCCCCGGGTGTTCGTCGGTCGCGGCGCGAAGCGACGCGGCACCCGCTACTTCGGTCCCTTCGGACAGGCCTGGGCCATCCGGGAAACAGTGGACGCGCTGCTGCGGGTGTTCCCCATGCGGTCCTGCACCGACGGAGTGTTCAAACGCGCCAGGGCATCGGGGCGTCCGTGCCTGCTGGGCGACATCGGGAAGTGCTCGGCCCCATGCGTTGGGAGAGTGGGCTCGGAGGAGCACCGGGAGATCGTAGATGGTTTTTGCCGTTTCATGGCAGGAGATTCGGATCGCATCGTCCAGGAACTGGAACGCGAGATGTTTGAGGCCTCCGCCGAGATGAACTTCGAACGGGCCGCAGTGCTGCGCGACCAGTTGGCGGGACTGACGAAGGCCCAGGAACGCAACACGGTGGTGCTGCCGGAGACCACCAGGGCCGACGTGGTGGGTTTCGCCGACGACGGCCAGCAGGTGGCGGTTCAGATCTTCCACATCCGCGGCGGTCGGATCACGGGGGAGCGGGGCTGGATCGCCGACCGTTCCGACGACCGCGACTTGGCTGAGCTGCTGGAACCCTTCCTGCTCCAGCTCTACACCGACGAGAACCCGCCACCCCCGCTGATCCTCAGCTCCGTACCCGCCGAGCCGGAGCTGATCGCCCTGCTCGAAGAGATGCGCGGCGCGCGGGTCGAAGTGCGGGTCCCGGTCCGAGGCGACAAGCGCACCCTCCTGGAAACCGTGCTGCGCAACGCCGAGCTGTCCCTGCAGCAGCAGGCAACCAGGCGGGCATCGGACCTGACCACCCGGAACCGGGCGCTGGAAGAGATCGCCGATGCCCTGGGCCTGGCGGAACCGCCCCTGCGCATCGAATGCTTCGACATCTCACACACCCAAGGCAGCGAGGTCGTCGGCTCCATGGTGGTCTTCGAGGACGGCCTGGCCCGCAAATCCGACTACCGGAGATTCGTCATCAAAAGCTTCGAGGGATCCAACGACGTGGCGGCCATGGACGAGGTACTGAGCCGGCGCCTCGGCAGGCTGTTGGACGAACGCGGTCGCGATGAGGGCGAATCCGGGCCGCTGCTGGTGGATCCCACCACAGGTGCCCCCCGCAAGTTCGCCTATGCGCCTGCTCTGATCGTCGTTGACGGTGGCTCCCCACAGGTGGCAGCAGCTGCGCGGGTACTGGAGGAGTTCGGCCTGAGCGGGCAGATCGCCCTGTGCGGGCTGGCCAAACGCCTGGAGGAGGTGTGGCTGCCGGGTGAGGAATACCCGGTGATCCTGCCTCGTGCATCCGAGGGGCTGTACCTGCTGCAGCGGGTTCGTGACGAGGCCCACCGGTTCGCCATCACGCACCACCGGAGCAGGCGCAGCAAGTCGATGTTGTCCTCCGCCCTGGATGCGGTACCCGGCCTGGGGGAGATGCGCCGAAAAGCATTGCTCTCCCATTTCGGGTCGCTGAAAAAGCTACGCGGAGCCACTCCGGAGGAGATTGCTGCCGTCCCCGGGATCGGAGCCACACTGGCCGCCGCCATCCACGAGGCCGTTTCCGGTGTGGGTGGCGAGGCCCTCAACCTGGCCACCGGAGAGGTTACGCCGACCTGAAAAGGCTGGTGTGGGGTCCCGGACCGTCGGTATCACGGTCACAGAAAGCAGTCTGCGAACGAGGCCTCGAAGTTGAGGCACAAGTGTGGTGCCAGCCCACGCCTCACATCCTCTGAATGGTTCAGGAACGTGCGTTTCTCAGATCAGCCTGGATGTTGCGGAAAGTGGCGGTCGCCAGTACTGCCAGGGCGCCGATGGTGAGGCTGGCGAGCATCCCGCCCCGGCCCCCGTCGAGGGAATCGATGGCGATGCCTGCCAAAGCGGAACCCATCGCGGCGCCGATCAGTTGGCCCGTGGTGATCCAGCCGTAGGC
Source organism: Arachnia propionica (assembly GCF_037055325.1). Lineage (NCBI taxonomy): Bacteria > Bacillati > Actinomycetota > Actinomycetes > Propionibacteriales > Propionibacteriaceae > Arachnia > Arachnia propionica. The sequence continues at coordinate 1,009,114 of NZ_CP146373.1, read as the reverse complement.
CTCGGCGGTGTCCGCGAAGGGCACGCTGCCGGCTATCACTGATGAGATGGCTGCTATTGAAGGCGCGGTGCCCAGCCCCGAGACGAACAAAGCCAACGCCAGCCCCCCGAAGCCCGATACCAGCACGGCAGCGACCAGTCCGAGGGTCATGACCAGCAAGCGCGTAGGGAGAGACCAAGGCCTGATGGGTCGCTGTCCGATCGCGAATCCACCGATCATGGAACCGAGGGCCGAGATGGCCAGGATGATCCCGCCGAGTAGCGAACCCTCCCCGAACCAGGCCACCACCGCTGCCTCCATGGCTGCCAGGGAACCGATCAGCAGCAGGGAGACCAGGACCATGAGCAGCACTGAGGGGTTCGCCAGCACCTTCCCGAAACGCCCCGTCGCCCGGGGGATTCGCAGGCCCCGGACGGCTGGTTCGAGTATGAACAGCATTCCCCCGGCCAGCTGGATCCCTGTGACGATTAGGAGAGCGGCCACCGTCCCCAGGTACACCACCAGCGTGGTGATCACCACGGGACCGAAAACCCAGATGATCTCCTGCAGCGCGGCGTCGAGGCTGAACAGTGGGGTGACGAGGTGCTGCGGCACCAGTTTCGGGTAGAGGGTGCGGACGGTGGGCAGGACGGGCGGGATGGTGGCCCCGGCCACCGCGGCCAACAGCGTCATTGCCCACAGGGGGAGCTGGAAGATCACCAGAGGGGTCAGGGAGACCGTGGTCACCAGCAAACAGGTCAGCAGTACCGGCAGGGTGCCGAACCGGTTGAGCTGCCGGGTGATGACAGGCCCCGCCGCTGCCATGCCGATCGAAAATGCTGCCAGTACCGTGCCGGCGGAGGTGTAGTTGCCCTGTACGTGTTCGACGTGCATCAGCATGCCGAGTGAGAACATCCCGGCAGGCAGCCTTGCGGCGAGCTGGCTGGCCATGACTCTCGCCAGTCCTGGGGTCCGCAGCAGTTCGGCAAAATCGCGCACGGGCGAAGTGTACGGGTAGGCGACGGGAATTCTCTGAGCAGGTGACAAAGCCACGATTTGAACGCTGTTCAACATGGGGTGTTGAATATCTTCGTTCCGCATCGTCAACAACCAAGCAGGAGGTAACAGTGTCTGAATCGGCTCGTTCCTTCCGGGGAGGCGACCTCGCCTACGTGGCCGTGTTCGCAGCCCTCATCGCCGCGCTCGCGATCGTGCCCGGTTTCAACATCGGTCCCGTTCCATTCACCCTGCAGACCATCGGCGTCGGTCTTGCGGGCCTATGTCTGGGTGCCTGGCGTGGATTCTCGGCGGTCCTGCTGTACCTCCTGGTTGGGGCAGCTGGTCTTCCCGTCTTCGCCCGCGGAGGGGCTGGGCTCGCATCCTTCGCGGGTCCGACCGGTGGCTACTTGCTGGCTTTCCCGCTGGCCGCGCTGCTGGCTGGATTCGTCGCTACAATGGCGCTGAAACGAGGACTAAGTGCTAGTACTCCGGTGATCTTCTTCCTGGGCCTACTCCTGGGTCGCTATCTCATCATCCTCCCCCTAGGGGTGGTCGGAATGATGCGAGCCGGTGGGATGGACTTCGGCAAGGCGCTCGGGATTGACATGGCGTTCTGGGTGAGTGACGCCATCAAGAGCGTGGTCGTTGTGATCCTGGCCTACGCGGTTCACCGAGCTTTCCCACGCCTGCTGGCCCAGCGGTGATCCGACTTGCCGACGTCGGCCTCGTCATCCCACCGATTCACAAGGGTGACGAGGCCAGGGTGCTGCTCAAAGAGATCAACCTGACCCTCGCGGAGCGGCGTATAGCAGTGATCGGTGCCAATGGATCCGGCAAATCGACCCTGCTGAGGCTTTTCAATGGCATGCGTCAGCCGACGTCCGGCACCGTGAGCGTCAAGGGCCACGATGTCGCCAAGGAACCGCGAAAGGTTCGCCAGCTCGTCGGATTCATCTTCACCGATCCGCTGGCCCAGCTGCTGATGTCCACTCCGATCGAGGACCTGACCCTCAGTCTTGGACACCTGCCCAAGAAGGAGCGAGCAGGTCGTGCACAGCAGATTCTCGATGAGCGAGGACTGGGGCATGTGGCCCACCAGAGCATCTACGACCTCTCCGGTGGGGAGCGTCAGATGGTGGCGCTGGCCAGTGTGCTGGCCGTTCGACCGGAGGTGATTGTGGCAGACGAACCCACCACCTTGCTCGACCTGCGCAACAAACTGGCCCTGCGACGCGCCTTCGCTGAGCTGGAGCAACAGGTCATCTATTCCACCCATGACATGGCCGTGGCGGCCGATGCTGACCGGGTGATCGTCATCGAGAAGGGACAGGTGGCCGCTGACGGCGAACCTGGTGAAGCCATCGCCTGGTACGAGAGCGCCATGGGGGGCACCGGGTGAATGTGCACGCGAGCCTGCTCGGTCTCCACCAGCCGGGGGAGGGGTGGCTGTTCCGGCTCGGGGTGGGATGGAAATACCTCCTCATGCTCACCCTGAGCATCCCCGCCCTGGTCCTTCAGGCCTGGCCGGTCACCTGTGGGTCACTGGCCCTGACAGTCGTGTTGTTGATGAGCTCCGGGGTCGGTCCGGCCCGGGCGCTGCGGATCGGATGGGTGATGTGGCTGATCCTCGGGTTGCTGGTCGCCTACCAGCTGGTGGTTCTGAATCCGCACGCGGCAGTGGTCGTGCCCGGGAACCTGCTGCTGGCCATCCTTGCGGCGCGTCTGTTAACCCTCACCACCCCGACACCGGCGCTGATGGACGCCCTGATCGTGGCCCTGCATCCGCTCAGGTTTGTCGGCCTCAACCCCGAGCGGACAGCACTGGCGGTGGCTCTGATGATCCGCTCCATCCCCTACCTGCTAGGTCTGTTTGACGACGCGAGGGACGCCGCCCGTGCCCGCGGGGCGGAACGCAACGTGGTGGCGCTCCTCATGCCGATGGTGCTCGGGTCCGTCGCTCACGCGGAACGCACGGGGGAAGCCCTGGCTGCTCGGGGTCTTGGCGAACGCGAACGGTGATGAACCTCACCGGAATGAACACGGGCGGTTACGTAGGGTACGGGGCGACACAACTCCACCGATGGTGTGGGTGAAATCGTGATGCCGTCCAGGCGAGCGACTAGTGTCTCTTCCATGGTGGAAGTGCAGGGGCCTGCGGAGATCGTGATCGTGACCGGATTGTCCGGAGCAGGACGGCGTACAGCCGCCCACACCATGGAGGATCTCGGATGGTACGTGGTGGACAACCTACCTCCAGCGATGCTGCCGATTCTCGTGGACAGGATGGGGATGACCGAGCGACTGGCGGTTGTGGTCGACGTGCGTTCCCGTGAGGAGTTCGAGCAGCTGCCCACCTCTTTCGCAGAGGTCAAGGCGCGAGGTTGTCGCGTCACGGTGCTGTTCCTGGAGGCCAGCGACGACGTGATCGTGCAACGTCAGGAGTCCAACCGCCGACCGCTTCCGCTGCAATATGACGGTCGGCTGCTTGACGGCATCGTGCGTGAACGGCGTCTTCTGGCGGATTTGCGGGCCTCCGCCGACATCGTCGTCGACACATCCCGGCTCAGTGCCCGACAGCTCGCCCAGCGCATCTCCAATCATTTCGGGACCGATGCCACGGACAACCTGAGCGTCGCTCTGATGTCGTTCGGCTTCAAGAACGGACTGCCGGTCGATGCCGACATCGTCTTCGATGTGCGTTTCCTGCCAAACCCGTACTGGGTTCCGGAGCTGCGTCCTAAGACCGGGCTTTCGCCGGACGTCGCCTCCTATGTGCTCTCTCAAGAGGCCGCCCAGGAGTTCCAGGGATGCATGCTGGGAATCATCGATGTGGCGGCCCCCGGATATCTCACGGAGGGTAAGCGTCAGGTCACCGTTGCGATCGGGTGTACGGGAGGCAAGCACCGTTCCACATCCATGACCGAGGAACTGGCGAGCCGGTTGCGCGCTCGAGGATACGGTGTCAGTGTGCTGCATCGGGATCTGGGGAAGGAATGAACCGACCGAGAGGATCCGCCATCGTCGCTTTCGGGGGAGGCCACGGACTCCACACCTCCCTGACTGCCCTGCGTCGGATCACCGACCGGCTCACGGCCGTGGTCACGGTGGCTGATGACGGCGGCTCCTCCGGAAGATTGCGCAGGGAGTTCGGCTGCCTGCCGCCCGGCGATCTCCGCATGGCCCTGGCGGCACTGTGCGGCGACGACCAGGTGGGGCGGCGTTGGGCGGGCGTTCTTCAATCGAGGTTCTCCGGAGATGGGCCGCTGAGTGGACACGCCATCGGGAATCTGCTCATAGCAGGTCTCTGGCAGCAGTTGGATGATCCCGTGGCGGGCCTCGACATGGTTGGGGAGCTGCTCAGGACCCGGGGTAGGGTGCTTCCGATGAGCTCGGTTCCCCTGCAGATCGAGGCCGATGTGCTGGGACTCGACCCGCTTGCCCCGGATGAGCTGTGCACCTTGGCGGGGCAGGCAACTGTCGCCAAGACCCGAGCGACGGTCCAGTCGGTTCGGTTGATACCTGAGAATCCACCCGCCCATCCGGAGGCGGTGGCGGCGGTCCGGCAGGCCGACGCGATCGTAATGGGGCCTGGATCCTGGTTCACCTCGGTGATCCCACATCTGCTGGTCCCGGAACTGCGTGAAGCGATCCTTTCCACGCCGGCCCGCCGCATCCTCGTCATGAATATTGCTGCCGCTGATGAAACCGATGGGTTTACTGCCTCGCGGCACATCGAGTTGCTGGCGGAGCACGCGCCGACTCTGCGCCTCGACTTCGTGTTGGCTGACGTCGGTTTCGTCGGTTCCGATCGCCATCTCACCAGGTTCGCCGCCTCGCTTGGAGCTGAACTGGCGGTTGCCGACATCCGCTGTCACGACGGCAGTGCTCGCCACGATCCGAAACGACTCGCTGATGCCTACCAGGAGCTTCTTGCCAGCTGAAGCCCACGCCACGAGAGATTTGATGGAATGATTGCTTCCATGGCGTTGACTCAGAAGGTGAAGACGGAGTTGGCGGCGGTGGCAACCCCCCACCCAAATGCGCGTCGGGCGGAGGTCGCGACGATGCTCAGGTTCGGAGGTGGGCTCCACCTCGTGGGTGGCCGCATCGTCATTGAGGCGGAACTGGACTCCGCCCCGGCGGCTCGAAGGCTACGCACCTACATCCATGATCTTTATTCCTTGGACTCGGATCTTCTGGTGATCAACGCCACAGGGCTGCGCCGCACCACCCGATACGCGGTACGGGTCATCCGCGACGGCGAGGCCCTGGCCCGGCTCACCGGTTTGGTGGATCAGCGGCGGCGCCCGGTCAGGGGGCTGCCAGCCGTGGTTGTCGGAGGCTCCATCGCCGATTCTGTCGCGGTGTGGCGTGGGGCGTTCCTAGCCCGTGGATCCCTGACCGAGCCGGGGCGTTCCATGGCCCTCGAGGTCACATGTCCTGGATCGGAGGCTGCATTGGCGCTCAGCGGTGCCGCCCGCAGGCTCGGCATCACAGTGAAATCACGCGAGTCGCGTGGTGTTGATCGCGTGGTTCTCCGGGATGGTGAGGCCATCGCTGACCTGCTGACCCGGATGGGAGCCCAGGAAACGCGCCTGATCTGGGAGGAACGTCGTATGAGGCGAGAGGTCAAGGCCCAGGCGAACCGATTGGCAAATTTCGACGACGCGAATCTGCGGCGTTCTGCCAGGGCCGCGGTTGCCGCCAGTGCCAGGGTGGAACGTGCCCTGGAGATTCTGGGAGAGGATGCCCCCGCGCACCTGGTTGCCGCGGGCAAGCTTCGCATCGAACACCGCCAGGCGAGCCTGGAAGAGCTTGGCAAACTGCACGACCCGCCACTGACAAAGGATGCAGTGGCCGGGCGCATCCGGCGTCTGCTCGCCACAGCCGACAAGGCTGCCGAGGCTGCGGGCATCCCCAACACCGAAGCCTCATTGCCCGCTGACCTGGGTGAAGCCCAGTAATTGGGGGACGTTCGACTTTCACCTGTGCCGAACCCTTCTGGGTTTGGGTTTGAATGGCTAGGATGGGGCTGTCCGAAGGGCGTCGGCTGCGCCACCCAGGTGCGGCGGGCTCCCAGGTATCTCTCGAAGGGGATCTATTCGAAATGACCGTCAAGGTTGGAATCAACGGCTTTGGCCGCATTGGACGCAACTACTTCCGCGCGCTCGTTGCATCCGGCGCTGACCTCGAGGTGGTTGCCGTCAACGACCTCACTGACAACAAGACCCTTGCCCACCTCCTGAAATACGACTCCATCCTCGGACGCTTCCCCGAAGAAGTCTCCTACGACGATGACGCCATCAAGGTGGGTGGTAAGGAGATCAAGGCCTTCGCCGAGAAGGATCCGGCGAATCTTCCCTGGGGCAAGCTGGGGGTCGACATCGTCATCGAGTCCACCGGTTTCTTCACCGACGCCACCAAGGCCAAGGCCCACCTGGATGCCGGTGCCAAGAAAGTGTTGATCTCTGCCCCGGCCAAGAACGAGGACATCACCATCGTCATGGGGGTCAATGACGACAAGTATGATCCGGCGGCCCACAACATCATCTCCAATGCGTCCTGCACCACCAACTGCCTGGCCCCAATGGCAAAGGCCCTCAATGATGGTCTCGGTATCGTCAAGGGCCTGATGACCACCATCCACGCCTATACCCAGGACCAGAACTTGCAGGATGGCCCGCACAAGGATCTGCGCCGTGCCCGCGCAGCCGCCCTCAACATCGTGCCGACCACAACCGGTGCCGCGAAGGCCGTTTCCCTGGTGCTGCCCGAGTTGAAGGGCAAGCTCGACGGGTACGCGCTGCGTGTTCCGACCCCCACCGGTTCCGCCACGGATCTCACCTTCGAGGCTCCCCGTGAGACCACGGTTGAGGAAATCAACGAAATCGTGAAGAAGGCCGCCGATGGTCGGGTCCTCGTCTACACCGATGAGCCCATTGTCAGCACGGACATCGAGACCGACTCGGCCTCCTGCACTTTCGACGCCCAGCTGACCAAGGTCATCGGCAATCAGGTCAAGGTCGTCGGCTGGTACGACAACGAGTGGGGCTATTCGAATCGCCTCGTGGACCTCACGGTGCTCGTTGGCAGCAAGCTCTGATCTCACTCAAGAAGTGACGCTTCGGCCCCGTCTGCACTCGTGCTGGCGGGGCCGGCGCGTCCCCACCCGAAAGGACCTTCAATGAAATCTGTCTCCCAGCTCGGAGACCTCGCCGGTAAGCGTGTGGTTGTTCGCTGCGATTTCAACGTGCCTCTGGACGGTGACAAGAACATCACCGATGATGGTCGAATCCGCGCTGCCCTGCCCACCTTGAATGAACTGCGCGAAGCGGGGGCCCGGATCGTCATCCTGGCACATCTCGGGCGTCCTAAGGGCGAACCCGATCCCAAGTTCTCCCTCGCCCCTGTTGCGGTTCGTCTCGGCGAACTACTTGGCGCCCGGGTGAGATTCGCCACCGACGTGGTGGGTCCGTCGGCGAAGGCTACCGTCGATTCCCTCGGGGACGGTGAGGTAGCCCTCCTGGAGAACGTCCGTTTCGAGGCCGGGGAGAAATCCAAGGACGAGATCGTCCGTAAGGAGCTGGCTGAGAAATACGCTGCCTTCGGGGATTTCTTCGTTTCGAACGGTTTCGGCGTGGTGCACCGTAAGGAGGCCTCCGTCTACGACATCGCGACGTTGCTGCCGTCGGCTGCCGGTTCGCTCGTGAAGGCGGAGATTGACGTCTTGGAGGGCCTCACCGAGGCTCCGAAACGTCCATTTGTCGTGGTGCTCGGTGGCGCGAAGGTGGCTGACAAGCTGGCCGTCATCGACAACCTCCTCAAGGTGGCTGACACCCTTGTCATCGGCGGTGGTATGGCCTTCACCTTCCTCAAGGCTCAAGGGCTGGGGGTTGGGAAGTCGCTGGTTGACGACGCGTCCATCGAGGCCTGCACCGGTTACCTGAAGGCTGCCGAGGCAGCAGGCAAGCGCATCCTGCTTCCTGTCGACGTGCGCGTCGCATCCGAGGTCGATTTCGGCACGTGCACCGTCGGTCAGGTGGATGTGGTCCCCACCGACGCCATCCCCGCCGACAAGATGGGTCTTGACATCGGGCCCGCCACCGAGAAGTTGTTTGGTGACGCGATCCGCCAGGCCAGGTCGGTTTTCTGGAACGGACCCATGGGAGTGTTCGAGATTCCCGGCTTGGAATCCGGTACCCGAACGGTCGCTCAGGCCCTCACTGAGGTCGACGGCGTCAGCGTTGTGGGTGGCGGTGACTCGGCCTCGGCGGTGCGGGCTCTCGGGTTCCCGGAGGATGCGTTCGGGCACATCTCCACCGGTGGTGGCGCATCGTTGGAGCTGATGGAGGGCAAGGTCCTTCCTGGTATCGCTGTTCTGAAGGAAGGCAACTGACATGGCACGCAAACCGATCATGGCCGGAAACTGGAAGATGAACCTGAACCACGTCGAGGCGACGGGGCTCGTCCAGAAACTGGCCTGGACCTTGGCCGACAAGGAGTACGACGGTAGCTCCGTCGAATGTGTGGTCATTCCACCATTCACGGACCTGCGCACTGTACAGACCCTCATCGAGGGGGACCGGTTCCCGCTTCAACTCGGGGCACAGAATGTTTCCGAGCATGATTCGGGTGCCTACACGGGCGAGATCAGTGCCGGAATGCTGGCGAAGCTGGGTGTTCGCTACGTGGTGGTCGGGCACTCGGAGCGGCGCGAATACCACGGTGAAACCGATGCCCTGATCAACGCCAAGGCTCTGAAAATCCTGGCGGCTGACATGGTCCCGATCATCTGCTGCGGCGAGGGCCTGGACGTTCGTAAGGAGGGGCGCCAGGTCGCGTACACTCTCGAGCAGGTTCGTGGTTGCCTGAAGGAGATCCCTGCCGAGAAGGTGGCCTCGCTTGTCATCGCCTACGAGCCGGTGTGGGCCATCGGCACGGGTGAGGTTGCCACTCCGGAGGATGCGCAGGAGGTCTGTGGGGCGATCCGTGAAGAGGTCGCGAGGTTGTATGACCGCACCACTGCGGATTCGGTCCGGATCCAGTACGGGGGGTCTGTGAAGGCTTCCAACGTGGCCGAGATCATGGCCCAGCCGGATGTCGATGGCGCCCTGGTAGGAGGAGCCAGCCTGAAGGCCGAGGAGTTTGCCTCGATCGTTCTGTTCGCTTGAGAACTGCTCCGTGCAATGGGGTTGTCACCGGGTTTGCCGGTGACAACCCCATTGCTGAGCCATCGGATGAAACGTCGTGAAACACCCGCGATGTGGTGGATTTGATTCCCTCGGTTAAACTACTGCGCGTGATTGTCCCCCTCGTCAGCTGGCCCATAGCCACCCTGTCGGTCATCCTGATTATTTTGAGTGCGTTGCTGGCTCTGTCAGTGCTCCTCCATAAGGGCCGTGGTGGCGGCATGTCCGACCTGTTTGGTGGCGGCATGTCCACTTCTATGGGCGGTGTGTCCACTGCTGAGCGGCGATTGGACCGCATCACCCTTGTGCTGACGCTGATCTGGGTGTTGACGATCATCGGTCTGCTGGTGCTCTACCGCATCGAAGTCTGACAAGAGAATGTTTTCGAGCCTTGAGGAGTAGTTGTGGCAGGTGGCAACGCCATCCGGGGTAGCCGAGTCGGAGCCGGACCAATGGGTGAGGCCGAAAGGGGTGATGCCGCCCCGAGGCTTCACGTCTCCTACTACTGCGCGAGCGGGCATGAGACCCGCCCCGCATTCGCCGCCGACGCGGTGATTCCTGAGTCCTGGGATTGTCCCCGTTGCGGACTGCCCGCCAACACCGACGCGGAGAATCCTCCGCCTCCGCCAAAGATCACCCCGTACAAGACCCATCTCGCCTATGTGAAGGAACGTCGCACCGATGAGGAGGCGGCGCAGATCCTGGAGGAAGCGGTGTCCTCGCTGAGGGCTCGCCGGGCAGCTGGCGAAATCCTCTACTAATGAGGCGAAAGACTTCAGTGTGAGTGAATCCCCGCCCAGCCATGGCTGGGCGGGGATTCACTCTTCTGGTGCGCGGCTGTGTTACTGCGCATCGTACGGGGTGCCGGGGCGCGGCCCCCAAGCTCCCGGGGAATCGGGGTTTTGATGTTGTGGTTGAGGGGAGGGCTGCCCTGGCCTGCGGGTGCCGCTGCCCTCCATCGCTTGGGCGTCGGCTATGGCTTGTTCCACCGTGGCGCTGCTCTTTTCATGGTCCTTCCGGGCCTGTTCTGCTATTTCGGCGTGCACATCGACCGGCTTTGGCGCGGAAAAATGCTGGGACGCCCGCGAGACGTAATCCCGCACATCGGTTGAGTTCGCCACTTGCCCCAAGCCCTTCAAGGCGTCGCTGAGTTCGCTGGGAACGATCCACATCTTGTTCGAGTCGCCACTGGCTAGGCGCGGCAGCATCTGCATGTACTGGTAGGCGAGCAGTGCCTGGTCCGGTTCTGCGGCGTGGATGGCGCTGAAAACCGTGGTGATGGCCTGGGCCTCACCCTCGGCACGCAACATCTGTGCCTGCCGGTCGGCCTGGGCGCGGAGGACAGCGGCCTCGCGATCACCTTGGGCGCGGAGAATCGCTGCCTCCCGGTCGCCGCCAGCAGAAAGGATCTGGGATTGGCGCTGTCCTTCGGCCAGCAGGATCGAGGCCCGCTTGTCGCGTTCTGCTCGGGCGCCCTTCTCCATGGCGTCGCGGATGGTCGGCGGCGGCTCGATGGTGCGCAGCTCGACCCGGTTGACCTTGATTCCCCATTTGCCGGTTGCCTCGTCCAGTACCGCACGCAGGCGCTTGTTGATCTCCTCGCGCGATGTGAGGGTGGCCTCCAGGTCCATGCCACCGATGATGTTGCGCAGGGTGGTCATGGTCAGTTGTTCGATGGCGGCACGGTAGTTCTGCGCCTCGTAGGCGGCCCGGACTGGATCGACGATCTGGAAGTAGATCACCGAGTCGATCGAGACGATGAGGTTGTCTTCGGTGATGACGCCCTGGGGTGGGAACGGCACCACCTCCTCGCGCATGTCGAGGGCGTATCGGATCTGGTCGAGGAACGGAACCACCAGATGCGGTCCAGGATCGAGTACCTTGCGGAACTTGCCGAGCCGTTCGACTATGGCCACCTGCTGTTGACGGATGATTTTCAAGGTCGCGGCCAGCAGCATGACCACGACGACGACAAGAGCAATGAGAAGGATGGTGGGTACAGGCAATGTCGCTCCTTGCGGTTTCTGGTCAGTGGGCGATGGGGTAGACGATCAAAGTGATTCCGTCGAGTTTGTAAACCTCGATTCTCTCCCCGGTCTCGATCGTAACGGTGTCATCGTAGCTGCGGGCCTGCCAGATCTGGCCATCCACCTTGACCTCACCCGAATTCGCGGTGATCTGGGTGGTCACATCTCCGAGCGAGCCGATGAGGTCATCGAGGCGGGAGCGGTATCCCGGAGCTCGACGAGTTTTCTCCAAGAGCGTGGGGCGCAGCAGGAAGAGAGTGGCCACCGCGGTGGTCAGACCAACGATCACCTGGAGCCACAGTAGGTGAGGGAGCAGCAGCGCAACCGCCCCGCCGGCAAGAGCGCCGGCCGCGAGCATCAGCAATGTCAGGTCCATGGTGAGCAACTCGGCTGCTGCCAGCAGCAGCGCCAGCACGCCCCAGGCGGCCCACGGGTTCTGGCCGGCCCAGGTTAGGAAATCAGTCATAGTGACTCCCGGTTCCTCTTCCGAAGGTGGATCGCAGCCCATTAGACCTCGGATGCGCCTTGCAGCCCGTGGCCGCTCGTTCCGGTCGTGCAATCCTCTCCATGGATTAAAGCTACCGGAAACGCTGTTCAAACCGGACGCTAAGGTGACGCAGTGACTGGTTTGGAGATCCGCGAATTCGCACTTCCTGGGATTGTGAATGAGGAATGGGCTGCCTACTGTCGCATGAACACCGATGACAGCGTCGAGGTGCTCGGCCCCCAAGGGCCCCAGAACACTCCGGAGGTCGACCTAAAAGCCGCGCATGCCGCTCTCACCGAGAGGCGGGTGCGCCGCTGGCTGGTTTGGTTCGAAAACCGGCCTGTAGGTTTCGCCAGGCTGGTGGTGAATTTCGTGGACGAGCCCGAGGGTGCGATGGCGCACATCTACGTCACGCCCGGGTGCAGGCGGCAAGGAATCGGGCAGGCGCTCGCGGAGGTGGTGCACTCAGCCTTGGAACCCGGAATCCGCTACGTCAACCTCGAGGTTCCCACCCCGGTGCCGGGCCCGGACGATGAAACATTGCCCAGTCCTGTTGGTGAGGGAGCGCTGTTGGCCTCCAGCCCGCGGGCGCGTTTCGCGCTGCGTTACGGCTTCGTCCTGGGGCAGGTGATGTGGTATTCCCGGTACAACTTCGCCGCCCCGGTCGTCTCGCTGAGCGATGTTCTCGTTACGGCCAGGGCCGTTGCCGGGCCGGACTACGAGGTGTGCTGCTTGGAGGGCGAGGTACCCCCGCGGTGGGCGACCGGTGTAGCAGTGCTGAAACAAAGCATGAGCACCGATGCGCCATCCGGTGGGCTGATCATTCCCGAAACCTCCTGGGATGCGGACCGCGTGCACGCAGAGTATGCGCGATTCAGCTCGACGAACCGGCTTTTCCTCGGGATCGTGGTGCACGAACCGACAGGAAAGGTTGTGGCGTTGAATGAGCTGTCCGCATCACGTGAGTGGCCCGACGCCATGATCCACCAGTGGGACACCATCGTGCTGCCTGAGCATCGCGGCCACCGGCTGGGAACGTTGGTCAAGGCGGCCAATCTGGAAGCGGCTCACGCGGCCTTGCCCCAAGCCCCGGCGGTCCACACCTTCAATGCAGCCGAGAACCATCACATGCTCGCCGTCAACGAGATGCTCGGGTTTCGCCGGTGCGCCGCGCTTGGGATGTTCCAGGCCGTCAGGGAACCCGTGGAATCTGCTGCTCAGAGAGGGCAGGCGTAACGGGGTGGTAACTTCGAGGCGGCTGCGTCATCGACGAACCAGTACGTGGCCTGCTGGCCGTGGACGTGGGAGGCGGGCAGGGACTCGTCACCGTCGAAAGTCCGGATCAGCGCATCGGCCTTGCCGGTACCCGTGACGATGAACCAGACCTCATCGGAGCGGTTGAGGGTCGGGATCGTCAACGAGATGCGCTCCGAGGGCGGCTTCGGGGAGTCCGTCACCCCGATCACGCTGCGGGAGGTGGAGTCGAAACTTGGATGTCCCGGGAAGATCGAGGCAACATGACCGTCCGGGCCCATCCCCAGGAAGGTCACATCGAAGCGGGTTTCCCCCAACTCGGCAGCGTATTCGGAGGCGCTGTCGTGTGGGTCAGCGCGACCGTCGCGCGCCGCCATCATGTGAATTCGTGCCGACTGGATGGGCAAGGTGCGGCCCAGCCGGCTGATGGCCTGGAGGGAGTTCCTGTCCGGGTCCGTGGCGGCCACGAAACGTTCATCCCCCCACCACAGGTGGAGGCGCCCCAAGTCGAGTTTCGCCTCGGCGGACAGATCGGCGAAACGTTCGTAGACCAGATCGGCTGTTCCTCCACCGGTCAGGCAGACATGGACATCGTCATGACCGTCCAACAGCTCCGTGATCCGCGCCATGAATCGGTGCGCGACCACATCGGCCACCTGCTGCGCCGATGTCAGGCGCACGACCCGGGTGAACATCACTCACCCACCTGTGAGGCGATGCGACTCACCACCGATTCGAAAACGTCGTCGGGGTCCATGCGCTGCAATTCCTCCATGAGTAGTTCTGTGAGAGGACGCCTTTTCAAGGCGATCTTTCGTTCCGGCTGGCCAGGCACGGCGTAACGGGCGATGGTCTCGGAACGGCCCCGATTGATGATGATGTCGCCTTGGCCGGTGGTCAGTCTCGCCTCCGAGATACCAGGCTGGTCGCTGTCCTCGTGTAGGACCGGGACCTTCAGCTGTTGCTCCAACCAAGCAACCAGAAGAGTGGAGCAGGCGTTGTCAGGGGTGGAACGCACCAGGGCGGAGGTGACCTGTTGGGGGAACTGGTCTAGGGCGGCGGCCAGCAGCGTGCGCCAACGTGTGATGCGGGTCCAGCACAGGTCCGTGTCGCCGGGAGCCAGGTTGCGGGCACGGATCGCCAGGGCCAGTTGCGGATCTGGCGCTCCCATCGAGTCGGTGATCCGTCGTGTTGCAAGTCGCCCGATCGGATCTTGAACGGGGGCGTCGGGTGCGTTGTGGGGCCACCAGACGATCGTGGGGGAGTCGGGGAGTAGCAGGGGCAGCACGACGGAGTCGCCGTGCAACGCCAGTTCGCCGTGCAGTTTGAGGGCGATCAGATCTCCTGGGAGCCCCTCGCCGACCTGGATCTTCGCGTGGAGGCCCGTCTCCCCGCCGGCTTTGGAGATGACGATGACCCTCGACGGGTGTGCCATCGCCGAGGCGTGGGCAGCCTCGAGTACCTCATCACGGTGATCGTCATCGGTGATCGCCAGCAGTGTCAGGACCATTCCGCTGGTCGGCCCGACCTCCCGGTGGGCTCTGATCAGTGCGGACGTGATGTCCTGGGTTGTGGTGTTGTTGAGTTCGATGATCACGGCTTCCTCCTCTACGGCCTACGCCAGGCGTTGCCGTCACGGGCCAGCATCTCGACTGCGCTGGCAGGGCCCCAGGTGCCCGCCGGGTAGGGATCTGGTTGGGTTGGCAGTGAAGCCCAGTAGTCGAGAACCGGATCCAGGATCTTCCAGCCGAGTTCCACCTCTTCATGCTGCGGAAACAGGGGAGGATCACCCAGCAGCACGTCCAGAATCAGGCGCTCGTAGGCCTCTGGAGAGGTCTCGGTGAAAGAACCCCCGTAGACGAAGTCCATGGAGACGTCACGGATCTCCATCTGCGTTCCCGGCACTTTGGCGCCGAAACGGAGGGTGACGCCCTCATCGGGTTGAATACGCATCACTAGGGCATTCCGTCCCAGAGCTGCAGTTTCGGTTTTCGGGAAGGGCAGGTGAGGCGCCTGTTTCAGCACGAGGGCGACCTCCGTGACCCGTCTCGGCATGCGTTTGGCGGCTCGCAGGTAGAAAGGCACTCCTGCCCAGCGGCGATTGTCTACGTCAACCCGTATTGCCGCGTAGGTCTCGGTGTGGGAATCCGGGGAAACGCCATCCTCTTCCAGGTAGCCACGAACCAGGCGGCCACCCTGCCACCCGGCGGCGTACTGGCCGCGGGCCGTGTGAGCGGCATAGTTGGGGGAAACCTGGGCGGCCGCCAGTACCTTGGTTTTCTCTGTGCGCAGTTGTGAGGCCTCGAAACTGGTCGGCTCCTCCATGGCGGTCAGGGCGAGCAGTTGCAATAGATGATTCTGGATGACGTCGCGGGCTGCTCCGATGCCGTCGTAGTATCCGGCACGGCCACCGATGCCGATGTCCTCGGCCATGGTGATCTCCACGTGGGAGACGTAGTTGCGGTTCCAGAAGGGCTCGAACAGCTCGTTGGCGAAACGCATCGCGAGCATGTTTTGAACCGTCTCCTTGCCCAGATAATGATCGATTCGGAACACCTCGTGGGGGGAGAAGAGCTGGCTGACGACGTTGTTCAGTTCGCGGGCCGAACGCAGGTCGTGGCCGAAGGGTTTCTCGATCACGACCCGGTTCCAGGTGCTTGTGTCATCACAGGTGATGGCGTTCCGTTTGAGCTGGGAGACCACCTGCTCGAAGTTCGACGGCGGAATCGACAGGTAGAAGGCGTGATTGCCGCCTGTGCCGCGGGCTTGGTCGAGTTCTTCAAGAGTGGTGCGGAGCCGGTGAAAGGCCTCATCGGAGTCGAACGTGCCCGGTACGAACCGGATGCCTTCCAGTAGCTGCTCCCAGACTTCCTCGCGGAAACGGGTTCGGGCGTTCTCCTTGACGGCGTCGTGAACAACCTTCGCAAAGTCTTGGTCGGCCCAATCACGTCGTGCGAAACCTACCAACCCGAAACCGGGTGGCAGCAGGCCACGATTCGCCAGGTCATAGACGGCCGGCATCAGTTTCTTCCGGGAGAGGTCGCCAGTGACGCCGAAGAGCACCAGTACACAGGGACCTGCAATCTTTGGCAGTCGCCGGTCTCGGGGATCATGGAGCGGGTTGCTGCTGGTCACGATTCCGACCATACCGGTTGTCGTCGCCCCGGGAGGTAGCTTGAGACGGCTGGTGCCTGAAGTATTGCTGCCCCACCCGCCCTACGTTGGTTTGTTCGTGAGGTGGAAAAACCGGTGTGGAGGGGAGCCGGGCCCGGCGATGATCTACGGTGTCGTTATGCAGCCCTACGTCAGGCAACCCGAGTATCTGTCCACCATGGCCGACGGAACGGTGAAACAGATCGGACCGCTCACCGGAACCGAGGTGTGGACCGTGCCGGGGCGGGGAAATCGTCCTCTCGGCATCCAAGGTTCCACACCCCGGCCTATCGATGAGGGAGCCCGAGGGACGTACTGCGCCTTCTGTGAACAGCGCTACCTGGAGACCCCGCCGGAGAAGGCGCGTGTGGTGCGCTCTGATGATGGCTGGGAAACGTTGCTGGAGCTTCCCGCCGAGAAATTGTTCACCACGACGGCCGAATTTCGTTGTATTCCGAACCTGTTCGAGATCCTAAGTTTCGACTACTGGCGCTCCAACTACGGTTTTGAGCTTCCGGAGTCCGTGGCCCGGCGTCAACGGGCCTATCTGGCATCCCGCGAGGGACTGGAACATCTGTTGCGGGTCACCGAGACGAAGTTGCGGGCCTCTGGGTGCGACACCAGTCAGGTGGCCGCGATGACGCAGGCACAACTTTTGGATGCGACATCCGGTTTCTTCGGCGGCGGCCACGACGTGATCGTCGCCAGAAGACACTTCATCGATGCAGCGGTTGACGACACACAGCTCGCCGGCTCCGGTGCTCTGACCCCTGAGGAGCACGAAAAATTTATCGCTTTCACGATCGATTCGTTGCGTCGTAGCTATGAGAACAATCGCTATGCCCGCTATGTGACTGTTTTCCAGAACTGGCTGAAACCGGCGGGTGCTTCCTTCGACCACCTGCACAAACAACTCGTAGCCATTGACGAACGAGGAGTTCAGCACGAGGTGGCGCTCGCCCGGCTGAGGCAGGACCCCAACCTGTTCAACGAAGTGGGGCCGAACTACGCGGGGTATCACAATCTGATCGTCGCTGAAAACGATTATGCAGTTGCCTTCGCAGGGTTTGGTCACCGATATCCGACCTTGGAGATCTACTCCTGTTCCGAGTTCTCCAACCCGTGGGAGCAGTCTCCCGAAGAAGTGCGTGGCATGTCGGATTTGATCCACGCCATGCACGCGGCAACAGGCAACGACGTGGCCTGCAACGAGGAATGGCACCACCGACCGATCGATGTCGTTCTTCCGATGCCCTGGAGAGTGATGCTCAAGTGGCGGGTTTCCACCCTCGCTGGTTTCGAAGGAGCCACCAAGATCTATCTCAATACCATCTCGCCCATCATGTTGCGGGACAGGGTGGTCGAGAAATTGCTCACCCTTCGGGAGGCTGGTTGGCTGGCTCCTGGCCTCAGGATCGCCACGGAGACCAGATGCCGTCCCAATCCATTGCGGTACTCCTGCTGATGTTGTTGGAGTACTCTGCTCGGGCGCTCCTGTGATCCCCAATAACCGATGCGGCCGTGTGCGGGAGCGGAGACTCCTGCTGGGGGTGGAAACGCGTTGGCGGGGTACTGGTTAGGCTTTCCTAGCTTGCTACGCTTGTCAGATTCCGAAAGACTGACGTGTGCAAAATCGCTGGGAGGAGGGTGTCATGAGCGCAGCCACGCAGGAAGCAGACAACTCCACCCGGGAACGGGTGGTTCGCTCCGTCCTGGAGCACGGGCCATCAACGGCGCGAGAACTCGCCGAACGACTGGCCCTGACTCCAGCAGCTATCCGTCGCCATTTGTCCGTTCTTCTGGAAGAAGGAATCCTGGGATCGCGCGAGCAACGGATCTACGGTGCGCGTGGCCGGGGTCGTCCATCCAAGGTGTTCTTCCTCACGGACGCTGGCCGGTCCGAGTTCCATCAGGCCTACGACGAACTGGCCATAGTGGCCATTCGGCGGCTGATCGAAGCCGCCGGACCACAGGCCATGGTCGACCTGGCCTCGGAACGTGTCGACGAGATCGAGGCGCGTTTCAACGAATTGCGTGCGGCTCATCCCGATCGTGCCCCGATCGAGTTGCTCACCGAGGCCTTGGGATCCACCTATGCGCCCTCTGTCAAGCCGGTTCGTTCAGGCGACCAGCTGTGTCAGCACCACTGTCCGGTGGCGCATGTCGCGGCCGAGTTCCCTCAGCTCTGCGAGGTCGAGACCCAGCTGTTCTCGCGGTTGTTGGGCAGCCATGTTCAACGGCTTGCAACCATTGCACACGGGGACGGGGTGTGTACCACCCACGTTCCCAACCCAGTCATACCGAGCAAGATCAGGAAGTGACCATATGACGACCACGTCGCAGGCTCCCGGAGTGGGAGCCACGCAGGACGAGCACCTGGAAGCCCTCAGCGGCTACCAGTATGGCTGGCATGATTCCGATGCCGCCGGTTCCGCCGCCCAGCGAGGCCTCAACGAGGCCGTGGTCAGACACATCTCCGAGCTGAAGGGCGAGCCCGATTGGATGCGGGACCTGCGCCTGAAGGCCCTCAGGTTGTTCGGCAAGAAACCCATGCCATCGTGGGGGGGCGACCTGGACGACATCGACTTCGACAACATCAAGTACTTCGTCCGCTCCACAGAGCGTCAGGCGCAGACCTGGGAGGACCTGCCCGAGGACATCAAAAACACCTATGACAGGCTCGGCATCCCCGAGGCGGAGAAGGCCCGTCTCGTGGCGGGGGTCGCGGCTCAGTACGAGTCCGAGGTGGTCTACCACAACATCAATCAGGAACTGGAACGGCAGGGCGTGATCTTCCTCGACACGGACACCGCCCTCAAGGAACATCCCGAGCTGTTCAAGGAACACTTCGCCAGCATCATCCCGGCAGGTGACAACAAGTTCGCGGCACTGAACACCGCCGTCTGGTCCGGCGGATCCTTCGTGTACGTGCCCAAGGGAGTTCACGTTTCCATCCCGTTGCAGGCCTATTTCCGGATCAACACCGAGAACATGGGCCAGTTCGAACGGACTCTGATCATCGTCGACGAGGATGCCTACGTGCACTACGTCGAGGGCTGCACCGCCCCCATCTACTCCTCCGACTCGCTGCACTCGGCGGTGGTGGAGATCATCATCAAGAAGGGCGCTCGCTGCCGCTACACGACGATCCAGAACTGGTCCAACAACGTCTACAACCTGGTGACCAAACGTGCCGTCTGCGAAGAGGGCGCCACCATGGAGTGGATCGACGGCAACATCGGTTCCAAGGTGACCATGAAGTACCCGGCCGTCTACCTCATGGGCGAGCACGCCCGAGGTGAGACCCTGTCGATCGCCTTCGCCGGCGAGGGGCAGCACCAGGACGCCGGTTCCAAGATGGTGCACTGCGCTCCCCACACATCCTCGTCGATCATCTCGAAGTCGGTCGCCCGTGGCGGTGGCCGCGCGTCGTACCGCGGTTTGGTCAAAGTCGATGCGGGGGCGCACCACTCCGCATCCTCGGTGAAGTGCGACGCGCTTCTGGTGGACACCATTTCTCGTTCCGACACCTATCCCTACGTGGACGTTCGTGAGGACGATGTCTCCATGGCCCACGAGGCGACCGTCTCCAAGGTCTCCGATGACCAGCTGTTCTACCTCATGTCCCGAGGCATGGAGGAGGATGAGGCGATGGCCATGATCGTGCGTGGTTTCGTCGAGCCCATCGCCAAGGAACTCCCCATGGAATACGCCCTGGAACTCAACCGGCTCATCGAGCTGCAGATGGAAGGTGCGGTCGGCTGATGTCGGCCCCGAAACGAAACGGACAAGAGGAAGAAAAGTTGAGCACCACTGCAGCAGCGAACGGGATCGGAGCCGTCGAGACCGTCGCATCTCACCTTCACCCCACCCCGTCGTGGGACATCGCCGATCATCCGAAGCCGACAGGTACGGAAGAGATCTGGCGCTTCACTCCGCTGAAGCGTCTCACCGGGCTGTTGGCCGAGGGTGATGTGCTTCCCGGACTCGACTGGGAGGGGGAAACCCCTGCTGGTGTGGAGTTCACAGTCATGCCCATGAGCGCGCTGCAGGACCTCGCTGTCGAACCTCCGGTGGACCGTGTCGCGGCCCTGGCGGTGACCCGCAGCGCGGAGCTGGCACTCATGCGTGTTCCCGCAGACACTGAACTTGACCAAGCCGACGTCCATGTCGGGACCGGGAACGGCGCAGAGGCGGCAGAGGTCTTCGTGTTGGAGGTCGGAGCTAATGCCCGCGCCACCATCGTGTTCCATTACAAGGGCAGCGGATCCTACGCCGCGAAGTACGACATTCGGGTTGGTGATGGAGCCGAGGTGAACCTCGTGTATGTCAATGACTGGGATGCAGACGCCGTCCATGGCGGTCAGATCAGCCTCGAGGTTGGACGTGACGCCCGGGTCCGCACCGTCCAGGCTTCACTCGGTGGTGCCGTGGTCCGACTCCAGGAGAACGCCCGTTTCACGGGCCCCGGCGGTGAACTCGAGCAGTACGGTCTCTACTTTGTTGATGCCGGGCAACACATCCAGCATCGCCTCTTCGTCGACCATAACGCCCCGAAGACCAGGTCCAATGTGGACTATCGCGGTGCGCTGCAAGGCGAGGGCGCGAACTCGGTGTGGATAGGTGACGTGCTGATCCGGAAGGTCGCGGAAGGCATCGAAACCTACGAGTCCAACAAGAACCTCGTCCTCACCGACGGCTGCCGGGCCGATTCCGTTCCCAACCTAGAGATCGAGACAGGCGAGATCGAGGGGGCCGGTCACAGCTCCACCACCGGTCGTTTTGATGATCTCCAGCTCTTCTACCTGCGTTCTCGCGGCATCCCGGAGGCCGAGGCCCGGCGTCTCGTCGTGCACGGTTTCTTCAACGACATCATCCGGCGTATCGGCGTCCCCGAGGTTGAAGAGAGGCTGCTGGCACAGGTGGAGAAGGAACTTGACATGGCGACCGAAGCCATGAGGGCTGCTCAGTGAGCTTCGTCGCTGTTGCCACCCTCGACGAGCTGATCCCCGAGGTCCCGCTCGCCGTCGACGAGCACGAGATCGCCATCGTGTTTCACCGGGGCGAATACTTCGCCATCCACAATCTCTGCAGTCACGGGCACGTCCCCCTGAGCGACGGGGACGTCGAGGATGGCTCGATAGAGTGCTACCTCCATGGCTCCCGTTTTGATCTGCGAAACGGTCGCGCCCTCTGCCTGCCAGCTACGGAACCCGTCAATGTCTACCCGGTCCAGATCGAGGATCAGCAGGTGCTGGTCGATCTCGACCACCCCATCACCGAATTCCAGGAGTCCTGAAAACCATGTCCAATCTCGTCATCTCCGACCTCCATGTCGACGTCCTGACCGAGGAGGGGCCCAAACAGATCCTCAAGGGTGTGGACCTCACCGTGAACTCCGGTGAAGTGCACGCGATCATGGGCCCCAACGGTTCCGGGAAGTCCACCCTCGCTTACTCCATCGCGGGGCACCCCAAGTATGAGATCACATCCGGGTCCGTGACCCTCGATGGAGTGGAGCTGACTGACCTCACCGTCGACGAACGCGCCCGACAGGGCCTGTTCCTGGCGATGCAGTATCCCGTCGAGGTGCCAGGGGTGTCCGTGGCGAACTTCCTCCGTACCGCCAAGACCGCTCTCGACGGCGAGGCCCCCAAGATCCGCACCTGGGTCAAGGACGTGGAGAAAGTCCTGAACGGCATGAACCTGGACAGTTCCTTCTCCGCGCGCTCCGTCAACGAGGGCTTCTCGGGTGGTGAGAAGAAACGTCACGAGATCGCCCAGCTGGAGCTTCTCAACCCCAAGGCCGCCATTCTCGACGAGACTGACTCCGGCCTTGACATCGACGCCCTGCGTATCGTCTCAGAAGGGGTCAACCGCTACTCGGCCCAAGGAGATCGGGCTGTGATGCTCATCACCCACTACACCCGCATCCTGCGCTACATCGAACCCACCTTCGTTCACGTTTTCGTCGATGGACGCATCGTTGACCAGGGCGGACGTGAACTGGCCGACAAACTCGAGGCCGAGGGCTACGAGGCCTACGTCAAGGCGGCAAGCGCCAACGCCTGAGTCGCCAGGGCAGGCAACGGTAGCCGAGGAAGGAGAGGACCGAAATGACCTTTGACGTCGAAACGATTCGACGGGATTTTCCCATCCTGGGTCGTACGGTAGGGGAGCATTCTCTGGTTTACCTGGATTCGGCCAACACATCCCAGAAACCCCGGGTGGTCGTCGACGCGATCGCCGAGCACTACCTGCAGCACAACGCCAACGTGGCGCGCGCGATGCACGTGCTCGGCGCCGAGGCCACCGAGGCCTACGAGGGAGCACGGGCTCTGGTGGCATCCTTCATCGGTGCCGCGGCGCCGGAGGAGGTGATTTTCACCAGGAACGCATCCGAGGCACTCAACCTAGTGGCCAACACCGTGGCCGCTCGGCTGATCCCCGGCGACGAAGTGGTGATCTCCGTCATGGAACATCACTCGAACATTGTTCCCTGGCAGCTGGTGTGTGAACGGACCGGGGCGGTGCTCCGCTGGTTCGACGTCACCGACGAGGGCCGGCTCGATCTCGAGGCCGCCGAACGCGACGGACTGATCAACGAACGTACCAAGGTGGTCTCCGTCACCCACGTGAGCAACGTGCTGGGTACCCGCAACCCGGTGGACGATATCGCCGCCAAGGCTCATGCGGTCGGGGCAGTGATGGTGGTTGACGCGTCCCAGTCGGCACCTCACCAGAGCATTGATGTCACCAAGCTCGGAGCTGACCTGGTGGCCTTCACCGGACACAAGATGTGCGGTCCGACCGGCATCGGTGTGCTGTGGGGCAGGGGAGAGCTCCTGGAGTCGCTGCCTCCCTTCCTCGGAGGGGGGGAGATGATCGAGGTGGTTGAGATGACCCACTCCACCTACGCGGACCCGCCCCACCGGTTTGAAGCCGGCACCCCGCCGATCGCCCAAGCAGCAGGGCTCGCTTCCGCCATCAGGTACCTGCAGGGGATCGGGATGGACGCCATCGCCGCCCACGAACACGAATTGACCGAGTACATGCTTGCCAAGCTGACCAGCATCGACGGGCTGGTGTTGCTAGGACCGGCGGAGGCTGTTGAACGTGGATCGGCGTGCTCGTTCAACCTGCAGGGCATCCACCCGCATGACGTCATGCAGGTGCTAGACTCCCGCGGCATCGCTATCAGGGGTGGGCACCACTGCGCCAGGCCGTTGCACAGGAGACTTGGTCACCAGAGTTCCACCCGGGCATCGGCCTACCTGTACACGACCTGGGAGGAGATCGACGCACTGGCGGATGCGCTGGTGTTTACCCGCGACTATTTTGGAGCACGATGAACCTCGACGAGCTCTATCAGACGATCATCCTCGACCACTACCGCGAGAAGCATCACAGTGGGCTGCGGGAGCCGTACGAGGTCGAGGTACATCACGTCAACCCGTCCTGCGGGGATGAGCTGACCCTGCGCGTCCACCTGGACGGCGACACGATCGCCGACATGTCCTACGACGGCGAGGGCTGCTCCATCTCACAGGCCTCCACATCGGTCCTGGGCGATCTCGTGATCGGCCAGGACATCGATCATTTCTCCGGACTCTACGATGAATTCCTGGAGATGATGCACTCCAAGGGGGCAATCACCCCCGACGAGGACCGCTTCGAGGACGCCATCGCTTTCGCAGGCGTCTCGAAGTTCCCCGCACGCGTCAAGTGCGCCCTGCTCGCCTGGTCGGCCCTGAGGGACGCCGTCAACCAGGCCTCAGCAAAGGAGAACTGATGTACACCCCGGACCCACGTCCTTCAGATCTGGTCAAGGACGAACTCCCCGACGACAACCCGACCCCTCCGATCCCCACCGAGGAGGAGGTCGAGGAGGCGATGAAGGACGTCGTCGATCCCGAGCTGATGGTCAACGTCGTCGACCTCGGTCTGCTCTACGGGGTCACCGTGGACGAGGAGGCCAACGTCACCCTCGACATGACCCTCACATCACCCACCTGCCCGCTGACCGATCGCATCGAGTACGACACCAAATACGCGCTCGAAGGCCTCGCGAACTCGGTGACCATCAACTGGGTGTGGCTGCCGCCGTGGACCCTGGAAATGATCACCGAGGACGGCCGCGAACAGCTGCGTGCCATCGGCTACAACCTCTGAGGTCCGGCGCGCCTGGACCGGACCGGGCCTTCCCCCGGGTAGCGTCGAAACACCCGCTTGCGGCCGAGATCCGGCTGTTGCGATTCGATCGCGGGGAGTGAACAGGAGGACGCATGTCCGAAAGCATTGTCGTTTTGACCGTCCCAACCCACAGCGGCACCTACGAGGCGTTCAGCAAACTCAGGAACGCTCCCGGATTCCACCTGGGCGCGGCCGTCGTCGTCGAACGCGACGAGAACGGCCAGGTCCGGGTCGCTGACGGGGTGGATCGCGAGACCGGCGCCGCCACCACCGGCGGATCGCTGGTCGGGATGCTCGTCGGCGTGCTCGGCGGGCCGCTGGGTATGCTCCTCGGCCTGGGAGCCGGGGCGCTGGCCGGTTCGTTCGTCGACGCCAGCCGCCTTGAGTTCGGGGACGACATCGTCTCCGACTTCGCCAGGACCGTGTCCCCGGGCGGCAACGCGATCCTGGCCCAGGTGACGGAGGACGGCACCGCGGCGCTCGACGCTTTCGCGGCCAGCGTGGACGGTGTCCTGGTGAGGCGGCCCGTCGCCGAGGTCATCAGTGAGATCGAGGCCCAGCAGCAGGCCGCTGAGGCGGCAGCCGAGGCCGCGCGGAAGGCCCTGCGGGACCAGAAGCGCCAGGAACGCCAGGAGAAGGCGCAGGAACGCCTCGACAAGATACAGGAACGTTTCAACGCGCTGAAGGCGAAGTTCCGGGACGAGAAGAAGTGATGTCGCACTGAACCCACTCCGGCCCCGTTGAAACCGGGGCCGGAGTCGTTCCGGGAGGACGTCGAGTAGTCTCGGGGAAAGCCGATGATTGGAGGACCAGGATGCCGAAGCTGACCACACCCGACCGAGTGAACCTGAACTACACCGACATCGGATCCGGGCGACCCATCGTGATGATCCACGGCTGGCCGCTGTCCGGGGCCGCCTTTGCCGACAACGCCACGGTGTTCGCAGCCGCCGGATACCGTGTGATCACCTACGACCGGCGCGGATTCGGTCAGTCCGGGAAACCCCGCGACGGCTACGACTACGACACCTTGGCAGCCGACCTGGACGCCCTGCTTACCGGACTCGATCTGCATGATGTGGCCCTGCTCGGGTTCTCCATGGGCGGCGGTGAGGTAGCACGTTACTTGGCGACGCGCGGATCAGGGCGTGTCGGCGCGGCGATCCTGTCCGGGTCCATCTGCCCGGCCCTGTGCATCACCAAGGACAATCCCGACGGCGCCATGCCCCGTGAGGGATTCCAGGAACTGGCGGACGCCTGCGCCGCCGACCACGCCGGTTTCGTCGACCAGTTCTGCGGGTGGTTCTACAGCAACGATCAAGGACTCACCGTTCCCGAGGAGGTGCGGCGCCGCGCGGTTGAGATCGCCCAGCAATCGGCCCCGCACGCCGCGGTCGCGACCATTCTCGCTTGGACCGAGGACCTGCGCGAGGACTGCCGCCGCATCGACGTTCCATTGCTGGTGATTCACGGGGACGGGGACCAGAACGTGCCACTGGCAAAATCCAGCGCCCGTGTGCCCGAGTACGTTCCGCAGGCGCAACTGGTCGTCATCGAGGGCGGGCCGCACGGAATCAACGTCTCCCACGCAGATCAGTGGAACAAGGCCATTCTCGATTTCCTGGCCGGCATTTGACGCAGGGCGCGGTCACTGGGGCCGCAGCCGGTTCCTCGGGTCTCTGGAGTATTCGTGGCCCGGCACGTGCTTGTCCTGCGTGCGACCGATGGAGTCGAAGTAGGTGTCCGACCCCTGGACGTCCTGGAGGTCGACGCGGGTGGTTCTCTCGAACTGATAGGACTTGTCGGCGTTCCTGTATCGCGACATGACGTAGCCGTAGAAAGCGATGGCTGCGACTGGCCCCAGCGCCAACAGGATAAACCGGAAATTTCCTGAGGACGAGCGTTCCAACAGAACCATCCAGAAGGACATGTCCGCTCCCATCACAAGGTTGCCACGAACAGCACCAGCCCGATTGCGGTGCCGATGACGAAAATCAGGAAGGTTATCAGGTACAGCAATGTCCGGTTGATGGGCACCGACCCCATCACGTTGCCGTTCTGACCGTTGACCGCCACGAAATGCTTCAACCTGAGATCGGGCTGGTAGTAGGAGTACAACCACACAGGCAGGTAGACCGTCACCCAGCGCGAACCTTGGAGATCGACGTGTTCGGAATCCCAGCGGACACCTCGGTCGTACCTGTCCACCATGTTCTCCCCTTTTGCGCGGGCGATGCTGAGTAGGTGGTCCCAGACGGCGTGGTCCATCTCGGTGATGTTCACGTCGCGCCGTTCACTCGTGAAGCCTCGAAGATAGTTCGGGTTGTAGCGTAAGGCGTCCTTGACGTTGAAGGGCAGGATCGCATTGATGATGTTGTTCGTCTGCGATGGATCGGCCATGTTTCCGCGTTCCCGGTTGGACTCCAGCAGCAGATCGTCGACGCTCATGTCAAAACTTCGTGCCACGTTGTAGATATCTGCCGAATAGTAGGTCTCCCAGGAATCCCCATGTTTCTCGGTCCAGCTTCCGGTCTGCACCTCGCCTTGACCTGTCAGATCGGCATGGGCCTGTCCATCGAAGACAAAGTAGGGAAGATAGACACCGACCACGTTTTCAGGCGCGAACTCCTGCTTGAACTTGGGGTGGGCGTAGAACTTCCGCTGCTCCACGAATCCACGGATGATCTCGACGGCGTCGTGCTGAAGTACCAGGAATGGGGCTACGGCATCAGGTGCCGCACC
This sequence comes from Arachnia propionica, assembly GCF_037055325.1. Classification (NCBI taxonomy): domain Bacteria; kingdom Bacillati; phylum Actinomycetota; class Actinomycetes; order Propionibacteriales; family Propionibacteriaceae; genus Arachnia; species Arachnia propionica. Next base: position 982,091 of record NZ_CP146373.1, on the reverse strand, counting down.
ATTGCTGATCCTGGCGTTGGGGGAGAGATAGCTACGGCACCAGTGACAGCGCACCTGCACGGTTTCGTGTACATCGATGACCACCTCGGCGCCGCAGCCGCTGCATTTCAAGGTGACCATGTTCTGCTCGGCCAGATCCTGCGAAGAGTGGGTCACCACGGTGCCCTCTAGCTCCTGGATCCCGCCGGTCAGGTCGACCTGGTCCTCCAAACGGGGCTCGTTGTAGCGGGACCGGCAGTTCGCGCAGACCATGGCACGGACCTCGACGATGTAACGGATGTCCGTGCCTCCGCAGTTGGGGCACTTGATCATCACTCCGGTACGACCGTCGTCAGGAAGCTCGATCACCTGGGGTTCGGATGCTGGTTCCTGGGAGTCCTGCTGCAGAGGTGCTGGCTCCCCGGGCTGTCCCGGGGCCGTGGGAACACTGGGCGATGCCGTGACATGGCCCAGGTTGGCGTACGGGTTCTCGCTCAGCGGATGGGGGACCTGCTGAGGTGGGAGAACGACCGGTTGTTGCGGTTGCGGGGGGTACCCGGCCCAGGGTTGCTGAGCCTGGGGGTACCCGGTGGGTTGTTGCGATGGCGGGTAGCCGTGTGGTTGTTGTGGGGGAACCCCGGGTGGCCAGGGTTGCTGCTCCCAGCCCTGGCCGCCGCTTCCGGAGGCTGTCATGGTATTGGTGCTCTCTTACAGCCCGAGCAGCCGCTTCTTCAGCGTGTCGAACTCCTCCTGGGAGACCACCCCGGCGTCGAGCAGCTCTTTCATCTGCTTCAGTTTCGTGACGGGATCCTCGTGAGGTGCTGTCTGTTCAGGCTGTGCGGTTTGTGCCGGTGCGGGCTGTTGCGCCGGCTGCTGGAAGCTACCCATCATTCCACCCATCATGGGAACCCCGACGCCCATGCCGACCAGTCCCTGACCGCCTCCGGTCTCGCCTGCGGACTGGATTCCACGTGCCACGGACTGCTGCATGAAGGAAGCGCCCCGGTCTCCACGCAACGCGTCCGCCTTCTTCACGTCAGAGAGCAGCGCTCGGGTGTCCTCGTCGTACTCGATGGCTGCCAAAGCGACCCGTTCAATGAGAAGGCCACGCCCGGAACGCCACTGGTAGTTCTCTTCGACGGCCTCGCTGAGGGATTTCGCGAACCCGACGGAATCCTGCTGTAGTCGCGTGATGCGATTCTCGCGTCCAGGATCGTTCGTGTACTTCGAGAAGGCGGCGCCCAGGCTGGATACAACTTCGGTGAAAAGCTGATCGGTGACGGGGTTGTCGAAATCAGCGAAATCGAAGACTTGGTTGTTCGCGATGGTAGCGCCGGGGATGACTGTGGAGATGAACAGCAGGGGATCAATGATTCGCAGCGTATAGCTGCCACGGGTGATCGCCCCCACCTGTGCCCCGAGATAGGCGTCATCCCAATAGATCTCGGACTGGGTGCCGAAGCGGTTGTCCGGGATCTCCTTGAGATTGATGAAGAAGGCCTGCTGCATCGCGTTCGGTCGGCCACCGAACTTGATGCGCTCCCATGTGTTGTGGATAACCTGGCCGAAGACCCCGTCGCCGGCGAAAACCGACTGGGAGGAGGGGTCCTGGCCGCGGAACTCGAACCCTCCAGACTCAGCTACGAAACCGGTGATCCTCCCGTCCTGGAAGGTGACGAGTCCGTAACCGTCGGGAACCACAATCTTTGAGCCGTTGCTGATGAGATTTTCCGAGCCCTTGGTGTTGGCACCGCGTCCCGCGTTCCTTCCCTCATGGACGGCAGGAAAGAACGCAGCCGTCGGGCTGATGCCGCTGGGGACCGTGAGGAAGTCCAGCCATTGATCGGCGAAGACACCACCGAGGGCGCCCGTGAAGGCCTTGATGAAACCCATGTTCTAACTCCTGACTCAGCTGGGAAAGCCATCCACGATGGCCTCTCTTCATGGTGCCAGATCCCTGGGACCATATGCGCAACGGGCGGGTGATCAGATCATGTCCTCAGCAGCAGGAAGGTAGAATTCGCCGACGTGCTGCAGGTCAAGGAAGTGGAGGTACGTGCGGGTGCGCGGCTCCTGTTGTCCCCGGTCAGTTTCCAGGTCGCCGCGGGGGATCGCATCGGATTGGTGGGTCGTAACGGTGCCGGGAAGACGACCTTGACCCGCATACTTGCTGGAGAAGGGCTACCAGCGGCTGGTGTCGTCACCCGCTCTGGGCAGATCGGTTACCTGCCGCAGGATCCCCGCTCGGGGGAGCCGGAGCAGCTTGCGCGTGACCGGATACTGGGTGCGCGCGGGCTGGACCAGGTGATGGTGCGTCTCAGGCGGGCCGAGCAGGAGATGAGCTCTTCGCAGGGAATGGCGCGGGAGAAGGCCATGGCTGCCTACGCCCGGGCCGAGAATGCGTTGCTGTCGGCGGGGGGATACGCGGCCGAGGCGGAAGCGGCTCGGATCGCCGCCAACCTTGGGCTTCCGGAGCGTGTCCTCGGGCAACCGCTCTATACCCTCTCGGGTGGTCAGCGGCGTCGGATTGAGCTGGCCCGGATCCTGTTCTCCGACGCCGACACCCTCCTGCTGGATGAGCCCACCAACCATCTCGATGCGGATTCCATAACCTGGTTGAAGGGCTATCTGCAGGGCTTCGGAGGCGGTTTGGTGGTGATTAGTCACGACGTCGGTCTGCTCGAAGCGGTCGTGAACAAGGTGTTCCACCTGGACGCCAACCGCGCCGAACTGGATCTCTATGCGATGGATTGGAAACGCTATCTGCAGCAACGGGAGACCGACGAGAAGCGTCGCAAGAGGGAACGCCTGAATGCGGAGCGCAAGGCGTCGCAGCTGATGGCCCAGGCAGATCGGATGCGAGCCAAAGCCACCAAGGCAGTTGCTGCTCAGAACATGGCCAAACGCGCCGAGAAACTGTTGTCCGGTATCGAGGGAGAACGGGAGCACGACAAGGTGGCTCGGATCCGTTTTCCCGACCCGGCACCCTGCGGTAAGACCCCGTTGATGGCTCACGATCTCTCGAAAGCATACGGCTCGCTAGAGGTGTTCACCGCTGTCGATCTCGCCATTGACAAGGGCTCCAAAGTGGTCATCCTCGGATTGAACGGCGCCGGAAAGACCACGATGCTGCGGCTTCTCGCCGGGCTGGAGGAGCCCGATGTAGGGGAGCGGGTCCTGGGGCACGGAGCCCGGCTCGGCTACTACGCGCAGGAACACGAAACCCTCGATACCGGAAGAACAGTGCTGGAGAACATGGTTTCAGCGTCCCCCGACATGGGAGACGTGGAGGTGCGCAAAGTGCTCGGCTCCTTCCTGTTCAGCGGTGATGATGTGGACAAGCCCGCGAGGGTGCTCTCCGGCGGGGAGAAAACTCGTTTGGCATTGGCCATGCTGGTCGTCTCCGCCTCCAACGTACTGCTGCTCGACGAACCGACGAACAACCTCGACCCGGCCTCTCGGGCGGAGGTACTATCCGCCCTGCGCTCTTACTCGGGGGCCGTCGTGCTCGTCACCCACGATCCGGGGGCGGTTGAGGCCCTGGAACCGGACCGGGTGCTGGTCCTGCCGGATGGGGTCGAGGACCTGTGGAGTGATGACTATGCCGAACTCATCACCTTGGCGTGAAGAATCAGTTCTTGACCATTTTGAATGAGCAAACTGTGCGTTTTGTGCAAATGTTGCGCAGAATTGAGCAGCTAGTTGACTGAAGCTGTCTAGGTTGGATGCATCCTAGGAGCAGGAAAGGGCCATGCCATGGCGCGCATCAACTTCGGTACCGGTGGCTGGCGGGCGATCATCGGTGACGAATTCACCCGCAGCAACGTGAGGCTGCTGTGCGGAGCGCTCGCGCAACGTATTAAGGAGGAGGCTACCCAGGACCAGGGGATCGTGATCGGGTACGACCGGCGGTTCCTTTCCGATGTCGCCGCCACATGGGCGGCAGAGGTGTTCGCAGGAGAAGGAGTGGTGTGTCGGGTGATCAGGATCGCCCAAGCGCCAACACCTTTGATCATGTGGACTGTCAAGAACCTCGGGCTGCCCTACGGCATGGCCATAACGGCGTCCCACAATCCTGCCCTCTACAACGGGATCAAGGTGTTCACGGCGGGCGGCAGGGATGCCGACGAGGTGGTGACACGCGACCTTGAGGACCGCATGACGAAACTTGAGGGCATCCGTGAGACGCGGATCGGACAGGTGCCCTACGAGAAGGCAGTTGCGCGAGGTCTGGTCCGCCAAATCAATCCGTTCAACGGCTACATCGACTCGATCATCGAGCAGGTGGACATGGAGGCCATCCGCCGTGCCGACCTGAAGATCGCACTGGACCCGATGTTCGGGGTCTCTCGCACTTCGCTGCAAACCATCCTTATGACGGCCCGCTGCGAGGTAGACGTCATTCATGACCGTCACGACACGCTGTTCGGGGGGCGCATGCCATCTCCCAACAGCGCTTCTTTGGAGTCGCTGAAGCGCTATGTGGTGGACAATGGCTGCGCTCTTGGGATAGCGACCGATGGCGACGCCGACCGACTCGGGGTTATCGATGACAAGGGAAACTTTCTGCACCCGAACCAGCTTCTGGTGATCCTCTATTACTACCTTCTCAAGTACAAGGGATGGCGGGGTCCTGTGGTCCGCAATGTGGCCACCACATCGCTGCTCGATGACGTGGCCCACCGATTCGGGCAGGAGTGCTACGAGGTTCCCGTTGGGTTCAAGTGGGTGTCGGGGAAGATGCTCGAAGTCGACGCGATCATCGGTGGTGAGTCTTCCGGTGGCCTCACCGTCAGGGGACACATCTCCGGCAAGGATGGGATCTACGCCGCAACCCTGCTTGTGGAGATGCTGGCTGTGGTCGGCAAACCCATGAGTGAGATCTACGAGGAGATCACGGGACAGTTCGCTCCCCGCCACATGGCAGAGACCGATTTCGCGTTCGATCCGGAACGCAAACCAGAGATCTTGAGAGTCCTCATGGAGGACCGCCTGCTGCCGGAATTCTCGGAGAACGTTCGTGAGGTCTCATACCGGGATGGGTGCAAGGTCTACTTCGAGGACGGCTGGGTCATCGCCAGGTTCTCCGGAACCGAGCCGCTCCTGCGAATCTTCTGCGAGATGCCCACCCTGCAACGGGCCGAGCTGGCGTGCGAGGAGTTCGGGAGGTTCCTTGGGCTGTAGCCGTTTCGACCGTTTATAACGATCGTCGTTATAATTGCGGCGTTAGAACGTCAACGGCCCTGGAGTGACATGAACCTGCGCGATTTCGCGAGCGCCTTGAGGCGGTCGTGGCTGGTGATTGCGGCTGCGACCGTGGTGGGTTTGGCGAGCGGTTGGGCCGTCGGCAACGTCGCTCGCACCGTCTACACCACCACGTCGCGAGTGGTGGTCCTGGCAGCCCCCGAAGTGGGGAACCCTGAGGATGCGCAACGCGTCACGTCCATGATTCGCTCCGAGATGTCCCTTTATCAGGTGCTCGCGCAAGGAAATCGTCTCACCGAGAGAGTGGCCACCCGGGTGACGGGGCTAACGGCTGAGCAGGTTGCGGGCGCAACGACGGTCGTTTTCTCGGATCAGCTTTTGAGCCTGACGGTCACCCTGCCGGACAAGGAGCAATCGGTGAAGGTTGCGAAGGCGTTCGCTGATGAAATGGTGGCAGAGATCAAGGGGCTACATCCCGCAGATCCTCAGTTGCTCAGGGCAGAAGCGGTTGAGGCGCCTGTGAGGACGGTCACCACCGGTGTCAGCCGGGGGGCTTCCTTGGCCGCTGGCGGGGTGTTGGGAATCATCTCGGGTTTGATCATCGTCTGGGGGCTTGCCGCATTGCGGCCTTTGGTGGCATCCGGTGGTGCTCTGGCTGCCGGTGGGCGATTGGTGCTTCGCGCCAAAGCGGATGCGAAAGCTTTTGAGCAGCTGGCGGCGGTGCTTTCCCCGCACCTGAAGGATTCGAAGACCGAGAAAGTGGTCCTGGTTGGGACCGGGGAAAGAGTGAATCTGGGGCCGTGGCGACAAGGACTTAGTGAACAACTCGGCGCAGAGGCCGCCGCGGTGACCGCTGCTCCCGATGGAGCCGATCCCGTGGCGCTGCGCGCCGTGTCGGGAGGCGAGATCACAGTGCTGTTGACGGATAGGCAGGATTCGCTCAACCGCGTTCAGGAAACCCTGAGACTCTTGGAAGCAGCAGGGGCGAACCTGACGGCCTGCCTGGTGGTCAGCGAGCCCCGATCCTGAGCGCACGGGAGCGTTCATGCTCTGTTTTCCGACGGTGCTCCTCGCGTTGTTGACGATTCCGCTTGCCGAGCATCGTCAACAACGCAGCAAAGACTGCCCACCAGATGAAGCTGACAGGAAAGTTCTTGATCAGGTAGGTGTCGAAGAAAAAACTGGGGAGTGTGGCCACAAGACCCGCAGCCATGGTGCGTTCCACGACCCCGCGGGCCCGCCACCATGCCCAGCACGTGGTGCCAAGGGTGATCAGGAGGAGCCCCAGACCGATTAACCCCAGCTCGGCGAAAACGGCCACGTAGAGGTTGTGTGCGTGGGAGAGTGTGAGTCCGAAAGGCATCTGTTTGGTGCCGTGCGCACCGGGTTGCGGTAGCGCCCGCGTCTCGAAGGCAAACCAAGGCCACAGCACCCCGTAGCCGGTCCCGAAGACCAGGGTGGGGAGGGAAGAGAAAACCTGGTGCAGGCCATAGCTCCAGGTTTCCACACGTCCGCCACCGGTGATGTCCGCTCCTCGATTGCCCAGAACATGTCTGGCGGTCAACAGAAATGCCGCCAGGGCAACGAGGGTTGTCGCGGCAACGAAAGGCAGACGTGCGGGACGCCGTCTCACCGAGTTGATGAGGGGCGGGAGTGCCATCAGGAGCAGGAAAACCCCCAAGGAGACAAGCCCAGCTCGGGCACCCGATGCTATGAACCACAGCAGATGGGCGAGAGCTGCCAAGGACGAGAGGATCCTGCGATGTCCTTGAAGCGCAGCTCCCAGGCACACGGAAATCCCCAACAGGAAAACGGTGTGAATGACTGCTGCTCCCCCGAGCCTCGTCTCCAAGCGACCAAACAAATCCTCGTGGATGGCGTTCCAGACCAGTGCTACGGGCGTGGCCGCAGCACTGATCACGGCGAACCACCACAGGATGCGGAACAACTGATCGGGGGGAGCCAGGCCCACAGCCAGGACAGCCAGTAGGCAGGTCAATCCGGCCGATGCCAGGGGACTGGCTAGGTAGACCAGCGGTACGGGGATCGTGGCCGACGGAATGTCGTACTGAACACTGGCCACGTGATTCGCCAAGGGCAGCGACAAAGCAGCGAGCAGGAGAAGCCCGAGAAAAGCTGTCGTCGCCATGACGAGGGAGCGTGGTGGGCGGCCATGATATGGATCGAAGCGCATCCTGATGCCTGTAGCAAAGGCTAGGAACGCAACGGCTGGGACCAGGAAAAGTTGCAGCTGACTGATCCCGGTTTTACCCACCTCGTTTTCGGTCACTTCCGCTGATGTGAAAAGCAACATGCAGGCGCACACGACAACGGCCGCCAGTGCCCAAAGATCCAGTCGCAGGCGCGCCTTGTCGGCCTGCGGGGAACCTGGGACAGAATGTAGCACGATGTCAGTCTAGAGGTTCCTTGGATGATGGTTGCTGGTCTTGTCCCCGCCGAGGGCAGGCTGGCTGTGGTTGCCCCCTGCCGACCATCACTGCGCCCTGAAAATTTTCATGCGATGAAACCGTCCTGGGTCGCAACGGAGTTCTCTCCGCGTCGCGCGCGCTGGTCATGTTCCGTGCCGTAGCACTTCGCTCAGTGGTCTCGCGCGTGAAACGTGCTGAGCACGAAGGCTGCGGTTGTTTTTGTTGTGTCAGGAACGGCGGCGTGGGGGTGAAAAGCGTTGGGACCCATCGCGATGAGATCTCGGGTTGCTTCGGCCGGGAGATGTAACGAGTGGGTCAGTTCCTGGCGGTCCACGAGTTTGAAACCGGTCATCGAACGATCGAGTCGTTCCAGTTTCTCGGATTCGATTCCCAGCAGCCCGAGCGAGTTGCGCAATTCCACGAGGTGTTCCCGGCCCGGGGTCACCACCACGAGTCGCCCGCCTGGGGTGAGCACCCGGGCGAACTCTGCCGGGTTGCGGGGCGCGAACACGCAGAGCACGGCATCCAGGCTTCCCGTAGCAATGGGTAGGCGACGCCAGATGTCGGTGACGACGGCTCCCAGCCGTGGGCTGCGTCTGGCTGCGTGGCGGCAGGCAGCTGGGGAGACATCCACCGCCAGACAGGTCGCCCCGGGGGTCGCGTCCAGGAAGGCCGCGATGTGGTGGCCAGTTCCTGCTCCCGCTTCGAGCACCCGACAGGCGCCGTCCAGGGCGGTGACCACTGTACGGGTCAGTGGTTCATACCAGCCTGTGGACAGGAAACGGTCGCGTGCGGCAATCATCTCGGGGGTGTCGGCGTTCTTCGGGGCTGCCCGCAGCAACAGGTTCAGGTGTCCTTGCCGGGCGACATCAAAGCAATGGTGGTTCTCGCAGCCGAGCGTTCTGCCGGTCAATTCCAGAGGCACAGCGCAGACTGGGCAGCGGAGCCAGGAAACCACGCGAGAGAGTCCCGCGGGAATGGGGCGACCGACCATCATGGCGCCCACGATAGTGTGTGGTTTGTGCAAGACAAGCCTGTTGTTCTCGTTACTGGGGCGACGCGTGGCATTGGCCGTGTCATCGCCGAAAAATTCCGCGATGCGGGGTACCGCGTCGCGGGCACCCACCGCGCCGGGGGTGAGGTTCCCGAGGGTGTGCTGCCCATTGAATGCGACATCACGGACCAAGCCCTGGTGGATGCGGCCTTCGAGAAGGTCGAGGCCGAACTGGGGAACGTAGGGGTTCTCGTCGCAAATGCGGGTGTCACGAAGGACACCCTGTTGGCGCGGATGTCGGACGCGGATTGGGACGCGGTGATCGACACCAACCTGACCGGCACCTTCCGCGTGGTGCGGCGGGCGGCCCGCCCCATGACGCGCGCCCGGTTCGGGAGAATCATTTTGATCTCCTCAGTGGTTGGGTTGCTCGGATCGCCCGGACAGGTCAATTACGCGGCCTCCAAGTCGGCGCTGATGGGGATGGCCCGCAGCATCGCCCGCGAACTGGGAGGTCGAAATATCACAGCCAATGTGATCACCCCCGGATTCATCGAGACCGACATGACCGCGGCCCTGGACGAGAAGGTCATCAAGGGATATCAAGAACGCATCCCGGTTGCACGCCTCGGGCAGGCCGAGGATGTTGCGGGTGCGGCGTTGTTCCTCGCGGGGGCAGGATATGTCTCGGGCGCCGTCATACCGGTCGATGGCGGCCTCGGAATGGGCCACTGAAAAACTACAAGGAGCATCTACATGGGAATCCTCGACGGCAAGAACATCCTGGTCACCGGAGTGACCATGCATACATCCATCGCCTACCGCGTCACCGAGATCGCACAGGCCGAAGGTGCCAACGTGGTCGTCAGTAACCTTGGTCGGGCCGTCGGACTTACCCGGCGTGTCGTCGGGCGGCTGGAGACCGTTCCGCCTGTGCTGGAACTCGACGTCACCGATCCCGAACACCTCGCGGCGTTGCCCGGGCAGCTTGGAGAACACTTCGGTGACCGCGTGGACGGCATCGTTCACTCCATCGCCTTCGCCAATCCCGAGCGGGCTCTCGGTGGGGCCTTCCTGAACACCGAGTGGAAGGACGTCGGGATCTCCCTGAACACCTCCACCTACTCCTACGTCTCGCTTGCGGTGGCCTGCCGGGAGCTGCTTCACCGTGGTTCCTCCATCGTCGGTCTCACCTTCGACGCTCGGGTCACATGGCCGAACTACGACTGGATGGGGGTGGCCAAGGCAGGGCTCGAATCGGCCAGTCGCTACCTGGCTCGGTACCTGGGTTCCGAGGGCATCCGGTCCAACCTGGTCGCGGCAGGGCCCATCGACACCATCGCGAAGAAGGCCATTCCTGGAGCCGAGGAATTCAACGACATTTGGGGACAGCGTGCGCCGCTCGGGTGGGATCCCACCGACACCACGGCTACCGCCAAGGCTGTTGTGGCGCTGCTTTCCGACTGGTTCCCCGCCACCACCGGTGAAATGATTCACGTCGACGGTGGTCTCCACTCGACCGGGGCCTGACAATATCCGGAGGTTTCGCGGGTGGGGCAGGTCCTTGCCCGCGAAACTTCCGGTACGAGTAACGTTGACCCCATGGCAATGGTGGCAGCACTCGAAGATGTGACGGTCAGGCGTGGGACCTCGACTCTGTTGGATACGGTGAACCTGAGCATCGGAGATGATGAAAGATGGGTGCTGCTAGGTCCCAACGGAGCTGGCAAGACCACACTGCTGTCCGTGCTTTCCGCAAATATGTTTCCGACCTCGGGGACGGTTCGCCTGCTCGACGAGGTGCTGGGGCGGGTCGACGTGTTCGAGTTGCGGCCCCGTATCGGGTTGACCTCTTCCTCCTTGGCTGAGCGTATTCCTGCGGGGGAACGGGTCCTCGATGTGGTGATCTCGGCAGCTTGGGCAGTGATAGGACGTTGGCGCGAGGAATACGACAGTGGCGACGAGGGACGTGCCCGCGGCCTGCTCTATTCCTTGTATGTGGAGCATCTCGCGGATCGCACCTTCGGGACCCTCAGCGAGGGAGAACGCAAACGCGTGCAGATTGCACGGGCGCTGATGACCGATCCGGAACTATTGCTTTTGGACGAGCCCGCTGGCGGGCTTGACCTGGCAGGCCGCGAGGCACTCGTCGGCACCCTGACCAGCCTCTTCCAGGATCCCGGTTCCCCGGCCAGCGTCCTGGTGACCCACCACGTCGAGGAGATCCCCGATGGGGTCACTCACTGCCTACTGCTCTCCGGGGGACGGGTGACCGCCGCCGGGCCTTTGGAGGAAACACTCACCGACGCCAACCTGAGCGCCACATTCGGCATGGACCTGGTGGTCACGCGCACCGATGACGGTCGGTGGAGTGCCCGTTCCCGTCCCGCATCCCACAACTGAGAGAACAAGCGGGAAACGCGCGCAACACCCGCTGGCCCGGTGCCGGTTCGTTGACGATAACCTTGGATGCGTTGGCGACAGAGCAAAGGAGTTCCCATGGCAACACCGAACACCCGCACCGAATCCGACTCGATGGGCACCATTGATGTGGCCTCCGACCGGTACTGGGGTGCCCAGACCGAAAGGTCGCTTCACAACTTCGACATCGGGCGCGAGACCTTCGTGTGGGGTCGGCCGATGGTCAAGGCGCTCGGCATTCTGAAGAAATCCGCGGCGCTGGCGAATGCGGAGCTCGGAGAGCTTCCGCGCGACATCGCCGATCTCATTGCCAAGGCCGGTGATGAGGTCATCGAAGGCAAACTGGATGACCACTTTCCGCTGGTGGTATTCCAGACCGGATCCGGCACCCAGTCCAACATGAACGTCAACGAGGTCATCTCCAACCGCGCCATCGAACTGGCCGGAGGGGAACTCGGCACCAAGACCCCCGTCCATCCCAACGACCACGTCAACCGCGGCCAGTCGTCCAACGACACCTTCCCGACGGCCATGCATATCGCCGTGGTCAATGAGCTGGCGGCCATGTACCCGCGGGTCCGGAAACTGCGCGACACCCTGGACGCGAAGGCCAAGCAGTACGACGACGTGATCATGGTCGGGCGCACCCACCTGCAGGACGCCACCCCGATCCGCCTCGGCCAGGTGTTCTCCGGCTGGGTGGCCCAAATTGACTTTGCCCTGGAAGGCATCGAGTACGCCGACTCGCGTGCCCGTGAACTGGCGATCGGCGGCACCGCCGTCGGCACCGGCCTGAATGCCCATCCCAAGTTCGGGGCGCTCACCGCCGAGAAGATCTCCGAGGAGACTGGCATCGAGTTCAAGCAGGCCGCTAACCTTTTCGCGGCGCTGGGTGCCCACGACGCGCTGGTGCTGGTCTCCGGTGCGCTGCGGGTCCTGGGTGACGCCCTGATGAAGATCGCCAACGACGTGCGCTGGTACGCGTCCGGACCTCGCAACGGCATCGGCGAGCTGCTCATCCCCGAGAACGAGCCCGGATCCTCCATCATGCCCGGCAAGGTGAACCCCACCCAGTGTGAGGCCATGACCATGGTGGCGACGAAGGTCTTCGGCAACGATGCCACCGTCGGTTTCGCGGGTTCCCAGGGCAACTTCCAGCTCAACGTGTTCAAGCCGGTCATGGCCTGGTGCGTGCTCGAGTCCATCCAGTTGCTCGGTGACGCCTGCGTCTCCTTCGATTCCAACTGTGCCTACGGCATCGAACCGAACACGGAACGGATCCAGGCCAACCTGGACACCAATCTGATGCAGGTCACCGCGCTCAACCGACACATCGGCTACGACAAGGCCTCGAAGATCGCGAAGAACGCCCACCATAAGGGCCTGTCGCTTCGCGAGTCGGCTCTGGAGCTCGGTTTCCTGACCGACGAACAGTTCGACCAGTGGGTGGTTCCCGCCGACATGACCCACCCGAGCGCCGCCGACGAATGATGCTGGGATATCACCGAGGCTGTTGGCTGTATTGATGAATGGGGCGCCCGCTCTCCGGAAAGGAGGACGGGCGCTGCATTCGTCGGGTATCCGGAGGCCGTGATGTGGCAGACAGCGCTCCGTGACGCGATCGAGTACTGCTGGTCTCCTGGTGGAGTTGCTCCTGGTCCCGGTGGTGACGGCTCTCAGCCATCGCGCTCAAAGTTGTCATAAGCTGACCGGCGCGGCCGCTTCCACGGTCAGGAATCCTGGTCACGCTGCCGGTTCTCTGCGCCATCGGCTGTCGCGTAGCGCTGCGCAATGATGGTGCAGGCTATGAGCTGGAGGGTATGGAAGACCATCAGCGGGAAGACAATCAACCCCACGGCCTGGCCTGCGAACAGCACCGTCGCCATCGGCACCCCCGTCGCTAGGGATTTCTTCGTGCCGCAGAAGACGATGGCGATCTCGTCGGCGCGACCGAACCCGAGGAACCGGGCGAGTTGCCGGGTGAAACACAACATGAACGCCAGGGTGACAAGGCACAGCGCCAGCATGATCAGCAGCTCCGTGCTGGTTGCGGTGATGCCATTGCGGCGGAGGTCTCCGAAGGCGCCGTAGACCACCAGGCAGATCACGCCCTGGTCCAGCCACTTGAGGTTCTTGCGGTTGCGCGCCATGAAGTCCGCGGTCCAGGGGCGTGAGAACTGCCCGAGGATGAAGGGCAGCAACAATTGGACCATCACGGCGCCGAAGGAACCCCACCCGATGGGGGCGGAGCCCGTGGTGGGCAGCAGAGCCATCATCAGCAATGGCGTCAGGATCACCCCGAGCAGGTTCGATGTGGTGGCCGAGACGATGGCCCCCGCGATATTGCCGCCGGCTATGGACGTGAACGTGATCGACGACTGCACCGTGGATGGCACCAGCGTCAGGAAAGCCAGCCCCAGCGCCAGACCGGGGGAGTACCAGGGCAGGTGCAATAGACCCAGACCGATGATCGGGAACACCACGAAGGTGCAGGCGAAGATCGTCAGGTGCAGCCGCCAGTGCTTCAGACCGGCCCACGCCTCGGCTGTCGACAGGCGTGCTCCGTAGCCGAGGAACAGCAGGAAGATCGCGATTTTCGTCGCCCAGTCGAGGACATCGGTGGCTGCTCCGGAGGCCGGTAGTAGGAACCCGATCAGAGCGGAGAGCAGGATGTAGAGCAGGAACGGGTCCTTCATCTTCGACCACACGAGAGAAGAGCCTACAGTTCTTCCGTGAAGCCTTTCCGCAGGGAAGGCGAGCGGATCATGGCGAGGACGGTTTCCCGGGGGACCTCTTCCTCCCAAACCACAAAGCCCCTCCAGCAGCGGCGGGAAGGAGGGCTGTCAGCCACATGAGCCACCACCAGGGTTGGGGAGCGGGATCACCGGTGGCCTCCCCGAGCGGGACTGAACGTGCCCATGCGACGAAGGCGTCCCCGACAGGCAGGAATCCGAGGACGAAGGCCGTTCCCGATCCGGTCGGCAGCGGCATGCCGAGCAGGTCGGCCTCCTGGTCCAGGACCGTGGCGAGTTCGGCGTCCCCGTGGCGACGGGCAGCCGCCAGTGTCACCGCGGAGGCGCTGGCCGAAACCCCGTTGATGAGTGGCCCGGAATCCACGTCCCCGGGGGCGTCGATGCCGTGAGCGTGTTCCCGGATCCCCACCAGCCCCAGTGTCGGGGACAGGAAGGCTTGCTTGTAGATCGCCCACTCGCGGGCTGCCCGCTCCGGATCGATGTCGGGCAGGAACACTTGGATGAGCGACTGCGATGCGCCGCGTGCCCGAGACTCCCCACGCTGGTGAACCAGCAGCCCGTTGCTCGAATCCCGGTGCGCATCCATCGCCTCAAACCAGCGTTTCGTGACGCCGGCCAGTCCGGGAACTTCGACGAGCTGGCTGGCCCGGTGCACGGCGGCGAGCGCCACGACGACGTCACAGGGCCACGCCGCACCGGGGTAGGACGACGGCAGGGGATTCTCATCCAGTGCCGCCGCGATGGCGCGGGCCTCTGAGGAGACCTCGGCCAGGTACGTCGCATCCCCGGTCAGGGCGGCGCGGTCCACCAGCAGGAGCAGTCGCCAGCCGTGGTAGAAGGTTCCGTGCTGCAGCAGGTCATTGGTGCCGAAGCGACCGGCGACCACTGGGTTTCCGGTTTCGGCGATGGCCCGTTCCAGGAGCGCGAGATGGTGTCGGGGATCGTGACCCGAACGGGCCAGATTCCCGGCTGCCAGGCCGGTCAAAGCCCAGGTGAAGAACTCGCCCTCGGGGAACAGCGCTTGCATCTCGGATGCGGCCGATGGCGCCTTTCCGGCCAGCCAGGAGAGTTGGGAGGCGACCACATCCGGGCCGCGCAGCCCGGGCAGGGCGGCGCGGCCCAGGTGGACCAGCGATAGCAGGGAGATCAACGCCAACGCGGCTGCCAGGATTTTTCGCATCACGTCCCGAGGGTAGCCCGCAGGAGGGGAGCGGATGCCTGCGGCTCCTTGAGGACTCTGAAAAAGCTGATTCTCAGCCGCGAAACCGGAAATTCGTGTGACCTCTCCGATACGGCCAGCGGCTTTCGGTATCTAGAGCGATCAACAGAGAATGAACCATGGAATGATAGAATAAACTCATCCTCAGTCATGTTTCGCCGCTGCGACAGCAGGGCCTTTGGGTGGGTGGACATGTAATAAGGGTTGTTGGGAGAATCTGGCCATGATGTGGGTATTTTTGATTGTCGTAATTGGTTTTGGTCTCGCTTGGGCCGTGGTGCCGCGCAAGATGTGGCGAATCACGCAAGGGTGGCAATACAAAAATCCCGAGGCGAATGAACCTAGTGATGCCGCCTATGCAATGTGGCGCATAAGTTCTATCGTGGCGATCGTGGTGATTATAGTTGCGATGCTTGCTCTCGTCTCCAATCAGAATATGACTTCTAAGCAAAGGGAGGGTTAGCGAAGTAGGGCCGTGCAGGAAAGGGCAGACAGGGAGAAGTATGAGGTTGAAGAGGTGCAGCTTTCAGTGTTCGCCATGCAAGCTCGCAAGGTCTTCGGGGTCCCTGGCACCACTGCCGTAATCGGATACCCGCATGAGGGATTTTTGCGAAGAGGAGATCTGAAAGGAATCAAGCACGGCCAGGCGCCAGCAGGATGGCTTCCTTATGACAACGAACATCTCGAGCCTGGATTCCTTAGGAATCTGAGGGGCACCTATGGCGTAGTAGGTAGAGAACTGCGCTGGCAGCCCGGAGGGAGCACTGACCTCGTGGCGCAACTACCATCTAGTTGGCTCTATAGATGTGAAATCATAGTATATGCGGTGACTGAAACGGAAGGCGAAATTCAATTGTCAATAAGCCCTCTCTCTGAGGGGAGTGCGAAAAGTTCGAGTCCAGGTTCTTGTTTAATAGCTTCATCAAATGTCATTTTGCTGGACATAGATCTACAAAAACCTGTGGGGGATCGAAGGGTTGTAGGGCCGGATGGTGCTGAAATTCCTCAGCTCAAAACATGAGGTTTGCCTATAGTCGTCATCACGGGTGCTCTGGGTAGGGGTATCGCTGGTTGATATATCAAGGCTTATTCACAGACGGCGCGCCAGCCAGGAGAACCCCTAGTCAGCGCACACTTGAGAAGGGCCGTGAATAGACCTCATCATCTGTGAATAAGCTTTATGAGTGATCTTGCCTGTTTGCGTAACGCTCGAAACCCATAATTACCTAAGGTCCATGTTAAATTGGGTTGAGTGCTACAGAGTCGTGATTCTGTCTGGGCAAGTACAGCGATACTTTCGACCACACCTCGCCCGATGTCACGATGCTGTAGAGAACTGACCCGGCGGCGGGGTGGGCCCGTCTGGCCTGTCAGTCCAGCCAGTTTCCCTGGCATCCAGCGATGTAGTTTCGAATCAGTCCTTCGCTGGCGCTCATGTGCAAGCTCAACCAGCTTCGGAGAGGGGTAGGTTGGTTGAGTCGAACCATGGTCCCTCTGGGCGAGTAGCCCGTATCGAAACCATCGTGCAGGTTTCTGGGACAAGGATTTTGTTTGATGCTCACCATCGGATGGGTGGCGTATCGATCCGCATGAAATCATGGATGTTCGTCGTGATAGCGATCTAATCTAGGGCGTCGAGGTTTTAAATCACACGACCTCACCCATTAGCCTCGCGGGCATGCGCCTCGACATCACCGACCCTAACGACCCCCGGATGGGTGACTATGTCTCGCTGCGGGACTCGCAGCTTCGACGCAGTCTGGAGGGGGAGCGGGGAATCTTCATCGCGGAGGGCGACAAGATCATCCGGCGGGCTGCCGAGGCCGGATGCCGTCCTAGGTCCTTCCTGTTGGCTGCGAAATGGCTGCCCAGCTTGGGGGATGTGCTCGCGGCACGGCCCGACGTGCCGTGCCTGGTGGCCGACGACCGGCTGATCGAGCAGGTGAGTGGCTTCCACGTGCACCGTGGGGCCCTCGCGAGCTTCGAACGACCCGATGAGACGCCCTGGGAGGTCATCCTCGGCGCCCGTCGCGTCCTGGTGTGCGAAGACCTCGTCGACCACGCGAACGTCGGATCCATCATCCGCGTCGCCGCCGCCCTTGGGTGGGATGCTGTGGTGATCTCCCCGGGCGGAGCGGATCCCCTCTACCGGCGGGCCATCAAGGCCTCCATGGGGACCTGCTTCCAGGTCGGGTGGCGTCGCATGACTGATTCCGTCACGGACCTCGCTCGGTTCCGGGCCGCCGGGTTCGAACTGGCCGCCACCACCCTCTCACCGGAGGCCACGCCACTGACCGATTACCGGGCCCCGGAGAAACTGGCCCTGTTGCTCGGATCCGAGGGGCATGGGCTCAGTGACGACTGGTTGGAGGCCGCGGATGTCCGTCTTGGAATCGAGATGGCGGTGGGGGTTGATTCGTTGAACGTCGCCACCGCTGCAGCCATTTTCGCCCACTGGCTGCGGCTGTGATCAACTACTGGTTTTCGGTAGGCCGGGGTGCAGGATAGATCTCGACGGTGTGGGCTCGGCAGGGGTCGGCGATGAGGGCATCGGGCTTTCAGGGTTCCCGAACTGGAGGCTCACCACTACCGGGTCATGGTCGGAGGAACGATACGGATCGGGGCTGTAGAGCTCCTGCTCCGCCGCCTTCTTGTAGGTCATGTCGTAGTCGAAGATGTCCGCCTCATCCGCGTTGATGTGCCAGGCTCTGGCGTCCACGATGCTGGTTTCCGCGGCCTGGTTCGCGAGCGCGTGATCCAGGTAGCCGGACATGCCGTCGAAGACGTAGGAATAGGCCTGTTCGCCGGTGAATTTCTTCTCCATGTCGGCGTAGCCCCCCTCGACGAGGGTTTTCACCGGATCTTCGTGGTCGTAGGAGTTGAGGTCGCCGATGATCACTGTGCGCGCGGCGCCCTGGCCGGTCGGGTCGTCCTGGAGCCAGGAAACGAGGTCCTCCGCAGCCTTGTTGCGGGTCTGGTTGCAGTTTCCTTGGCCGTCTCCCGTGTCGGGATCGCTCTTGCAGGCCGAACCTTTTGACTTGAGGTGGTTGACCGACACGTTGACCAGCTCGCCGGAGTCCTTGTGACGGAAGGTCTGAAGCAGCGAGGGCCGGTTCCCTGTGCTGCCGAAACTCAGGGTTTCGGCGGAACCAACCGGTTCCACCGTCGTCGGTTTGTAGATTAAAGCCTGGAAAATGGCGTCGCTGCCGACCTTTCCCGTTCTCACCGCGAGGTAGGTGCCCTCCCCGGCCCTAGCGTTGAGGGCCGCCACCAAATCGTCGACAGCGGTGCCGTTGTTCTCGATCTCCATCAACCCGAAGACATCGGCGTCAAGTGCCGTCATGGCCGCGACGATCTTCGCCTGCTGCCGCTGGAACTCCTCCGGGGTGTCCGCCCCCCGAGCCCGGGAGTCATCCGAGGTGAGGGTGGTGAAGTAGTTCAGCACATTGAATGACGCGACCCGCAAGTTCCCCTGCTTCTCCGGGACGGGAGGACGGGGGTTGCTGGCGGTGTGCTCGGCACCTGTGGTTGGCTGCAGCCGGTAGGAACCGAAGCTGTAGCTCAGCACGCCGGTCAGGTTCGCAACCTGATCGCCGCTGCGGAAGTAGTTGTCCTTGGCCATCGGTTTCCCGTTCGGGTGGATGGCGGGAGTGGGATTCTGGGATGTGCGTCCGTCATCGACCGTCAGGCGGTTCGCGTTGTTGCTGGCCAGCAGGTCGATGGCGGGCTGCCCCGGATCGACGATGCCGGTTGGGGCCCACTGCCGGTCCGTGCCGTAGATGAGTTCCCCGTAGCGATCGAAATTGTGGGAGTCGAGGATGCTCAGGGACTGAGGGAATCTGAGAAGCATGCCTTCGTATCGCTCCCAGTCGCTGACCGGAAGGTTCAGCTCGAGCGGAGCCACCGCGTCGCCGCCACCCAGTTTCTCCACAGCGGTGGGGGTGATCTGGGTCTGGTCCTTGTACTCGCTCACCTTCCCCTTGACCTGCACCCGGTCCCCGACCTCCAGGTCGTTCGTACCCTTGTCGTGGATGAAGATTCCATCGCTGGTGTCCTCGTCCCCGTCACCTGTGTCTTGAATGAAGACACCTTCTAGCTGGTTTTCACCCTGGAAATCGCCAGTTACCACACCCTCGACGACCACGGTGCGCCCCGCGTACGGGCTGGTTGTACTGGCGCCCTGCACAGCGCCGATCGGTATCGGGTGGGCATCGGTGAGGGTAGGAATTGCCCAGGAAGGCAGGGCGGAGGTTCCAAGGAATGCAGGGAGAAGTGCCGAGACCGAGGCAAGGGCCAGCAAACGGGGTCGGATGCTCATGTTTCGCTTTCACTATTGGGTGATACCACCGTGGTTCACCATCAGTGCTGATTCTTTCAGCTGGTCGCGGCGAAATGTGTCCCGCATTCCGGATCGTGGCTGCCGCCGGTCCGGCTCACTCCTCGCCGGGGCGTGGTGCGGAATCCCGTTTCGGGGAAACTGGCCAGTCCTCGGGGTAACGCCACGCCAGGTCAGCCACCTGAGCATCGAGTTTCCTGCGAGAGCGGTCCGAGATGCGATCCCCGAACACGGTGCCGTTCAGGTGGTCGGTCTCGTGCTGGAAACAGCGGGCAAGCAGCCCCGTGCCGAGCAGTTCGATCTCCTTGCCGTAGGCGTCCTGACCCCGACAGATGACCTTGTCGGGGCGAGGAACCCCGGAGTAGCCGCCGGGCCATGACAGGCAACCCTCCTCGGTGACGTCGAGGTTGCGGTCCTTGCCCGTGGGAAGCTCCACTACCGGATTGCAGACCACCCCGCGCTGGATGCGGTCGTCGGCGTCTGGGCACTCGTAGATGAAAACGGATATCCCGACCCCCACTTGAGTAGCGGCCAGGCCGACCCCCTCGGCCGCTCGCATCGTTGCGAACATGTCACGAATGAGCTCGTGCAGTTCATTTCCGAACTCGGTGACGGGCGTGGTGGTTGCGTGCATCACAGGGGTGTCCCAGCGGGTGATGGGACGGATGCGGCCGCCGGTGGTGAGGTCCTCGGGCATCGATCTTCCTGTTCTCCGGTTCGTCGTGCAGAGCAACAGTATCCCCGCTGCAACACTTGACGCTATGGAAGGGCTCTGGACTACGTTGACCGCCGAGTACCGGCGCCATCTGGAGAGCGAACGGGGTCTGTCCCAGAACACGGTCCGCGCCTACCAGGCAGACTTGGTGAGTATGGCTTCGTCAGTTCCGGTTCCGCCGAGTCGTATCACCCTTGCGCACCTACGTTCCTGGCTGGCTGAACAGGTCGATTCCGGCGCCGAACCGGCAACCCTACAGCGCCGTGTCTCCTGCGCTCGAGGTTTCTTCGCTTGGGCGCGCAGAGAAGGTTTCATCGCATCGGATCCGGCGATC
Source organism: Arachnia propionica (assembly GCF_037055325.1). NCBI lineage: Bacteria > Bacillati > Actinomycetota > Actinomycetes > Propionibacteriales > Propionibacteriaceae > Arachnia > Arachnia propionica. The sequence continues at coordinate 961,706 of NZ_CP146373.1, read as the reverse complement.
CGGCTTCGTGCCCCACGGCGGCCACGTACCCTGCCTGAGGTGCCTACCGAAACTCAGGTGAGTGATTCCATCGCGTTCTTGGCCGCGGCAGCCGCCGAGAGTGATCCGATAGCGCTGCGCGATGTGGCACTGGTCGAGTTGCTCTACGCCAGCGGGCTGCGTATCTCGGAGGCCTGTGGGCTGGGATTGCGCGATGTTGATTTCGAGAACTCGACGGTGCGTGTGCTGGGTAAGGGAGACAAGGAGCGCACAGTGCCCATGGGTGCCCCGGCTCGGCGTGCCCTCGACGCGTGGTTGGCGGTCCGAGACCGTGTGGCGGGACCGGGCAGTCCGCCCCGGGTGTTCCTCGGTGCCCGAGGCGGTGGCCTCGACCCCAGGGTTGCTCGCCGCGTGGTCCACGCCGCCACCGCGGCGGGTGGGGTATCCGTTGGTCCTCACGCACTGCGGCACGCCATGGCCACTCATCTGCTGGCCGGGGGAGCGGACCTGCGCAGCGTTCAGGAACTGTTGGGACACGCATCCGTGGCGACTACCCAGCGCTACACTCATGTCACCAACGAACGGCTCCGGGCAGCCTTCCTGCAGGCTCATCCCCGGGCCTGAGGGAATCAGCGAACCAGGGTGAGGGGGTCAATCACTTGGCCGTTCCGCCAGGCCATCCAGTGCAGGTGACAGCCCGTGGAGTAACCCGTGCTGCCGACGTGCCCCACCACGGCTCCTGCCTCCAGGGTTTGACCCGCCGCAACCTCGATCCCCGGCATGTGGGCGTATCCGGTGCGGATCCCGGAGTGTTCCACCACCACCCGGTAGCCGTATCCGCCGTCGTAGCCGGCAGAGACCACCGTCCCAGCCCAGGGAAGGTGAATTGCGGTGCCGCAGGCCGCCCCGATGTCCGCCCCGTCGTGGAGTTTCAGGACCCCGGTGACCGGATGCACCCGCATCCCGAACGGGCTGGTGATTGGGCCGGCCACAGGCAGGGAACCGGGTTCGGGCGCCGGTCCTGGAGTCTGGGCGGGCGGAAGCCAGGCAACTGGCGGCGGGTTCGTACCATGCGGCAGCAATCGGATGGGTGGGGACTTCAGGTAGAGCATTGGGTCGTAGTACGTGGTGCCGTCAGTCAGACCCCAGTGCAAGCAGTACCGGGGATCGCAGTGTGGTGGTCCCGCCAGATGCCCAATCACATCACCGGCTTTGACCTGCGTTCCTTTGGGCAGGGACCCGATGACGGGAGTGTAGGTGGTGCGCAATCCGTTGCCGTGTTCAACAGAAACTGATGGTCGTCCTGCGACTTCCCCGTTGAAGTAAATCTTTCCAACTGCCGCGGAACGCACCTCCGCCCCCTCGTCGGCAGCCAGGTCAACACCACGGTGCCCCGCGGAATAAGGGGATGTGCCGCCGTCGAAGGGGCGCAACAGCGCGCCCGGGACGGGAGCCGAGAGAACCAAACCTGCGTCCGCGTGCGCCAACGCGGGGAAACTGGCCAGCGTCAGAAGCGTCAGTGTGAGCAGTGCCTTCCTCATGTCATGCACTCTGGAAGACGGGACGGGACGGCCTCCGGGGCCAGCGAATGTTGTGTCTTGTGTTGAAAACCTTGCTCAGCCGGGAATAGGATTGGCCGCGCAATCGGCTGGCCCGATTGACATCGCATGCGCCGTAACGGGAACCGTCGGTGGTGGTGTGGTCCCGGGATTTCGCGTCGTGGGTGCCGCCGCCGGGCGTATCAGGAAGACCCCAGCGGGGTCAGTAGAACAACCACCCGCGCGAGCCCCACTCGCCATTGACAAGGATGGGCGTGACCGCGCCCATCGTGAAAGGAACGGCCATGGCCGTCGTGACCGCCCGTCAGCTTCTCGAGTCCGGAGTTCACTTCGGGCACCAGACCCGCCGCTGGAACCCGAAGATGAAGCGGTTCATCTTCACCGAGCGCAACGGGATCTACATCATCGACCTCCAGCTGTCGCTCAGCTACATCGACAGCGCTTTCTCGTTCGTCAAATCTACCGTCGCCCGTGGCGGACAAGTGCTCTTCGTTGGGACCAAGAAGCAGGCCCAGGAAGCCATCGCTGAACAGGCCACCCGGGTTGGTATGCCGTATGTCAACCAGCGCTGGCTGGGCGGCATGCTCACCAACTTCCACACCGTCACGAAACGGATCCAGCGCCTCAAGGAACTCGAAGGCATGGACCTGACTGACTCCGCCAGCAGCGGCCTGACCAAGAAGGAACTGCTGCACCTCGAGCGTGAGAAGAACAAGCTGAGCAAGACCCTCGGTGGCATCCGAGACATGGTCCGCACTCCGCAGGCTGTCTGGGTGGTTGATACCAAGAAGGAACACCTCGCCGTGGACGAGGCTCGCAAGCTTCGTATCCCCATCGTCGGGATCCTCGACACCAACTGCGACCCCGATGAGGTTGACTACGCGGTCCCCGGCAATGACGACGCCATTCGATCGGTCGCCTTGCTGACCCGGGTCATCGCCGATGCCGTCGCCGAGGGCTTGATCCAGCGCTCCTCTGGTCGCAGCGGCGAGGAGACCGAGGCAGAGCCCATGCCCGATTGGGAGCGCGAGCTCCTGGCTCAGGGCGAGAACGCCGCCGCGGAGGCGTCGGAAACCACCGAGGCCCCTGCCAAGACCGAGTCCGAGTAATTCCACACGACAAGACGGGAAACTGACATGGCAATCACTGCTGCTGACGTCAAGAAGCTGCGAGACGCCACTGGCGCAGGCATGATGGACGCCAAGAAGGCCCTCACCGAGGCCGAGGGAGATCACGAGAAGGCCATCGAGCTGCTCCGCATCTCCGGGCTCGCGAAGGCTGCCAAGCGCACCGACCGCGAAGCGACCAACGGCATCGTCGCTGGTAGGGACGGAATCCTCATCCAGTTCGCCGCCGAGACCGATTTCGTGGCCAAGAATGCTGAGTTCGTCGGGCTGGCCGACCAGATCGTCGAGGCTATTGCTTCCTCCGGAGCCAAGGACCTCGAGGCCACCAAGGTTGCGCCCTTGGGTTCTGCGACCGTCCAGGAGGCCGTGCAGTCGCTGGCCGCCACGATTGGCGAGAACCTGTCCCTGGTCAATGTGGCCAACTACGACGGCGACACCCACCTGTACCTGCACCGCCGTGCCTCTGACCTGCCGCCCCAGGTCGGTGTTCTGGTCGAGTACGCCGGTGGCGACGAGACCCTCGTCCACCAGGTCGCGATGCACATCGCCGCCATGAGCCCGGTCTACGTCTCCCGTGAGGAGGTTCCTGCCGAGGTGGTTGAGAACGAGCGCCGTATCGCCGAGGCCACCGCCCGCGAGGAAGGCAAGCCCGAGGGTGCGCTCCCGCGCATCATCGAAGGTCGTCTCGGTGGGTTCTACAAGGACGTTGTGCTGCTGGACCAGCCCGCTGTCTGGGAGGACAAGAAGACCGTTGGTGACGTCCTGAAAGCCGCAGGGGTCGAGATCAAGCGCTTCGCGCGACTGGCCGTGGGCTCCTGAACCGGATCAATTGAAACAAGCGTGTCCCTTGACAGGGGGCGCGCTTGTTTCGCTTGGGACGATATTGTGTGCCGTGACGCGTCACCCACCAGGAAGGTAGGTCCCATGAACAAGCCGCATCAGCGCGTGCTGCTGAAGCTCTCGGGAGAAGTTTTCGGCGGAGGGAAGCTGGGGGTTGACCCTGTCGTCATCTCGAGCATCGCCAAGGAGATAGCTGCGGTGGTTTCCGGCGGCACTCAGGTGGCCGTGGTGGTGGGTGGTGGCAACTATTTCCGTGGAGCTGAGCTGAGCAACAACGGCATGGCGCGGGACCGGGCCGACTACATGGGCATGCTCGGGACCGTCATGAATGCCATCGCGCTTCAGGACTTCCTGGAGAAGGAAGGAATCCACACCCGCGTCCAGTCGGCCATCAACATGGCTCAGGTCGCTGAACCTTACATCCCGCGCCGTGCAGAACGTCATCTCGAGAAGGGGCGTTTGGTCATCTTTGGTGCCGGCTCGGGGATGCCCTACTTCTCCACCGACACCGTCGCCGCTCAGCGAGCCCTCGAGATCGGTGCCGAGGTGCTGCTCATGGGCAAGCAGGGAGTGGATGGGGTCTATGACTCGGATCCACGCACCAACCCGGAGGCGAAGCGGTATGAGCGCTTGACCCATGACGAATTCCTGTCCCGGGATCTCAAAGTTGCCGACGCCACCGCCATCGCGTTGGCCCGGGACAACGCCCTCAACATCATTTTCTTCAACCTGTCCGAGCGAGGCAACATTGGCCGCGTCGTACAGGGTGAACCCATCGGGACGTTCGTTTCCCGCTGACAACCCACACAGGCAAAGGAGAGCGGCAATGATCGCCGACGTCGAAAAGGAAACCCAGTCCAAGATGCAGCAGGCAGTAGACCACGCCCGCGAGGATCTGTCGACCATTCGTACGGGCAGGGCCCATCCTGCCATGTTCAGCCGGCTTAACGCCGACTATTACGGGGCGCCGACGCCCCTGCAGCAGCTTGCGACATTCAACTCGCCCGATCCTCGGACCATGCTGATCACCCCCTTCGACCGAAGTGCCATCGCGGCCATTGAGAAGGCCATCCGGGAAGCGGATCTCGGAGTCAATCCGAGCAACGACGGCAATGCCATCCGGGTCGTCATGCCGCAGCTCACGGAGGAGCGCCGCAAGGAGTACATCAAACTCGCCAAGGCCAAGGCCGAGGACGCGCGCATCGCTGTGCGCAACATTCGCCGACACGCCATTGATGCGCTGAAGAAGCTCGAGAAGAGCTCTGAGATCAGTGAGGATGAACTGGCTCGGGCGGAAAAGGCTATGGATGTGACCACCAAGAAATACGTGGATGCGGTTGACGAGCTGCTCAAAGGCAAGGAAGCTGAGCTCAGCGAGGTCTGATGTCGTCTCAGGAGTCAGCCCAGGCAATACCGGCGCCGAGGGTTGGTCGGGATCTCCCGATGGCCATCGGCGTCGGGCTCGGTCTCCTGGCTGCTCTGGCTGTTGGTCTGCTGTGGGCCCCGTGGTTCTTCGTGCTGATCTCTGCCGCGTCGCTGAGCATGGCCGTCGTTGAGATCCACCAGGCGTTGCTTCGCAAGGGAATGCACGCGCAGGTGAAAACCATAGTCGCGGGCACCCTCGTCAGTGTCCTCGGCGCCTACGCGATGTTCCGATGGAATCTGGGACTACCGCCCACCACTTTCGCTGTGATCTGTGTCTGTGGGACGGTGATCGCATGTCTGGTGGCGCGATTGTTGCTGGCGCGGGAAGGCTTTATCCGTGACATTGCCGCCAGCGCGTTGATCATCGCCTACATCCCGTTGATGGGGGTTTTCATACCATTGATGATGGCCGAACCAGGCGGCACCCGGCGGATCATCGCGGTGGTGGCCTGCGTGGTGGCCTCCGATACCGGTGCGTACGCCGTCGGTAGCCTGCTGGGAAAGCACAAAATGGCTCCGCACATCTCACCCTCCAAGACGTGGGAGGGATTCGCGGGTTCCATGATTACCGCCGCGATTATCGGGGCGGTGGCGACGGTCTGGTGCCTGGGTGCGTCCTGGGTGCTCGGCCTGGTCCTTGGGTTGTGCGTTGCTCCTGCCGCGACGCTGGGTGATCTCGTCGAATCCCTGATCAAACGGGACGTCGGGTTGAAGGACATGTCAAACTTTCTTCCCGGACATGGCGGGTTCATGGATCGACTGGATTCGATGTTGGTGGCGATACCGGTGGGCTGGCTCGTCCTGCGCCTGAGCCTGGGGGGATGACATGCCGACGCGTCTTCCGTTGGTCTTCGACGCTCCCGGCCGTGGCAAAGCTCCGAAGCACTGGCTCGACTTCGACATCCCCGAACGCCGTGACGCCATGGAGTCATTCGGCCTGCCCGCTTTCCGAGCCGACCAGATTTCCCGGCACGTCTTTGATGGTCTGAGTGATGAGGTCACGGCCTGGACGGACCTGCCTGCAGCGATTCGGGAAGACCTGGCTGAGCAGCTCTTCCCACCCCTGCTCACCCAGGTGCGTCGGCTGACCGCCGACCAAGGACGCACCGTCAAGACTCTGTGGCGATTGCACGACGGATCCCTTCTGGAATCCGTGCTCATGCGGTATCCGAACCGTTCCACCCTGTGCATCAGTTCCCAGGCGGGCTGCGGAATGGCGTGCCCCTTCTGCGCCACCGGACAGGGTGGGCTGAAGCGTAACCTGTCACGGGCCGAGATCACCGTTCAGGCCTTCGCGGCCAACCGGATGCTCGCTGCGGGCGAGGTCCCGGGGGTCACCGGTCGGCTCAACAACATCGTCTTCATGGGAATGGGGGAGCCGCTGGCCAACTATAAGGCGGTAGTGGGGACTATCCGTACCCTCACCGCTCCCGTGCCCGGAGGCTTCGGAATGAGTGCCCGAGGCATCACAGTTTCCACCGTTGGTCTGGTGCCCCAGATCGGACGCCTGGCTGGGGAGGGGTTTCCCGTGACCCTCGCGGTGTCCCTGCACGCTCCCGATGACGACCTGCGCAATGAGATTGTCCCGGTGAACAACCGGTGGAGTGTCGCTGAGGTGGTCGACGCAGCCTGGGAATACGCTCGGATCACAAGGCGCCGCGTCAGCATCGAGTACGCCTTGATGCGCGACATCAACGACTCCGTCTCCCGCGCGAACCTGCTCGCGGACGTCCTGAAACGGCGCGGAAACTGGGGGTGGGTGCACGTCAACCTGATTCCCCTCAACCCGACTCCGGGGTCGCGGTGGACGGCTTCCAGGCTTGAAGATGAAGCCGCTTTCGTGGCCACGCTCCAAGGACGCGGGGTGCCCGTGACGCTGCGGGACACCCGTGGGTCCGAGATCGATGGGGCCTGCGGACAGCTTGCGGCTCGCGAGATCACCGGGGCGTGAGTCCGTTTCTGGACTGAAACGTCGTGTTCACAAACCGGGGCTAGGCTTCCGCAAGTCAAAACCTGAAAATCGACTAGCGAGGAGTCCGAATGGATCAGCAGCTGCAGTCCATCTTCGAATCCGTGGTTGCTCGTAACCCCGGTGAGGCAGAGTTCCACCAGGCCGTCCGGGAGGTCTTCGAGAGCCTCGAGCCCGTTGTCAAGAAGAACCCGGACTACCTCGAGGACAAAATCCTGGAGCGCATCTGCGAGCCCGAGCGCCAGATCATCTTCCGCGTGCCCTGGGTGGATGACCGAGGAACGGTGCAGGTCAACCGTGGCTTCCGCGTCGAATTCAACTCGGCTCTCGGCCCCTACAAGGGCGGTCTGCGGTTCCATCCCTCCGTCTATCTGGGCATCATCAAATTCCTGGGATTTGAGCAGATCTTCAAGAACTCCCTGACCGGTCTGCCCATCGGAGGCGGCAAGGGCGGCTCCGATTTCAACCCGCACGGCAGGTCCGATGCCGAGGTGATGCGTTTCTGCCAGTCCTTTATGACTGAGCTGTACCGCCACCTGGGTGAATACACGGACGTGCCCGCTGGTGACATCGGCGTCGGTGGCCGCGAGATCGGCTACATGTTCGGCCAATACAAACGGATCACCAACCGCTATGAGTCTGGTGTTCTGACCGGCAAGGGCCTCGACTGGGGTGGCTCGCTGGTTCGCACCGAGGCCACCGGCTACGGCGTCGTGGCATTCACACAGGAAATGCTGAAGACCCGAGGCGACACCTTCGACGGCAAGCGCGTCGCGGTTTCGGGTTCCGGGAACGTGGCCATCTACGCCATCGAGAAGGTTCAGCAGCTCGGCGGGAAGGTCGTCGCCTGCTCCGATTCCTCCGGCTACGTCGTCGACGAGGCGGGCATCGATGTCGGGTTGCTGAAGCAGGTCAAGGAGGTGGAACGTGGTCGTATCGCCGACTACGCCTCCCGCCGCGACGGTGCCGAACTGGGCAGTGGCGGTTCGATCTGGGACGTCCCCGTGGACGTCGCCCTGCCCTGCGCCACCCAGAACGAGCTGAACGGGGAACACGCCGCCATCCTGATCCGCAACGGCGTCAAAGCCGTGGCCGAGGGCGCCAACATGCCCACCACTCCCGAGGGCATCCATGCCTTCCAGGGTGCCGGGGTGCTGTTCGCCCCAGGCAAGGCTGCGAATGCTGGCGGTGTGGCCACCTCGGGTCTGGAAATGCAGCAAAACGCCATGCGCGACTCGTGGAGCTTCGAGTACACCGAGGAACGCCTGACCGGCATCATGCGCAACATCCACGACATGTGTGCTGCCACCGCTGAAGAGTACGGAGTCCCCGGCGACTACGTGGTCGGCGCCAATATCACTGGTTTCATCAAGGTGGCGAACGCCATGCAGGCCTTCGGGCTCGTCTGAGACATCGCGACGCCGCCGGGCTGCATTGGGCCCGGCGACGTCGTTCTGGGACACGGTTGGTGCGTCGTGACACACTGTCTTGGTGCGAAGAATCGTCCTACTCGGCTCCACCGGATCCATAGGCACCCAGACGCTTGACGTGATCGGTTCCCGACGCGACCGATTCGATGTGGTGGCGCTGGCTGCATCGGGGGGCAACATCGACCTTCTGGCCGAGCAGGTGAAGTGCTTCCGACCCGCGTACGTGGCCCTGGCGCGGACGGAGAGAGCAGCGGACTTGGAGCGTGAGCTCGCGGCCTTCGGGGTCGGGGTGCCTCAACTATTGACTGGGCCCGGGGCGGCGACTGAGCTGGCCACCTTGGACTGCGACGTGGTGGTTAATGCCATCACGGGGGCTGCGGGACTGGAACCCACCCTCGCTGCGCTGGGGGCAGGTCGCACCCTGGCGCTGGCGAACAAGGAATCTCTCGTGATTGGCGGGAGACTTGTCACCGATCTGGCTGCGCCGGAACAGCTGGTGGCCGTCGACTCCGAGCACTCCGCCTTCGCCCAGGCTCTGCGCGGGGGACGCCGCCACGAGGTGGCCCGGCTCATTTTGACCGCATCTGGGGGGCCATTTCGAGGGCGCAGTCGTGCGGGACTCGTGGACGTGACACCCGAGGAGGCCATGGCCCATCCCACCTGGAAAATGGGCCGGGTCATCACCATCAACTCATCCACCCTTGTCAACAAGGGGCTCGAACTGATCGAGGCAGCCCTGCTCTACGGCATCGGCCTTGACGACATCGTCGTGGCGGTGCATCCTCAATCGGTCGTCCACTCCATGGTGGAGTTCACCGACGGCTCAACCCTGGCACAGGCCTCACCGCCGGATATGCGATTGCCCATCGGGTTGGCGTTGACCTGGCCGGACAGGCTTCCAGGGGCCGCGGCTGCCTGTGACTGGACGAGACCTGCGACCTGGACCTTCGAACCCTTGGATGACTCGACCTTCCCTGCCGTTGAGCTGGCCCGCAGCGCAGGGAAGGCCGCCGGTACGGCCCCAGCCGTTTACAACGCGGCCAATGAGGTGCTGGTGGACGCCTTCTGCGACCACAGGATCGGGTTCTTGGGAATAACGGACCTGATTTCCCGATGCCTGGCAGAACACCTTGAGACCGGGCATGTCCCGGATTCCGAACTGACCGTGGACGCGGTGCTGGCGGCGGACGCCGCGGCACGCCAACGTGCCCGTGAACTCGTGGAGGAACTTTCTTGAACACCCTTGTACTGATTGGTCTGGCGTTGCTGTTCTTCGCCCTGATCATGGCCTCCATAGCCCTGCACGAGATTGGACACCTCGTGCCGGCCAAGATTTTCGGGGTCAAGGTGACCCAGTACTTCGTCGGATTCGGCCGGACCATCTGGTCCCGGAAACGGGGCGAGACCGAGTACGGTTTCAAGATGTTCCCGCTCGGCGGCTACGTCAGGCTGGTTGGGATGTATCCGCCTGAGAAGCAGTCGGATAAGCCCAAGGGCTGGCTCACCCGACTGGCCGACCGGGCTCGCAGCTACGAGTACGAGGAGATCACCCCCGCCGACGACGGACGGTTGTTCCACCAGAAACCGGTGTGGCAGAAGGTCATCGTCATGCTCGGCGGGCCAGCCATGAACCTTCTGCTGGCCTTCTTGATCTTCCTGGGAATCAACCTCTTCCACGGCACCTGGCAGTCAACGCTGAATGTGACGGTGGTCAACGACTGCGTCATTCCTGCGGGCCGCACCCCTGCCGTCTGCCAAGAGGGTGATCCTCAGACCCCCGCGAAACAGGCAGGTGTCATGGTCGGGGACAAGGTGGTTGCCTTCAATGGCCACCGAGTCAGCAACTGGGATGAGCTGACCAACCTGATCCGCGCGAACCGCGACGGCGCCGCAGCCATCACGGTCGAACGTGGTGGCACAACCATCGAGCTGCCCACCGTGAACACCATCATCCAGTCGGTGCCCGACAAACTCGACCCAACCTCCACGGTGGAGGCAGGTTTCCTCGGCGTCTCGCCCGGGCGGGAACTGGTCCGCGGCGGCGTGATCGAGACGGCGGGACAGATGTGGAACACGACACGGATGTCGTTGGTTGCCCTGGCCTCCTTCCCCGTGCGGGTCTGGAACGTCGGGGTCGGGCTCGCCACCGGGGCCGAACGTGACATCAACAGCCCGATCTCCGTGGTCGGCGCCAGCCGGGTGGCGGGGGAGATCGCAGTGGCGGATTCGCTGCCGATCCAGGACCGCGCGGTCACCTGGTTGTCGCTGCTGGGTAGTGTCAACCTGTTCGTCGCGCTGCTGAACCTGGTACCACTGCTTCCTCTCGACGGCGGCCACATCGCCGGGGCGGTCTACGAGGCCCTGCGGCGCGGCATGGCAAGGCTGCGAGGCAGGAGCGACCCGGGACCTGTCGACACCGCGAAGATGCTGCCGGTGGCCTACGTGGTTGGTGGATTCCTGCTCATCGGCGGCGTGGTGCTGATCTTGGCTGACATCATCAGCCCCATCAAGCTGTTCTGAGCGGGGATGCTAGCCTCGGCGGTGCGCTCCGGTCGGTTTTCAACGACCCGGACCGGCCAGCCGCATCGGCAATCAAGCTAAGGACGTGACCACATGGCCCTCACCCCAGCCGAGCTGTCCGAGCTCGCTGCCCGTATCGCTCCTGTCGAGGATGCCTGGCTCCAGGCGGGCCGCGCTCGGCAGGACGACCTGACGAAACCTCCGGGTTCCCTCGGGGAACTTGAAACCATCGGGGTGCGGCTTTGTGGAATCGCCGCCCAGTGCCCGCCACCGGTGCCTTCACACCCGAAGGTGATCGTCTTCGCCGCCGATCATGGGGTCTACGCGCAGGCAGTTACTCCGTGGCCGCAGGAGGTCAGCGTCCAAATGGCCGCCGGGATCGCCATCGGATTCGCCGGGGTGAGTGTGATCTCCCGGGCCTTCGGGGCTGCAACCGAGGTGTTCGACGTCGGTTTGTTGCAGCACGCGGAGGGCACCGTGGACCGCCGCATCGCAGCTGGCACCGCCGACTTCACCCAAGGGCCCGCGATGGCTGTGGAACAGGCCTTGGAAGCGATCGGTGTCGGGGTCGAGGCCGCCAACGCCGCCATCGACGCCGGGGCCGACCTGCTGGTGCCCGGTGAGGTCGGGCTCGCCAACACTACGCCCGCTGCGGCTTTGACGGCCGCGTTCACCGGGAAGGCCGTATCTGAGGTCACCGGCAGGGGAACCGGAATCGATGACGCGATGCTTGCTCACAAGGTGGCGGTCATCGAGAAGGGACTGGAGGTCGGCGGGGTCGTGGATCTGCTCGCCACGGGAGATGCGGTCGGCGTGTTGGCCACCGTAGGAGGTTTCGAGCACGCCGCCATGACCGGACTCATGCTGGCCGCCGCTGCCAGACGCGTTCCTGTTGTTCTCGACGGGGTGGTTTCCTGCTCCGCGGCCCTGGTCGCCCGCGCCATCTGCCCGGACGTTGTCGGCTACCTGATCGCTGGGCACACCGGTGTGGAACCCGCCATCACCGCTGCCCACGAGGCCCTCGGCCTGCGCGGGCTGGTCGATCTTGGCCTGCGGCTCGGTGAAGGTTCCGGCGGCGCCCTGGCGCTGCCGCTGGTCAAGGCCGCTGCGCTGATAATGAACGAGATGGGCACCTTCAGCGGTCAGGGAGTGTCGAAGCCGTGAAAGGTTCCGCGCTGATCCTGGGTGGAACCCGCTCCGGGAAATCGACCTTCGCGGAGTCACTGCTCGCCGACGAACCTGGGGTTTCCTACGTGGCCACCTCTGAGGTGCGTCCCGACGACCCCGAATGGGTGGAGCGGCTCCGGATCCACCGAGACCGCCGCCCCTCCCACTGGGAGACTGTCGAAACCATCGATCTGGCCGCTGAGCTCAGCCGTAACGACACCACTCCCATGTTGGTCGACTGCCTGGGAGTGTGGTTGACGAGGCTGCTCGACGATGGTTGCTGGGACCGGGACCCGGAGGCCCTGGACCGACTGGAGGGCCGGCTGGAGGAGTTCCTGGTTGCACTGCGAGCCACCCGCAGGCCGGTGGTGTGTGTCAGCAACGAGGTGGGACTCGGCGTGGTCCCGGCCACCAGCTCCGGCAGGTTGTTCACCGACCAGTTGGGGCTCCTGAACATGCGCGTTGCAGCGGTTGTTGACCGGGTCTGGTTGTGTGTGGCCGGTATTCTTGTGCCGGTCAAGGGGTCTTGATGCGCCCACTGCGCGCCTTTCACAGCGCAGTCGCCATGTACACCTGGTTGCCGGTGCGCAAACACGACTGGGCTGACCGTGATTTCCCCGACGGGCTCGTTGCCCTTCCCTGGCTGGGGATGGTGCTCGGGGTAGCCGCCGGTCTGCTGGGCTGGGGGAGCGCGGTTGCATCCGGATCGTGGTTCCTCGGGGCGTTGATGGCCGTCGGAGCGGTGGCCTACGCCACGGGCGCCATGCACCTGGACGGCACCGCGGACGTCGCGGACGCGCTGGGTTCCCGGAAACCCGCGGAGCAGGCGCGGGCGATCATGAAGCAGTCCGACATCGGCCCGATGGGGGTGGTGTCGCTGCTAGTTGTGTTGCTGTTGGAGGTGGCTTGCCTCGGCGTCGCACCTCCCGGCGCTTGGCCGTTGCTGATGGCCTTCGGCATGGCTGCGGGACGGGTGGTTCCGCTGGCCGCCACGCTGCCGGGCCGGGGTGAAGAACCGGTCCCGGGTACCTTGTCCTCGCTGGTGGCTGGCAAGATCGGGGAGACCGGGCTGTGGGCCAGCCGGGGGGCAGTGCTGGTGACAGGTGGCGCGGTCACTTGGTGGCTGCTGGGTTGGCTGGCAGCGGCCTGCTGGTCGGGTGTGGTCGTGACCGCCTGGGTGTTTTCGACCTGCTGGCAGCGACACCTCTTGCGGCGTCTGGGGCGCCTGAACGGCGACTGCTACGGTTCTCTGATCGAACTGACCCAGCTGGCCGTCTGGCTGGGAATCGCGCTCACCGTGAAGCTGATCGGAGTGGCATGACACTGAGACATCGCGGCCTGGGGCTCGCCATCGGAATGGCGGCGGACCAGGTGTTCGCAGACCCGCAGAAGCACCATCCCGTCGCCTGGTTCGGTTCCTGGGCCACCCGGGTGGAGGAAACTACCCACGCAGACAACCGTGCCGCAGGAACCATGTTTGCTGCGCTCGCAGTCGCCCCCGTTCTGGTGGGTGGGCTGCTGGTGGAACGGATTTCCGTGCGGCATAGGTGGATGCAGGTCGCGGCCACCGCGGTCGCGACCTGGGCGACGCTCGGGGCCAGGCGGCTCGCTGACGAGGGAAGGACCATGGCCGACCGCCTCGAGGACGGCGACCTCGAGGCGGCCCGGGAACAACTGCCGAACCTCTGCGGTCGCGATCCGCGTTGCCTCGACGCCGAGGATCTGAGACGCGCCACCGTCGAGTCAATGGCGGAGAACACCAACGACGCCGGGGTGTGCACGATTTTCTGGGGGGCGCTCGCGGGGGTTCCCGGAATCCTGACTCACCGCGCCCTCAACACCCTCGACGCCATGGTCGGTTACCGCAACCAGCGCTACGGGCGTTTCGGCACGACATCGGCACGCACTGATGATGCCGCGGCCTGGATACCGGCGCGACTCACCGGGGCCCTGGCGTGCGTGTGTGCCCCACTGGTCGGAGGAGACGTCTCCCGGGCCTGGCGCATCATGCGGCGCGATGGGGCCAACCATCCCAGCCCGAACGGCGGTTGGTGCGAATCCGCATGGGCTGGCGCGCTCGGTGTGCAGCTGGGCGGGGAGAACCGCTACGGCGATCGGGTGGAGTCCCGCCCCACCCTCGGTGACGGCCCCCGCCCCGCAGGGTCGCAGGTGCGCCGCGCCGCGACACTGGTGACGGTCGTCACCGCCGCCGCCACGGGACTGCTGGCGGGGGCGCTGATCGTGTTCGGAGGTGGGAGGAAATGACCGGGTTGTTGATCGCTGGAACCGCATCGGATGCGGGCAAGTCGTTGATTGTGACCGGCCTGGCGCGTGCGTTCCGGCGCCGCGGGATCAAGGTGGCCCCGTTCAAGTCGCAGAACATGTCCAACAACTCGATGGTCTGCTCGGATGGCACCGAGATCGGGCGCGCCCAGTACCTGCAGGCGCAGGCAGCCGGGGTGGAGCCGAGCTGCCTGTTGAATCCTGTGCTGCTGAAACCGGGCAGCGATCGGCGCAGTTTCGTCGTGCTCCGTGGCCGTCCCGCGGGGGAGCTCGGTGCAGGGGAGTACGCCAGCGGGCGCAAACACCTGGCCGAGGCTGCCTTCGACGCCTACGAAGAGCTCGCAGCCGGCCACGACCTGGTGCTGTGTGAGGGAGCCGGATCGCCCGCCGAGATCAACCTGCGTCGGGGCGACTACGTCAACTTCGGCCTGGCGGAACGTTTCGGGCTGCCTGTGGTGCTGGTCGCAGACATCGACCGTGGGGGCGCTCTGGCGGCGATCTTCGGCACCCACGGCATCGTCTCCGAACAGGATCGTGGGCGGCTGGTGGGATACCTCATCAACAAGTTCCGCGGTGACCAGGCGGTGCTTGACCCGGGTCTGGACGAGCTGACTCGGCGCACCGGTCTCAGGAGCTACGGTGTGCTTCCCTGGCTAGCGGATGTGTGGCTGGACGGGGAGGATGCCCTGACCATTGGGTCGCGGGTTTTGCGTCCCGGCACCGGGGTGCTCCACGTCGCCGTCGTTCACTTCCCCCGCACCTCGAACGCCACCGACGTGGATGCTCTCGCCGCGGAACCGGGTGTTCAGGTGGTCGTCACCGCATCACCCGATCAGATCGCCCAGGCAGACCTTGTGGTGCTGCCCGGGTCGCGGGCCACTGTCACGGACCTGGCCTGGCTCAGGGACAAGGGCCTGGCGGAGGCGATCCGGAACCGCGCCCAGCAGCAGCGGCCCGTGCTCGGCATCTGTGGTGGTTACCAGATGCTCACCGACCGTATCCTCGATGATCTTGAATCCGGTGACGGAGACATCCCCGGCCTGGGCTTGCTTCCCGGTGAGGTGCGTTTCGGCGAGGTGAAGGTTCTCGGCAGACCATCTGGGACGTGGCAGGGAGAACCGGTCGAGGGCTACACCATCCACCACGGGCGGGTTCACGCCGCAGGAGGGGAGGAGTTCTGCGAGGGCCAACAGGTCGGCTCCACGTTCGGGACCATGTGGCACGGGGCCTTCGAGTCCGACGGTTTTCGCCGGGCCTTCCTCGAAGAGATCGCGCGGCTGACCGGTAGCGACTGGCGGCCCAGCGAGGGGGCGCCCGGCTACGCTGAGCAACGAGAAGCCATGATCGACAGACTCGCAGATGCTTGTGAGGACAACCTGGACGTGACGGCGCTACTCGAAGCGGCAAGCTGAAGGCGGGAATCGTCGGTATCGGCGCAAAGGCGCTTCGGGACCACGGATGGGTGATGGATGCTTACGCCTTTGCCCTTCCGTGAAGCGGGAAGTAACAGGTCCTTTGCGCTGAACTTAGGCGGGTTATTTGTTCGCGCCCACTGACAGACCACGTGAAGCCGCAGCTTCTTTTATCAGCCATTGACCGGTGAGAACCGCAACACCACCGTGATGGGAACGGGGCCGTCAGTGAGCCAGGAAAGCAAGCCGAACCTCTCAATGCCGTCGGCCCAGCGGGAGGGGATGTGGGGTTGCTCATTGCTGCACAGTCGTTGATGTCTTCCCGACACCTCGATGAGCTGCTGCCGGCAAGTACGACAGCAGCTCATCGAGATCGTCGTCCAAGGTTCGGGACGCGTACTCCCCGAGCCCAAGGGGATACCTGGCCGGCAGGCTCACTCCTCCAGGTCTCCCTCCACCTCCAGGTAGAGCTCGTGGAGCTGGTTGATCAGCTCGGGATCCGGGTTCTCCCACATTCCACGGTCCACTGACTCCTGGAGCCGTTCGACCATGCTGCGCAGTGCCCACGGGTTGGCCTGGCGCAGGAATTCCTGGTTTTGTTCGTCGAGCAGGTAGGTGTTCGCCACCGACTCATACATCCAGTCACCCACTACCTGTGCGGTGGCGTCGAAACCGAACAGGTAGTCGACGCTGGCGGCCATCTCGAAGGCTCCCTTGTAGCCGTGGCGGCGCATCGCCGCCAGCCACTTCGGGTTGACCACGCGTGCCCGGAATACGCGGGCGGTCTCCTCCGCGAGGGACCGGGTGCGCACTGCGTCGGGGATGCTGGTGTCACCGACGTAGGCCTTCGGAGCGTTACCGGTCAGGGCCCGGACCGTCGCCACCATACCGCCGTGGTACTGGAAGTAGTCGTCGGAGTCGATGATGTCGTGCTCGCGGGAGTCGACGTTCTTCGCGGCCACTTTGATGCGGCGGTAGTTGTTCTCCATGTCGTCGCGGGCGGGGGTGCCGTCGAGGTCGCGTCCGTAGGCGAAACCACCCCAGGCTGCGTAGACCTCGGCCAGGTCCTCGTCGGATCGCCAGTTCCCGGACTCGATCAGTTCCAGCATCCCGGCGCCGTAGGTACCGGGTTTGGAACCGAAGATGCGGGTGCGGGCGCGACGCTCATCTCCGTGGGTTTCCAGGTCGGCTGACACGTGGGCGCGCACGAAGTTGGTCTCGACCGGCTCCTCCTGCGCCGCGGCGAGTGCCACGGCGTCGTCGAGAAGAGCGACCACGTGTGGGAAGGCGTCGCGGAAGAAACCGGAGATGCGGACGGTCACGTCAATACGGGGCCGACCGAGCTCCTCCAGGGTCATGGCCTCCAGACCGACCACCCGGCGTGACTGCTCCTCCCAGACGGGGCGGATGCCAAGCAGGGCGAACACCTCCGCGATGTCGTCACCGGAGGTGCGCATCGCCGAGGTTCCCCACACCGACAACCCGACGGAACTCGGATATTCCCCGGTCTCTGCCAGATAGCGGGCCACGAGGTTCTCGGCTGCGGCTTGACCGGTTTGCCAGGCCAGTTTCGACGGAATCGCTTTCGGATCGACCGAGTAGAAATTGCGACCGGTCGGCAGCACGTTCACCAGGCCGCGCAGCGGCGAACCCGAGGGTCCGGCCGGAATGTAGCCGCCATCCAGGGCGTGGAGGACGGCGGGGATCTCGCCCTCAGTGGCCCTCAGACGTGGCACCACCTCGGTGGCCCCGAACTCTAGAGCAGCACGCACTCCAGCGACATCGATCCCGTCGCGCCTGGAGAGCGGGGCGACGATGCTCTCGATGGCCTCCGGGTCCCAGCTAGCTGCGGCGAGCTGTTCCACAAGGGAGCGGGCTTCGGCTTCCACCGTGTCGGTTTCCTCCCGTGTGATGGAGACGTCCTGCTGGTCCTCCGGTAGGCCCAGGGCAACCCGCAGGCCGGGTACCCCATCGGTGCGACCTCCGAAGACCTGGTTGGAACGCAGAATCGCCAACACCAGGTTGACCATGCCCTCGTCCTCGGGAACCTGCGAGAGCACATGGAGACCGTCGCGGATCTGGACGTCCTTGATCTCGCACAGCCAACCGTCAACGTGCATCACGAACTCGTCGAACTCCTCCTCGTCGGGGCGTTCCTCGAGTCCGAGGTCTTGGTGCATCTGGGCTGCCTTGATGAGCTGCCAGATCTCTCCCTGTAGGGCGGGGGCCTTCGCCGGGTCCATCACGGAGACGTTGCCGTATTCGTCCAGTAGCTGCTCCAGCCGGGAGATGTCACCGTATGACTCGGCGCGCGCCATCGGCGGGATCAGGTGGTCGACGATCGTGGCGTGGGCGCGTCGCTTGGCCTGGGTACCTTCGCCAGGATCGTTGACGAGGAACGGGTAGATCAACGGCAGGCTTCCCAGGGCCGCATCAGGACCCGAGACGGCATCGAGGGCCAGGGTTTTGCCGGGCAGCCATTCGAGGTTGCCGTGTTTGCCGACGTGGACGATGGCGTGCGCCCCGAATTCCTTCTCCAACCAGCGGTAGGTGGCCAGGTAGTGGTGGGTGGGTGCCAGGTCGGGATCGTGATAGATCGCGATCGGGTTCTCTCCGAAACCACGGGGCGGCTGCACGAGGATCACGATGTTGCCTGCCTGAAGGGTCGCGGCCACGATCTCGCCGTCAGGGTTGGTGGCGCGATCCACGAACAGGTTGCCGGGGGCATCACCCCAGGTCTGTGTCACCTGCTCCTGCAGTTCGGTGGGGAACTCCGCGAACCAGCGACGATAGGTCGCGGCGTCGATGCGGACGGGCTGACCGCTCAGCTGCTCGCTGGTCAGCCATTCCTCGTCCTGCCCGCCGGCTGCGATGATGGCATGTATCAAGGCGTTTCCAGCAGTAGTATCGGGATGTTCGCCCTCTATAGGCTCCAGCTCACCGGTGCCGGGAATCTCGCCGGGCGCACCCAGGTCGTAGCCGGCCTCCCGCATGGCCCGCAGCAACCGGATGATCGAGACGGGGGTGTCGAGGCCAACCGCGTTGCCGATTCGGGCGTGCTTGGTGGGGTAGGCCGACAGGACGATGGCGACCTTCCGTTCGGCGGGTGGGATCAGCCGCAGCCTCGCGTGGTTCACGGCCAGCCCCGCAACCCGGGCGCAGCGTTCCAGGTCGGGGACGTAGTGGGGCAGGCCATCGGCATCAATCTCTTTGAAGGAGAAGGAGACGGTGATCAACCGTCCGTCAAACTCGGGAACCGCCACCTGGTTGGCGACGTCATAGGGGCCCATGCCGTCATCGGTGGACTCCCAGGTCTCTCGGTTCCACGTCACAGTCAGCCCCTGCAGGATCGGGACGTCCAGTTTGGCGAGTTGTTCCACGTCCCAGGCGCCCTCGTCGCCGCCTGCCGAGGCGTCTGCCGGAGTGAGACCGCCCGAGGCCTGCACCGTGGTGATGATGGCGTCGCAGGTTCCCAGGTACTCGATCAACCCCGGATCGGGGTCACGCAGCGATGCGGTCTGGATCGGAACCGCCAATCCACCCGCCGCATCAATGGCATCGGCCAAGGCGATGATGTGCGCGATGTTTCCTGCCGCGTAGTGGGCCCGGTAGAAAATGATGCCGATCCGGGGACGGCGATGCCCGGCGGGCTCGTCGGTGGGAGCATCCGGTCGGGGAAGCTCACTCCAGACTGGCATCATCGAGACGGGCTCAAAGGCATCGCCCGTCAGCAGGACGGTGTCGGCGAGGAAGGCGTGCGCGTTGCGGAGGTTGTCGAGACCGCCCTGCACGAAATAGGAATGGGCCTGTGCCGCGACTCCCATCGGAACGGTAGAGAGTTCCATCAACGCGGCGTCGGGGGTGTGCTGGCCACCGAGAACTACCAGCGGCAGGCCCGACTCGACGCACGTGGTGAAGGTTTCGGGCAGTTGTTCCTTGCCACCGAGGAAACGGAACACGATTAGGTCCGCGCCGTCGATCAGTTTCTTTACTGCGTTGACGTCGAGTTTCGCGGGATTGCCATACACGTAGTCGGCCTGGCTTGCGCGTGCGCTGAGCAGGTCGGTCTCGGTGGTGGTGAGCAGTGCGATTCTGGTCAAGGTGTCCTCCGTCAGGATCCACGTCCGGGTGGTTGAGGTGCCTGCGGGGTGTTCCTGACTTCGCGGATGCGTCACAGTGGCGGGACCGTCCCGGAGTCGCACCGGGTTCCAGAGCCCGAAGGCGAGCCAAGCCTAGCGTTCCTGCAGCTGAGTGGGTGTTTCCCAACGGTATGGGAGCGAAACGCTCGGTGTGCATGGCCTACGCTGGGGCTCATGCAGGACCTCGTCATTACGTTGCGATGCCCGGATGGTCCTGGCATCGTGCATTCCCTCACCGGAACCGTCGTCTCCTTGGGGGGCAACATCACTGAATGTCAGCAGTTCGCTTCCGCCGACACGGGGCGTTTCTTCACGCGTATCGCCCTGACCGGACCCACGCGTGACGATCTGATGAACGTTCTGTACCCCGTGGCTGAAAGACTCGAGGCGGAGTTCGACATCTACGAGCAGCAACACCCCACACGTGTCCTGCTGCTCGCGTCCAGGACCGGGCACTGCATCAACGAGCTTCTGTTCCAATGGCGCGCGGGAACTCTTCCCATCGATGTCGTCGGTGTCATGGCCAATCATGACGTCCTGAGGTCGCTGGCTGATTTCTACGGAGTGCCATTCACGCACCGGGTGGTTATTCCCGAGACGAAAGCCGATTTCGAGGACGAGCTTCTCCGCGTGGTTGAGGAGAAAAACGTGGACCTGGTGGTTTTGGCCCGCTACATGCAGGTCCTCAGCGCTGAGCTGTGTGATCACCTTGCCGGGCGCGTCATCAACATCCACCATTCCTTCCTTCCCGGCTTCAAAGGGGCCAATCCCTACCGGCAGGCACACAACCGGGGGGTGAAACTCATCGGAGCAACCGCCCATTTCGTTACGAGCGATCTCGACGAGGGGCCAATTATCGAGCAGAACGTGGTCAGGGTGGATCACACCATGGGGGTCGACAAACTGGTCAGCAAGGGGCGGGGGCAGGAATCGGAGACCCTGGCGGAAGCTGTGCGCCTGTTCGCCGAACACCGGGTGCTGATGGACGGGAACAGGACGGTGATCTTCCGCTGATGTCGGCGGTCTCTGACATTGCGCTGATCGCGCTGTTCATCCTGATCGGCGGCACCTTCGCGGCTGCCGAGATGGCCTTGGTGACGCTGCGTGAGTCGCAGATCAGGCAGCTCGCCGCCAAGGGCAAACGGGGCCGGGCTATCGAACGCTTGACGAGCGATCCCAACCGTTTCCTGTCTGCTGTTCAGATCGGCGTGACGCTTTCCGGGTTTCTTTCCGCGGCGTTCGGCGGGGCAACCCTGGCGTCGGGGCTTGCCCCCGTCTTCAAGGATTGGGGGATACCGGCGTCAGTGGCCGATCCACTCGCCTTGGTGATCATCACAATCGTGATCTCCTACTTCTCCATCGTGATCGGGGAGCTGAGCGCGAAACGCCTCGCCATGCAACGAGCTGAGGGGTTCGCGCTGGCGCTGGCTCCGCTGGTGTCCGGCATTGCTTCCCTGGCCCGGCCCGTCATCTGGTTCCTGGGAGTCTCCACCGACATGGTGGTGCGGGTCTTCGGTGGTGACCCGAAGCTGTCAAAGGATGCGGTGAGCGACGAGGAACTGCGGGAGATGGTCTCGGGATCGACGACCCTGGGTCAGGAGGAACGCAGCATTGTCGATGAGGTCTTCGCCGCGGGCCAGCTCAGTCTCCGCGAGGTGATGGTACCCCGCACCGAAGTGGAATTCCTTCCTTCCGACATGCCCATCCAGCTGGCTTACAAGGAAGTGCGAGGGGCACCCCATTCCCGCTATCCGGTAACGGAGGGCTCCGTGGACAAGGTGATTGGTTTCTGCCACGTTCGGGACCTGATGGACCTCGACGCCAGGGAACGTGGCGGTCAGCTGTCCGGAATAGTGCGGCCCGTGCTGAACCTCCCAGAAACGGTGAAGCTGCTGCGTGCCCTGTCTGCGATGCGTGCTGCGAAAGCCCACATGGCCATAGTCCGGGACGAGTATGGCGGCACATCGGGAATCGTCACGCTGGAGGATCTGGTGGAGGAACTGATCGGAGACATCACGGATGAGTATGACGTTGTGGAGGGCACGTCACCGACGCGGATCGACCCCCTGGCCCGATTGGACGGGCTGACCACCATCGAGGAATTCGCGGGACTTTCTGGGTACGTCATTCCCGAAGGTCCCTACGACACCGTGGCAGGATACGTGATGGCCCGGCTCGGGCGCCTGCCCACGGTCGGGGACGAGGTGGGCGTGGAACTCTCCCCGTGTGAACCGGCGGAGGAGGACACGGCAGTATCGACCTGGGTGTTCAGGGTCGAGGAGATGGATGGGCGGCGCGCCTCCTGGATTTCTGCTCGCCCGGTTTCAGGAGTTGGCGATGGATGATGGATCGAGGTTGTTGACGGGGCCCGGAGCCGGCCCCGTGCTCAGCGCTGCGGTTCGTCACGCCGGCGGGGAGCTGCTCAGCTGGACGCTGGAGCATGTGGACGCCAACCCCAACCAGTCCACCACCGCCACCTATCTGGCGAAAGTGTCCTGGCCCTATGGGGAGCGCACGGAACTGCTGGGAGTCTCAGCCCGCAGCGGGGAATTGTCCGAGACCGACAGGGGGGCCGAGGTCTTCGGTGACGGCAACCGCGAGGTGGCGGTCTGGATCTACCCGGCCGATCCAGATTTGCCGGGTTTGAAACGGGCTGCCTACCCCGAGTTGTTGGCCGAACTGGTCAATGATGCCCGGTTGTTGCCGTATCTCGTGACCGGGGATGAGCTCGAGCTGAAGATCATCGGTTATCGGCCTCGCCGCCGCGCGGTTGTGCGATTCACCACGGGAGGAAACACCTTCTACATCAAGGCGATTCGTGCCAAACTCTTCGACGACGTGCTTTTCAGGCATCGGATGTTGACCAGCGCAGGGGTGCCGGCGCCCCACGTTGCTCATACCACTGATGATCAGTTGATGATCCTCGATGCCTTGCAGGGAAGGCCTTTGGCACGTGCGCTCTTCGAGCCCGGGGATCCCTGTACCCCCGAGCAGCTGATCGAGGTGCTCGACTCCATGCCCGCGAGCGTCACGCAGCTGGAACGCCGCCCACCCTGGAGCGATGCCGTTCAGCATTACGCGGAAATCGTTTCTTCAGCCTTGCCCGATGTGCGCGGTGATCTCGGTTGGGCCGCGCAGCGGATCCAGAGCGGCCTCGCGGGGATCCCGCTCGGCAACGAACCCACCCATGGTGACTTCCACGAGGGACAGGTGCACGTGGCCGCGGGGCGGGTGGTTGGGATCCTTGATGTGGACACGATTGGGCCCGGTCGGCGCGCCGACGACCTGGCCTGTCTGATCGCTCACCTGTCCACCATCCAGCGCATGAATCCTGCTCAGGAAGCCAAGGTGCGAGACCTGCTGGCGCGGTGGGTGCCGGTCTTCGACAGACGCGTGGACCCGGTGGAGCTGAGACTGCGGGCGGCGGCCGTCGTCATCTCCTTGGCAACCGGTCCTTACCGCAGCCAGGAACCGAATTGGCAGGAATCCACCAGGCATATGGTTCGATCCGCCCTGGCCCTGGTCAGGCAGGTTGCGGGCTGATAACGATTCGGCGGGGTACCGCGCCTTGGTGAGGTGTGCGCGATATGGTCATGGCACCCAGGAAATCTTCCGAAGTTTGGAGCTCGAAGTGACCAAGTCCCTGCTCAAACTCGCCTCTCTCGCCGCCGTCAGCTCTCTGTTGCTGTCCGCCTGCGCCGAGGCCCCGATGACGACCTCTTCCTCCCCGACTGGTTCCCTTCCAGCCAGCAGCGCCGCTGGCAGCGCCACTGCTGGGGCAGGGGATTTCAAGGCCTGCATGGTTTCCGATTTCGGTGGTTTCGACGACAAATCCTTCAACGAGACCTCCTATAAGGGTCTGCTGCAGGCGAAGGAACAGCTCCGCGTCGAGACCGCGCAGATCGAGTCCAAGGAGGAATCCGAGTACGCGCGCAACGTCCAGTCCATGATCGACGCCAAGTGCGGTGTCATCGTGACGGTCGGGTATGCCCTGGCGAACGCCACGGAAGCTGCCGCGAAACAGAACCCGAACGTCAAGTTCGCGATCGTCGACAATGAATCCTTCGACGGGGTGGACAATGCGAAGGGACTGATGTTCGACACCGCCCAGCCTGCCTTCATGGCGGGTTATGTCGCCGCCTCGCTGTCCCAGACCGGGAAAGTCGGCACCTTCGGCGGGGCCAAGTACCCGACCGTGTCGATCTTCATGGACGGCTTCGCCCAAGGTGTTGAGTACTACAACCAGGCCAAAGGCAAGACCGTTCAGGTGCTCGGCTGGGATCGTGCCACCAAGGACGGGCAGTTCATCGGCGGTGCCAGCCCGTTTGACGACAACGCCGGTGGCAAGCACACCGCCAACACGCTCATCTCACAGGGCGCCGACATCATCCTTCCGATCGCCGGTCCCTCTGGGCTGGGGGCGCTGGATGCCGTGAAGGAAACCAATGGCAAGGTGAACGCCATCTGGGTGGACACCGACGGTTACGGCTCCGCACCCGAATACAAGGACGTGATCATCACCTCGGTGGTGAAGAGCATGGATGTGGCCGTCCTCGATGCCATCAAGGCCGCCAAGGAGGGTTCCTTCTCCTCCGATCCGTATGTCGGAACCCTCAAGAACAAGGGAGTCGATCTTTCCGAGTTCCACGACTTCGACTCCAAAGTTCCGGCTGAGACCAAGTCGGAGTTGGAACAGATCCGCGCCGACATCATCTCCGGGAAGATCACAGTCGAGACCACCGTCAGGTGATGCTGAAGAAGATGCAGTGACATGTGGAGCAGGGACGTCACGTGGATGTCCCCGCTCCACTGAGCACTCGCAGAGTGGGCGCCTGAGGAAGGAGTAACAACAGTGACTTCGTCGCTCTCGGAAGCTCCCGTGTTGTCGTTGGAAGGCATCACGAAACGTTTCGGTCCCCTCACGGCCAACAACGACATCAGTATCGATATCGTTCCGGGGCGCATCCATTGCCTGCTCGGGGAGAACGGCGCGGGAAAATCCACCCTAATGAACATCCTCTTCGGGCTGCTGGCCCCCGACGAAGGTGAAGTCTGGCTGGGGGAGGAAAAACTCAGGCTGGGGGATCCTCGCCAGGCCATGGCTGCCGGCATCGGCATGGTGCACCAGCACTTCATGTTGATTCCCCCGTTCACGGTCGCGGAGAACATGGTGCTAGGTCACGAACCCGGCTCTGTGGGGCTCCTCGACATCAGCCAGGCCAGGAGGCGGGTCCGGGAACTCTCGAGACGGTACCGCTTGGAAGTCGATCCGGATGCGCTCGTGGAGGACCTGCCTGTTGGCATCCAGCAGCGGGTTGAGATCCTGAAGTCATTGGCCCATGACGCCCGCTACCTGATTTTCGACGAGCCGACGGCGGTGCTGACCCCGCAGGAGATCAGCGAGTTGATGGACGTGATGCGTGCGTTGCGTGACGAGGGACGTGCGATTGTGTTCATCACCCACAAACTCCGTGAAGTGCTGGAGGTGGCCGATGACATCACGGTCATCCGGCGCGGCGAGGTTATCGGACGCGCCGAACCCACGAGTACCGAGGCCGAACTGGCCGCCATGATGGTCGGACGTTCCGTCGAGCTGAAAGTGGCCAAACAGGCGCCGCACATCGGGGAGGAACGCCTGGTGATCTCCGACCTGACGGTGGCCAGCGCATCCGGGGCGGTGGCCGTCGACCACCTCGATCTGACAGTGCGAGGCGGTGAGATCATCGTCATAGCGGGGGTGCAAGGCAACGGGCAGAGTGAACTGGCCGAGGCGCTGCTCGGCACAATGACCCCGGTCAGCGGAACGATCATTCTTGACGGTGTCGATGTCACGCGATTCAGTCCCGTCAAAACCCTTGGCGCGGGCCTCGGCTACGTGCCGGAGGACCGAAACAAGGACGGCCTGATCGGGGATTTCTCGATCGCCCAGAACCTGGTGCTGGACAACCTCGACCATTTCAGTGTGGGTGGAAACCTCAAGCTGGGGAAGATCAACCAGCACGCCATGAAGCTCGTTGAGGAGTTCGACATCCGCACCGACTCTTACGCGCAGCCGGCTCGGTCGCTGTCGGGAGGCAACCAGCAGAAGGTGGTGCTGGCCCGGGAGCTGTCGCGTCCGCTGTCGCTGCTGCTGGCGAACCAGCCCACCCGGGGTGTCGACGTGGGTGCGATAGAATTCCTTCATACCCGGATCGTCGACGAACGGGACAGGGGAACCGCGGTGCTCATCATCTCCACGGAACTCGACGAGGTGGAGTCCCTGGCTGATCGCATTGCGGTCATGTATCGGGGACGCATCGTCGGTGTCGTCGGCCCGGACACCTCCCGTGACGTGCTGGGGCTCATGATGGCGGGGATTGACCACGAGGATGCCGTCGCCATCACGGAGCAGGAGGACCAGGCATGAGCACCGGAAACCGTGGCCGCCCGGCCTGGATCACCACGGCCCTGGTGACCACGGCCTCCCTGATCCTGGCCTTCGTCGTCGCGATGGTCATCATGGTGGTCACCGATGCGGGGATTATGGCGAAATACGCCTACTTCATCGCCCGGCCCAGCGACGCCCTGGACGCCACCTTCGGCAAGATCGCCCTTACTTTCGAGGCCATGTACGTGGGTTCCCTCGGGTCGGTGACCGCCCTCACCGAAACCACCGCGGAGGCGGCTCCTCTCATAGCGGCCGGCCTCGGGGTGGCACTGGCTTTCCGGGCCGGGTTGTTCAACATCGGCGCCCAGGGTCAGGCCGTGATGGGGGCGCTGCTTGGGGCCTATCTCGGTTTCAGCGTCAAGGGGCTTCCCCTCCTCCTGCACCTTCCGCTGGTGATCCTCGCGGGCGTCCTCATGGGGGCGCTCTGGGGTGGTGTGGTCGGTCTCATCAAGGCCCGCACAGGGGCCCACGAGGTGATCCTCACGATCATGATGAACTACGTCGCCGCGAACATCCTCTCCTATCTGTTGAAGCAACCATTCATGCGGCAACCGGGGGCTTCCAACCCGATCGCACCGGTGTTGGAGTGGAGCGCCACCCTGCCCCGGATCGCCGGGACCCGTCTGCACCTGGGGTTCGGTTTGGCGCTGCTGGCGGCTCTGGGATGCTGGTGGCTCCTGGAACGCACCAGGTTCGGTCTTCAGCTGCAGGCGGTCGGGTTGAACCCGGATGCTGCGGCAACCACGGGAACCTCCGTGGGGCGGGTCACCTTCACGACGATGGCCCTGGCCGGTGGCCTGGCGGGTCTCGGTGGCCTGATCACCGTCACCGCCCCCGTGATTCTGACGAGCTACCCGCCGCAGCTGACCGTCAGCATCATCGGAACCCTCGGGTTCGACGCCATCACGGTGGCCCTGTTGGGGCGTTCCCGTCCCATCGGTGTGGTGCTGGCAGGGTTGCTGTTCGGCGCGTTGAAGGCCAGTCGCACCGCCATGGTCACGATCGCCGACACCCCCAAACAGTTGGTGGACCTCATCCAGGCCCTGATCGTTCTGCTCGTCGCGGCGCCCGCTTTTGTCACCTGGCTGCTGCCCTTCCTCAAGGAACGCAGATGCGGTGTCGCCCGGACCACCCCTAAGGAGGCCAAGGCATGAGCACCGACATCATCGTTCCTGGCATCGACGCTCCGGAAAGGAAGGTCATCGAATCACCGGAGGGGCGTTCCACGCGCATCGCGACGGGGATTCTCCTCGCCCTGCTCGGGGTGCTGCTGGTGGTGATGGCGTTCACCGCCAATCCGACCGGGAACATCGCCTTGTCGGACGCCTTCGCGGATGTGCAGTTGCCGACCATTGAGGTGCCGGGCCCGCCGTTGCTGATGGTCTTCGCCCTGTTCACCCTTGCTGCGGGGGCCGTGTTCCTGATCGGCGAGCTCCCGAAGGGTTTGCGTACCGCGGCGGGAGTGGTCGCCGGGCTCAGCATCCTCTCCGGTTTCATTGTCTGGGCCGCTGCGTCCTCCACGGTCCCGTTCGTCCTGACGAGCCAGCTGAACCTCACATTGGCGTATTCAACCCCGCTGCTGTTCGGGGTGCTGGCCGGTGTTTTGTCGGAGCGTGCCGGCGTGGTGAACATCGCGATTGAGGGCCAGTTCCTGGCGGCGGCCTTCGCAGCCTCTGTGATGTTCTCCAGCACCCAGTCCTTGGGGTTTTCGGTGGCCCAGTCCTTCCTGGCGTCCCTGATGGCGGCGGCCGTCGCCGGCCTCCTGATGGGGGGCGTGCTGGCCCTGTTCACGCTGAAATATCTGGTGGATCACGTCATCGTCGGGGTGGTCGTGAACCTGCTGGCGACAGGGTTGACGGGTTTCATCTTCCAGCAGCTCGTCGCCCGCGATCCCAAGACCTTCGATATGGTCAGCCCCATGCCGGTGTTCGCCGTTCCCGCGCTGAGCGACATCCCTTTCATCGGGCCGATCCTGTTCACCCAACGCCCCCTGACCTTCATGGCCCTGCTTGCTGTTGCGCTGGTGTGGTTCCTGCTCCACCGCACCAAGTGGGGGCTGCGGGTCCGGGCGGTCGGTGAGCACCCGCAGGCAGCGGACACCGTCGGGATCAAGGTGATCTCCACCAAGACCCAGGCTGTGCTGCTGGGCGGGATCTTCGCGGGTCTGGGTGGGGCCTATTTCACGGTCGGTTTCGGCGGGGCCTTCCAGGACAACAACATCACGGCAGGAAACGGTTTTATTGCCCTGGCCGCGGTGATCATGGGTCGCTGGCATCCTGTCTGGGGAGCGGGAACGGCTCTGTTCTTCGGGTTCACCCGGGCCTTGGCGCAGTCCATCAAACTGATGAGCCTCCCGATTCCCAGTGAGTTCATCGAGATGCTGCCCTATGTCGCCACAATCATTGCCGTCGCTGGATTGGTCGGTCGCGTCCGTCCGCCCGCCGCTGATGGTGTCCACTTCGTGAAGACCCACTGACATGACCGGAATCGATTGGGAACGGCTGCGGGCCGCGGCGCGGGAGGTCACGGAAAGAGCCTATGCGCCCTACTCCGACTACCAGGTGGGGGCGGCTGCCCTGGTGGACGACGGTCGCATCGTGGTTGGCTGCAATGTGGAGAACGCATCCTACGGGGTGGGGCTCTGCGCCGAGTGCGGGCTGGTCTCACAGCTGAATGCCACGGGAGGTGGACGGCTGGTGGCGTTCACATGCTGCAACAAACTGGGGGAGAGGATCCTGCCTTGCGGGCGGTGCCGGCAGCTGCTGTTCGAGTTCGGCGGGAATGTGCTTCTCGTGGACACCCCGACCGGGGTGCTGCCGATGTCGGAGGTGCTGCCGCAGGCTTTCGGACCCGCCGATCTGAACCATGTCCGCTGACCCTTACCCACAACTCTAGGATGTTTTTATGCTGAGCCTGGAAGAACTACGTGCCCTGCCCAAGGTCGCCCTTCACGATCATCTCGATGGTGGGCTGCGCCCCTCGACCGTGATCGAGCACTGCGCCGAGAACAGGCACGAGCTACCCACCACCGACCCGGAGAAACTGGGCAGGTGGTTCTTCGAATCCGCCGACTCCGGTTCCCTGGTGCGCTACCTGGAGGGTTTCGCCCACACCACAGCCGCCATGCAAACTCGCGATCAGCTGGTGCGAGTGGCACGAGAGTTCGTGCTGGACCAAGCCGCCGACGGCGTCGTCTACGCCGAGGCCCGCTGGGCTCCCGAACAGCACCTGCAGAAAGGGCTGACGTTGGAGGCGGCTGTGGAGGCGGTCCGTGACGGCCTGGCCGAGGGCATGGCGCAGGCCGAGACCGCGGGACGGGCCATCGTCGCCACCCAGATCGTCACGGCGATGCGGCACGTCGATGAACCCACCACCGCGATCGCTGAACTTGCTCTGGTCCACCGCGACGACTCTGTCGTCGGATACGACATCGCCGGTGCCGAGCTGGGATTCCCTCCCACCCGTTTCCAGGCTTCCTTCGACCTGCTGCGACGCAATAACGCGCACTTCACCATCCATGCAGGCGAGGCCGACGGACCGGAGTCGATGTGGGAGGCCGTCCAACTCTGCGGCGCCCAGCGCATCGGCCACGGTGTGCGGATCTGCGAGGACATCGACGACTTCTGGGGGGATCGGCCCAGGCTCGGCCGCTTCGCGGCCTTCGTGCGGGACCAGCAGATTCCGCTCGAGGTGTGCCCGACATCGAACCTTCAAACCGGTGTGGCCAAGTCTCTCGACCGGCATCCCGTCGGGCGACTCGCCGAGCTTGGTTTCAACGTCACCATCCATTGCGACAACCGCCTGATGAGTGGCACCGCATTGTCCGAGGAGTTCGCGAAGCTCTCCGAGACCTTCGGATGGGGACTCACCGAGGTGGAGGCCGTGACCGTGGCGGCCATGCGTGCAGCCTTCCTGCACCACGACGAACGAGAGGCCCTCGTCACGGGGCTGATCCGTCCGGCCTTCCGCGCCGCCCGCTGCGAGGCGCGGGCGTGATCACGGCGGCCGCGGACGGCTCCTCGCTGGCAAATCCCGGTCCGGCCGGCTGGGCCTGGTACATCGATGACGACCACTGGGACTGTGGGGGCTGGCCGCACGGGACCAACAACATGGGGGAATTGATGGCGGTGCTGGACCTGTTGAACTCCACTACGGGCATGGATGAGGAACTGCTGATCCTGTGCGATTCGCAGTACGTCATCAACTCCCTGACCACATGGCTTCCGGGCTGGAAACGTCGTGGCTGGAAGAAGGGCGACGGCAAACCTGTCCTGAATGCCGACCTGATGAAGCAACTCGACCGTGCCCTGCAGGGCAGACGGGTGCGTTTTGAATGGGTCAAAGGACATGCAGGCCACCCCCTGAACGAGGCAGCCGATGAACGAGCACGTGCCGCCGCCACTGCCCACCGGGACGGTGTCCCCGTGACTCGGGGCCCCGGTTTCCCGGAAACGGAGAGAAAGCCGGAACGAATGGAGCCGCCGCACGATGATGCGCCCGAGCAGCTCGCGCTGTTCGAGCTTCCCAGCGAGCAGGCATGACCGCCGATCCCCGGAAGGTGCTGGACCTGGGGTTGGAGATTGGGTGCGGGATGCTGGCCCACGGCGCCTCCGTGTCCTCGGCGATTCGGGCCTCCCGGCATGCCATGCGGGATCTCGGAATGGCGGAATACCACACCGACGTCACCGGGAACATGATCATCGTCTCAGTCAGGGGGAAGCCCGATGGCGAACCCCTGACCGCCATGCGGGTCGTTCCCGTCGGTCATCAGGACTTTGAGCTCATAACGATGCTGCAGCAGGTCGCCTCCGAAGCCCGGGGCAAAAGCATCCCGGACTCTCGGGCTCGGATCGAGGCCATCCTCGGGCGCCAGGGACGCTGGGGAGGCCTCGATGTCTCCCTGGGTTTCGGGGCGGTTTCCAGCGCGGCAGCGCTCATGTTCGGGGCCCGGTGGATCGTCGGCCTCTTGGCGCTGATCGTCGCCTGGAGCATCCACCGGACCCAGGTGTGGTTGGCGAGGCGACGGGTCTCAGTGTTCTTCCAGCAGTGCGTCGGTGGAGCGATGGCCGCGGCAGCCGCGGTCGGTGTCGCTTTGGCCAAGGGGTGGGATGTCCCGGGGCTGGCCGGGATTGAACCGGGGCTGATAGTCATTGGTGCCATCATCTCGATGCTCGCCGGCCTGGCCATTCTCGGTGCCTCGGAGGATGCCATCTCTGGCCTCTACGTGACCGGTACCGCCCATGCCATCCATGGGCTGATTGTCACCATCGGGCTGGTGATCGGCGCCAGCATCGTGGTGGCGGGAGCCAGCTGGTTGGGTATTCCAGTGTGGATCACTGCGCAGTTTGGCATCGATGGCCTGTTGGGGCCCGTCTCGGTGTTCTGGTCCGGGATTGTGGCTGCGGCGTGGGCTTTCTGCACCCGAGCGTCGCGGCGGGCGATCGTCAGCGCGGGGATAATCGGCGCTGCCAGCTGGTGGTTCTTCCTGTGGTTGCTGGCGCAGCACTGGCCCGTGGTGGCGGCCACCGGAGCAGCCGCCCTGCTGGTCGGGGCGGCATCCGCAGCTGCGGCGCGCCTGCTGCGGGTACAACTGGACTCCATCTCGGCATCTGCCGTGGTGCCGATCCTGCCTGGTCTGGTCACATGGTCCGGGGTGTTGAAGTTGGCTCTCGGAACCGGGGAGACGTCCTTCCTAGAAGGTCAGCAAGACCTGATGACCGCAGCCGCGGTGGGCATCATTCTGGCTGCTGGCGTGGCTGCCGGAGCGGCCATGGCGCGTCCGATGTCGGTTCCGATTCGAAAGTTGCCCTGGCCCATCCGTCCTCCGGGTTCGCGTGGTGTCTGGAAGCGATGAAGCTTTACGGTATGGATGTGAAACCACGCCATCTGGACCTGCTGGTCAGCCTGTCATCCCCGAGTCTCAGCCCCGATGGCGAGCAGGCGGTTTTTGCCGCGCGACGTCCTTCCTTCGTCGTCGATGACTACGTCGGGAGAATCTGGAGCGTGGCCACGGCAGGAAGAGGACGTCCCAGGCCCCTGACCCGGGGCACATCGGACCTGGCGCCACAACTGAGCCCTGACGGGCAGACGGTGGCCTTCCTCCGGGGCGGCATCGATGTCAAACCGCAACTTGCCATCGTCGCCGCTGAGGGCGGGGAACCCAGGATCATCACGGACGCTCCTCTTGGAGTGGATGAATTCGTGTGGTCCAGCGACTCGAGGAAGCTGGCTTTCGTTGCCAGGATGCCCGAGGAGGGGCGGTACGGGACTCTCGACGGTGTCCCCACTGACCGCGAGGATCCCAGGCTGATCGTGGGAAACAAGTACCAGGCCAACGGTCTCGGATACACCCGGGACCGTCCCCGGGGGATCTACCTCCTGGAAGTTCCCTCCCTCGATGAGGAACCCTGGCTGGAACCCCGGGGGCGTGCGGCAACGGGAACCGAGGAGGAACCCAGGGACAACACGCTGCTTGGGGGGAGGCGTGGAATTCCCCGGGCACGGCTGCTCACCCCGATGGAAGCCGACTGCCACCAACCGGAGTTCACCCCGGATGGGGAACGTGTCTATTTCACTGCTGCACTGCATGCCGGGGAGGACTCGGATCTTCGAACGATGGTTTACGAAGTGCCCGTTGCTGGCGGCGCGCCGGTTCTCGTGGTTGGTGGTCCTGAATCGCCGCAGGCTTGGTCGCGACCCCGGTTCAGCCGTGACGGCAGAACCCTGTTTCTGCTGACGGAGCACCTCGGCGAGAGCGGACTCGACTTCGTTGGACGCGCCACGGCCATCGCTGCTCTGGACGCTGACGCGAAACCCGGCACCGAACCCCGGATTCTCACGGATCCGGTCACTAGCGACTACGAGGCTCCGTGGGGTTTCCTGGAGCCTTTTGGACAGGGATCCGTTATGGCCCCCGCCAGAGTCCGGGGTTGCGGGGAACTGCAAGCGATCTCCCCTGAAGGACGGATTGATGTTCTCGTCAGGGGACCGAGAGTGGTCAGCGCCGCTGCGGAACGTGAAGGCGTGACCGTGGCGGTCGTCAGCGAGGCCACACATCCCATGGAACTTGCCCGTCTCGCTGAGGGAAGACTCGTCCGGCTGACTGATTTCGCACGACCTCTCATCGCTGCTGCGACCCCGGTGGAGCCGAGGGAACTGACTGTGCAGGGCGAGGACGGCAATGACATTCATGGCTGGGTTTTCGTGCCCAAGGGGAGAGGCCCCCATCCGGTTCTGTTGAACATTCATGGCGGCCCGTTCTCGAATTTCAACTGGGCCTTCTTCGACGAGGCTCAGGTCTACGTCCGTGCGGGATATGCCGTGGTGCAGTGCAACCCTCGGGGCTCCGCATCCTACGGGCAGGCCCATGGCCGGGCGGTCAAGGAACGCATGGGTGTGGTTGACATGGCCGATGTGCTGGCCTTTCTTGACGGGGCGTGTGTGCAGTTCAAGAGTCTGGACGAGGACCGAGTGGGAGTCATGGGAGGTTCTTACGGGGGGTATCTGACCGCGTGGATCACCTCGCATGACGACAGGTTCACCGCTGCCGTCGTTGAGCGAGGTTACTTGGATCCTGCTGCGTTCATCGGTACCAGCGATATCGGATGGTTTTTCTCGGACGGCTATGTTGGTGTCGATCCGGATAGGATTGAGCAGCAGTCGCCTATGGCGAGGGTCGGGCAGGTTGCGACCCCGACACTGGTCATTCATTCCGAACGGGACCTGCGGTGCCCGTTGGAACAGGCGCAACGTTACTTCACCGCGCTGCGGCGCAATGAAGTCACCGCCAGGATGTTGGTTTTCCCCGGTGAGAATCATGAGCTCTCACGATCCGGGACACCATGGCACAGAAGACAAAGATTCGAAGCAATTCTCGACTGGTGGGCCGAACAGCTCCCGGTACGGATGAAAGAGGCACGACGTGGAAGGTGAAGCAGCCTTCGAATTGAAGGATGTGCAGGTTGGATTGGGGACACGGGCGGTGTTACAACAGGTGAACCTGTCAGCGCCCATCGGTTCGGTGACAGGCCTGATCGGGCGGAACGGAGCGGGCAAGTCCACATTGTTGCGGTTGCTCGCCGGCCGTGAGGCCCGGTACACCGGTAAGGCACAGGTCTTCGGTAGGAAGCTCCCCGAGGCGGCATCTGGAACGGTGTACCTGACCGCGGAACACTGGCCCTTCGGGGGGGATCAGCGCCTGCGTGACCTCGCACACCATGTCTCCCGGGTGCATCCGAATTTCGACATGGAACGCGTCAAAGAGCTGCTGGCCTGGTTCGATGTTCCCGAGAGTCGTCATCCCATGGCCCTCAGCCGGGGACAGCGTACAGCTGCTTTCCTCAGTCTGGCGTTGGCGGCTCGCGCCCCACTGACCCTGCTGGATGAGCCCTACAACGGCCTCGACGTACCAGCACGGCAGCGGTTCACGAGGGTTCTGCGGGAGGAGTTACGTATGTTTCCCCGTACCTTGCTGCTTTCCACGCATCTTGTCGACGAGGCCGAACCACTATTTCAGTACGTGGCCCTCATGGAGGGCGGGCGAGTGACAGCAGCCGACACGGTGAGGGGAATGATCACCTCGTTCACCCGGGTGAGCGGGCCGATCGTGGAGGTGGACGCACTTCCCAGGCTTGGACGGCTGGATCGGGAGGGAGCGTGGGCCAGCGCTGTGGTGAAGAAAGGGTCAGAGGGTGACCTGTTGGGGAAACCGGTGAGTCTTCGGGAACTGGCCGACCTCTTGATAGGCCCCAGACGTGACGCTCAGGTAGACGTTGAGAAAGGGAAGTGACGATGAACGGAGACGTCGGCGCAGTGCTGTCCGCCATCGGTGGGCGGTTCGCATGGCGCTACTGGTGGCCCGCCGTCCCGTGGCTGGCAGACGTCGCAATGGTCGCCACGTTCCGACAGGAAAACACCCAGGAGCCAGCTGGTGTGTTGTTCCTGGTCTGTTTGGCGACGGTGCCGCTGCTGTGGCTATGGGGAGCACGTTTCGCCGTTGCGCTGGGACATGACAGGCGGCGAGTGTTTCCGATGCTTGTCGCGTTGAGTGTCGGTTTGCCGATGCTTTGGCAGATCATCGGCAGCGTCGCTCGGGTGACTGCGGGACAGGGTGATGGCGGTCGCTCCGAGGGGCTGTTCCTGTTCTATGGCCTGCCCATCGTTGCCCTGTTGATGCTGGGGTGTGCGCTCTGGCTGGGGTACGGGTGGCGCGGAGCGGTTGTTGCTGCCCTGGGATGGGGGGCAGCGGTGGCTCTGTTCTATCTGGTGCTGTGGCCCCTGTTCGTCGGGTTCGATCTGGTTGCGTTCATCGTCGGGACCTGCTGGGTGATCCTCATGCTGGTTGGAGCCGCCTGGGGAGGCTGGGGAGGTTTCCGCATCGCACGGGCCTGAGCCGGACACGGGGCCGAGCAGCACCCGATAGGATGCAGGCCATGTGTTCTGACGTTCTAGCGGCGGTTGCCTGGCCCTACGCCAACGGCCCCCGTCACATCGGTCATGTCTCCGGTTTCGGCGTCCCCTCGGACGTTTTCGCGCGCTACATGCGCATGGCAGGACACAACGTGCTGATGGTCTCCGGATCGGACGAACACGGCACCGCAATCCAGGTGAAGGCCGACTCCGAAGGTTTGA
Organism: Arachnia propionica; assembly: GCF_037055325.1. NCBI lineage: Bacteria > Bacillati > Actinomycetota > Actinomycetes > Propionibacteriales > Propionibacteriaceae > Arachnia > Arachnia propionica. The sequence goes on along the minus strand of NZ_CP146373.1, from coordinate 925,799 downwards.
CGGCCCGCGAATGCGCAGACAAATACCACCGGGTGATCGCATCCGATCTGCAGGGGCTGGGCTTGTCCTACGACCTGTACACCCGCACCACCACTCCCAACCACTACCGGGTGGTGCAGGAAGTGTTCACGGCGCTGTACGACAACGGTTACATCATCGCCCAGACCCAGATGGGAGCCATTTCTCCGTCCACGGGGCGCACTCTGCCCGACCGGTTCATCGAGGGCACCTGCCCCATCTGCGACTACCCCGAGGCCCGCGGCGACCAGTGCGACAACTGCGGGAACCAGCTCGACCCGGCGGATCTGATCAACCCGGTTTCCCGCATCAATGGCGAAACCCCGCGGTTCGTGGAGACCGAGCATTTCTTCCTCGATCTACCGAAGGTCGCGGAGCAGCTGACGACATGGCTCGACTCCCGTGAGGAGTGGCGGCCCAACGTCTTGAAGTTCAGTCACAACCTGCTGGAGAAGATCCGTCCCAGGGCCATCACCCGCGACCTCGACTGGGGGGTTCCCGTTCCCCTCGAAGGATGGGTGGATGCGCCCATGAAGCGCATCTACGTGTGGTTTGACGCGGTCATCGGCTACCTGTCGGCCTCGATCGAATGGGCCAGGCGCAGCGGCGACCCGGATGGTTGGCGACGGTTCTGGAACGAGGAAACCGCCCAGAGTTTCTACTTCATGGGCAAGGACAACATTGTCTTCCACTCCGTCATCTGGCCAGGCATTCTGCTGGGAGCCAACGGGCAGGGAGCCGTCGGCGGTGAGATCAGACCCGTCTTGGGGGAGCTGAAACTTCCCACGGAGGTTGTGTCTTCGGAGTTCATGACTATGCGTGGCTCGAAAGTCTCAAGCTCCCGGGGCGCCTCCATCTTCGTCGGCGACTTCCTGAAGGAGTTCGGGCCCGATGCGCTCAGGTATTTCATCGCGGTGGCAGGTCCCGAGAACCAGGATACGGACTTCACATGGGAGGAGTTCGTGCGCCGGGTGAACTTCGAGTTGGCCAACGAATGGGGCAACCTGGTCAACCGCTCCATCTCCATGGCTCACAAGAACAACGGCGCAATCCCGGATGCCGGGGAATTGAACGATGTGGACCGTGAATTGCTCGATGCTGCCGCCGCTGCCTTCGCGACGGTGGGGGAGCACATCGCGGCCCGTCGCTTCAAGGCCGGCATCACCGAGGCGATGCGGATCGTCTCCCTGGCGAACAAGTACCTGTCCGATCAGGAACCCTGGAAGCTGAAGGACGACCCGGCCCGCCGCGACACCGTGCTGCACGTTGCGCTGCAGGTGGTATCCGACTGCAACACCCTGCTGACTCCGTACCTGCCGCACTCCGCCCAAGCCATCTTCGAGGCCCTCGGCAACAGAGGGGTGTGGGCGGCCCAGCCGGAACTCAGGGAGGTCACCGATGGCGACGTCACCTATCCGATCCTGACCGGCGACTATGCGGCCCAGCAGGCGGTGTGGGAACGCCGCCCCATCATCGCTGGCACCCCGCTGGCGAAACCCAGCCCGTTGTTCCGCAAACTCGACGAGAAGCTGGCGACGGAGGGTCCGAGCTGGGCTCCGATCCGGAAGGAGTGAGACAAAGAACTCACACCGACTGGAAGTGATCCGTCTGGCAGTGCCACGACGGGATTGCGGTCAATGCCGACAACCCGGGCAGCCTGTGCTCGTGTGTTGCCTTTCCGGCCCGGTCACCATGAGCTCACGCTGGCACTGCCGCCGGAGAATCCTCCGCCTCCGGAGAAGCCGGAATCTCCGGAGGATCCGCTCGAGGCCGCTTGAGCTTCCACAGCGGCCGCTGTGGCCTGGGAGGTGGCCTGCGACAGCGATAGTGAGAAGTCACCGGAGAAGCTGGAAAACGTGGTGGTGAACAGGCTCGCTGAGTTATCGATGTCTGCGCCGTGGTACCAGGAGGTGTCGGGTTGGTAGCGGCCTTCTGCTCCGAGTTGGGCGAATAGTTTGGTCCAGTGTTCGGTGACGCCGAAGATCATGGCATAGGGGAGGTAGCGACTGAAGATATCGGTGCCCTCCTCGAATTTGAGTTGATCTTTTTCTGCGGTGCGTAGGTACAGTTCGAAACCCTTTGCCTGTTCGAGGACTGCTGATCCTTGTGCCGTGCGAGTTGTAAACCTGCGGGACAGGAGGATCAAGCCGATGCCGAACAGTGCAATGGGCAGAGGAACCAGCCCCCAGCCTTTTTCTTGGAGAAGTAGAGCGATCATCACTCCCAGCGGAAGGCTTCCCAGGAATCCGCACATCGCGAGAGTGCACCCCATGCTGTGCGCTTTTTTACGTGCTTCTCTCGAGTTGCCGTGAAACCAGCCGAGTGAGACCGTCTGGTCGTAGAGTTCATCACGGAATCTTCGCTGTAGCTGTCCGTACCTTTCGTCACGTAATTGTGTGAGAGTGACCTCGTCGCCTGCGCTGAAGATGCTGCACAGAAGCTGCCACTCGTAGGTGGCCAGCGCTTTTGTGTCCTGACTGGGGCGACGGGCCAATAGGTGATCACCGTTGGGGAGTGGGGCCAGGGTGAGGTATCCGCGGACAGCCAGGTCGATGATGGTTGCGGAGATGTTCACGGAGTCGGCGGTGGTGTCCATCAGGGTGCCGATCTCCCCGGGACGGGTGCCCGAGGGTGGCTGGAAGGCGACGGTCACGTTCGTCCTGCCCCGGCGCTTACCCACTGCGGCAGTTGCCCCGGTGGTTGGCGTCAGCCCGGGGGCAAGGCCGAGAAACACCTCGTCACGGGTCCTCCGGTGCCATATCAGGATCAAACCTGCCACTGCCCCCATGCCTAATACAGCGATGGCGATCCCGGAAGTGAGGGACAAGGAATACGCGCCGGTGAGGGGTTTTGGGTTTTTCGTGATGTTCTGGGTGACCCCGGGGAAGGTGCCGGCAGGGAAACCAGCAGCCACCTGGACCGGGTTTCCGGCTGGGATTCTGCCCACGGTGTAGGAGGCGCTGGAACCGTTGAGCTCGGAATCGCAGGGGGTTTTCATTTCCTTGGTGTGCCAGCAGGAAGCCTGCGAGACATCTGCAGGGCCGGTAATTGTTGCTTGAAAGTCTGCAATCTCTGATTTGGTGCCGGGGGAGATCGGATTCCAGTTGAATTCATCCAGTCCACTCTCGGTATTGGTGGGAGAGATCGCTCCGGTTATGTAAAAACCGATTCTATAGGTCTGCGGGGTGGAATACGTGACGCCATTGCTTCCCACTTGGATAGAAATGGTACCGTATTCTTTCTGCTCGATGACTTTCGTGTCGGACCGGGCGCTGCTGGGTGAGCTCGTGCGGATGTTGGAGATTCCGTAATTCAGCCACTCATCCTCGTTCTTGGTTCGTTGCCGCGTAGGTAGTGCAATGACGGGTCCGTGACCTTCGACCCTGGAGAAATCCATCTCGAACTCGTGCTCAACCTGAGCCATCCCGTCACTGGTGAGCTTGACGGTGGTTCGCCACCAATTGACGGGAGCCGCGTCGTCCGCGCGTGCTTGCGGGCTGTTTGCCAACCCGCCGAGCATCACGATGATGGCGACGAACAGCCCTGTGGACAATCTGCGCATGGTGCCCAGAGTAGAACCTCACAAAGGCGGATGGGGAGCGGCCTGCATCCCGGTGGAACGCGCCGACCCCCGGGGGCCGGATCCGCGGATCGGTTTCCTTTACCACGATCCGCCGCTGAAACCGCCTCCAGAGAACCCGCCGCCACCTGAAAAACCGGAACCTCCCGAGGATCCGGAGGAGGTGTAGCTGGATGAGGAGAAGGAACTCGAACTGTAGCTGCTCGCTCTTGCTGCTTCATGGGCCGTGACCATGGCATCGGAGAAGTCGTAGCAGAAATTGTTGAACCTGGTGTAAAAAGCGTTGTTCGAGGTATGGAGATTGACCCCTCGATACCAAGACGTGTCGGCCTCGAAACGGTTCGTCTGTTTGAGCTGGGCGAACAGTTCTGTCCACCGCTGCGCCACGCCGAAGATCATGGCGTAGGGAAGATAGCGGCTGAAAATGTCAATGCCTTCCTCGAAACGCAATTTATCCGCTTCAGCGGTGCGCAGATAGAGTTCGAAACCACGTGCCTGGACCAGGGCAGCTGATCCTTTGGCCGTGCGTTTCCCGAACTTGCCGGACATCATGAGCACCGCGATACCGACCGCCACGACGGGAAGGAACACTAAGCCCCACCCGAGACCGTACCCGAAGACTCCAGAGAGCAAGCTTCCCATGACGATGGTGAAAAAGCCGATGGCTTTCCCGGTCCAGCGCATGGAACTCGGGCTTTCACGAAACCAACCGAGTTCCGCTACCCGCAGATAGAGCATATCCCGGATCTCGGAATCCAGGCCGTCGTATTTCTCGTCGCCAAGCTCCTTCAGTGCGACCTTATCGCCCGACTGGAAGAGCTTTGACAGCAGCTTCTTCTCGTAGTCGGCGAGTTCCTCCTGGTTCTTCTTGGTTCGAGTGAGCAGGTGATCTCCGTCCTTCTGGGCGGTGATCACCAAATAGCCGCGAACAGCAAGGTCGATGATCGAGGCGGAGACATCAATGAAGTCGGCATTCGCGTCTATCAGGGTGCCGATCTCACCCGGGGTGGCGTTCTTTGGGGGATGGAATTGGACCGCGATGTTCAGGTCTTCCGGGAGAAAACCGATGTGTTCTTTTTGACCGGCGCGTGGGCTCAAACCAGGGGTCACGCCGAGGTAGGCCTCGTCCCGTGCGTACCGGTTGCGGAACTTGACGATGGCGAAAGCAGCCCCAGCGGTCGTCACCAGCGTCGCTGCCCCCGTGATCGGAGTCAAGGAGAAAGAGTTGCCGAGGGTTCGCCGGTATTCCACATCTTGCTTCACCCCGGGGAAGGTACCCGCAGAGAATCCCGCCACTACCTGAACGGGTGTTCCGGGATTGATCGAGGGCAGGCGGTAGGTGGCTGTTTTCCCGCTGCGGTTGGATGCGCAGGACTGCGTGTAGTTGCTTCCAGTCCAGCAGGCTGTCTTTGAGATGTTCTCGGGACCGGTGACCTTCACCGTGAGATTGTTGATTTTGCCCCGCCAGTTGCCGATGACGTTCCAGTTGAACTCGTCGAGGTGGCTCTTCGGATGGTCGGGAGCGATCAATCCGGTCACGGTATAGCTGATCTGATAGGTGTGTTTCTCATGGAGATATCGGGACGCGTCGCCGACCCGAACCTGGATGTTGCCTTCCTTGTCCTCGGTGGTCTGGGTCTGGTCCGGGGCTGTGGAGGAGCTGACCTGGATGCCGGAGATCTTGTAGCGGTAGAACTGGCCATCCTCTCCGCCCGGTTGCCGGGTAGGCAGGACGAAAACCGGGCCTCGCCCTCGGGTGTCGGAGAAGTCCATCTCGAGTTCGGCGTTCACATGCGCCACCCCCTCCCGAGACAGGTCGACGTCCACGTTCCAGTGGTTGATCGGAGCCGATTCGTCGGCCCACGCCCGAGGGGCGGCCAGGAAAGCGGTCAACAGGATGATGATCAGCGCCAGTAGTCCCTGCAGTCCGTGTCGTTTCACCCGTAACTGTTCCTTTCCATCACCATGAACCCACGCTGGCACCCCCGCCGGAAAATCCGCCTCCTCCGGAAAATCCCGAGTCTCCGGAAGAACTGCTTGAGGCTGCCTGCGCTGCGGCCGCAGCGGCTGTGGCCTGTGACAGTGAGTGCGAGAAATCCTGGGAGAAGCTGTTGAGGCCTGCGTAGAAAAGGCCTGTGGAGTGGTAAAGATCCGTGCCGTGGTACCAGGAAGTGTCAGCTTGGTAGCAGCCCTCGGCGCCGAGCTGGGCGAATAGTTTGGTCCAGCGTTCGGTGACGCCGAAGATCATGGCGTAAGGCAGGTAGCGGCTGAAGACATCGATACCTTCTTCGAATTTGAGTTGGTCCTTTTCCGCGGTACGCAGGTACAGCTCGAAACCTCGCGCCTGCTCGAGCACCGCCGATCCTTGGGCCGTACGGCTCCCGAAACGGCGGGAAAGGAAAATCAACCCGATGCCGAACAAAGCGATCGGTAGGGGAATCAGACCCCAGCCGAATACCAGCCCCAGGAACAGGCTGCCAGCCAAGCCTGCAACGGCCAGGACAATCCCCAGGGCCAGCGCAGAGTTGCGCGCCTTTCGTGGATCATCGCGGAACCATCCGAGCGACATCACCTGGGCGTAGAGATTCTTCTTCGTCCTGCTCTGCACATCACCGTATTGCTCACTTCTCAGCTCCTTGAGGGTGACGCTTTTCCCGGCTTTGAAGATGCTGCGGAGGAGTCGCCGTTCATAGTCGGCCAGCTCGTGTGTGCTGCTTTTGTCGGTGCGTTTCAGTACGTGGCCCTTCTTGGGGAGGGGGGCTAGCGTGAGGTAACCACGGACGGCCAGGTCGATGATGGTTGCAGAGATGTCCACGGAGTTGGCGGTGGCGTCCATCAGGGTGCCGATCTCTCCGGGGCGGGTACCTTGGGGCGGTTGGAAGGCGACAGCCACGTTCGCCTTGCCCCGGCGTTTCCCCACTCGGGCTGTCTCGCCATCGGCTGGGGCCAGTCCTGGAGTGAGATTAATGAACACCTCGTCCCGGGCCTTCCGGTTCCGTATTGCCAACAACCCCGCCACGGCCCCTGCTCCCAGCGCTGCAGTGGTGGCGCCCGTCACCGGATTCAGCGAATAAGCCTCTGAGGCAAGCTCCACAAGAGTGGGGTCCTTCGTCACGTTCTGGGTAACCCCGGGGAAGGTGCCTGCCGGGAAGCCAGCCACCACTTGAATCGGCTCGTCGCTCGGGATCGTGTCCACGGAGTACGACGCTGTGGTGCCGCTGGCGCTGGACGTGCAAGGGGTTTTCAGGTCTCTGGTACGCCAGCAGGCGGTCTTCGAGATGTCTGCTGGGCCGGTGATTATCACCTGGAAATTCCGGATTTCTGATTTTCCACCTGCGATGGGGTTCCAACTGAACTCATCCAAACCGCTCTGGGAGTTGTTTGTGGCGATCAACCCAGTGATGTCATAGCTGATTCGATAGGTCTGAGGGACGTGGTAGACCGTGTTCTTTTCTCCCACTCGGATGCTGACGTTTCCGTCCTCGTGGCTGATCTTTGTCTCGGAATTGGCGCCACTGGGAGAACTCACGTCAATGTTGGAAATCCCAAAGTTCAACCACTCTCGCTCAATGTTGGTTCGTTGCCTTTCAGGGAAAGCGATGACAGGTCCACGTCCTTCGACCTTGGAGAAATCCATCTCGAACTCATACTCGATGTGGGCAATCCCGTCGCTGGAAAGATTGACGGTGGTTTTCCACCGGTTCACGGGCGCGGCGTCGTCGGCCCAAGCTCGTGGGCTGTTCGCCAATCCCACGAGAACCACCGTGATGACGAGGAACAACCCTTTGAAAAGCCTACACATGATTTCCAGGGTAGAGGTCGTCAGGTGCAGGTGGACCGTGCCCCGAGTTTCGTGGAATCCTTCAGCCCAGTCCGAGGACGGACTGCATCTGTTCTCGAAGCGCCATCAACCGGGGTTCGACAACCAATCTTGCTGTTGCGCCGACCCGGGACTTCTCGGGAGTCAGCCGCACCTCCAGGTAGCACTTCAGCTTCGGCTCGGTCCCGGATGGACGCACCACTACGTGCACCTCGTCACCGGACAGCTCCACCGCGTCGGTCGGGGGAAGGCCGGATGTGCCCTCAGCCAGGTCGCGGTAGGTGACGGGCGCATGCAGGAGGGATGTGGGTGGATTCTGGCGCAGTCTGGCCATGGCATCGGTGATCAGGGAGAGATCACTGACGCGGATCGCTATCTGGGACGTGGCGTGGATCCCCAGTTCGGCGGTCAGTTCATCCAACCGGTCAGCCAGGGTGAGGCCCTCGGCCCGCAATCCGGCGGCAAGTTCGAGAACCATGAGAGCCGCGGTCAGGCCGTCCTTGTCCGGGACCGTTCCGGGATCGCAGCAGTAGCCGATGGCCTCCTCGTAGCCGAAGGCCAGATCCGGAACCCTTCCGATCCACTTGAAACCGGTGAGGGTGGTGACGTGATCTCGTCCTCTCGCGGCGGCCAGCGCGGTGAGGGCACCGGAGGAGACCACCGAACTGGCCAGCACCCCCTTCGCGCCTCGACGGATCATGTGGTCGGCGAGCAGCAAGCCCAGTTCGTCGCCCGTCAGCATCCGCCACCGGTCGTCGATGACAGCGGCGACTGCGCATCTGTCGGCGTCGGGGTCGTTCGCCACCACCAGATCAGCCCTGGTACTTCCAGCCAGCGCCAGGGCCATGTCGATCGCACCTGGTTCCTCCGGGTTCGGGAAGGCGACGGTGGGGAAGTTCGGATCCGGTTCGGCTTGTTCTGGAACCTCGTGGGCGGGAGGGAACCCCGCCGCTCTGGTCAGCTCCCGGATGGTGCGGGCCCCCACGCCATGCATCGCGGTGTGTACCCAGGTGATCTCGCGGGCAGCCCCCTCCGGGATGAGGTCGGCGCCGTGGGTCACGTAGTCGCGGGTGATCTGATCGCACATCACCTTGTATGAGGAGCTGCGTGGAAGCTGGGCGAGGGAATCGACGGGGTGGGCGGCGATGCGGGCGGCGATCTGCGTGTCCGTTGGTGGGATGATCTGCGATCCGTCACCGAGGTAGACCTTGTATCCGTTGTCAGCTGCCGGGTTGTGGGAGGCCGTCACGACGATCCCCGCAACGCAGCCGTATCGGCGGATGCCGAAGGAAACCAGGGGAGTCGGGACAGGTTTTCCTGTGAGCAGCACCGCGAACCCCGCCCCGGCCAGGATCTCCGCGGTGTCGCGGGCGAATTCCTCGGACTTGTGGCGGGCGTCGTGGCCGACCAGCACCTGTCCACCTGCGTGGCCATGTTCCTTCAGCCAGTCGGCCAAGCCAATCGCGGCCTGGGTGACCACCAGGCGGTTCATGCGGTTCGGGCCAGCTCCCATCCTGCCTCTGAGTCCGGCTGTGCCGAAGGTGAGGGGACCGCTGAATGCATCCTCGATTGCTTCTGAAGCTTTCGGATCCCCGGAATCGGCTGACCTCAGCAGTTCCTCGAGCTCGGCGCGGGTGTCCGGGTCGGAGTCGACCGCCAGCCAGGAGCGGGCAGCATTCCGGGCGGTCACAACACACCCACTATTCCCGCCAGCAACGAGGCCAGCCGTGGACCGGCGTCGCGCCCGGCCTGCAGCACCTCGGTGTGATCGAGCCCCGAATCCGCCAGACCCGCGGCGGCGTTGGTCACCAGGGAGAGCCCCAGCACCTCCAACCCGGCCTCGCGGGCGGCAATGGTCTCGAGCGCGGTCGACATCCCGACCAGGTCTCCCCCCAGCAGTCCCGCCATCCGCACCTCGGCAGGGGTTTCGTACTGAGGGCCGTGGAACTGCACATAGACGCCCTCGGGTAGATCCGGGGCAACACTGCGTGCCAGGTCACGCAGCCGATCCGAGTAGGCATCGGTCATGTCAATGAAAGTGGCTCCCCGCAACGGAGTGGCGCCAGTCAGGTTGATGTGGTCGCGGATCAGCACGACGCTGCCCGGCGCCCACGCCGGGTTCAGCCCACCGCAACCGTTGGTGAGGACCAGGGTCGTGGCGCCCCAGGCAGCGACGGTGCGCACCCCGTGGACCACCGGGTCGACCCCCCGGCCCTCGTAGTAGTGGGTACGGCCCGTCAAGACAGCAGTGATCCTGCCGCCAGAGGTCCTGATCAGTTTCAGAAAACCACCGTGACCTTTCACGACGGGGGCTTTGAAACCCGGCACCGCGCCGAGCGTGATCTCGCCGAGCTCTTCCCCCAGCTGATCGGCTCCGGCAGACCAGCCAGAACCCAGCACCAATGCCAGGTCGATGCGATCCACGCCGAAACGAGAGGAGAGAAACTCGACGGCCTCGTGCGCCAACTTCTTGGGGTCATCGCTCATGCCCCAAGCGTAGTGGCGGGTGAACCGAAAGGCGCGATGCCCGGCTGTGTCAGACAGGGGCTGTCGGTCGGTCAGCGCAGGCGATCAGCGTCTGAGCCAAGCCCTGGCCCTGGAGATGCGTTCAGCAACCTGTTCGGTCGTTGCCTGGGCAAGCGGTGGGCCGCCGCACTCGCGGCGCAGGTCGGCGTGGACGTGGCTGTGGGGGCGTTGTTCCAAACGGGCCAACTGGGCCACCAGGGAGTTGAGCTCCTTGCGCTGGTTCGCGAGCGCCCGGTGCAGCGGCACCTCCGGCTGCGACTTCGGGTCCTTGCGTTCGTGCCGTCTGAGCTGGCGGCGTTGCCGCTCGGCCAAGAGGGTGCTCACCTGCTCGGGTTCCAGGAGACCGGGCAGACCCAGGTAGTCGAGTTCGTCCTGTGAGGTGGGTTCGGCGTGCATCCCGAAGGCCTGGGACTCGAACAGCACGTGGTCGAACGTGGCCTGGGAGTCGAGGGCCTCGAACTCGCCGAGGAGGTCATCGGAGGCTTTTTCGTCGCGATTAGCTGTATCGATGAGGGCCTCTGTCTCCGCCCAGATGTCGGTTTCCTCGGAGCGGGGACGTCCTAGCACGTGGTCGCGTTGCCGCTCCAACGTCGCGGCGTGGGCCAGCAGGATCGGGACAGTGGGTAGGAACACTGTCGCCACCTCACCGCGTCGCCTCGAACGCACGAATCTGCCCACTGCTTGGGCGAAGAACAACGGCGTCGAGGTGGACGTCGCATATACCCCGACTGCCAGCCGCGGTACATCCACTCCCTCCGAGACCATCCGAACCGCCACCATCCAGCGGTCCTGGCCCGCGGCGAACTCCTCGATTCTTCCGCCGGCCTTAGCGTCGTCGGAGAGGATCACAGCAGGGCGTTTCCCCGTGATCTCTGCCAGGATCTTCGCGTAGGCGCGCGCCACGGTCTGATTGGTGGCTATTACCAGGCCACCCGCATCGGGAATGGCCCGACGCACCTGTGTCAGGCGCTGGTCGGCGGCCCGCAGCACGGCGGGAATCCACTCGCCTGTTGGAGACAGGGCGGTGCGCCAGGCGTGGGCGGTCAGATCCTTGGTGAGCATCGTTCCCAGGTCGGCGTCGAGCACCTCCCCGGAACGCATCCGCCAACGCATCTGCCCGCCGTAGTTCATGAAGATCACGGGCCGCACCACGTGGTCCGCCAGGGCCTCCCGGTAGCCGTAGGTGTAGTCGGCCCGCGAGGTCTTCACCCCCGATTCGGATTCCTCGTAGGTCACGAAGGGGATCGGGCTGTCATCGGAGCGGAATGGGGTGCCGGTGAGCGCCAGGCGGCGGGTGGCCTCGGAAAAACCCTGCAGGATGCCGTCCCCCCAGCTCCGGGTATCGCCCGCGTGGTGGATCTCGTCGAAGATCACCAGGGTGGAAACCTGGTTGCACAGCGCCTCGTAGGCGTAGGCGCGCAGGGAAACCCCCGCGTAGGTCACCACCGATCCGTCGAACTGTTTGGAGCGTCCCCGCTTCACCCCTCCGGTGCCCGGATCCAGGTGAATACCGACCCGGGCCGCGGCATCGGCCCACTGCGTTTTGAGGTGCTCGGTGGGGGTCACCACCACGACGCGTTTCACGGTCCGGGTGTGCAGCAATTGATGGGCGACACGCAGCGCGAAGGTCGTTTTGCCCGCCCCGGGGGTGGCCACGCACAGGAAATCGCGGGGCTGGGTGGTCGCGTACAGCTCGAGGGCAGCCACCTGCCAGGCTCGAAGACTCTGTGCAGTGCCCCAGGCGGCGCGCTGCGGGAATGCGGGGGAGAGGTGTTCGAACGCGGAGGAAGTCATACGGCCCCGAAGCGTACCCCAGGTCTGTGACATTCTTCGGCGCCACGGCGACGGAGCCTCCTACTCGATGAGCTCACGCATCAGCACATCCAGTGGGGCGGCCCGTCGGCGTTCCTCCGCGACAGCCTGCCACTGCCGGACCCGGTCGGTGATCACGGCATCCACCGGCCAGTTGACGAATTTCTGCATCGATTCCTCGGTGTTGATGGTCCAGACCGCGGCGCGTTTACCGGCCTCGTGGATCTGCGTGATCGTGTCGCTGGTGGCGGCGTCCTCCTCAAGGATCAGGTAGTCGCCGACCAGGTGTGCGGTGTCCCCGAAGGACAGGAAATAGATGAAACCGCTCGTCACCTCGGGGTAGCGTTCCTCGAGGCCGGTGATCAGCTCGTATTTGAGCGATATCACCACCACCTGACTCAGCATGTCATGGCGTTTCAGGGCCGCCACGGCGTCGTCGACCATTTGTTGGTCGGCGCTTTTGCCCTTGAGCTCGAGGAAGATCCCGATGCGCCCGCGGCTTTTCTCCAGGAGCTCCTCCAAGGTGGGCACCCTCACGTTACTGAATCTGCCCTTTGATTTCTCGCCGAGATCCAGCTCGCGGATCTCGGACAGCGTCATGTCCTGAACCGCACGGCTTTCATGAGTAAACCGTGAGAAATTCTCATCGTGGAAAACCACGTAGTGGCCATCCCGGGTGCGTTGGATGTCCATCTCGACGTAATTGGCTCCGGCGGCGATCGATTGTTCGACCGCCTCCATGCTGTTCTCCACTGTGGTGTCCTCCGGTCCGCCGCGGTGTCCCACCACTGTGATGTCGGGAGCGGCTGTCAACTCATCGGCGGTGATGGTGAAGATGCCGGCGATGCTGACCACGAGCACCGTGACGAGACAACCGAGTGCGATCCGATGCCCCAGGATGCGGTCGAGGAGGCTCGGATGTTTCTTGGAGGGCAGGGCGGGTGTGACGTCGGCCAGTGGTCTGAGTGGATCGGAATCGGGCAGCTTCCGCAGGAAGGCGTAGTAGCGGTTGGTGAGCAGATACAGTTCCAGCGGTACCACGAAACTGGCCATCAGGCCGATCACCAGGGCCAGCAGTATCACGAAAACAGAGCCTACGAAGGTCGCGAGGGCTGTGGCATCTGCCGGGACAGCCATCATGATCAAGAAGTAAAGGCCTGCGAATGCCCCGATGATGAGCGCAGCGACGAGAGCGAAAAACAGTGCTGAGAGAAACATGAAGGTCACGAAACGCAGCACGTTCGGTTTTATCAGGCGAATGCTTGCCCTGATTGCGGCGAGGGCCTTGAGATCGCCGAGCAGCATGAAATGGAAGACGAAGACAATCATCAGGACCACGACGTGCATCAGGACCACGAGACACCAGTAGGCGACGGCGTACTGAGGGGTGGCAAGGATGGTGGCAGTGATGAAATTCGGAATGCGGAATGTGAGGAGGAAACTCGGGTTCAATGCCGAACCGGTCAACGGCAGCACCACCAGCGTTAACGGTAGAAGAAGAACCAGACCTGGTCCGGCAATCTTAAGCAAGGAACGGAGAATGCTGCCGAGGATGGCGAAATAAGAGGGTTTGGAGTCGCTCCAGATTGCGATGGCGCTCAGTTTCACGAACCCGCCGACCTCCAGCAAGGTCGTCAACAACACCAATGTCAGGGCGAGCAGGATGAACAATGCCCCTGGGACGGACAGCAGGAAACGGCCTGCGTTGGCGTTGTTCAGGGACACCAGGCCTCGCATCGCGAACAGGTACTTCGCGGCCCACCAGAACAGGGGAAAGAGAATCGTGGCTCGGAGAATGCTCGTGACGATCAGATACCGGAACATGAGGCCGGTGGATCGCAGAAAGCCACCGATCCCCTCTCGAAGTTCCCTGAACACGTGCACCGCCTACCCATATCGGATGAGTGTCTTATTTTTCCGCACGACTAGGCCTCCCGGCGCCGGGCGGGCCGACACAACCCTGGAAAGCAGGATCAGCGGGCCCTGGCCATGGAATCGGCCCCGGAGGAAACTGGGGCCGAATGGGTCAGTCGTCGAGAAGCCCCATCAAGAGGGAGAACCCCCCAAACATCAACGCGCCCTTTGTCAGCCCCTGGACCACCGGATCTAGCCCGTAGGGTTCGTAGTAGCCGCGGGCGTAGGCGGCATGCCCCTGATCCTGCCAGTAGGGCACCGCCTGGTAGCCCTGCTGAACCATGCGGATGCGGGGATCCGAGCCGGAGGTGACCCGGGCCGCATCGAGTGCACAGGCCGGGACCTCACGCGGTGCGCCGCCGGGGGGAGCCCAGGTGACGTTCTTGGCAGAGGGCCCATGGGCTGGGTCGAAGAAGCACGGTGGACGGCGTTCCGGCATCGGTTTGTCTTGGGCGTGGGACTTCACGCAGGCCATCGCGTAACGCCCTTCCTCGAGGATGTGGGCGATGGCTGTTGCGTCAGATTCGTAGCGCGCCTGGTTCATGGCCTGCTTGGCGTTCTCGTAAGAGTCGAGGGCCTCCGAGTAGTTCGTCTGGGCCTCTTCGCTCAGTTCGATGCCCACCACGTCCAGGTCGAGATCACGCAACTCGTCGCCGAACCGCGTGATGTCGGCGTCCAAGGATGCGCGAGCCGCATCCCCCAAGGGGGTTTCACCGTAACGAAGTGGTCCTGCAACGACCTGTTGCGGTTGCTGCCTTCCGTTCAATGCGCGCGAGCCCCGCAACGCGAGAAGGACCAACCCGCCCACGATCATCATGAGCATCAAGCCACCAAGGCTCATCACAACACATCACTCCTAGATAGCGCCCTGTACTCTCAGGTTACGCCACACCACCAAAGCGGAACCGCGTGGTTCTCGTGATGGGGCCAAGGGGAATGGAGATCTGCGTGGAAGCTTCGATTCGGATCAGAAGCTGGGAAAAACTGACCAAGGATGAGTTCTACGAGATCGTGTCCCTGAGGTCCCGGGTTTTCTTCGTGGAGCAGCGCGTCGACATCCCTGATCTCGATGACCTCGACCGGCACCCCCGGACCCTCCACTGGTGGATCCCTGACGATGCCGGTTGTGCGGGGTACCTGCGCACGGTGGTGTTCGGCGAACCCGAGCTGGGGGCAACCCGGTCCTTCGGGAGGGTGGCCGTCAGAGCCGACAGGCGCGGCGAGGGGCTGGCGCGTGCACTCGTATCGGCTGTGCTGGGACGGCTCGGTGGGCGGCCGATCGTGATCCACTCCCAGAGCCACGTGGCCCCTCTCTACCGCGGATTCGGGTTCGAGTCGGTGGGCCCGGAATACCTGGAGGCGGGCATCCCGCACTTGAGGATGCGCAGACCGGGGGAGATCCGGGTCAGTGCCGTGCTTCTCACCGACACGGCAGGCCGGGTGCTGATGGTCCGCAAGCGTGGCACGGATTCCTTCCTCAACCCGGGCGGGAAACCCGAGCCGGGGGAAACCCCGGAGATGTGCGCCGTCCGAGAGCTGCGTGAGGAACTGGGGCTGGAACTCGACCCGGAGGGTCTGCTGTCACTGGGAAGGTTTCGCGCCCCGGCCGCCAACGAGGCCGACACCGTTGTTCTCGCCGATGTTTTCCGTGTTCCCGAACCCCTTGATCGGCTCCCGGAACCGCGGTCAGAGATTGAGGAGGCCCGGTTCGTGGATCCGGCCTCTCCGGAACCCGGATGGGCGCCTCTTTTTACCGAACGGATCCTGCCCCTGCTCAACCATCCAGCCGGCTGAAGTCCACGGTGCGCAGCACGAGCTCCCCCGCTTCGTCGCAGGCGTCGAGATCGACTGTGGCGAAGATGGACCAGTCGCGGTTACCCGCGGGATCGTCGATGATCTGACGCACCTCCCAGAGCCTGCCGCCCCGTCTCGGTTCAACGATGAAGAACGCAGGTCCGCGCGCATCCGCGCTGACGCCGATGTGCTCGTGTTCATCCCAGTAGTCACCTAGGGCATCGTCCCAGCGCTGCCGGGTCATGGGATCCCCACTGGTCAGGGCGGCCAAACCGTCCACGTCGTCGTCGGCGCACAGCTCTACACGCCGCCACATGGCGTTTCGCACCATCACCCTGAAGGCGCGTTCGTTGCCAGTGACGGGTCGTGCCGGGGGAGCCGCCTCGGCCCTTTGCTCGACAGGAACCCCGGCCAGGGCGGCGAGTTCGGTCCACTCGTCCAGCAGCGACGAGTCCACCAGCCTAGTGATCTCACCCAGCCAGGCGATCAGGTCCTCCAGCTCCTCGGTGCGTAGTCCTTCGGGAATATTCTGTCGCAGCGCCCGGTAGGCGTCGGCGAGGTAGCGCAGCAACAACCCCTCGGTGCGCTGTAGTTTGTAGTGAGCTACGTATTCGCCGAAGGTCATGCCCTGGGTGTACATGTCGCGTACCACTGACTTCGGGCTGACCGGGGTCTCCGACAGCCATGGATGTGCCACCGAGTATTCGATGTGGGCCCGTTCCAGCAGCTCGGCAAGGGGCTGGGGCCAGGTGATTTCCTCCAGGGCCTCCATGCGTTCCTCGTAGTCCCAGCCGTCGGCCTTCATCTCGGCAACCGCCTGTCCACGTGCCCTGAACTGTTGGGCGAGCAGTACCACCCGGGGATCCTCCAGGGTTGCCTCGATCACGGAAAGCACGTCGAGGGCATAGTCGGGGGAGTCGGGGTCGAGGGTCTCGACCACCGCCAGGGCGAAGGCCGACAGGGGCTGGTTCAGCGCAAAGTCGCGTTGTAGATCGACGTTCAACCGGTAGTGGCGACCGCCAGGGGTCGGTTCGGGCAGGCGGGTGATCACCTCGGCCCGCAGCAACGACCGACCGAGCCCGGCGGCGCGGCGCAGCATTGCGCGGCGTGCCTTCGGTTCCGGGTTGGTGGAGTCGATCAAGCGAGCAACCGCGACGGCGGTCTCCTCGTCCCGTTGCAAAAGGTTCAGCAGCAGGGCGTGGCTGATCCTCATCCGGGCGTGCAGCTGCTCCGGGGACGAATCGATCAGCTTGGTGAAGGTGGCTTGCGTGTAGTTGACGAAACCCTCCGGTGGTTTCTTGCGCCGCACCGAGCGCAGTTTCTTCTCATCGCCTTGATGTTTGGCCAGGATCCGGGCGTTCTCCACTTCGTGTTCGGGGGCCTGGGCCACCACGTTGCCGATGGAATCGAAGCCAGCGCGGCCCGCACGGCCCGCGATCTGGTGGAACTCGCGGCTGCGCAACACCCGCTGGCGCCGACCGTCGAACTTCGTCAGGGAACTGAACAACACGGTGCGGATGGGAACGTTGATGCCGACCCCCAGGGTGTCGGTGCCACAGATCACCGCCAGCAACCCGCGCTGGGCCAGTTGCTCCACCAACCGTCGGTAACGCGGCAGCATCCCGGCGTGGTGGACCCCGATCCCGCCACGGAGCAACTTGGACAGCGTCGTCCCGAAACCACCGGCGAACGGAAACCCTGAGATGGCCTGTTTCAACTCCTCCGGGACCGCGGCACCGGCCTTGCGCACCACTCCTTGGCTGAGCAGGGCCGTCGCCTGCTCGACGGCCGCTCCTTGGGTGGGGTGAACGATGTAGACAGGTGCCTGATGGGTTTCGACGATCTCCGTGATCGTCTCGTGCAGGGGCACCATCGACCAACGGTAGGTGAGCGGCACGGGGCGGGTCGCCCCGCCGATCACGGCCGTCTCGCGTCCGGTGCGCCGGGTCAGGTCATCGGACAGTTCTGTCACGTCCCCGAGGGTCGCCGACATGATCACGAACTGCGTCTGGGGGAGTTCCACCAGCGGAACCTGCCACGCCCAGCCACGTTCCGGTTCGGCGAGGAAGTGGAACTCGTCCATCACCACCTGCCCGACATCGGCTCTGTGCCCTTCCCGCAATGCCAGGTTCGCCAGGATCTCGGCGGTGCAGCAGATGATGGGGGCGTCGGCGTTGACTGAGGCGTCTCCCGTGACCATTCCGACCTGCTTGGCGCCGAAGGCCTCGCACAGGGCGAAGAATTTCTCGTTCACGAGGGCCTTGATGGGCGCCGTGTACCAGGTACGACGCCCTTCCGCCAATGCCGCGAAGTGGGCGCCGAGCGCGATCAATGATTTCCCGGAACCTGTGGGCGTGGTGACGATGGCGTTGTCGCCCGCGAGGATTGCCAGCAGTGATTCTTCCTGGTGTGGGTACAGCGAGATGCCTGATGCCTCCACCCAGCCAGTGAAGGCGTCGAGGAGGGCATCGGGGGAGGCGTCCCGGGGCCGGAGGTCGCTGAGGTTCGTCATGGCGTTCCCGATTCTTCCACGAAGTCCGCGGGGGAACCGGACCATGGAGGGTCCTGCACCGAGGTCGCGCCTTCTGAGCCTGGTATCCCTGGGCTGTGGGTTTCCTGTGAACCCGGCTGCAGGGGTTTGCGGCGCCGGATCCCTGCATAGCCTCGACAACATGGAAACTGAAACAGTGCGTGGCCTGGTCGCAATGTCACAGGGTGTCCCGGTGACGCTCAAGGAGATCGTCATACCCAACCCGGGGCCGGGAGATGCGGTCGTGCGGATCCTCACCTGTGGGGTCTGCCACACCGACCTGCACTACCGGGACGGCGGCATCAACGACAACTTCCCGTTCCTGCTGGGACACGAGGCAGCGGGGATCGTGGAACGTATCGGCGACGGGGTGACCAATGTGTCCCCGGGGGATTTCGTGGTGCTGAACTGGCGGGCCGTGTGCGGCACCTGCCGGGCGTGCGGACGTGGCGAACCCCAGTATTGCTTCGCCACCTTCAACGCCTCCCGGCCGATGACCCTCACCGACGGCACAGAACTCACCCCTGCGCTCGGGATCGGTGCCTTCGCCGAGAAAACCCTCGTCAACTCCGGGCAGTGCACCAAGGTCGATCCCGAGGCGCGCCCGGCCGCAGTGGGGCTGCTGGGCTGCGGCGTGATGGCGGGTCTCGGGGCCGCCATCAACACCGGGGAGGTGAAGTATGGCAAGAGCGTCGCGGTGATCGGCTGCGGAGGAGTCGGATGTGCTGCTGTCGCCGGCGCGGTGCTGGCCGGTGCGGGACGGATCATCGCGGTCGACCGGGACGAGAGGAAACTTCGCTGGGCCCGTGATCTGGGGGCCACCGACGTCGTGGACGGCAGGAAACAGGATCCTGTGACGGCGATCCGTGACCTCACCGATGGCTTCGGAGCCGATGTGGTGATCGACGCCGTCGGCCTGCCGGAAACGTGGGAGCAAGCCTTTTACGCCCGCGACCTGGCGGGAACCGCCGTGCTGGTCGGGGTGCCCGCCCCGGACGGGAAGGTGCCCCGGATCCCGCTGCTCGACTTCTTCAGCCGGGGCGGTTCCCTGAAATCGAGCTGGTATGGGGACTGCCTACCCAGCCGCGACTTCCCGATGCTCGTCGATCTCTACCGCCAAGGACGGTTGGATCTCGACGCCTTCGTTAGCGAGGAAATCGCCCTTGACGAGGTGGAGCGGGCCTTTGAACGCATGAAACAGGGTGAGGTCCTGCGATCGGTGGTGCTTCTGTGAACGCCGGATGGGCAGCGGATTTGGTGATTCCGGGCCTCGAGGGTGCACGACGAGTGAACCGCAGAAACGTTCTCCTGCTGCTCCTCCCGCCGTGGGAAGGTTGATTCCGGTCAATTCCTGGGATGTGTCGTGTCAGTGATGCCCGCTACCCTCTGGGCCCATGGGTGAACCGTGGACAGTGGATCGGGTTGAGGCAGCCGCCCCCGACGCCTCGTCGATCAAGGCGGGCCGCAAACTCGCTACACCGGGCCCGTGGTCTGAGATCGGATTTCAGGGGGATCTGCTGTGGGGGGCCTGTCAAGGATCGGGAAAGACGCCGTATCGGGTGAGCATTGACGCGGGATCTCCCGCCTACAAGTGCTCCTGCCCCAGCCGCAAATTTCCTTGCAAACATGCCCTTGCCCTTCTGTTCCTGTGGGCCCAGGGAAAAGTTTCCGAATCCGGTGAGGTGGCTGATTTCGCCTCTCAGTGGGCGGATGCGCGTGAGGCCCGCGCGGCAAGGAAAACAGAACCGAGAGAACGAACCGAGGAGCAGAAAGCCGCCGCCGCCAAAAGGGTTGTGCAACGCGAGGGGAGGATCACTGACGGCCTGGCCGAGCTCGACCGTTTCCTGGCGGATCAGCTCCGGGAAGGACTGGCAACCCATGCCGGGGATCGAACGCGGCGCCTGGAGCACATGGCGGCGCGCATGGTTGATGCGCAGGCCCCGGGTGTCGCATCCCGACTCCGGGAACTTGCTGCCCAGCCGTCATCGGGCGACTGGCCCACCCGTGTCATCGACGAATACGGTTCTTTGCACCTTGTGGCTCGGGCGTGGGCCGGACGCGAGAAACTACCCAGTGATCTCGCGGCGAGCGTGCGATCCCGCATTGGTTGGAGCGCCCGCACCGAGGACGTGCTTGCGACTCCCGGTGTCAGGGACCGCTGGGTGGTGTTGGGTATGCGTGATACCGACGAGGAGCAGGTCAGTGTGCGGCGCGTGTGGCTGTGGGGCCGTGCCACCGGAACCCGTGCTCTCGTGCTGTTTTTCGCCCGGGCCGGAGACGGTTTTGACACCGGCCTGTACCCGGGCTCCGAGGTTGATGCCGACCTCCACTTCTATCCGGGAAGGCCCCGGTTGCGGGCCGTCGTCGGAACCAAGCGTGTCGAATCCCGGCGGGTCGGCGGCTGGGACCTCGTGGGCGATGATGTCGCAACAGCGGTGGCCCAGCTTCGCGAGGCAGTCGCGGCTGACCCGTGGTGTGAGGCCTGGCCGGTGGCCATCCACGGATCGCTGACCTGGGACGATGGCGTGTGGCTGGTCGCGGATCGGGCCGTGCCCCTGACCGGTAACACCACCGACCATTGGCGCCTGCTCGCCGAGCTGGGCACCACTCCCACCACCGTGTTTGGCGAGCTCGATGCCGATGGCCTACGACCCATCGCTCATCTGCAGGAAGCGACGGTGTACCCATTGTGAAACCCTCCCAGCTCATTGCTGCTTCCCTGGTAGGCAGCCCCGAACCGGATCTTCTCGACCACGCAGCCCGGCAGGCCTGTGTGCATCGAGCCCATGTGCGCACCCGCGATCTACCGATGCCCTCGCCCGCACCGGCGCAGGAACCCAACCAGCCCCCGAGAGCATTCGTCACCACGATGAACGCGGTTCGCGCCCGGCCCCCAGCCATGCGCGACCCGATCCTGCTCGAGGCATTGACGCTGCTCGCCGAGACGGGATTGGTGCTGCCCACCCGGCTCATCGTCCCCCTGCTGGAGCTTGCCGAGGGCAACCGGCAGATCGCGGCCCGGCTTCCCGCGGTGCTGGGATCCCGGGGTCGCTGGCTGGTGGGGCTCGGCGATAGCTGGTTGAAGGGCCGAGCCGTGACTGAACCGGAAGTGGTGGACTGGGACGAGGGCAGCCTCCCCGAGCGCGTCGCATGGCTGCGACACCTGCGCGCCACCGATGCCACCGCGGGACGAGAACTGGTGGAACAAGCTCGGAAGGAAAAGGCCCCCGATCGAGCCAGGTTCGTCGCTACCCTGGAGGTGGGTTTGGGGCCGGAAGACGAAAAACTACTTGAGGGATTCCTACGCGATCGTTCCAAAGAGGTGGGACGCACCGCTGCCGGGCTCCTCGCCCGACTTGAGGGTTCGGCCTACCTGGCTCGTGCCGTTGAACTGGCCCGCACCAGCTTCTCGTGGGTGGAGGAGCCGCCCACAGGGCTGCTCGGAAAACTGCGTGCCCCGAAACGGTCCATCGTCGCTGTAGCACCACCCGAGAAGGAACTGGCAGCCGATTTCCACGCCGATGTCGCATCGATCCGTGTCGCCGAAGGGCCAGCGGGGCGGGTGCAACGGCTTGTCGCGGTGATACCACCGACCTGCTGGGCGGAGCTGGGGTTCAGCGTCCGCGAACTCGCAGCCGGTGCGCTGCTCGATGACGAACCGGTCCCACTCGCGCCGGCCCTGACCAGTGCCGTGCTCCGCTGGTGTGACGTCGATGCTGCCCGTGAGCTGCTCGACGAGCATTCCGTACCGGCTCTCGCGCTGCTCCTGCCTTCCGCGACCCGCGACGCCTTCCTGGCGGATGCGATCCGTTCCACCGCTCTCAAACAATTCCCCGACATGTGCCACCGGTTGCAGCAGCAGGACGGGCTGCGTCTCGGCTCCGGGACGACCGGTGCCGTCCTGGACGGTATCCGGGCCTGTGTGAACGCCAAAGTCGGTGTCCACCAGGCTGCTACTCAACTCCTGGCGTTCTCGACTGATCCCCAGGAGATTCCCGAGCTACTGGACCGTCTCACAATGCTGAAGGAAGATCCCGACCTCTCTCACTCCGGTCAGAACGCCGTACGCGATGCCGTCGCCGCCCTGACTCTGCGCCACAGCATCCACGAATCCATCGCCCACACCAAGGAGCCCAGATGACTGAAACCGTGCTTCGCCCACACGCCGAACAGGCCTTCGCCCATGAGCTTGATGCCCTGGCGAAGGTCGACGACAAGCCGCGCCCGGCGAACTGGCGGCTCTCACCCTGGGCGGTGGTGCAGTACCTGATGGGTGCGACCCTGCCAGACGGGACACAGATCACCCCGAAATACGTGGGAAACCAACGGCTGATCGAGGTCGCCGTGGCCACGCTCGCCACCGACCGGGCGCTGCTGCTGCTGGGGGTGCCGGGCACCGCCAAGTCATGGGTCTCTGAGCACCTGGCAGCCGCGGTTTCCGGTGATTCGACGCTGCTGGTGCAGGGCACCGCGGGTACCGCCGAGGAGGCTGTGCGCTACGGCTGGAACTATGCCCGTCTGCTCGCGGAGGGTCCTTCGGAGGCGGCGCTGGTGGCCTCACCGATCATGACAGCGATGGAGCGTGGCGCCATTGCCCGGGTCGAGGAACTCACCCGGATGCCATCCGACGTCCAGGACGGCATGATCACCACCCTCAGTGAGAAGACACTGCCCGTGCCGGAGCTGGGCATGGAGGTGCAGGCCCGCGCCGGATTCAACCTGATCGCCACCGCCAACGACCGGGACCGCGGCGTCAACGATCTTTCTAGCGCGCTGCGGCGCCGTTTCAACACCGTCGTGCTGCCGCTGCCCTCGAGCGCCGAGGAGGAGCTCAAGATCGTCACCAAGCGGGTAGCGGAGCTGGGGCGTTCCCTGGAATTGCCCGAGGCCACCGATGCGATTGCCGAGATCCGCCGCGTCGTGACGGTTTTCCGGGAACTGCGGCAGGGGCACACCGAGGACAACAAGACCTCCCTGAAAACCCCGTCCGCCACTCTCAGCGCCGCCGAGGCGATCTCGGTGGTGACCAACGGGTTGGCGTTGGCCGCGCACTTCGGCGACGGTGTGCTGCGGGCCGAGGATGTCGCGGCCGGCATCGTCGGAGCGGTTGTGAAGGACCCGGTGGCCGACCAGGTGATCTGGCAGGAATACCTCCAGACGGTGGTTCGGGAGCGCGCCGAGTGGAAGGACTTCTACCGTGCCTGCCGTCAGGTGGCGCGGTGATCGAGGCCCGCCCATGAGCGAGATTCGGATCTACGGGATCCGTCACCACGGACCGGGATCGGCCCGGTCTCTGCTGCGGGCCCTCGACGACTTCACCCCCGATGCGATCCTCATCGAAGGACCCGCGGACGCCGACGCGATGGTCTCTCACGTGGCCGGCCTGAAACCCCCGGTTGCGCTGCTGGCGTGGGTGGTCGGCGAGCCAGCTCGGGCTGCGTTCTGGCCGTTCGCCACTTTCTCACCCGAATGGCAGGCCCTCGACTGGGCTACCCGCAACTCCCGGCACGTGTCATTCATCGACCTTCCCAGCTCGCTTAGCCTCGCCCGCTCCCGGGAGGAACGCACGGTGGAAACAGATCCGCTGAGCCTGCTGGCCGAGGCCGCCGGACACGATGATCCGGAACGGTGGTGGGAGGACCTCGTCGAGCAGCGTGACGAGGACGTCTTCGAAGTGATCGCCGAGGCCATGGCCGCAGTCCGTGAGAACGGCGACGACGATGAGGAAACCCTGCTGCGTGAGGCACACATGCGCAAGGCATTGCGAGCGGCGAAACGTGCCCACGAGAAAATCGCGGTGGTGTGCGGGGCCTATCACGTTCCGGCGCTGGCCGCGAAGGTGAAGGTGGCCGACGACAACGCCCTGCTGAAGCAGCTACCGAAGGTGAAAACCCAGCTCACCTGGGTGCCGTGGTCCCACGGCAGGCTAGCCGCCTCCTCCGGATACGGGGCCGGTGTTCGTTCCCCCGGCTGGTACCACCACCTGTTCGCTGCCCCCGACCGTCCCGTTGAACGCTGGTTGACCCACGTCGGTGCCGTGCTGCGGGAACACGACCTGCCCACCTCGTCCGCACACGTCATCGAGGGCGTCCGGCTGGCTGATGCTCTCGCAGTACTGCGCGGTCGCCCCATGCCCGGGCTGCCCGAGGCGCAGGAGGCCACCCTGGCGGTGCTGTGCGAGGGAAGCGATCTGGCCCTCGACCTGGTTACCCGGGAGGCGATCGTCGGTGAACTGCTTGGGGAGGTGCCCGATGATGTGCCCCGCACACCGTTCGATGCGGACCTCACGGCGACCGCGCGACGACTCAGGCTCACGCAGGAGGCCACCGAGAAAGAGCTCGACCTCGACCTGCGCAAGGAAAACGGCCTTGCCAGATCCTGTTTCCTCAGGCGCCTGAGGATCCTCGGCATCGACTGGGGCCGGCCCATCGGAAGTTCCGGCACCGGCACCTTCAAAGAAACCTGGCGTCTGCTGTGGGAACCAGAACTCTCCATCGCTGTCGTGGACGCGTCGCGCTGGGGTAACACCGTTGAGGCCGCCGCGGTGGCTCGGCTGTTGGACGACACCGGTGACCTGGCCGGGGTGACTCGAGGCGTGAACGGGGCGCTGGCCGCCGACCTGCCCGCGGCCATGCCTGAGCTGCTGCGGCTTCTGGATGTCCGGGCGGCGGCTGAAACGGATGTCGCGCGGCTGCTGGAGGCGCTTCCTGATCTCGTGCAGGCGTATCGCTACGGCGACGTGCGCGGCACCGACACCGGGCGCCTGGGGGATGTGGTCGCGGCCCTCCTGGGGCGCGCCTGCGCAGGTTTTCCCGTTGCCCTGGGCGGGTTGGCGCCGGAAGCAGCCGACCGGTACCGGAAGCTGATCGACACGGTGAACGCCGCAGTCGGGCTGCTCGGGGAACAAGCCCAACAGCTGTGGCGGAACACACTGCTGGCCGCGGCCGATCGCAACGACCTTCCCGGTCTGTTGGCCGGACGCCTCATCAGACTGCTGTTCGACAGCGGCGACCTGGGAGTCGAAGAGGTGCAGCAGCGATTGTCGCTGGCCCTGTCGGGAGGCCATGCACCAGGTGAGCAGGCGGCCTGGGCCGAGGGGGTGCTGTCGGGAAGCTCATTGCTGCTGCTCCACTCTCCGGCTCTGCTGAAAGTGTGTGACACCTGGGTGATGGGACTGTCGGAGGAATCATTCACC
Organism: Arachnia propionica; assembly: GCF_037055325.1. NCBI lineage: Bacteria > Bacillati > Actinomycetota > Actinomycetes > Propionibacteriales > Propionibacteriaceae > Arachnia > Arachnia propionica. Next base: position 900,610 of record NZ_CP146373.1, on the reverse strand, counting down.
GACGTGCTCCCGGTGGTTCGGCGGGCTTTCGGCGGTTGGGAACGACCCGAACGGCGGGCTCTGGCGGAGAAGGTCGCGAACCTCGACGGAGTCGACCCGATGGTCGAGGAAGAAGTGGACTTGACCGAGTTCGCGGTGGTGCTCGCAACCGTTGACGAGATCTTGGAGAGCGCACGATGAACGACGAACGTGACCGGCGTTGGCGGCTGCTGCTGGGAACCGCCCCGGAGGGTACTGAGGGGACCCTGTCCCGGCAGGATGCCGCCATGGACGCCGCCCTGGCTGCCCTCTACGACAACCAGAGCGGCGATGGGCAGAAACGAGGTGCCGGGCTCGGTGCCTCGGCGCCGAGGGTGGCGCGATGGCTCGGTGACATCCGTACCTATTTTCCGTCGCGGGTGGTGCAGGTGATGCAGGCCGATGCCATCGATCGGCTTGGTCTCAAGCAGCTGCTGCTGGAACCGGAGATGCTGGAGACCGTTGAGGCCGATGTGCACCTGGTGGCCACCTTGGCCGGTTTGGGACGGGTCATGCCGCAGAAGGCCAGGGCCAGCGCCCGCGAGGTTGTGTCCCGGGTGGTCAAGCGGGTGGAGGAGAAACTCGCCGACAAGGTGCAGCAGGCGGTTCGGGGTGCGTTGAACCGGGCTGCTCGCACCAACCGGCCCCACCTGAATGACATCAACTGGTCACGAACGATCGCGGCGAACCTGGGCAATTACCTTCCCGAATTGAACACCGTCGTGCCTGAGCGGCTCATCGGATATGGCCGCAAACAGACCGGTTTCCAGCGGGAGATTGTGCTAGTGGTTGACCAGTCGGGCTCCATGGCGACGTCGGTGGTCTATGCCAGCATCTTCGCAGCCGTGCTGGCCTCTATCAAGGCGGTGAAAACCTACCTCGTGGTCTATGACACATCGGTCGTGGACCTCACCGATCAGCTCAGCGACCCCGTCGACGTCATCTTTGGCACCCAGCTCGGTGGCGGCACGGACACCAGCAAGGCACTTGCGTACTGCGAACACCTGGTGCAGCGCCCCCGCGAGACGGTGATGGTCCTCATCAGCGACCTCTACGACTTCAGCCCCGAACAGATGCTGCGGCGGATGGGTCAGTTTCAGCAGCAGGGCGTCACGATGGTGACCCTGCTGGCCCTCGATGACGATGGCACTCCTGGCTACAACCACGACGTGGCAGGCAGCCTGGCCGCTATGGGAATCCCGTCATTCGCCTGCACCCCCGACGCCTTCCCCGAGATGATCGCCCTCGCGATCAACAAGGGTGATCTGGCGGGCTGGGTCTCCGCGGAAAAAGCTGCGAAGGCGTAACTGGAAAAAGCTGCGAAGGCGTAACTGATGGTGATGGCGACAAGACACAGACCACCGAACGGGCGGAGCGCAGCTGGAGGACCAGCAGCGCTGATGGGCTTTTCTTTCTACTGTCGAATACTCGCCGCGGCACGTGAAAAACCCGTACGGGTCGCGTAGGGGAAGGCCCTGACGAGGTAGTTGACCACGGACAGATGTCTGGCCACAACGGAAGACAATAACGTTCTCGTGGGTTCCGGCCACATGTGTGGGGAACGGGGGAGGGGATCGAAGATACCTCTCTGGGAGACGAGACATGTCAAAGAAAAAGAGAACTGTCCGCCGAGTGCTTTTCACCGTGCTCGGAGTTGCCGTTGCCCTGATCCTGGTGGCGGCCCTTGCTGTGGTCGTGGTGCTGAGAGGACCTCTGCCGAAACACTCCGGTGAGGTCACTCTGAGCGGACCACGCGCCGAGATCAGAGTGTTGCGCGACGACCGTGCCGTACCCCACATCTATGCCACCACCGACCACGACCTGTTCTTCGCACAGGGATACGTGCATGCCCAGGAACGTTTCTTCCAGATGGACCTGTCGCGCCACATGGCCTCCGGGCGCCTGGCGGAACTCGTGGGAGAGTCCGGGAAGGAATCGGACATCACGGTGCGCACCATGGGATGGCGCCGGGTGGCGGAAAAAGAGTGGGACCTGCTGTCGGATGAGGCCCGCGGGTTTTACGAGGCCTACGCCGAGGGCATCAACGCCTACATATCGGGAAAGCAGCCGTGGCAGCTGGCCAATGAGTACGCAGCGCTGGGCTTGAGCCTGCCCGTCGCTGGCATCGAGCCGTGGACCGGTGTTGATTCGCTGGTCTCGCTCAAGCAGCTGAACCTGGGCCTGAGCAGCACCCATACGAGGGAGATCGACCGCATGGGGTACCTGCAGAAACTGGGTAGTCCGTCGGCGGTGGAGGAACTGTTCCCGCGGTTCGAGGAGGAGAAACGCAGGCCGATCATCGGACAGGAGACGACGGGAAGCAACCTGCGGACACGTGCCGAGTATCCGGTGGCCGAGCCGCTGCCGCTGGAAATCCAGGAAACGAATCCCGAGGACTGCCCCGAGCCCGATCAGCTCCTTTCACAGTCACCCGGGACCGGCGGCGAAACACCCTCACTGAGTTCCGGCGACGCCATCGGGGCGCTCCAGAGCGTCCGGCAGGCGATGGAGGCCGTGCCGCATCTGCTGGGCGACGGCCCGGGGATCGGGTCGAACTCCTTCGTGATCGCGGGGCAGCACACCGCGTCTGGGAAACCCATCATCGGCAACGACCCCCACCTTCAGATCGCCTATCCCTCGGTCTGGTTTCAGGTCGGTCTGCACTGCGAGCAGGTGAATGGGGAATGCACCTTCGACGTTTCCGGGTTCTCCATGGCCGGCATGCCGGGAGTCATGATCGGGCGCAATGCTGACCTGGCCTGGGGACTGACCAATCTTGGCGGTGACGTCAGCGACTTGGTGGTTGAGAAGAACGTTGGCGAGAATTCCTATCAGCGTGACGGCAGGTGTCTGGCATATCAGACTCGTACCGAGACGATCCGGGTCGCTGGTGGCGAGGACGTCGAGATCCGGGTGCGCACCTCGGTGCACGGCCCCGTCGTTTCCGGGTTGTTCGCGCCGGACGAACAGTTCAGGCCGGTTCCCGGCGCACCGGAGAACCTCTCGGTGGCCCTGCAGTGGACTGCGCTGATGCCCGGCAGGACCGGTGAATCGTTCTTTGCGCTCGACCGTGCCACGAATGCCGAGGAGGTCTCGACCGCGGCGGCCCTGATGGAGAATCCGGCGGAGAACATCCTGTTCGCCACCGCCTCCGGCGACATCGGCTACCAGGCCCCGGGCAGGTACCCGGTGCGGCCCGTCAAGGCTCCGGCCGACGGGCGGGACGGCGTCGCCCACCAGGCGGACAACTTGGGGGCCGATGGCCGCTGGCCGCGCCCCGGTTGGGATTCCAGCTACGACTGGCAGGGATTCTATGCACCCTCAGACATGCCTGCTGTGCTCAACCCGGCTGATGGGATCATCGTCCCGGCGAACCAGCCGGTCACGCCCGAGGCCAGCGGACCCTACCTCGGTACCGTTTACGTCCAGGGCTATCGCTCCCAGCAGATGTACGACGCCATCGCGCACCTCACCGCGCAGGGTCCTGTCACGTTGGAGGAGGCGTCGAAGATCATGCTTCTCGACGGCTCGCCGCAGGCCCAGGAGGTCGCTGCCGCCCTGACCACAGTGGAGCTGAACGATGAACGCCACAAGGAACTGCAATCGGAACTGGCCCGCTGGTACGAACGGGGCGGCCATTACGCCGTTGACGAGCCCGGGGCGATGATCATGGCATCGCTTTTCTCGCACCTCAGCAATGCGGCCCTGGCGGACGACGGGGTTGAGTATCCGGAAATCCGGTTGATGGGAAAACTGATCTCGGAACCCCAGAACCCATTGTGGGATGACAAGAAAACCTCAGAGGTGGAGGATGCAGCTCAGATCATGCGCCGAGCCTACGCCGAGACCGACGCCGAGCTGACCGCCCGATTGGGCCGGGACCACACCACGTGGCGATGGGGTGACCTCCACGTCCAGACTCCGAGGCGCCAGATCCTAGGAGGTGAGGGTCTGCCCTGGTTCATCAGGGACCACTTCAGTCAGAAACCACGGGCAGTCGGCGGTGGACCCGATATCCCCAATGCAAACAGCTACGACGAGCGCGTCAAGGACAATGGACAGGTGGACTACGAGGTGATCGCGGGGCCCTCCATGCGCATGGCGGTGGACCTGAGCGACGTCGACCGGGCCCGGTGGGTGATCTCCTCGGGAAGCTCCGGCCACCCGTGGTCGTCACACGTTGCGGACCAGTTCGAGGCCTGGGCCACGGGTGAGTTCTTCGACTGGCCCTTCAGCCGTGAGGCCATCGCCGCGGCAACACGGAACGCCCTGACGCTGCGGCCCGAATAACCCCGTGCGGGAGCGCTGTTCCCGGCCCGGAGAAAACCGGTCTTCCGTGGCCCCGGTCATCCCAGGGCCACGGAAGACCGAAGTGGTGGATCACATCTTCTCCAGGGAAATGATGCGGGTCTTCTTGGAGGACAACTGGAGTCCAGGAGACGTAGCATCGCAGATCATTGCTTCTCGTTCGTGCTGTCAGGAATTTCGGCCTTGCTGGAGTTATCTGTGTCGTGGGAGTGTTGTCGACGCCAACGTATTCCGAGGAGCATTCCCAGCGTGCCTGGGATCGGTGCGAAAACCATGAACCACAATGGCTGGTAGAAACCAGGAACGAACCATGCGACGATGCCGATCGCAATCCAGGAGCCAACGATTGCTATCGCAACAGCCCAGATGTCACCCCATTGTTTCTCCGGAAAGTTTCGTCGGTCAGCTGCTCTACGTGCACGAATCGTCGAAATTGGGCAGGGTCCTCATGGCGGCTGATCCGAGGGTGTCATCCGTGGTCTCGGTGGATTGTTCTGCCTGCTCGACTGCCATGGTGGAGGCGAAGAGCTCGAGGTGCTGGCGGATGCCGAGGAGCCTGTGAGGTTTTGTTTCATGCTCGATGTCTAATCGATGGGAAGGATATTGGGATTCGTGGTGAATTTCTCGGGCGAGGCCATCGTATGTCGGGCTGAGGTGATCCTCTCGAGCTTCCATACTTTTCTCTCGCGAATCGGATGTTGAGGGATCTTGTGCTTGAGAAGGTGTTGCTGTCAGATTGGGTCGGCGGTCGGGTTCGTGGTTCGGCCAGACGTGCGTACGAGCACGGAAACAATGTCAAAGGTTAACCTGCGCGATGATGACTTTCGTTCCTGCTTGGTTCCATTTCAATGTCGCCTGGGCAGTGGGAATGGGAATTTCCTGGCCGCGGGTGAGGGGCGTTCGATTGTTTTTCGGTTTCTGGCTTCGAGATGTCGTTGTGGGGTCTGTGGTGAGCTCTAGTATGAATCCATGCCTCCCGTGATCCGCTCCGCCAATCATGAGGATCTCCCGGCCATCGTGGAGATCTACAACGAGGGTGGGGTGGCCACCACCGCCTCCTATGACGTCGAGCCGGTCACTCTTGAGGAGCGCACCGCCTGGTTCGAGAGGCTGCGAAACCAGGGACATCCTGTCCTGGTCCTCGAGGAGAATGGTCGGGTGGTCGGCTTCGCCAGTTACGGCCCGTTTCGCGACAAGGCGGCCTATCGCCACACCGTTGAGCACTCCGTGTATGTGGCCGAGGGAAGCCGTTCCAACGGGGTCGGTCGGATGCTTCTGTGTGCTCTTCTTGACCATGCTCGGGGTCGCGGGGTCCACGTCATGCTCGGTGTCCTGGATGCGGACAATATGGCCTCCCGGGCCTTTCACAAGAGTCTGGGATTCATCGAGTCGGTCGTGCTGCCGGAGGTAGGCAGGAAATTTGGACGCTGGCTGGACGTCGTGTTCGTCACCCGCCGCTTCGATTGAGCCGATAGCATTCCGCCATGGTTTATCACGGCGACGCCAGCGACCATGCGGGTAGAGAGGTGCTCACCTGGGAAGGGGTCGGGGAGGCCGCCGACGACCTCGCGCTTCAGGTGCACGAATCTGGTTTCCGCCCTTCGGTGATCATCGCCATCGCCAGGGGAGGCATGATTCCAGCCGGCGCGCTTACCTATCGGCTCGGGGTGAAACTCACCGACGCCATCAACGTCGAGTTCTACACCGACGTTGAACAAACCCTCCCCGATCCGGTTCTACTGGCCCCCATGCTGGACACCGAATCAATCACGGACAGACAGCTTCTCGTGGTGGACGACGTCGCGGACTCGGGGCGCACCCTCTCGCTGGTGGTGAAGCTACTGCGTGGTTTCGGGGCCGATGTTCGAAGCGCAGTGTTCTATGCCAAACCGACCACGATCGTGAATCCGGATTTCTGCTGGAGGCGCACCGACCGTTGGATCGTGTTCCCGTGGTCCGCTGAGCCACCCCTGAAATGATTGTCGGAGACCCCCAGTAAAATCCGAGCCATGGCTGAGATCCGCACCCACGATTCCGAAGGTGGTTCTGACCTCGGACGCCTCGTCCGTGAGGCGCTGGGGGAAACCATCCGCCCCGTAATGCCCGGATCGGTTCCTGGGACGGTTTCCCCGGAGGATGAAACCGATGTAGAGCAGGGGGCCTCGTTGACCTCGCTGCCTCAGTGGACAGGGCTCTCCATCAACGTCGCCGACACCTGATCCACCACAGGTGTTCACGTTAACAACCCGATAGTGTGGGACCGCGGGCGCAGCTGCCCCGTTCCTCAGGAGCTCAAAGGACAGAACATGACCCTTGACTGGACAGAACTGGACACCCGAGCCGTTGACACGGCGAGGATTCTCTCCGCCGATGCCGTGGAAAAGGTCGGCAACGGCCACCCTGGTACCCCGATCTCGCTGGCCCCCGTTGCGTACCTGCTCTACCAGAAGATCATGAAATTGGATCCGACCGACGACACCTGGCTCGGTCGCGATCGTTTCGTCCTGTCGATCGGCCACGCGTCCTTGGCCCAGTACTGTCAGCTCTACCTGGCCGGTGCTGATCTCGAGCTCGATGACCTGAAGTCGCTGCGAACCTGGGGAGCCAAGTGCGCAGGGCATCCCGAGTATGGCCACACACGGTTCGTCGAGTGCACCACCGGGCCCCTTGGGGCAGGCATCAGCAACGCTGTCGGCATGGCGATGGCCGCGCGCAGGGAACGCGGCCTGTTCGATCCGGACGCGCCCGAGGGTAAGTCGGTTTTCGACCACTTCGTCTACTGTCTCGTCGGGGATGGTTGTCTCCAGGAGGGCGTGGCCGCGGAGGCATCGTCACTGGCCGCTACCCAGGATCTGGGCAATCTCATCGTGATCTATGACGCCAACCGGATCACCATCGAAGGTGACACCAACATCGCCTTCACCGAGGATGTCCTGGGGCGTTACGACGCGCTTGGCTGGCATACCCAGGAGGTCGACTGGACCAACGGTGGAACCGGCTACAAGGAGGACCTCGACGCGCTGCTCTCGGCCATCCGGGCGGCCAAGGCCGTCAGGGACAAACCCTCGATCATCAAACTCGACACCATCATTGGCTGGCCGCTGCCGAACAAGGCCGGGCATCACGCCATCCACGGTTCCAAGATCGGGGCCGAGGAGATCGCGGCCCTCAAGGAAAAACTCGGTTTTCCCGCCGAGCCGTTCGCGGTCGACGAGGAGGCCGTTGCCCACGCCCGCGCCAACGCCGCATCTCGAGGCAAGGCGGATCGTGCCGAATGGGACGAGAGGTTCGAGGCGTGGAAGGCCGACAATCCGAAGCGCGCTGTCCTGCTGGAGCGGGTCCGCTCCCGTAAGCTCCCGGCTGACCTGAAACTTCCGGTCTTCGAAGAGGGCATGATGTCAACCCGCAAGGCTTCCGGGGAGGTGCTGTCCGCGCTGGCGTCTCAGTTGCCAGAGCTGTGGGGTGGTTCCGCTGACCTCGCGGGCTCCAACAACACCACCATGAAGGATGAGCCAAGCTTCCTGCCCGATGCTCGGCAGGCAGAGGACTGGCCCGGAAATCCCTACGGGCGCACCATCCACTTCGGAATCCGTGAGCATGCGATGGGCGGCATCATCAACGGTATTGTCCTGTCAGGCCTGACCCGTGCCTACGGCGGTACGTTCATGGTGTTCGCGGACTACATGCGTCCCGCGGTTCGGCTGGCAGCGTTGATGAAGCTACCCTCCATCTTCGTGTGGAGTCACGATTCCATCGGGGTCGGTGAGGACGGTCCCACCCATCAGCCTGTGGAGCACCTCGCATCACTGCGCGCCATCCCCAACCTGGATGTGGTTCGTCCCGCGGATGCCAATGAGACCTCTGTCGCCTGGGGCGAGATCCTGCGCCGTACTGATCGCCCTGCAGGGATCATCCTGTCCCGTCAGGATCTGCGCATCGTTGCCCGTGGTGATGAATACTCCTCCGCGGAGGGGGTCGCCCGTGGCGGCTATGTGGTGAAGGAAGCCTCCGACAAGCCAAGGCTGATCCTGATCGCATCCGGTTCTGAGGTTTCCTTGGCACTTGAGGCTGCCGCGAAGCTGGAGGAGGACAACATCCCGACCCGTGTGGTGTCCATGCCTTGCATGGAATGGTTCGATGAGCAGGACCCCGAATACCGCAATTCGGTGCTGCCCAAAGATGTGAAGGCCCGGGTCTCCATCGAGGCCGGTATCGCCATGGGATGGGGTAAGTACATCGGTGATGCCGGGGCCAGCATCAGCATCGAGCATTTCGGGGCTTCTGCTGCTGGGGTGAAGTGCTTCGAAGAGTTCGGTTTCACCGTCGAGAACGTGATCAAGACGGCCCGTTCGGTGCTCTGAGAGCTCTGTCCCGGAGCTGTTTCCCGGGTGGAGTGTTGGTGGCTGTCGGTAGGCTTGCCACATGGTGCTCAAGTCCTTCTTCGACAAGTTGCCACGCTCCACCCGGCGTATTGTGCTCGAACTTGACCTTGCCCGGGGGGTGCTGGAGACCTTTCCGCGGAACCCCTTGCAGATGCTTCAGGTGGTGGGTGCGACTGCGGTCAGCAACCTTCGCGAACACCTCGAGGCTGCGGGGAAAGATGAGCGTGTCGCCGGGCTGATCGTTCACGCCGTGGACTGCGGCCAGCCGATGACGGTGATGGACGAGATCGCCCAGCTGATCGAGACCTTCGGGGCGGGACGACCGACCATGGCGTGGGCCGAGTCGTTCGGGGAACTCGGCAACTCCTTGGCCGCCTACAAGCTCGCCACAGCATGCCGCACCATCTGGCTCCAGCCCACCGGTGGGCTTGGCATCGGCGGCGTCGAGGTCGACATCACCCTCTTCCGTGGGTTGCTGGAGAAGGCCGGGGTCACCCCGCAGTTCGGACAGCGTCACGAGTACAAGACCGCAGCGGACCAGTTCGCGGCGCCTGAGATCACCGAAGCCAACCGGGAGATGACCCAACGCCTGGCCCAGTCCGCTGTGGACGACACCGTGGCGGTCATCGCCAGGCGCCGAGGAGTGGCGCTAGAAACCGTGTGGGAGGCCGTCAATGACTCCCCGGTGGTGCCGGAACGTGCCAAGGAAATGGGTCTCATCGACGAGATCGGCTACCGCGACGAGGCCTACGCCAGGGCGCTCGCCGATTGGGCAGCAAAACCTGACGATCTGCTCTACGTATCTCGCTACCAGCCACGCCCCAATCTTGCGAGAGCGTTCCGGAGGGACCGACCGAAGGTTGCGGTCGTCAGCCTGCGTGGTCCCATCGAGACCGGTCGGGGGCGTCCCGGAAACTTCACAGGCCCTAGCGTCGGCGCCGATGTGGTGGACGAACACTTCCGGGCTGTCCTGCGTGACGATCAGATCAAAGCGGTGCTGTTCGAGGTCGACAGTCCCGGTGGGTCGGCTGTCGCCTCCGACTTCATCCGTCGTAGCATCCTGCGGCTACGCGAGTCCGGTCGTCCCGTGGTGGCTCGGATGGGTGCTCTGGCTGCCTCGGGCGGCTACTACGTCTCGATGCCCTGCAACGAAATAGTCGCCTACGCGACCACGCTGACGGGTTCCATCGGCGTTCTGGCCGGCAAGTTCGTGACCCGTGAGCTCTACGAGAAACTGGGACTGAAGCGAGAACCGATCCGGATTGGGGCGGCGTCAGGGATGCTCAGCTCAGCCACGGAGTTCTCCTCCGAGGACTGGGATCGCCTCAATGTCGAACTCGATCGCATCTATCAGCAGTTCACGACCCTGGCGGCGCAAGACCGTGCCATGGATTACGAACACCTGGAATCGCTGGCCAAGGGCAGGGTGTGGAGTGGAGCCGACGCCTGCGAACGGGGTTTGGTAGATCATGTCGGGGACTGGAGCTTGGCCTGGCGGCGCGCCTGCGCATTGGCGGATATCGACCCCGAGGAGGCCACGCCGGTCAGGATCGGTGTCGGCTCCGTGCTGGAGAGGATCATCCCCGCGCGCTCTAGCGAACATCGCACTGAGTCTGCTCGGGTTGCCATTCCGACGGTTGACGATCTGTTGATGCGTGCTGCCGACTTGATCGGGCTCCCGATCCATGGCGTACTGAGCCTGCCCTTGAGCATCAAAGTGCGCTGATATGGCTCCCGCGCTGTCCCTAGCGGAACTGGCAGGCACCTCTCCGGGGTCGGTGATCGAGGCCACAATCGAGGGAAGCCTGCCCGGCGGAGGGCTGCGGGGTATCGAGTTCGAGAACTGCGTTTTCAGGGGTGTGAACCTGGAAAAGGCGGTTTTGATCGGTGCGTCCTTCAACCAGTGCAGTTTCGAGGACTGCAGCTTCTCCGGTGCAGACCTGACGGATGCCAACCTGGGGGAGTGCAGGTTCACCGGCGCGAAGCTCTCCGGGATCAACTGGGCACTGGCACATGTCAACAGGTTCGCTGCGTGTCCGTTGGAGTTCGTGCACTGCAACATGGACTTCTGTTGGTTCGTGGGTGCGGAGCTGGCGCGGTGTAGTTTTAGCGATTGTTCGATCCGTGAGGCGGATTTTTCCGAGACTCGGCTCACGAATGCTGGGATGAACAACTGCGATCTGCAGGGGACTAGATTTAACCAGACCGATCTCGAAGGGGCCAGCCTCGTTGGCTCCTTCGGCTACGTGTTCGATCCCCGGGAGAACCGGACGAAGGGACTGAAATTGAGCCCGTCCGAATCCTGGCCTCTCCTGAAGGCCCTGGGGATCGAATTCGAGCACTGACCTCTCAGTCGCTACCATCTTCGGGAACTGGTGGTTTCAGGAAGGATCGGTCCAGTTTCTGCGGGATGAAGGAAGCGGTGAAACTGCCCAGCAACAGGAGCGCACCACCGACGGCGAAACCCACCTGGTAATTGGTGACATCCACCAGACCACCGACGGCGACGGGCCCGATGATCGCCCCTAGGTCGACGATCATGGAGTAGGCCGCGACTGGGGTGCCGCCACGTCCACCTGAGGCGTCGCCCACCGCGGCGGCGGGCGCGGTGCCCTGCATGGCCGCGCCGATCCCGTAGATGCACAGCAGCGGGATGAGCACCCAGATCCCGGGGGCGAAGGGCATGGCGATGGCCGACAAGCCACACACCAATCCGCTCGTCACCATGACGGGTTTGCGACCGATCCGGTCAGTTGCCAATCCCGCAGGTGTCAGCGCCGCGGCCTGGAACACCGCCGCGATTGCGAAGGCCATACCAGTCCACCCGGTTTCCAAGGCGTATGTCTCGGTGATGATCACCGGGATCAGGGTGGCGCGCACTCCGATCGACTGCCAGCCTTGGGCAAATCCGAGAAGACAGGCGGCCCGGTAGCGGATGTCCCGTGACGTCTCCCGGAGTGTCCGAGGTTTCTTCGATGCAGTCGGCAGAGGGTCGCATCTTGCCGGGAGCAGCAGCAGAGCGAACAACCCGGCTACCACCAACATCCCGGAATAGAAATAAAAAGGCGCATGTAGGGAGATCGAACCCAGCAGACCCCCGATGGCGGGGCCGGCCATGTTGCCGAGCAGGAAACCGCCCTGGTTCAGGCCTGATGCGCGTCCCCTCACGTGTTGTGGTGTGGTGGAGATCAGCAGGTTCATGGCCGCAATGGTGAACATCGCGGAGCCGATTCCGCCGAGGGCCCGCACCGTTATCATCCACCACAGGTTGGGGGACAACGCCACCCCGAAAGTGGTGATGGCCACGATGATCATTCCCAGGGTGAGTGCGTTACGTTCCCCAATGGCCTGCCCGATTCGGGTGACGAACGGGCTGCTAACCAGCCTCATCAGGGCGAACATGGATACCACCAGCCCGAGCTGGAAGTTGTCGGCCCCGAAGGTGCGTGCGAAGGGGCTCAGTACCGGGATCACGACCCCGAAGCCGACGGCGATGAGGAAGGTTGTGGTTGCCAATACCCATGCAGTACGGGGCAATCCGGTTGCTTTCAGCCGTGTCCTGAGTCCCACGTCGTCTCCCTCCTGTGACCCCCGGCCAACGTGACAGCCTACTCGCGTACCATGGGGCGGGCTCATTCCCCATGAGCAGTGACAAGAGAAGGACCGGAGTTGACCAGCAAGAAACCCCCATTGCGGCTCAGGAAATGGTTGATAGGAAGTGGCATCGGACTCGTCGTGCTGCTGGGAGGCGCCTATGCGGCGGCCTATCTCATGGCTGGTGACAAGGTGCCGGCCAACACCACAGTTGAAGGAGTGGCGATCGGTGGGCTGCATCCTGCCGAAGCAGAGCAGCGGCTGCGCACCGAGTTGGGGTCTCGGTACGAGGCGGCTGTGACCATAACTGACGACAAAGAGCACACTGTTGAACTCACGCCTATGGACAGCGGCTTGAGCGTTGACTATGCGGGTGCCGTGAAAGCGGCTGGGGGAGCGAGCCTGAATCCGGTTGACGTGTTCAAGACCTTGGTGGGCGGTGGCCCGACGGAACTGCCGAAGAGTGTCGATTCCGAGAAACTCAAAGAGACGCTGACCACCCATGCCCCGGTCTTCACGATTGAGGGCACTGACGCCACGCTCGCCTTTGCGGACGGCGCGATCAGCCGGACCGAATCCACCGATGCGGTGGTCCTGGACGTGGATGCCACCAGCACGGTGGTCGCCGACGCCATGAAATCTGGTGCCCGTGAGGTTGCGGTCGTTACGAAGGCACAACCTCCGGCCGTCACGTCAGCAATGGTGGACGAGGCAGTTGCGAGTTTCGCGACTCCAGCGCTTTCTGGTCCCGTCACGGTGCAGGTTCGTGACAAGAGTTTCCAGGTGAGTCCAGAACAGATCGCAGCGGTCACTACCTTCCTGGTCGAGGACGGCAAGCTGGTCCCGCACCTCAGCCCGGAGCAGCTGTTGAAGGTGACCGCCGAGGCCCGTGCCGGTCTTGGCTTGGTGACAGGTAAGAATGCCAGTTACACACTCAAGGGCGAAACCATCGAGGTGGTTCCTGCCGAGGGTGGCCAGCAGGTCGACATGAAAGGCTTGGCAGAAGGCGTCACCAAGGCCGCGGTCCAGAGCGGTGAGGCCCGGACCACCACAGTTGAAGTGCTTGAAGGGTCTGCGGAGTTCTCCACCGAGCAGGCGGAAGCCCTCAAACCTACCCAGGTGATCGGGGAATTCACCACCGAGTACCCCCATGCTGACTACCGGAACAAGAATTTGGGACGAGCAGCAGAGCTCATCAACGGCAAGGTGCTTCTTCCCGGCGAGACGTTCAGCCTCAACGACACCCTAGGACCCCGTACCCCGGAAAACGGTTTCACCGATGGCTACGTCATCAATGGTGGCCTACTGGTCAAGGAATCCGGTGGTGGCATCTCCCAGGCCGCGACCACCATGTACAACGCCGGTTTCTTCGCTGGCTACGAAGATGTCGAGCACCGACCCCACAGCTTGTATTTTCCCCGCTATCCGGCGGGCCGTGAAGCCACCATCTACTACGGCAGCTTCGACATGAAGTTCAAGAACAACACCGATTACCCGGCCTACATTCAAGGGGTGAACATCCCATCCACATCGGGTGGCAAGGGAAGCCTCACCTTCCGGATCTGGTCCCGCCCGACATGGGACAAAGTGGAGTCGACAGAGCCGGTGAAATCCAATTACTACTCGGGTGGAGAGCGCGTCGTGAACACCCCGGGCTGCGAGCCCCAGGAATCTATTCAGGGCTTCACGGCCACCTGGAAGCGGTTGTTCTACAAGAACGGAGAGGTGGCAAAAACCGAGGACTACTCGTGGACCTACTCCGCTGGGGACAAGGTCACCTGTGGTTCCTGAGGCCGTGGGACGCAGCTGAATCCGGTGCCGCGCGCTAAGCTTCTCGCGGAAGAACCAGAAGGAGTGAAGTGACCTACATCATTGCCTTGCCGTGCGTTGACGTGAAGGACAGGGCCTGCGTGGAAGAATGTCCCGTCGATTGCATCTACGAGGGCAACCGGATGCTCTACATTCATCCCGAGGAGTGCGTGGACTGCGGGGCGTGTGAACCTGTGTGTCCAGTGGAGGCCATTTACTACGAGGACGACCTGCCTGAGGAGCAGGAAGAATACTTCGACATCAACGCCCAGTTCTTTGAAAACCTCGGTTCACCCGGCGGGGCTGCGCGACTTGGCCCCGTTGACCAGGATCATCCGACAGTGGAGCAGCTTCCCCCGCAGGGCGAATGATGTCCCTGGCAAAACAATTGCCTGATTTCCCCTGGGACTCCTTGACGGAGGCCAGGCGTGTGGCCAGAGAGCATCCTGGCGGGATCGTTGATCTGTCCGTTGGAACGCCGGTGGACCCCACCCCGGAAATCGCTAAGGATGCGCTGGCAGCCGCGTCGGATGCCCACGGGTACCCGACGGTCTGGGGTACCCCGGAGCTTCGTGACGGCATCGTCGGTTACCTGCAACGCCGATGGAAAGCGCGTGGCCTGCGGCACGAGTCCGTGCTGCCCGTGATCGGCACGAAGGAAGTGGTCGGTTGGCTGCCCACCTTCCTCGGCCTGGGGGCAGGCGATGTCGTGATCCATCCCGGGATCGCCTATCCGACCTATGAGGTGGGTGCCCGGGCGGCAGGTACCAGCCCTGTGGCCTGCGACGATCCCGATGCCATCCCGGCAGGAACCAAGCTGATCTGGATCAACTCGCCCGCCAACCCTTCGGGTCGCATCCTCTCCCCGGAGCAGCTGCGCGCCTGGGTGGTGTCTGCTCGCCGCGAGGGGGCCGTGCTGGCCAGCGACGAATGTTACGGAGAGTTCGCCTGGGACAAAGAGACTCTCAGCGTCCTCGATCCGCGTGTCAACGACGGCAACCTCTCCGGACTGCTGGCGGTGCACTCTGTCTCGAAGCGCTCGAATGCCGCCGGATACCGTGCCGGGTTCGTCGCAGGTGATCCGGTGGTGGTGCAGGACCTGGTGCAGGCCCGTAAACACCTCGGCATGATGGTTCCCGGCCCGATCCAGGCCGCCCTGAAAGCCCTGCTAGCAGATCAGGAGCACGTGGAGGAGCAACGGCGGCGTTACCTGGCCAGGCGCGCCGTGCTTCGCCCTGCCCTGGAGGCCGCAGGCTTCCGGGTGGATGACTCCGAGGGGTCGCTGTACCTGTGGGTTACCCGTGATGAACCGTGCCGGGACACCATCGCGTGGCTCGCGCAGCGCGGGATTCTCGCCGCCCCGGGGGACTTCTACGGAACCCTCAGCGGCTCTCACGTCCGCGTCGCCCTCACTGCCACGGATGAGCGAATCGCCTCCGCCGCCGCCCGGCTGGGGGAGCAGCCTCAGGGCAACTGATCACGGCAGGGACGGGTTCCGGCTGGGGTTCGGAGCGCCGGGTGGTTCAGACGGTTCCGGTACCGGATCATTTCGCCCCGGGATCCGACACCACGGCCAGGAACAGCGGCCATCCCGTGCGGACGTCCAGCACCCGCATCACGTAGGGATGGTCCATCACGAGCGCGGTCGGCGGGTCCACGGGGGCGCTCACAGGGATTTCGACTTCCGTCAGGGCTGCGCCGACGGTGCCCTTCGCATTCACCTGGAGGCGCACCTGCTGGACGGCCTGGTTTGCTCCAGCACCGTCGAAGATGCCGTCGAGATGCTCGAGGTCCACCCCCAACTGGGTGAATTCCTCCTTGAGGTTGCGTTTCGCGGCCAGGTCGGCGGGGGGCATGGTGACATTGACTCTGCCCTCGGGGGCCGCACTCAGCTTCTCGTGGGTCTCCTGCAACACATGAGCGTCCCACGTCAACGGGTGGATTCCCCGGTCCGGGAGAATGACATCCATGGCGAGGTTTTCGTCATAGGGCAGCCGAACGGCCTGCCAACCCTGCCCGGAGGCGACCCGGACGAAGAAGCTGTCCGACAGGGCCTTACTCTCCACGGTCTCCCCGCTCCCAGTAGTGAAAGTGAGCGGGGCGTCGTCGGATGTGAACTGCGTTTCCCAGCGGGAGGCGAACAGCAGGGCATCCTGCACCACTAGCGCCGTATTATGATCCACCGCTATTCCTGACTGCTCGATCAGCCCAGCGGTGTTCTTCTTGGCCCAGGCATCCAGACTGGCCTGGGCATCGGAGTTCTTCACCTTCTCCACCGAGGCGTCGAAATGTTTCCGGATGGCATCCAGGAAAGGAGACGTGGGCTGGACGTCACTGCAGATCAAGAGACGGGACGCCAAATTGATGATCGGTTTCTCGGGCGGGTTCTTCGCATCGATGCTCTCCGGCAAGGAAGCGTAGTCTGCCAGACCGGCCCGCAATGCGCTAATACCGACCGCCCGGTCCTCGGAGTTCATCCCGAACAGCTCGTCCAGGGCGGTCGCGGAGGCTCCCGAGGCCCCGAGACCGGCCAAGGCCAGGGCTGCACACAACGAGGCCGGGGAAAGCAGCTGGTTTTTCGTGCGATCGCCCTGCACGAGCAGACGCCAGCCGATCTGTTGCGAGGCTGTAGCGGCAACCCTGGCCAGGGGATTGCCTGGATTCTGCGCCACGTATGTGGCGGTTCCCGTCAGGAATTCCACCTTGGATTCGACCGAGCAACCGCTCACCGCAGCGACCGCCAGACCTGCGAGGATCAGAGTTCGTCGGTTCAGCAACATGGGCTTCCTCCGGGGCTGTGTGATCTCACTCCAATCTCACCCCGGCGTGGGTCACGACCTGAGTTTCATGGTCACCGTCACCGAGTTACCAGAAACCGGCTGGAGGTCCTTCCAGGTTCGTTCCCCCTGTTTCCATTCGTTTCCACCGACGCTCACTTTTTCGATGCCGAGGTCCGTGGCATTGGCGATGGCCAGATGAGTGACCGACCAGGCGGAATCAGCATCGTTCGCCGTCATGGTCAGGTCGGAGCCGTTGTTCTGGAGGCTGACACCGGGGACGGCTGCCACCACTTTGTCCAAAACACTGCGGTCTGTGCCGCTGGCGTCTCGGTTGATGCAGGCGAAGACGCCCTCCCTGGAGCCCCGGAAAGCTCCGGCCAGGGCGCGCGCATTGGTTTCGTGCTTCCTGTAGGCCTCGGGGTGCCCGGAACGCTGCACCTTCTGGGCGATGTCGTTGACATCGGTGCTCTCCCAGTTTTCGAATTTGATCAGCTCCTCGTAGAACCGACCGGAGCTGTACCACGGATCCATGATCTGCTCCTCAGTGCCCCAGTCGTAGGAAGGACGTTGCTGGAACAGTCCGAGGGAGTCTCGATCGCCGTAGTTGAGGTTCCGTAGTCCCGATTCTTGCCACGCCGTGGCGAGGGCAATCACCGCCGCTTGCTCGGACAGGCCACGGTTGTACGACTCTGCGACGATGATGGAGGCGTTTCTCGCCTGCTCGTTGGTGAGCCGGAGCGGTTCCTCCACACCCGCGACCTGTAGATAGCAGGCGTTCGGAGTCGTGCGGGTGATGAACCACTCGTATCCCTTCCAGGCGCCGAAGCCGAGGAGGCCCACTATCACGAGTGCTGTAACCAGGAGTATTGCTGTCTTCTTGCGCATGTCAGTTGGCGTGCAGTTCGTCGTTCAGTTCAACAGTGCTGCCTTGACGTGGTTTGACCACGACTTTTCCTGATTGTGAATCCCTCAGGAACAAAAGGCCGGGGACGCCGGAGAGTTCCCGGGCCTTGACCACGCGACCGTCGGGCAACTCCACCTTCGTGCCTGCAGTCACGTAGAGCCCGGCCTCCACGATGCAATCGTCACCCAGCGAGATCCCGACTCCGGATTCCGCTCCGAGCAAACAGCGCTCACCGATGCGGATGACTTCCTTGCCGCCTCCGGAGAGGGTGCCCATGATGGAGGCACCGCCGCCGATGTCGGAACCATCGCCGACGACCACCCCGGCGGAGATGCGTCCTTCGACCATAGAGGTTCCCAGTGTGCCGGCGTTGAAGTTCACGAACCCCTCGTGCATCACGGTGGTGCCGGAGGCCAGATGAGCCCCCAATCGCACCCGGTCCGCGTCCCCGATACGAACTCCCGCGGGGACGACGTAGTCGGTCATGCGTGGGAATTTGTCCACGCCGAAGACCAGTAGAGTCTCGCCTTGGCCGCGAAGCGATGTGCGGAGACGAGCCACATCCTCTACACGGACCGGGCCATGACTGGTCCAGGCGTTGTTCGGCAGCTTACTGAAGATGCCGTCGAGGTTGAGCCCGTGTGGCTGGACCAGGCGATGGCTGAGCAGGTGCAGCCGCAGGTAGGCGTCCTCAGTGTTCTTGGGGGCGGTGTCGAGGTCAATGACCACGCACACCACCTTCGTGGTGACGTGGCGCAGGTCGTCCGTGAACTGGGCTGCCAGCAACGACTCGGGGGCCTCCCTGGTGACCTCACCGCCGATTCGTGGTTCTGGGTAGAACACGTCGAGAACGGAACCGGAGGCGTGAATGGTGGCGAGGCCCCAGCCCCAGCCCTGGCGAGGAACGTCAGTCATGCGGGCAAGTGTAGTGAACACGGGCGACAACGATCCCGGGACAGGTCCCAGGTGCAGCGATGACCTCGAGGGATCTCCGGTCGCTGACCTGCCCGCATCAAACGAACCCTACAGTCATGGGGTACTTCGTGGTTATTGCTGGTGTGTGTGGCAGTAGGCTCGCAGCCATGAATCTTGACCCCCACGCCGATCTTGTTACCCTGCTACGTTCCGTCGTTGACGTCGAGAGCGTTTCCGGGAATGAGAAGCAGCTTGCGGACCTGGTAGAGGAACTGCTTCGCGCTCAGTCTCATCTCGAGGTGGTGCGCGACGGTGACTGTGTGGTGGCCCGGACCCGGCTCGGTCGTGAGCAGCGAGTGGTGGTGGCCGGTCATCTTGACACCGTTCCAGTGGCCGGAAACCTTCCGAGCACGGTGGAGGAAACTCCGGAAGGGGTTGTGATCCACGGCAGGGGCACTGTGGACATGAAGGGCGGGGTGGCAGTCGCATTAAAGCTTGCTTGCGAACTCGATCAACCCCGTTTCGACGTCACCTGGGTGTTCTACGACCACGAGGAGGTGGACGCCTCCCTGAACGGTCTCGGGCGGCTTGCGGACAACCGCCCGGACTTGCTCGAGGCAGATTTTGCGGTCCTCATGGAGCCGACAGGAGCCCGGGTCGAGGGAGGATGCCAGGGAACCATCCGCATCAGAATCACCATCGAAGGCAAGGCCGCCCACAGCGCCCGCGCCTGGATGGGAAACAACGCAGTCCATGGCCTAGCGGACCTGCTCACACGGCTTGCTGCCTACGAACCGAGGAGGATCGAGGTGGAGGGTCTGGAGTATCGGGAGGGTCTCAACGCCGTTCGCATCGGTGGGGGAGTGGCAGGCAACGTCATTCCGCCTCAGGCATGGGTAGAGATCAACTACCGGTTCGCACCCGACAAGAGCCTCGACGAGGCTCTTGGGTACCTGAGGGAGGTCTTCGACGGGTACACATTCGAGGTGACCGACCTGTCCCGGGCGGCTAGACCCGGGCTGGATCGACCGCTTGCGCAGGAGTTCGTCAACGCGGTCGGTGGGGAGGCGCTCCCCAAGTACGGTTGGACCGATGTGTCCCGTTTTTCCGCACTCGGGATTCCTGCGGTCAACTATGGTCCCGGGGATTCGTCGCTGGCTCACCGTGACGACGAACGCTGCCCAGCCGATCACCTGAGGATTTGCGCCGACGGTCTTCGCCGCTGGCTTGCATGAAGGAGGAGCCTGATGACCGAACGCCGTCAAGGAGCTGTGGTGCTGCGTGGCCAGGCCCACAATGAGGTACTGACCGCTGACGAGGCCCTTCTTGGTTCCGACGGGGACGAATGGGCCAGTAAGGACCCGTGGCGGGTGCTGCGTATCCAGGCCGAATTTGTGGAAGGATTCGACACCCTCCACGATCTTCCCGCTGCCGTCAGCATCTTCGGTTCAGCACGAATCAGTCCCACCGATCCGATGTACCGCGCAGCGGAACAGATTGCCCGGGGCCTCGTGGAAAAAGGGTTCGCCATCATCACTGGTGGTGGGCCCGGCATCATGGAAGCAGGCAACAAAGGGGCCGTCGAGGGGGGTGGCACATCCGTGGGGTTGGGGATTGAGCTTCCCCACGAGCAGGGGCTCAACCCCTACGTCGGGCTTGGCATCAACTTCCGCTATTTCTTCGCCCGCAAGACGATGTTCCTGAAGTACTCGCGTGGATTCGTCACGATGCCCGGCGGCTTCGGCACCCTCGATGAGTTGTTCGAGTCGCTGACGCTGATTCAGACCGGCAAAGTGACCCACTTCCCGGTGGTGTTGTTCGGAAGTCATTTCTGGGGGCCGCTGCTCGATTGGATCACACAGCAGGTCAAAGCCGGCGGGTTCATCAGTCCGGGTGATCTGGAGTTGATCACTCTTACTGATGATGTTGATGAGGCAATCGCTGCCATGGGATCTCCTGACCGAATCCGAACAGTAGGCTCTGACGCATGATCTGGGTCTTCGGGGCAGTTTTCATGGTGGTTCTCGTCCTGGCGGCCTGGGCAGGGACCGGGCGGCTCGGGGAGATGCCTGAGCCGGTGAATGACAGGCCCAAGGCCTTCATCCCAGATCTTCCCTTCGGGGAGAAGTTCGTGAGGCAACTACGCCTTCCCACTGTCTCGGTTGGCTATGAGCAGGCGCAGGTGGACCAGTTCGTGGCAGAGGCCGAACGGCAACCGCCGCCGGGGCCTCCTCAGTTCGACGTCGTCGCCGGAGGCTACGACATGCAGGCCGTTGATGTAGTGATCAATCGGATTGTCGAGAATCTTGGTGTGCGTTCTGGGCAGCCTGCTGCCGGGCTCGTCGCTGGTTTGGAAGCGCCGTCCCCGGTCAATCCCAGCCTGGTTGATGCATCAGGGACTTTGCAGATGCGGAATAATGGAGGAGTTCACTTGGACTCCAAGGATTGAGGTTTGGCACATGGCAGCGATGAAACCCCGCACGGGAGACGGACCCATGGAGGTCGCGAAGGAGGGGCGTGGCATTGTGATGCGCGTTCCGGTTGATGGCGGGGGACGACTGGTGGTTGAGATGAATGCCACGGAGGCAACCGATCTGCTCAACGCCCTAAAGGGCGTCGTTGGCTGAGTACGACCGAATCCACCTTGACAGGGTCGCCCGGGAGGTTTCTCCCGGGCGACCTTCAGTCTTCAGCGATTTCCGTGGAAAGCAATGGCCTTCTCGTAGACCGCGATGGTCTCCTTCGCGATCTGCTCCCATGAGAACTCATCGATGCAACGCTGCCTTCCAGCTTTCCCGAACTTCTCGGCAAGCGCGGGGTCGCTGGTGAGACGGTTCACCTTGGTGGCGAAATCTGTCTCGAAGCCGGAGATGAAGTCGGGATCGGCTGCCTGAGCAGGGTCGTAGGGGACGAGCAGCCCCGTGGTCCCGTCCACCACAACCTCCGGGATCCCACCCACCGCGGAGGCGACGACTGCTGTTTCACATGCCATGGCCTCCAGGTTCACGATTCCGAGAGGCTCGTAGACGCTTGGGCAGGCGAAGACTGTTGCGTGGGTCATGACCTGTCTCACGGAGGCCCGGGGAAGCATTTCCGGTATCCAGATCACGGGCGCGCTGCGTTTGGCTTGAAGTTTCGAGAACGCGTCATCGAACTCGGCAGCGATCTCCGGGGTGTCGGGAGCTCCTGCGAGCAGCACGACCTGGGTTTCGGGATCGAACTGCTGGGCTGCCCGCACCAGGTGGATGAGTCCTTTCTGGCGGGTGATGCGACCCACGAACACCACGGTCGGAAGGTCCAGGTCAATGCCCAACTCCTGCATCACGTCGGTGCCGTTGTCCGGTTTGAACTCGTCGGTGTCGATTCCGTTCTTGACCACGAACACCCTGTCGGGGTCAAGATTCGGGTAGGAGGCAAGGACGTCTTTGCGCATCCCCTCGGACACGGAGATGACGGCGTTGGCAGCTTCGAAGGCGGTTTTCTCGGCCCATGAGGACACCCGATACCCGCCTCCCAGCTGTTCCGCCTTCCAGGGGCGGTGTGGTTCCAGCGAATGCGAGGTTACTACGTGGGCGCGGTCCAGCATCAGCCCTGCCAGGTGACCTCCCATGTTGGCGTACCAGGTATGGGAGTGCAGCACATCGGTGTCCTCGGCGATGGCGGCGGCCATTGACAGGTCGGCTCCCAGCACCCGTAGGGCCGCGTTTGCCCCGGTTGGCCAGGATTCCGGATGCGCGAGGGCGCCGTCACGGGGTTCTCCCATGCAGTGAACATCGACGTCGATGAACTTCCTGAGCTGCGGGACGAGCTGGGCCACATGGACCCCCGCACCGCCGTAAATCGATGGTGGATACTCACGAGTCAGCAGCGACAGTTTCATGCTCAGCAATGATATCTTCCCGAAGCTGTTGTAAGGGACCCGGTGAAGCGCTAGGTTTCAAGCATGGTGGCACGCCCGAAGATCCTGTCAATCGTCCTCGCTGGTGGCGAGGGGAAGAGGTTGATGCCGCTGACCTCCGATCGCGCCAAGCCAGCAGTGCCGTTCGGAGGCAGTTATCGGCTGATCGACTTCGTCTTGTCCAATCTCGCGAACTCTGGGTTGACCCAGGTCGCGGTCCTGACCCAGTACAAATCCCACTCCCTAGACCGGCACATCTCCATGACGTGGCGGTTCTCAACCCTCATGGGCGCTTATGTGACGCCCGTTCCCGCTCAGCAGCGTTTGGGTCCCCGCTGGTATCAGGGATCCGCCGACGCCATCTACCAGTCGCTCAACCTGATCCGTGATGCCAATCCCGACTATGTCGTCGTGTTCGGCGCGGACAACATCTACCGGATGGACATCGAGCAGATGGTGGATGCTCACATCGATTCCGGACTCGGCTGTACGGTCGCGGGGATCCGTGTACCCCGCAGTGAGGCCAGTGCTTTTGGCATCATTGATGCAGGCGAGGACAAACGCATCAAGAACTTCTTGGAGAAACCCGCCGATCCGCCGGGGCTGCCGGACTCACCGAATGAGTCATTCGCCTCGATGGGCAACTACATCTTTTCCCGGCACGCGCTGGTGGAAGCGCTCCGGGCCGATGCGGAGAACCCAACGGCCAAGCATGACATGGGCGGTGACATCGTCCCGTGGTTCACGGCCCAGGGGCAGTCTCAGGTCTACGACTTCAAGGACAACGTAGTTCCCGGGGCAACTGACAAGGACCTCAACTACTGGCGCGACGTCGGTACGATCGATGCCTACCATGAGGCCCACATGGACCTGGTCTCCGTGGATCCGGAGTTCAACCTCTACAACAGCGACTGGCCTTTGCTGACGAACCAGTCTCAAGCGCCCGGGGCAAAATTCGTCATTCGCGGAAAGGCGGAGGACTCCATCGTCAATCCCGGATGCATCATTTCCGGCGGCGAGGTGGACCGTACCGTGCTGGGGCCGAACGTGCGCATCGATAAGTGGTCCCAGGTCTCGGATTCCGTGCTAATGGACGGTGCGCGTGTCGGTCGGGACGCGGTGGTGCGTCGTGCCATCCTCGACAAGCACGTTCTCGTCGAGGACGGGGCGCAGATTGGTGTCGACCACGACCATGACCGGGATCGAGGTTTCCACGTCTCGCCTAGCGGTGTGGTCGTCGTCGGCAAGGACAAGGTTGTCCCACGCGACTGAGCAAAGAAAACGTGAGTGGCTGCTCGGAGTGATTCTTCCGGGCAGCCACTCAGCTTGAGCGGGAATCCTGATCGCTCAGTTCTTGACGGCCACCAGCAACCCGTTCCCCACGGTGAGCAGAGTGGTCGTATAGCTCTCGGCCGCCTGCACTGCGTCAAGGGCCTCACGGATGATGATCGTCTCGTCGCCTTCCCGGCCCGGGTTGGCGACGGTGTTGTACCAGAGCACGTCATGCAGGATGAGAAGCCCACCCGAGCGCAGGAGACGCAAGGCAGCGGCCACGTACTCGACATATTCCAGTTTGTCGCCATTGATGAAGACGATGTCGTAGGCGCCGTCCCGTAGTTTTGGCAGTATCTCCAGCGGGGTGCCTGCGATCAGTCGACAACGCGACGGTGGGTAGCCGGCAGCGTTCAGGAAAACTCGTGCCGGAAGCTGATTGTCCGCCTCGGAATCAATGCTCGTCAGTACACCGTCGGAGGTCATGCCAGCGAGCAGCGGTAGCGCCGAGGTACCCAAGGCTGTGCCGATCTCTACCACGGTTCGTGCATTCACAGCCTTGGCAAGGACAGTGAGAGTGGACGCAACGCCTGGACTGACCGGTGTGAGCCCGGCCTGAATGGCCTCCGAACGGGCCTGCTGAAGGCCATCGGCAAGAGGGGAGTGAGCCTCGGCGAAGCTCCAGCTCTCCGCCGTCGGTGCCGGAATGGGAGAATCAGCTATGTGAGTCACACGGCAACTCTACCCAGTTCGATGCTCTTATCCGTGGAAGCTCTATCCTAAAGCGCATGAGTCATGTGGCGAGTGCCGAGGACCTGAGCAGTGCGTGGCAGGTGCTCGGTGCAGCCGGTTGCTGCATGAGGTTCGTCACAGCAGCCACATCATCGGGAATTGGCTCAGTGACACTGACGAGAACTGGGCGGAGGAACGTCCACGACGAGGAAATCCTTGTCAATTTCGAGGAGGCCTGAACCATGTCTGCAAGTCCGGAACAGCCTATTTTTGGGCGGCTGCTGACCGCCATGATCACCCCATTTGGGCCTGACGGGAAAGTGAATCTCACAGAAGCGGCCCGGCTAGCCCAGCACTTGGTTGACAGCCAAGGACATGACGGATTGGTGATCAATGGAACCACCGGAGAGTCGCCCACCACCAGCGACGAGGAGAAACGGGAGCTGCTCGGTACGGTGATCGAAGCGGTCGGGGACCGTGCGTCAGTTGTGGCTGGGGTCGGAACCTTCGACACACACCACACGATTGAACTCTCGAGACAAGCCGCCGATGCTGGCGCCGATGGGTTGTTGGTGGTGACCCCTTACTATTCCAGACCACCTGTCGACGCTCTCGAGGAGCATTTCCTTGCTGTGGCTGATGCCAGTGAACTGCCCATCATGCTCTACGACATCCCCCATCGTGCCGGGATTCCAATTCCGGAGACCTCCCTGATACGTTTGGCAGACCATCCCAGGATCGCTGCGGTCAAGGATGCCAAGGGAGACATCTGCTCGTCCTCGGTGGTGATCGCCAACAGCACGCTGACCTATTACGCGGGCGATGACGCCTACCTGCTTCCTTTGTTGGCTGTGGGGGGAGCCGGAGTGGTCGGGACGTCTACGCACTTCTCAGGTCTTCAGGTGCGAGCGCTTCTTGATGCCTTCGTTGCGGGGAATCTCGAACAAGCGCGGCAATTCAACGCCCAGCTGCTGCCAGTGTTCCGAGGGGTGTTTGCCACCCAGGGAACGATGATGGTCAAAGCAGCGTTGAACCGCTGCGGCTTCGACGTTGGGATGTGCCGCCCCCCCATGGGAAAGGTCGCTCCGGAACTCTTGGAACGTTTCCTCAGGATTCTGGACGCCCAACTCTGAGCATTTCCCTGGAATTTTGCAGGGGCCCGAAGGATTCCAGCAGTGGCAAAACCCGTTGGGAACAAAACTTTGTCACTGCCCGTTGAGCGCTGTGGGGAGGTGTGGAAGGCTTTACGCACAGGTTCCTCACAGGATGAAGTGCCAGATTGTTCCCATGGAGAGGCGAGGCGTGTTCCGCAACAAGACGAGACCGAACGATTCGGACTGGGTTGCGCCCACGTGGGCGGAACTCGTCCGGGATCACTCGGCGCAGGTCTACAGGCTGGCCTACCGGCTCACCGGCAATCGTCACGACGCCGAGGACCTCACCCAGGACGTGTTCGTTCGGGTGTTCAAGTCAATCCACAACTTCCAGCCCGGCACTCTCGAGGGCTGGTTGCATCGCATCACCACCAACCTGTTCTTGGATTCTGCGCGGCGTAGGCAGCGGATCCGCATGGATGCTCTCAGCTCCGCTCCCGAGCACGTCTGGGGACAGGACCGCAGCCCTGAGGAACTCCACACGGAAGGGGCCTTGGACGCAGACGTGGCGAGTGCCCTGGCGGCTCTGAAACCCGAGCAGCGTGTTGCCGTTGTGCTCTGCGATATCGAGGGAATGAGCTACGAGGAGATCTCGCAGGTGTTGGGGATCAAGCTCGGCACCGTGCGCAGCCGGATCGCTCGTGGACGCGCACAATTGCGCGATGCGCTTGCCCACCGCGCACCGAACGAGGACCATGCCCGATACCTCGGGGTGTCATAGGAGGTGCGGGGAAACGAATGCCGCCGCTACGAGGACGACCTTTCAGGGTTCGTCGATAAGACGTTGCCGGAACGCCGCGTCAACCAGGTCAGTGAACACCTGATCCGGTGCTCGCGCTGCGCATCTGTCGTCGAGGAACTGCGGCGAGTGCGTTCCAGACTGAGTTCCTGCCAAGCGGTAGCCCCTCTACCAGAATCCTTGACCGAACGACTTCAAGACATCGCAGGAAATGAGTGCGATCAGCCTCTCTACCTGATCGCCGAGGACGGAACGCGCTGTCGAAGCGTCGGCTGGCGACTACTCAGAGGAAGCGTGGCCGCGACTCTCGCGCTCGCGACGTTGATGATGCTTTCGCTGGCCTTGGCGAAAGAACCCACGATCATAGGGGACCCAGTCAGGGCAGCGCGTGAGCAGTACTCGCTGGCCCTCACCACGATCAATGTCGGTCAAGGCGTTGGCGCCGTCCAGTGGGCGCGTGAACGAGGAGCCCGTCCCGGGGCGGCCGTGCAGCTGTCTCCTCGCCCCATCAATCTCGGTCCGGCAGTGCCTATCGACGAGAGCAACGCGATGGCCCGTCTCGGTAACAACGGTCAGAGCATTACCTATTCCGGGCGGCAACGGGTCTGGCTCATGGACGGAGACGGTTCTCACCGGGCTAATGACGTGGAAGTCGATGTTGTTGCAGGTGAAGGAGCCAGCCTGACGGTTCTCGATGCAACCGGGGAGCGTTTCCTCTCGTGGTTCGTCCCCACGATGGGGTGCTGCTCATCCCTTGTCGGCACCGGGCTGCAGTTTTACACCTATCAGAGCTCGGACGACATTGCAGGGCGCAGCGCTTCCGTTGTCGAGGCGCATGGCGACGGGTATCTCGTGGCCCGCTGGTGGCTCGATGACGAAACGGGACTTCCCCTGTGGGTGGAGCGATACAACATGGCTGGAAGCCCCACACTGGTCTTCGGGTTCGTCACGATAAGCATCGGAACGGCACAGCTAGCCACGGCCTCCACCCAGCCCTACCCGATGGAATCCGTATCCAGCGCCAGCACTTCCGGATGGTGCGTGGGCCTGCCAGAGTGTCCACTAGAGCTGGGGGGGCTTCCCCTGGTGGCCCATGCCAGTTCTGGAGAAGGAGAGAAGTCCTACCAGCGGCTGGTCTATTCCGATGGCGTCCGTACCCTGAGCGTGTCATGGACCCTGGGTGTGCTGGCAGGCGGAAACCGGATCTCTGACGATTCTCCGGGACTTCCTCAGGTGTCTGTCTGGCAGGTGGGCGAAGGCGTGGTCTCCGTGGCCACCAACGGCCCACGAACTCTGATGGCCGAGGCATGTAAGACCCTCCCGCAGATGCAGGAGAACAAGTTCGGCTTTGTGGAGCGCATGGGAAGTGGCCTGGGGCGGTTGGTCGGGATTGGCTGAGAGCCTGGTCACGGGTAGCCTGAGCGTGTGTTCAACATTGACGCCTCCGAGCTGATCCTTCTTCTGATACTCGGCGTCGTCATGTTCGGCCCCGAGAAGCTCCCCATGTTCGCGCGCAAGGCGGCCCGGGTGTTCGTGGCAGTCAGGAATATTGCGAACAATGCCCAGACACAGCTGCGTGAAGAACTCGGCCCCGAATACTCTGACCTCAAGCTCGAAGACCTCAACCCCAAGAAATTCGTTGCCAAACACATGCGCGAGGAGATCGCGGCCATTGAGGAGGCCAAACGCGAGATCTCCACAGTGAGCAGCACCGTGAAGGCCGCTGCAGAAGCGACAGCTTCGACAGCGGTGACAAACGATTCGATGATCGAAACGGACGCCGCAACGCTCGCGCTTCTCGCGGCCCCCTATGACCCAGAGGCGACCTGATCAGGCTGGACTCACGGGAAGCATCTTCCCCACAAGGTTCCGGCTGCGATTTGCCAGCTCTTCACCCAGCTTCAGCAAGGCTTGCGCGGCTGGATGCTCTGGGGCGCCAAGAACGAGGGGTTCTCCTCTGTCGCCCCCTTGCAGGAGAGCTTCATCAAAGGGCACCTGGGCCAGCAGCGGCACCTCGTATCCGAGGCGCTCGCTCAATGCTTCCGCTACCAGGATGCCGCCTCCGGAGCCAAAGAGTTCGATCCTGTAGGACTTCCCGGTGTCGGGAGCGGTGAACTCCAGCCAGCTCATGTTCTCAACCACTCCGAGCACCCTCTGTTTGAGAATGTGCGCCATCGTTCCAGCCCGCTCCGAGACCTCAGATGCAGCGAGCTGTGGGGTGGTCACTACCAGGACCTCGGAGTTCGGGATTTTCTGTCCCAGACTCATCGCGACGTCTCCCGTGCCCGGGGGAAGATCGAGAAGCAGGAAATCCACATCCCCCCAGAAAACATCGGCCAGCAGCTGGGTGAGAGCTCGGTCAAGGATGGGGCCACGCCAAGCCACTACTTGATCCCGGGAGGGTTTCAGCATGCCCACCGAGATCACCTTCAGTCCTTCTGCTGCCGGGACCGGCAGAATCATGTCGTCGACGACCGTTGGACGTGTATCACCCAGACCCAGGAGATCCGGCACGGAGTGGCCATAGATGTCGGCATCGAGGATGGCGACGCTACGACCTGCTTTCGCGAGGGCCAAGGCCAGGTTCACCGTGACTGAGGACTTACCAACACCGCCTTTGCCGGAAGCTACTGCGATCACCTTCGTCAGATTTCCCGGCCTGGCGAACGGGATCTCGCGTTCCGGTTGGCCACCGCGCAGCACTTGTCGCATCGCGGCTCGTTGCTCCTCATCCATCACACCGAGCTCGACACGCACGTCTCTGACACCTTCGACGGCTCCCACGGCCTCGGTCACGCGGCTGGTTATCTCGGCACGCATTGGGCACCCGGGGACGGTCAGTAGGACTCGAATGAAGATCTGGCCATCGTCGGTGGCTGTCACTTCATCGACCATGCCCAGCTCTGTGATTGGGCGGTGAATTTCGGGATCCTCGACCGTGTGCAGAGCAGCTCGGACCAAGGGAAGAAGGGGGTTCTCGTTCGTCACCCCTCCATACTCCCGCACAGTTCAGCTGGTTTCCAGCTCTTCCTTATCGGTACGGGAGTCCAGGGCGTCTCCCAGCAGGACCATGCTGATACCTGCCAGGGCTGGTAACCAGATGGATGTGAGGACTGCCAGCACCACGATGGTGGGCCCGAGAATCAGGTGTACGGTCAGCCGTTGCCGGTAGGTGAAACGATTGTGTGCGGCGGGGGCCAAGCGAAGCCTCCACACGAAACCGTAGGCAATCAGTGCCAGGAGGGCAGCGCCCAGTCCGACCCAGAAACCTGAACCGAGCACCCAGAGCGACCATGTGGCCACTACCGCCATGACCATGTGCCCCGCGAGCAGCACCACGGAATACCAGCTGATCGACTGTGGTCCGCTCATGGTTCCTCCCTCTTCTCGCTGAGTGCCTGTTCCAGACGCTCTGTGAGTTCACGCAGTTCGAACCGCAGCTCCGAGCGTACGAAGTCGCGGGTGGTTAGCTCGCCGAGATGCATCCGGATGGCGGCGATCTCGCGGGCCAAGAAGTCCATGTCGGCCCGCGACTGGGCTGCCAGACGGCGGTCCTCGTCGAGGCTCAGTTTGTCTCGCACCTCCTGCCGGTTCTGCGCCAGCAGGATCAGGGGGGCCGAGTAGGAGGCCTGCGTCGAGAAGAACAGGTTCAGCAGGATGAAAGGGTAGGGATCCCAGGAAAAACCGTAGATGCCGACCACGTTGAAGATCACCCATGCTCCGACGAAAACCGTCATGTAGGCGATGAATTTGCCGGTTCCCATGAAACGGGCGGCGGCCTCCGCGAACTCGCCGAAAGCCTCCGAGTCGAGAGTCACCTTCGGCAGCAGTCGGCGCCGCCTCGACCGTGGTTCCGACAGGGGACTGCGCTCAGCCATGGTTCACCTCCACAGGCTCGTCCATCTGGGTGCCGCGCCAGTCGTCGGGCAGCATGTGATCGAGGACGTCATCTACGGTGACTGCTCCGACGAGTGCTCCGTCGGAATCAACCACGGGGGCGACCACCAGGTTGTAGGTGGCGAAGAAGCGCGACACCTGCGCCAGGGGTGAGTCGGGGTTCAGGGGCTCCAGGTTGTGGTCCAGCATCGTCGCCACCATCAAGGTGGGGGCGGCCCGCAGCAGCTGTTGGAAGTGCACTGCTCCCACGTAGCGGCCCGACGGGGTTTCCAAGGGGGGACGGGTGACGAACACCATGGAGGCCAGGGCCGGGGTCAGCTGTTCCTCACGGATGTGGGCCAGGGCCTCTGCCACCGTCGCATCCGTCCCCAGCACCACTGGTTCCGGGGTCATCATGCCGCCGGCTGTGAACTCGCCATAAACCAGCAGCCGGCGCACGTCGGAGGCATCCTCCGGTTCCATGTGCTCGAGCAGGTCCTCCGCGACCGCCTCCGGGAGTTCCTTGATGAGGTCTGCGGCGTCGTCCGGGTCCATCTCTGCCAGCACATCGGCGGCACGATTCGTCTCCAACCTCGAGATCATCTTGATCTGTTCGTCCCCGGGAAGTTCCTCGAGAGCCTCCGCCAAAGTTTCGTCGTCAAGTGCATCGATGACGTCGACCAGGCGATCCGGGTCGAGGTCGTGTAGCTCCTGGGCGATGTCCGCGGGCTTCATGTCGGAGAACTTCGCCACCAAGTGTTCCGGGGAACGTCCGGTCGTCAACACCAGGTCTGGAACCTGGTTCCACTGAATGATGTCGGTGACGCGGCGACCGCCGAATCCGAAGCGACTCACCCGGGTGCGGCTCGTGATGGCAACCTGGAATAGTTCCCACTCGCGGTTGCGCACCTGAATCATGGAGACGTCGTAGATGTGGGTCGGGACATCTCGCGGGACGGGACGATCGAACAGATCGGCGGCCACGAGCCACTCCGTCTCACGTTTGCTGAAGCGACGGGTGTCGACCTGACCGAGAATCGCCACCTGGTTGACCGTTATGTTGTGAACTCGGATCATAGGAACGAAGATCCGTTGTCGGGCGAATAACTCAACTGCCAGGCCGCGTACCCGGGGTGCTAGGTTTCCGGTGCGCAAGTGGAAAACCACGTCCTTCACGCGCCCTACCTGATCACCCGCTGCATCGACCACGGGCAGACCGATCAGGCGGGAGATGAAAACCGCTGATTCCTTGGCGCTCATGGACAAGAATCTACACTTGGGCAACGTGTGAACGCTTGCCGGACACCGATCAGGAGCCAAGATGACCCCCGCTGTTCCGCCGCGACGATTCGTCCCCATCGTCTCCACCAACAGGTTGTTTGAGCTGGATTATCCTCAGCGTGTTGGGAGTTACCGCACCTACGAGGAGGCCCAGGCCGCGGTTGACTTCCTGTCGGATTCGAAATTTGCGGTGGCCAACCTGATGATCGTGGGAACCAACTTGAAATCGGTGGAACGGGTGACGGGACGACGCACGTGGGGTTCCGTCTTGGTCCAGGGCGCTGTCTCGGGACTCGGCACCGGGATCGTCGTGGGTTTGATGTTCTACCTGTTCATGCAAAGTGAGAGCGCGTTCCTGACCCTGCTCTTCGCCGGGCTCGGTCTCGGGGTCACTTTTGGGATGCTCTCCGCGGCCTTGGCGTATGGGCTGAGCGGGGGACGACGTGATTTTGACTCGATGCGGCAGGTAGTTGCCACCGGGTATGAGGTGCTGTGTGAACATAAGGTCGCGGGCCAGGCGCGTGAGTTGCTCGCCACGTGGCCCGGTGGCAAGGCCACCAGGATCGACTGAGTAGGGTTCTGTGCATGGAATTGACCTGGGATCTGTACAACCCCACCAGCCGCGCCGACCGTCTCCTCGTGGTTGCCCCCAGCCTCGGCGGGAATTGTTCACATCAGTGGGCGAAGGTGGCGGAGCTGCTGACCAATGATGCCCGAGTGGTGTTCGTCGACTATCCCGGACACGCGTTGAGCGAAGTGTGGGATGATGCGGACGAGCCGACCCTGGACGTCGTCGCCTCGGCCATCATGCACGTGATTCACGAAGTTCGAGAACGAATCGGTGAACTTCCCGTGATTTTCGCAGGGCTCTCCATCGGTGGGGCGACCGGCCTGCACCTGGCTCGTGACCATGCAGACGAACTGGCAGGTGTGGCAGTGCTGTGCTCGGCGGCCACCGTGGGGGAACCCGACAGGTGGTTCGAACGGGCTGAACAGGTGGAGGCCGCAGGTACGCAACAACTGCTGGAGGAAACCTCCAAACGTTGGTTCACCCCGACGTTCAAGGCAGCCAACCCTCGTGTCACGACCACCATCATGGAGGGCCTGGCTGCGGCTGACGATCATTCCTATGCTCAGCTCTGCCGTTGCCTGGCGCATCACGATGTGCGAGCCGACCTGGCAGACATTCGATGCCCGCTCCTCCTCATCGCAGGAGAGCGTGACAGCTCGACGCCGATCGTGGGTCAGGAACTGGTCGCAGAAACTGTGCCCGGGGCCCAGCTTTCCGTGATCCCCGAGGCGTCCCACCAGGTCACGGTGGCCGCTCCGGACACCACGGCGAATCTGCTGCGTGCATTCATGGAACGGGTGGCCCGCCAAACCAAGAAAGAGCTTCCGGATGACTGACGAGATTCAGATCCGAATGCGAGAAAAGCTCGCCTCGACGGGGTGACTCCCACCGAGGCGGGCACTCACTTCCTCAGTCGCGCCAGCCAGGCCTCCACATCCCTGCTCGCGCGGGGCAGTGAAGCCGACAAGTTCTCAGGATCTCCCTCAGTGACGAGGATGTCATCCTCGATGCGCACCCCGATGCCCCGGTACTCCTCGGGCACGAGAAGATCGGCCGACTTGAAGTAGAGACCTGGTTCCACCGTAATCACCATGCCCGGCAACAGCTCGGCGTCGCGGTACTTCTCCCGGCGGGCGGCGGCACAGTCGTGGACATCCAGACCCAGATGATGCGACGTGCCGTGCACCATCCAACGCCGGTGATATCCTCCGTCGTCGGCGAGGGTTTCCTCGACCGAGCAGGGCAGCACACCGATCTCCGCCAGGAACTCGGCGATCACTCGGATGGCAGCACGGTGCGGATCCAAGAAGCCGTTGCCCGCCCTGCAGGCCGCGATACCGGCCTCCTGGGCGGCCAAGACCGCCTCGTAGACACGGCGCTGCGCGTCGGTGTAGTGGCCGTTGACCGGCAGCGTGCGGGTCACGTCTGCCGTATACAGCGAATTGACCTCGACCCCGGCGTCCAGCAGCAACAGGTCGCCATTCAGGATGTCTCCGTCGTTGCGGATCCAGTGGAGAGTATTGGCGTGATCACCGCCCGCGGAGATGGTGTCGTAGCCGACGTTGTTTCCCAGGTGGCGAGCGTGCAGACCGAAGACTCCCTCCACCCAACGTTCACCGCGACCGCCTGCCACGGCGTCCGGAAGCTCGCGGGCCACCGCCTCGAAACCCACCCGGGTGGCATCGCAGGCACGGCGCAATTCATTGACCTCGAAATCGTCCTTGACCAGGCGCAGCTCGGAGAGTGTGCGGAACAACTCGGTGTCTGCTTCCTGGGCTTGGCCGCTACGCAGCTCGTCGATCATGGCGGTGATCTCCGGATCGCTCTCGCGCACCACACGCAGCCCGGCGATCCCGGAAAGGTCATCCCTCAGCTGGCGCAGATCCCTGCAGGGGAAACCGACTCGGGCGGCCATCTCCTCCAACGAGTCGCGCTGACCTACCCACATCTCTCCGTAACGGCTGGAGGCGTAGAACTCTTCATCCGTCCTGGGGCAGCGGGGACGGAAGTACAGACAGACATCGTCGGGGGAGACCACGGCGACCGCGTCGGGTTCCCGGTCCTCACCCAGCCCCGTCACCCAGGCGAAGGTGGAGTGGGGACGGAACCGATAGTCACAGTCGTTGGAGCGCACCTTGTACGGCCCGGCAGGGACCACGAGGGTTGCGCCGGGGAAGGCCTCACGCAGGGAGGTCCAGCGTGCGGGAGTCCAGTCGGCGGCTGCCAGCCGCTCGGGCGGTGTCTCTGAGTAGGGAGCCCAACCCGAGACGATGAACTTCTTGAAGGCCTCCGAGTAGGGGGACTTCCGGTTGTCTGTGCGATCTTTCGCCTCGTGGCTGTCTACCTGCTCTGTGCTCATGGGTCAAGAGTCTAGATCCCCGGTAGATTTGCGTTCCAGAACGTTGGGAGGAAACTCATGCTCGCAGACCCCGCTGACCAGCAGCGCCTGCTCACCCTTGCTGAACTTGACTCTGAGATCGGGCGTTTGCAGCACACCGCCAAGAAGCTGCCACAACACGCCCGCATCGCTGAATTGATGAGGAATCGGCAGGCCGTCACCGACGACCTGGTGGCCGTCACCACCCGCGTGGGGGATCTGGAGCTCTCTGTGCGCCGGGCGGAATCTGATCTGGTGCCGGTGAGAACCCGGTTGGACAGGGAAAACAAACGGGCTGAGGACGGATCCGTCACGGACCCGAAGGTGTTGCGCGGGCTCACGGAAGAGGTGGAGCGCATCAAGCGGCGGATAATTGAATTGGAGGATGCCGAACTCGATCTGATGGGGCAGCTCGAGGAGACCACAGCGGAACGTGATGAACTGGCCACTCGGAAGAAAGAGGTCGAGGAGATGTTGCGTGCCGAGGTTGCTGTTCGCGACGCCGAGGTCAGCAAATTGAGTACGGAGGCCAAAGCCGCCGCTGCCAGTCGGGCCTCTGAGGCCGAAAAGGTTCCTGCCCCGCTGCTCGCCCTCTACGAGAAAATCCGGACGCACAGGGGTCTTGGGGCAGCTCGACTGCATCGCGGTCGGTGCAGCGGGTGCCAGCTCGAACTCACCATCTCGGATCTCGACGTGTATCGCAAGGCCCCTCAGAACGAGGTACTCAGATGCGTCGAGTGCGATCGGATCCTTGTCCGGACTGCTGATTCGGGACTTTGATGCCACGGCGTGAACTCAAGGTCTCCCCGGAGATTCCCCACGCTGTTGTTGAAGGACTCGAGTTGCTTCGCAGCAGACTGGAGGTGCCGACCAGCTTCCCCGGTGACGTGCTCGCCGAGGCGGAGTATCTCCGGAAAGACCCTCCTGGTTTTCCGAGGCACTCCGACCGGACTGTAGTGGAGCTCGTCACCGTTGATCCCGCATCCTCGAAGGATCTGGATCAGGCCGTCCGGATCGAACGGAGAGGGGCAGGATATCGGGTCTACTATGCCATTGCGGATGTCACGGCATGGGCGAGACCGGGATCTTCCCTGGAGGCTGAGGCTAGGCGACGCGGAGAAACGTTGTACGCGCCCGGGGCCAAGGTGCCGTTGTATCCCGATTCCTTTTCGGAGGGAGTCGGATCGCTGCTGGCCGATGGCAGGCCTCGTCCGGCGGTGCTGTGGACCCACGACCTGGATGCCGACGGGGAGCCCATCGGGGTGGGAGTCGAATGGGCCTTGGTTCGCTCGTATGCGAAGCTCTCCTACGACGAGGTTCAGGCAGACCTGAATGCGGGCCGGGCGCATCCGAGCGTCGCACTGCTGCCCGTTGTCGGCGCGCTGCGGGAACGCCTCGAGGTTGAACGCGGGGGCGTTTCCCTCAACCTTCCCGGACAGGAGATCATCGCGGAGAACGGAACATGGCGGACGAGGTTTCGCTCCCCGCTACCGGTGGAAAGACACAACGCCCAGGTCTCGCTCCTGACCGGTATGGCTGCGGCCGAACTCATGGTGGGCGCAGCGGTCGGGATCCTGAGAACCCTGCCGGCCGCCGCTCCCGAGGCGGTCGATCGTCTCCGTCTCAGCGCTGAGGCTTTGGGGGTCGACTGGCCCGTCGCGCAGTCATACCCGGATTTCGTCCGGGGGCTGGAACCGGGGGAGCCCGCGGAGCTTGCGGTGCTCGCCCGCTGTGCCTCGCTGTTCCGGGGCGCCGGTTACCGAAGTTTCGATGGTTCACTGCCCGAAGATGACCTGGGACACGCTGCCCTGGCGGCCCATTACACCCATGTCACCGCACCCTTGCGGCGACTGGTGGATCGTTTTGCGTCTGAGATCTGCGTGAGCATCGGGCAGGGAGAACCGGTTCCCGGGTGGGCGCGCGAGCACCTCACTGGGTTGCCGGAGCTGATGGCTGCCAGTAACCGGCGAGCCCGAGCCTGGGAACACGCGGTGGTGGACCTGGCAGAGGCACTGGTTCTCCAGACACGGGTGGGTGAGGTCTTCGATGCGGTCCTCATCGATGTCAATCCGAGGTCCGGGATGGGAACCTTCCAGATCGCCGATCCGGCGGTGGAGGCGAAACTGCCCGCGGATGGACGTGAACCTGGCCGGGCGGTTCGAGTGCGACTGGACGAGGTGGAACTCAGCGAGGGCAGGACGGTGTTCTCCCATGCCGTTTGAGGCCGTTGGGGAAGCTAGACTTGCTGCCCGGACGAGTCGGCCGGGTGATCGCGGCCCGGGAAACCGGGCTGAGGAAAGTCCGGACTCCGCAGAGCAGGGTGGTGGGTAACACCCACCCGGGGCGACCCGCGGGACAGTGCCACAGAGAACAGACCGCCCGGCCCAACGGCCGGGTAAGGGTGAAACGGTGGTGTAAGAGACCACCAGTGCGCCGGGTGACCGGCGCAGCTCGGTAAACCCCACCCGGAGCAAGACCAAGAAGGCCAGTCCGCTGGCCGCGGAAACCGTCCGAGCGCTGCTCGCGCGAGGTTTCCGGGTAGGTTGCAGGAGCCCGCCGGCAACGGCGGGCCTCAGATGGATGGTCACCGTCAGACAAAATCCGGCTTACAGGCCGGCTCGTCCCCGAAAGGCTCGGCGAAGAGCCTTGTCGGGTCTTGCTGAGGACTTGCAAGGGTACAAGTCAGTGGATTGCGGTGCGTCTAGTGAGAGGTCTGTCCGGTGATCCTGTTACGGCCTGTTCCGGTGCGTACTTGAGGTCTCCGCGATCTGTTCCCGAGGCAGCCCGGCATCCTTTGCCGCCTGGACGGCATCGGCGCGGGCAGCCGCAGCAGCTGTCATGGTTTCGTGGGTGGAACGAGCCTGCTCGCTCGCCTTTCTGACGGCGGCCAGCAGTTCGCGGGTTTCGACTTCGGACACGTTCATGACTTCCGCGGGTGCAGCCAGCAGCAGGGTGGGAGACTGTCTGCATGGCGGAATGGATTTCGGCGATTTGCGCGGCCCTCTCCCTGCTTGGCGCTGGCATTGCTTGGTACAGGTCGAACCTGTCAGTAAAGGCGAAACAGCAAGCCGAGGAAGCCCGCAAGAAGGCCGAGGAGCAGGCGCAGCTGGCAAAACGACAGGTCGAAGCCGCCGAAGAACAGGCCGACGCCGCGAAAGAGCAAGCCGCCGAGCTGTCCCAGCAGGTCGCAGAACTTCGAGAGATGCGGACGCTCTTTCAAGGGCCACCATTGGAGATGCTCCTCATCGGCGAAAACAGGTGGCACTTGGCCAACAAACGCGACGAGCGCGTCGTGATCGAGGAGATCGTCAACGCGGACGATTTCATAAGGCTCCGTTTCGACGCCCCGGAACACACCTTGGAACTCGCCCCGCATGAAGCGATCGAGGTGGTGTGTGTGGGAGCTTTGGGCAAGCCCATCCCAGCAACGCTGATATTGCGTGTCAACTCTCATCCCGATCCTCTTCACGTGCGAATTCCGAGGGCGTGAACGTTTGGAGTGCGAAATGCGCGCTCGCGACAGCTTCAGCGGTGACGATCAAGGCGAAGAGCCAAGCCCATGTCAGGCTGATGGCGTACCTTTAGAGATCTCCAGCGCGACACAGGGCGGTGAGGTTTTTGGCGGTGTGTCAATCACTTCCGCGGCCCGGGCGGCGGATCCGGGTCCGAGGCCGGTCACAGCAGACGCCCCACGTTTCTTGTCATAGCCGAAGTAGGCATGGCGAAGCGGTGCTCATAGTGCTCTGTAGCTCCTCGGCGTAGCCAGCGGTCGGCGCTGGATCCACTACACCCACAAATACCTCAGCCAGGAAGTATTTTGACCTGATCGGCGCTTCGGGATGCAGTAAGCAACTCTGCTGCCAAAGTGGCCTGATCTCGGCGTTGATCACCGAACCGTCCCGTGACGTAGGGCCCTTGACACGGCTGGAAATCTGGAGCTCCGGTCAAGTGATCCCTGACATCTAATCGGAATTACTCATCTAAGTTGTTTGCCATAAATCATCGGCGTGTCGTGACGCGCGGTCATAAGTATGGGTTTTGTCGACCAATAGGATGACATGATAGTCATCTTTGTATATTTTCTTGGAGGATGTCATGACCGCGCCCGCAGCGCCCCAACCCGCCTCTTTCCAGATGGCGCCGACCCCAAAGATCCGCGGCGCATGGTGGAAGAGCCGCTGGTTCATCGGTGCCGCATGTCTCGTCGTGGGAGTCGCCATGGGACAGGCCGGACGCAAGGGCGGTGAAGCGACAACTGCGACACCAACTGCAACATCCACCGTCACTGCAACCGTTACTGAGCAGGCGTCCGCTACCGCTCCTGCGCCTACCGCAACGGAGACTGTCGTGACCACTGTCACCGCAGCGCCTCCCGCCCCGGCTACCGCATTCGAGGACGGCATGTTCGAAGTGGGGAAGGATGTCCAACCGGGCACCTACCAAGCGAGCGGCAACCTCTGCTATTGGGCGCGGCTCAGCAATGCCAGTGGTGAACTCGACGGCATCATTGCCAACGGCAACGGGCCGACCATCGTCACGATCAAAGCGAGTGACAAGTATTTTCAATCGCAGAGCTGTGGCGGTTGGACGGCAAAGTAATTTATAGGAGGGGTATACGTCGTGTCGTTCGTTCTTCTTGCCGCTGTGGCTGCTCTTTCGGTCTGTGATGGTGCTGAATCACCCGCCGCCAGCAGCAGGCATGCCTCGACCTGCTAAGCCGTCAAAACCAAATAATTCGGGCATTTCGTAGAGGGCAGCTGTTCTTCATGTTCGTGGGCGAATTGCGCATTGATGAACCGCGCGGGAGCGAGGAAAGTCGTACGTTTGGGAGCGAGGCCGTGCATGTTGAGCGTGATCTGTTCCCGTACTGGCCAGCTACATGGAAGAAGGCGGCCCGCTGGCTGTTTCCCCTCGCTGCTTTGGCGGTTCTCACTGAATCCAGGCTCCTCTGTGCCTCGGGAACGAGGGCGAAACCGGGGTTGGTCCCGGAGGGCAAGGCCGACTTGTCCTCGAACTGCAGAGCTATGGGGACATAAGGTTTGCAGAGCCGCCTTCTTCGCCCCGTCACCCTGATCGCTGGCCTTGGAAAGAGCATAACCTTGTTGCCACCCCCATACCCTCGCCCAGCCTTTCGAGTCGCTTGGATTCGATGCGAGGGATTGCAGAAGGTGTCGCAGGAATCCCGGCAGATGATGCAGGCGTCGGGAGAGGCATCGAGCGTTAGGGGCGCTCAGGTCTGTGGCGTGATTCTGCTGACCGTTATGGCAATCAGTGCGGGCAAGCGCAGAGAGGGAATACGGCACCAGGATATCTTCCTGGCTCAAAGGTGTCCCATCTGTGCTTCTGATCGCGACCGGGATTCTGCTGGGAGTACTTCAACTCGTACACACCCTCCAGAGAGGCCCAGACGACTGATGCGGCAGACGACCGGATGGTCAGCTGCGGGGAACCGTGATGATCTCGGCGCCAGTCTCGGTCACCACCAGGGTCTGCTCGAACTGGGCGCAGCGGGAGCCGTCGAGGGTGACGACAGTCCAGTCGTCCCTCCAGACCTCGGATTCAGGGGAACCCAGGGTCAGCATCGGCTCGATGGTGAAAGTCATCCCAGGACGGATCCTGGTGGAATAGCGGGGCTCGTCGTAGTGAAGAATCACTAGCCCCGAGTGAAAGGCCGTGTGAACGCCATGCCCGGTGTACTCGCGCACTACGCCGTAACCGAAGCGTTTCGCGTAGGACTCGATGACGCGCCCGATCACCGAAGTAGACCGTCCTGGTTTGACCGCTTTGATGGCGCGGTTCATGGCTTCTTGGGTGCGTTGTGTGAGAAGTCGTGATTCCTCGTCCACGTCGCCGCAGAGGAAGGTGTGACAATTGTCGCCGTGAACCCCGTTCTTGTAGGCGGTCACGTCGATCTTCACGATGTCGCCGTCCTCAAGGGGCCGCAAATCTGGAATGCCGTGGCAGATCACCTCGTTTACCGATGTGCAGCAGGATTTCGGAAAACCCCGATAACCAAGGGTGGACGGATAGGCGCCGTGATCCAGAATGTAGGTGTGGACTATGCGATCCAGCTCATCGGTGCTGACCCCGGGACGCACCGCCTTGCCCGCCTCGTGCATTGCCTCGCAGGCGATGGCCCCGGCCTCCCGCATCGCCTCGATGATCTCCGGGGGCTGGACATCGTCACCCTCGTAGCGTTTCGGGGCTCGTTTTCCGACGTATGGAGGCCGGGCGATCGCTGCCGGAACTTCCAGGCGGGGGGTGATCTGGTGGGGGGTTACTCGACTCACGCGGCCACAGTATAGTGACGCGATCTGCGGAGTCTCGCCACCCGTGAGCGAACGGTCAGGAGGGAAGCCTCATGTCCTTGAATGCAGTCCAGATCGCGTCATAATCTTCTGGATGCTGTTCCAGCGTGTAGTCCGTCACATCAATCAATGCCATGTGCATGACTCCGTCGCGCAGGCATGTGAACACTGAGATCTGCTCGAAATTCATGTTGGGGGTGCCTTGTAAGGAAAATTTGGCGGTCAGCCATACTGCATTGATTTCGGGCCTGTATTGGATGTCGATGATTTCAGCGGGAGAGGTGTTGTACTCAGGGTTCTTTCCTGCTACGCAACCAACGACACGCTGTGCTGAAGGAAGCACATCTTGGAATCCGTCACTCTCACTCAGAGTTCCAACCGTTGCTGTGGCGAATATCTCGTCGCCGTTTGACACGATTCCAGGGTAGTTCTTCGCGGCCGTATTTGCTTGATGAATAAACTTCTCGCTCAGGTTATTTTGGGGATTGACTTTGAGTCCGGTGATCTCTGGAATGCTGAGGCCAGCGCCGGATGTGATACGCCCATCAGATCCGAGATCTCCAGCGGAGTCCTCAGCCGTCGTAGTCTCGGGGCAATCGGGGATGACGGCTATGAAGCCACCTGCCCGAAGACCCAAAGGATTCTGGGCGCTGACCAGATCCTTCTCGATCTCATCCGATCCGCGGGGGCGTCCATCTCCCAGCGCTGTTGGGGGTGCGGAGGGAGCGGGGGAAGTTGAGTCAGCCACCGACGAGGGGGCCGGGTCAATCGGTGCTGCATTCCCGGCTGCCGATGAAGTTGCCTGCCCAGTGGCTGGAGACGTTGGTTCCGGAGCGGAACTGCTCTGGTTGACGTTCGTCGACAACCACCAACCGCTTCCGACCAGCAGACAGAGTGCTAACGCCAAGACGCCCCATAACACCGCGTTGTTCTGCCTCCTATGTGGCGATGGGACTAAGACGGGACGCTCCGCGGCGTCCTCCTCTGCCTTTACTTGCTCTGTCCACTCGGTGCCGTTCCAGAAACGTTCTTGGGAATCGTCCTGTGGATCTGGGTACCAACCTGGTTCTGACATGGTCATCATCCTATGAGCTGGGGCAGTCACCATCCCGGGACGGCGAGGTGTGTTTACGAGTTCAGGCTGAGTTCGGCCAGCGCGGTGTTGACGGCCGCCAGGGTTGCGGAATCGTCCTGGGGAACGAGCGAGAGGACCACCTGCTTGCGCGACTTCTCTGGATAGATCGCCACAGCAAGTGTGTCGCCCGCGCCATTTTCGACCGGCACGTGAACCTGGAGCACGACGGTGCCGTCATCCCGGTTTTCCGTGATCCGGGTCACCTCGGCAGCGGGTTTGTTGTTGTAGAAGGTTGGGCTGGCTATCACGCATTGAACGACCCGCACGGCGCTGCTTGTGGCGCTGTCGAAGCCATCCTCCTTCTTGAGGACGCCGACGGTGACGACGGCCTGTCCGTCGCGACCCGGATAGCTCTTCGTCATCGAATTCGATTGGTGGATGAAACCGTAGTTGACCGGTGACGGGGAGAAGCCCTGTACTGCTGGATAGCTGAGCCCTCCTGGCGACGTGATGCGCCCCTCGGTCAGCTCCCCTTGGGCGTCGTTGGCAGTTGTCGGACAGTTGTTCTCCCCGCGCAACACATCGCCCACCTTAATTCCCGCGCCAGAACTTCTCGATG
Organism: Arachnia propionica; assembly: GCF_037055325.1. Lineage (NCBI taxonomy): Bacteria > Bacillati > Actinomycetota > Actinomycetes > Propionibacteriales > Propionibacteriaceae > Arachnia > Arachnia propionica. The sequence continues at coordinate 857,998 of NZ_CP146373.1, read as the reverse complement.
CCTCAGGGGCTGTCGGAGTGCCGGCGGAGGCCCCCGAGGTCGTGCTCTGTGAGGCGGGAGAGTTGGGCTGGTTTGCTGGCTGTGGTCTGTTCAACAGCAGCAGCAAACTGCCTCCAATAAGCAAGGTGATGACCATGCCCACAGCCATCCACAACACGATGTGCCGGGAGTTTCTGGGCGATGAGGATGTGGCGGTCGGCTGGAGTTGGCCCTTCGGGTAACCGGATGTTTCAGAGTACGTCTGCGGTTGTGTCGGGTAACCCGGTTGAGGTTCGGGCGGTGTGGCCGATGAGGTTGCTGGCGTGGCTGGCGGGTTCTGCACGTGTACGGTCCAACGGACGCCGTCCCAGTAACGTTTGCGGTGCGGATTCTGTGGGTCTGGATACCAACCGGGGGGAGCAGCCATGGGGTCCATGGTAGAGGGCGCGTTGGAGACTGCTGGGTAAACGTATGAAAGAAGTTTCGCCGCCAGACTCTCTCAGGAGCGGCTCAGGGAATCCAGGCTTTTCTTGACCATCTCCTTTCGGGCAGAGTCGCCGATGGGCGCCTGGGTGTGGAACAGGGTGACAGTGTTAGCTGCTCCCTGGTCGAGGATGACCACCACCGCCTCGTCGCCGAGCACTTCGTAATAGCCGGGTTCGTTCCAGAAGTTTGCTCTGATCATCCATCCCTCCACTCCGTCGGTGGTGCGGAAGGACTTGTCCTCTAGGATCTCTACCCGCTCTAGGTGGCGGTAATAGTAGGAGGTTGATAGGCAACTGGTCAGTTGCTTGGCCGCGGTCCTGGTGTCGGCGCTGTAGTCCGTCTTTGACAATTGTCCGATCGCGGTCACGGCCACCCAGGTACCTGTCACATGGTCGTCCTGGCCGGAGCGTTCCGAGGCGAAGTCGATGTAGCTTGCCTGACTGACCCTCCAGCCGGGAACTCCCTGGTACCTGATGCCCCCGGAGTAGAACCAGTTGTTCTGCGGGGTTGGAGAGGAGGAGGTCCGGACTATCGGGCAGGCGGTGGGGCGGCCCTGGCCATCGGAGGGTTGGGGGGAGGTCGGGGACTCGGAAGGTACGGTCTCATCCCACTGACGACCGGTTGGGCGGGACGAGTTGTTGTCCGTGGGGGCGCTCCAGGGGTTGCTCTTCCAGGGTTGCCAGAGGATCACGGAAACCACAATCAGCAGCGTGAGTGCACCCACACCGAAAATCCAGGCATTGCTCCGGGCAGCGGAACGGCTGTCGGTCTTTTCCCTGAAGGAATCTTCCCAGTTCTCGCCGTTCCAGTAGCGGGGGGTGTCGGAACCATCGGGATCGGGGTACCAGCCGGGCGTTGCCATGAAACCCATTATGGGGGTTCGTTTGAACATGACCTTTCGGGGTTTCCGGCCGGGTTCAGCGCCTGAAGCGAGGAAGGCTGCGGCACACTAGTGCCATGGACAGGCAGACAGAGTTCGTGCTGCGCTCGATGGAGGAACGGGGCATTCGTTTTGTACGCCTCTGGTTCACCGATGTGCTGGGATCGCTGAAGTCGGTGGCCATCGCACCCGCTGAGGTTGAAGGAGCAATAGCAGAGGGAGTTGGGTTTGATGGTTCGGCCATTGAGGGGTTCGCTCGAGTCTACGAATCAGACATGGTTGTTCGCCCGGACCCGTCAACTTTCCAGGTGCTGCCGTGGCGGCAGACGGATCGTGGCACAGCCCGGATGTTGTGCGACATCCAGCTGCCGGATGGATCCCCGAGCTTCGCCGATCCTCGGCACGTGTTGAAACGTGCCTTGAAGAAGGCTGCTGACCTGGGGTTCACCTTCTACATCCATCCGGAGATCGAGTTCTTCCTGCTCGGCCAACTCAACCCGCCGGTTCCCCTCGACGACGGTGGCTACTTCGATCACACCACCCTCGGCGACGGAACCGATTTCAGACGCGACGCCATCACAATGTTGGAGCAGATGGGCATCTCCGTAGAGTTCAGCCATCATGAGGGGTCGCCGGGGCAGCACGAGATTGATCTTCGCTACGCGGATGCCCTGACCATGGCGGACAACATCATGACCTTCCGAGTGGTGATCCGGGAGGTGGCCGTCTCCCAGGGTATCCACGCGACATTCATGCCGAAACCATTCTCGGAGCATGCAGGGTCCGGTATGCACACCCACATGTCACTGTTCGAGGGGGACACCAACATCTTCCACGACGGCGCCGACGAGTACCGGTTGTCCAAGACGGCCCGGCAGTTCGTCGCAGGGCTGCTGAGGCACGCCCCGGAAATCACCGCCGTGACCAACCAGTGGGTCAACTCCTACAAACGTCTCATGGGAGGTTCGGAGGCGCCCACCTGCGCCTGCTGGGGTCGGGCCAACCGGTCCGCGCTGATCCGGGTGCCGCAGTTCTCGCCGGGCAAGGCGAGTTCGGCCCGTATCGAGTACCGTGCTCCGGACCCGGCCTGCAATCCCTACCTGGCCTTCGCGCTCATGCTGAACGCCGGGTTGGCGGGGATCGAGAACGAATACCCGTTGCTGGAGGAGACCGAGGACGCCGTGTGGCGGTTGACCGAGAAGGAACGCCGGTCGTTGGGAGTCAAGTCCCTGCCACGCAGCCTCGACGAGGCGCTGCGGGTGATGGAGGGCTCAGAACTCGCTGCAGAGACTCTCGGGGAGCACGTCTTCGACTACTTCATGCGGAACAAACGCGCCGAGTTCGAGGCCTATCGCAGGCAGGTCACCCCGTGGGAGGTGGAGAGGCACATCAAGGTGCTGTGATCGGGAATATTGCGGCCACTCGCTCTGCTTGGGAGCCGGAGACTTTCACCTCGGCCTCTGCCCAGCAGAGTCGCCCCGTGGCCAGGCCCAGGAGGGTTGAAGGTTCCATCTCCACCACGTTCGGAGGCGTTCCCCGGGTGTGTTTCGGGCCATCGCCGAAACCAACTTGAACCGCGGTCCAGGGAGGAACCCGAACCTCGATCGAGGCACCTGGATGAAGTTCGCTCAGCCTCGCGCAGAAAGCGCGACAGCAGGCCGCCATCAAAATGCGTCCCAAGGCCAGGCCGTGTCTGCCCGCAGAATCTGCCGCCTTCAACAAAACCCCTGTCAGATCCGGGGCGCGTCGATTCAACTCGCCGTCAAGGGCGAGGCCCAGGGCGGTGGCTTCGGTGGGGTCCACAGCGGCTAGGCACTCGCGGAGATCCCGCAACTCTGCGATGGTCTTCTCGTCGGCGCTGAACATGCGGCAATCCTAGACAGAGCCTGCGTGGTGAGGGCAGTTAGGGTGGAAATGTGAACAGGGTTAGTACCACGGTGGGGGAGTTCGCGAGACGTGGCTTCGAGCATCCCGGAAATGCTGCAAGGACGTGGCAGGACTGGCGTGCACGGCTGGATTCCGAACCTCCGGTACCTCTTCACGTGTTCACCCGGGCTGCTGACAGGGACCAGGCTCTGGAATGCATGGTCGGTATCGGTGAACGAGCCCCCGCAGTGCTCGCGCGAATCGCGGTCACCCCGGAATGGTTGGACCGAGTGCTGCTCGTGCTCGGAGGATCCTCTGTGCTCGCGCGTTTTCTCGTGAAGAATCCTGGGGAGCTCGAAGCGCTCGCAACTGCTCCCGGGGCGCGGAGAGAAGGCTGGAGAGAATACATCCGGTCGCGGGCCATGGATGAATCCGGTCAGATCGACGCGGATCTGCTTCGCCGGGCGAATCATGCCGCTTTGGTGCAGGTCGCAGTCAGAGACCTAGCCAGCGAGGATCCTCTGTCCATAGTGGATGACATCGTGACCGAACTAAGTCACGTTGCGGACGCAGTTCTTGAATGTGCTCTTGAATGCGCGCGGGCTGAGGTCTCTGGCTCCTCCTCGGTGCGGATAGCAGTGGTCGCGATGGGAAAAGCAGGGGCAGAGGAACTCAACTACATCTCGGATGTCGATGTGATCTACATCGCGGAACCCGTCGAAGGCGGTGAACACGATGAGGCTATGAGGGCGGGAGCAAAAGTGTGCGCCGCAATGGCCCGGATCTGTTCGGCACATACATCGGAGGGCACCATCTGGCCGATAGATGCTGCCCTGCGGCCCGAAGGAAACGCTGGCCCCTTGGTGCGCAGCATCGCTTCCTGCGCTATCTACTACGGCAAGTGGGCGAAGAACTGGGAGTTCCAGGCCCTTCTGAAGGCGCGGCCTGCAGCCGGGGACCTGGATTTAGGACAGGCATTCTGCGACATGGTGTCTCCGCTTGTGTGGGAAGCGGCACAGCGCCCGGGATTTCTGCCGGATGTGCGGGCCATGAGGAACCGGGTTATCTCCCTGATCCCTGCCAAGGAAGCCGATAGGGAAATCAAACTCGGTGTCGGGGGGTTGAGGGACACCGAGTTCACCGTGCAACTTCTACAGCTCGTTCACGGACGGGGTGATGAGCGGGTACGTGCACGTGGAACCTTCGATGCGCTGCGTGCCCTGGTTGCTTTTGGCTATATCGGGCGCGATGACGGTGCCGACATGGCCCGGGCCTACCGGTTCCAGAGAGTTCTTGAGCATCGGGTTCAGCTCCGCAGAATGCATCGTACCCACCTGGTGCCGGAAGACGAATCGGGGTGGACTTATCTTGCCCGTGTCATCGGGAAAACCCCCGATGAGGTCAAGGACTTGTGGCGTGGCAGCACCCGTGCAGTTGAGAAACTTCAGCAACGCATCTTTTTCTCCCCCCTGCTTGACGCCGTGTCTGCCATCCCTACGGCAGAGCTACGACTTTCCACGGATGCAGCCCAGGAGCGCCTGCGAATACTCGGTTTCGAGGACGCCCGTTCGGCCCTGGGGCACATCCAGACACTGACAAACGGTTCCACGAGAGCGGTTGAGATTCAGCGGCAACTCATGCCAGCCATGCTGGGCTGGTTCGCCGAGGGGCCGAACCCCGATTATGGGCTGCTCGCCTTCAGGCAACTTTCCGAGGCGTTGGGCACCAGCTCCTGGTACCTACGGGCGCTTCGCGACGAGGGATGGATGGCTCAGCGGCTGGCTCACATCGCATCCTCCAGTCGCTACGTGGTCAATCTGCTGATGCGGGCACCCGAGATGGTGCAGATGCTCGCCCACAGCGAGAATTTGGAGCTTCGGCCACGGGATCTGCTCTCCAGATCCATGAGCCGGGATATCGAGCGGGCCTCGGACAAGGCTGCAGCAGTAGCATCGGTCCGGGCGCTACGTCGATCCGAGCTGTGCCGCATAGCCTTGGCCGACGTGCTGGGTGCGGCTGATGTCACCACAGTGGGTCTGGCGCTCAGCGATCTCGCAGGTGCCACGCTGGATGCAGCGTTGGAACTTGCCCGACGAGAAGTTGAGGCGCCTCCCATCGGGGTGATCGGCATGGGGCGTTGGGGGGGATGCGAGCTCGGCTACGCATCTGATGTTGACGCGATGTTCGTCCTCCCCGACGGTTCCGGGGTCGAAGAACAGGCGGCAGCGGCCCGGCTCGTTCGGCTGGCCTGCGATCTCGTCGGAAAACCCGGACCGGACCCGGCGATGGTGGTTGACGCCGATCTGCGTCCCGAGGGAAAGGGCGGGCCACTTGTGCGAACCGTGTCCTCCTACCTCAGTTACTACGCAAGGTGGTCCTCCGCCTGGGAGGCGCAGGCGCTGCTGCGAGCCCGCCCCGCGGCAGGGGAGCAGGAACTGGCCTCTGCGGTGCTTGAGGGGGTGGAGGGATTGCGGTACCCGGATGGAGGTCTTACCGCCGCGCAGGTTGCAGAGATTCGCCGGTTGAAATCGCGGATGGAAAACGAACGTATTCCCCGCGGCACGGACAAGGAACGTCACCTCAAACTTGGTTCTGGTGGCTTGTCGGATGTGGAGTGGACCATCCAGTTACTCCAGCTGCAGCATGCTGGTGCCCGGTCCGCCTTGCGCACACCTTCCACGCTCCAGGCCATTGACGCGGCGGAAGGGCTCGAGCTGCTGACCGCTGAACAGGCCGCCGACCTGCGGGAAGGATGGGTGCACGTCAGCCGGGTGCGCAACGCCATCATGCTGGTGCGCGGCCGGCCCGGCGATGCCCTACCCGTCGACTACCGTGAGCAGTCAGCTGTTGCCGAACTTGCAGGATACGATCCGGGCCAGCGTTCCAGGCTTGTCGATGACACGATCCGGGTCATGCGCCGCGCGTCGCGGGTGGTCAACCAGGTTTTCTGGGGTGAGCTACCGAAGGAGTGACCATGCAGCTCCCAAAAGGATGGGATAGGGTGTTCCCGACGCATCCGGGGTCGGTGAGAGTCCGAACCGGCGGTGACAGTCCGCGAACCTCGCGGCCCTCATTTCTCGAACAGGGCCAACAGGTTGATCCGGTGGAAATCCGGGACCGACAGTGAAAGTCTGGATGGGAGGAGCGCGTCGACGGTCCGCACCGGTGGGGTGCGGATGCTGTGCGTGCACCCCGGACCGAGGAAGGACCGGGGTTTTTGACCGAGCAGCAAGCACGACGGGGCCGGCTCGTCGCCCGGGCCGGGCTGTGGTCCGCCTATCCCGCCCGCACCCGACCGGTTTCACTCGTAGCGCGTCTCCTTCCTCCCCTCGTGGCCGTGCTGGTGGCGCTGCTCACCTGGTGGCTGCTCACCCAGGTCACCCCTGCGGTGTTGCTCCCGGATCCGGTGGCCGTGGTCTCTCGCGCCGCCCGCTGGGTGGGTTCCGGAATCGCTTGGCGCTACGTCGAACCAACTCTGGTGGCAGCGCTTCTCGGATCCGTCCTGTCCATCGCCATCGCCCTTCCACTGGGATATGCGATCGCCCACTCACGGCTGCTCGCGGCTGTCGCCGAGCCCTTCATAGCCTTTTCCCAGACGGTTCCACTCGTGGCAGTCGCACCTTTGCTGGTGCTGTGGATCGGGTACGGCACCATTCCAGTCGCCGTCCTCTGCTCGGTGATCGCGTTCTTCCCCATGGTCACCACCACCATCGTGGGATTGCGTGGCTTGGACATGCGAGTGATCGAGACCGCTTGGCTCGATGGGGCTGGAACCTGGCGGCGTCTCATCCATGTCGAGGCTCCAATGGCCGCTCCCGCGGTCCTGGCAGGGGTGCGTGGGGGAGTGGTGTTGTCCATGACCGGCGCGATCGTCGGTGAATTCGTCATGGGCGGACAGGGACTCGGAGTCCTGCTTACCCAGTCTCAGCAAGCAGTGGACACGGTCGGGGTTTTCACCGTACTGGTCCTACTGGCGATTATCGCGAGCGTTCTCGTGTCCGTTATGGGGCTGGCCGAGCGCATCGCCAACCGAAACCTACAAGGAGAACACGCATGAAACCGAATCGCCGTTTATTTCTCTTCGGTGCCGCCGCTCTGGGCGGAGCGGCCCTTGCCTCCTGCGGTGGGCCGGCAGCACAACAGGCCACCAGGAACGAGGCAGCCATCACGGTGGGACTCACCTACATTCCAAATGTCCAGTTCAGTCCTTTCTACGTCGCTGAATCCGAAGGGCTCTTCAAGGACTCCGGGATCAATCTGACGCTCAGGCACCACGGAACCCAGGAAGGTCTGTTCACTGCCTTGGCGGCGGGGGAGGAGCAGGTGGTGTTTGCATCCAGTGACGAAGCCATGGTGTCGGCCGCCGGCGGCATGCCTGAACTACGAACCTTCGCCACCTGCTACCGGCAATACCCAGGGGTGATCCTCGGTGCCGGTGACATCACGGATCTTTCTAGTCTTGCTGGGAAAACCCTGGGAGTGCAGGGGCGTTACGGAGCAGGCTGGTACACAACCCTCGATGCGCTGGACAGTGCAGGTCTCAGCGAGGAACAAGTGAGCATCACCGAAATCGGATGGACGCAGGTAGCAGCACTGACCACAGGTAAGACGGATGCTGTCGTGGGTTTCAGTAACAATGAGGCCGTCCAATTGGCAGCCGCAGGTTTCCCATTCAATCAGCTTGATGTGGTCGACAAGGAGAAACCGAACCTGGTCGGTCCCGGGCTGACAACTCGGGAGGGCGCTCTTCCTGTTGAGCAGCTCAAAGTGATCGCGCAGGCCGTTCTCGAGGCGGAGAACCGGATCCTGAGCAACCCTGAACTGGCTCTCAAAGCCACGGAGGCGCAGGTTCCCGCTCTCGCGGAGGAAGCCCAGCGGAAACAAGCAGAAGCGGTCCTCGAGGCCACCAGTAAATTCTGGTTGGGCTCGGACGGAAAGGCCTCGGTGAAGGTCGAGCGAGATGACTTCACTCGGATGGGTGAATTCCTTACCCGAGTTGGGATCATTGAGGCCATCCCCGAGAACACGGTCCTGGAAGTGGGCTGAAGAGTTCCCAGGCGAAGCAACGACGAAATCAGCCGGACCAGCGCCGCACATGAATCGCTATGAAACCAGGTTTTACGGCAGGGCCTCGGCAAAGTTTTTCATTCTTCGTGTTGGCTAGGGGATTTGTCGGGGTTGGGTGATGAGTTGGAGTGGTCGCAGAGGGTCTCTAGAGGTGGTGTCTGAGGGCTGTGGCGATGCTGACAGCTCCGGCCAGGCGATGGAGGCTGATCGCGGTGTTGCGTAGCGTGGCCATCACGGCGGGGCCGTGCCCGGTGTGGAGCTGGTGACGGTCCTCGTCGAAGGTCACATCCCTGACCCAGTGCAGCCGGTTCTCGATACCCCAATGGCTCTGGATGAGGTCAGCGAGGTCAGCGGGGCTGGTCTGGCGGGCATCGAGGGAGGTGATCAGGTAGACCACCTCCGTGGTCTTGCGGCCGTCGATGGTGCGAGTACGGCGCAACTGTGCGACCTGACGGGCACCCGGCCAGTCGATCCAGTCAGGGACCTGACAGACCTTGATCGTGCGCCTCACGCGCCGGCCATGACCAGTGGTCGTGCTGTGGTGGGCGGGGATGTTCTTCCAGGGCAAGGCCTTGAGCGCGGTCCGCAGGCAGGCCTGTATGCCTTTCACCGTCAGCACGTAGTCATGACCCTGCCCGGTAAGGGTGCAGGCAGTAGAGCGCTGGGTGTGCAACGCATCAGCGGTGACAACGATCTTGCTGCTTGACAGGGAATCCCTGCAGAACCGGCAGGGCGGCGATCTCGCCGGTCTTCGCGGGGAGCTGGTGTTGTCCGGCCACGATCCCGCCGCGGGTGACAGCGGCCAGCAGATGCGGCGCGGCCATGTCACGAGTTTTCGCTCCACGCAAGGTTTTACCGTCGACCGCCACCACCATGCGACCCTTCCATCGGGTGGCGTCACGGGCCAGCAGCCACGCCCCGACCATCGCGGATAGTTCGTCGGCGTCGAGGGCTTGGAGGATTCGGCGGATCGTGGATTCCGACGGTACTCGACGCCCCGGGCGCAGCAGCCCTGACGTGGCCAGGAGATCGCGGCCAACATCAGCGGCCCACTCGGCAATCGCGACCAGGCTGCTCGCACCGGCACACACCGCCGCTGTGGCGATGGCAAGAACCCCGGCCAGGTCGTGGCGGCGACCACGACGTCCCCGAGGGACAGCGATGGTGGCGAACACACCCAGCAGCGACTGGCCGCAGACAGGCATGGTGAGAGATGATGAGCACACGCATGGGGCCGCGTGATTTCTCGGTGATGACAAGGTATGTAGGAACCCTCATCATCCCAGAATCCGCAGGCTCCACGCCCCCATCACACCTAGTCACACCCCAGGCACCACGACTTTGCCGAAGCTCTGGGTTTTACGGCGATTCATGTGCGAGGGCCGTGGGTTTCGCATGCTGGGTCACTCATTGCCCTGATCGTCTTCGCTCAGTCGGCGAGTACGGTTTCCAGGTCTGGTTCATGAGTGCTCGTGACTGCCACGGTCGTGACGTCCGTGGGTCCCGGCACGGCGCTGCCGGGTAGAGCAACCGCGGCAGCCCCCCAGGCGACTCCCCGGCTCAGCGCGGTTGCTGGGTCGTTCCCTGATGTGAGGGCGCTGAGGACTCCCGCCAGCAGGCAGTCACCGGCACCCACAGTGGAACGTGGCTCGGTGACGGTTGCCTTGGCGTGGTGGATGACATTGGGGTCCACCCACAGGGCACCGTCGGAGCCCAGGCTCACCACGACCACTCCGACTCCGTTCGCTAACAGTTCGCGGGCGGCGTCGACTACAGCTCGCAGGGTGGGGAGTTCTCGACCGGTTAGCTCAGCGAGTTCCTCCCGGTTGGGTTTGATCAGCCAGGGTTTGGCCGTTACTGCGGCGGCCAGCGGGGCTCCGGATGTATCGACGGCAACCCTGCCGGGGTGGCCGGCGATTATTTCCGCCAGGAACGAGTCATGTGTACCGGGTGGCAGGCTTCCGCACAGCACCACGGGTCCGGCTGCCCTGCCCACAGCGTTTGCGAGTCGGTTCACCTCGTTGCGGGACAACTCAGGACCCGGTTCGTTCACCTTGGTGGTGGTCCCTGTGGGATCGACGATGGCCATGTTGGTCCGTGTGGTCCCTGCGATGGGGATGGCGTCGAAAGGAACCCCGGCGTTCTGCAGCAGGGAGGCCAGCAGCTCACCGTCCGGGCCGCCCAAGGGGAGTATGGCACGGGCGGGATGGCCGTTGCGGATCAGGGCGCGGGCCACATTCACCCCTTTGCCGCCTGGGTCGGTTCGGCTACTGGCGGCTCGGTTTACTTCGCCCGGCAGCAGGTTTTCCACAAGCATGGTGCGGTCAATGCTCGGGTTCGGTGTCAGGGTAGTGATCATGTGCGGGCCACCTCCAAGCCTGCGCTGTCGAATGCCTCGGTGGTTTCATCTTCGAGGCAGGAGTCGGGATGAGGAAAGAAACCTTCTTGAGGCCGGTGAAGCGCTGGAAATGGTTCAGATTCGCTTTGCCAGCGTCCGCCAGCAGGATGGTGCTCTGTCCGGCTAGTTTCGCTAAGACCGGGTGGGTGATGGGTTGTTTCTCACCCGCCTTGACCTCGAGGTGCTGCAGGATGCTTGGCTTGCGGTCGGTGGTGACGCCGCGTCGACGAATCTGAATGCGCACATCAGGTTCTGGTGCCCGTTCTTGAGGATCGTCACGTCGGTTTCACAGGGTGAGTAATTCTTTGCCCAGAACAGCTTCCGTACAAGGAGCGGTCAGGGCCGGTTCTTGAGCAATCGGGATGGCCACCACACCGTGGGGCCGATGTCCTGGACCAGGGCGGGAACCAACAGGGTGCGTACGACGAAGGTGTCTAGCAGCACCCCGAAGGAGACGATGAAGGCGATTTGCAGCAGGAACAGGATCGGGAGGACGGCCAGTGCGGCGAAAGTTGCCGCTAGCACCAGGCCGGCTGAGGTAATGACCCCGCCCGTGACTGCCAGTCCGCGCAACATGCCCTCGCGTGTTCCATTCGCCAGTGCCTCCTCGCGCACCCGTGTCATGAGGAAAATGTTGTAGTCGATTCCCAGGGCCACCAGGAAGACGAACCCGTACAGCGGAACCGAGGGATCTGCTCCCGGGAGGTTCAGTATGTGATTGAACACGACGGCAGCCACCCCCATTGCGGTCCCGAAGCTGAGGGCCGTGGTCGCCACCAGCAGTACAGGTGTCAGCAGGCTGCGCAGCAGCAGGACGAGGATGACCAGGATTACCGTGAGAACCAGAGGAATGATGAGGGCCCTGTCGTGCTCCGTTGTAGTCCGGGTGTCCAGATCGGTGGCGGTGGCGCCTCCGATGCGTGCGGTTCCGGACAGCTCTGTCCGCAACTCGCGGACGATGTCGATGGCCTCGTCGCTGTCGGCGGTGGCGGTCAGGGTGGCCAGCAGCATGACCTCGCCGTTGTCCACGGTGGGAGCCAGGGGTGGTGTCCCTGGCCGTCCTACAGGCTGGATTCCCGCCTTCGTGACGGGCGCGGAACCCGAGGGCGAGGCCTTCGAGACGACGCTGACAGAGGCCACCCCGTCGTTGTCCAGCAGCTGGGTTGCTACTGATTGCAGAGTGTTCTCAGCGGTCAAGACATAGGCGGGTGAGCCGGCCCCACCCGGGAAGTGGTGCGCCAACTTTTCCTGGCCTGTTCGGGCGTCGGAGGATCCCAGTACGAAGCTGCTGATGGGAACTCCGTCGGCTTTGAGGGTGGGAACGAAGGCGGCGCCGATGCCCAACAAGATGACGCAGGCAATCCACACGGCGCGGGGACGCTTGGAAACGAACCGACCGGTTCTCGCGTACACACCGGTGTGGGTCTGTTCCTCATCCGTGCGGTCAGGATCGAAACGTGGCATCCGGGGCCAGTACGAGGCTCGGCCCAGCAGGTGGGTGAGGCTTGGGAGCAGGGTCAGGGAGGCAAGCACCGCAAAAGCCACACCTATGGCAGCCACCGGTCCCAAAGAGCGATTGGAACCCAGATCGCTGAGCAACAGGCACAACAAGCCGGCGATCACGGTGCCGCCGGAAGCGAGGATCGGCTCCAGGACACCGCGCAAAGCGGCCCGGGTGGCTTCCGTTCTCGATTCGTGACGTCGTAGCTCCTCCAGGTACCGGGCCGTGTACAGCAAGGAGTAGTCCGTGGCCGCGCCTATCACCAGAATGAAGAGGATCCCCTGGGTTTGTCCTGTGATGGTCAGTACCCCCCATTTGGCTAGCCACCAGTTGGCCAGGAGGGCGACAGCGAGGGCGAAGACGCTCGTCAACAACACCACGAAGGGGAGGAGTACGGCTCTGTAGACGAGCACCAGGATCACCAGCACCAGGCTGAGGGTCACGAGCAGCAGCAGGCCGTCGATCCCGCTGAAGGCCCGCGAGAGATCGCTGGTAAAACCAGCCGGGCCCGTCACGTGGAATTCCGTTCCTGCGAGGTCATGCGCTGCGATCGCATCCCGGATGGAGTTGACGGTTCTGGAGACGTTCGCCGTCGCGTCCACCCCGATGAATACCTGGGCTGCCATGGAATCCTCGGATGTGATCGGTGGCGAGACAGCAGCCACCCCCTCCATGGTCCCCAGGTCCTGCCCGAGGGCCATGATGGCCCGCGTCTGAACCTCCGTCAGAGGACTCTCCCCGGTGAACACTGCGATGGCAGGGATCTGATCGTTGCCCACGAAATCGCGATACCTATTCCCGACGACGGTCGCCTCCGCGTTGGTTGGAAGGAAGCTCGCCTGGTCATTGCGCGCAACCTCGCTGACCTTTCCGAAGAACGGGCCGCCGATCCCACCTGCCAGCAGCCAGCACAGGATCAAAACGATTGGGGTGACGAAACGAGCTGTTCTGGCCTTCACCGGAGTGAGCCTACGTTTCCTGGAAGTTCAGAGGGCGTAGTAGAGCTCGAATTCGTGTGGATGTGGCCGAACGGCAATGGCCTGGATCTCGGCGCGCTTGAGCCCCACCCAGGTATCGATCAGATCGGGTGTGAAGACATCGCCTGCCAACAGGAACTCGTGATCCGCCTCCAGGGCATCCAGTACTGCGCTCAGGCTGGCTGGCACGGTGGGGACCTCGGCATGCTCCTCGGGGGGCAACTCGTAGAGGTCCTTGTCGATGGGGGTGGGAGGCTCGATGCGGTTCTGGATGCCGTCCAGTCCTGCCAGCAGGATGGCGGCGAAGGCCAGGTAGGGGTTGCTCGATGGATCTGGGCAACGGAATTCGATGCGCTTGGCCTTCGGATTGGCGCCGGTGATCGGGATACGGATGCAGGCGGAACGGTTGCGCTGCGAGTACACCAAGTTGACGGGGGCCTCGAAGCCGGGAACCAACCGGTGGAAAGAGTTGACGCTCGGGTTGGTGAAAGCCAGCAATGCGGGGGCATGCCTGAGGATGCCACCGATGTACCAGCGGGCCATATCCGACAGACCTGCGTAGCCGTTCTCGTCGTAGAACAAGGGTTTTCCGTCGTTCCACAGCGAGGAGTGGACGTGCATCCCGGAGCCGTTGTCCCCGAAGATCGGCTTCGGCATGAAGGTGGCGGTCTTGCCTGCTTCCCAGGCGGTGTTCTTGACGAGATACTTGAACTTCATCACGTCGTCGGCGGATTTCAGCATGGTGTCGAATCGCCAGTTGATCTCGGCCTGACCTGCGGTGCCGCACTCGTGGTGGGCGCGCTCGACCACCAGGCCTGCGTTCTCCATGTGGCGGACGATGTCGTCACGCAGGTCGCCGAAGTGGTCGACCGGGGCCACGGGGAAGTAGCCGCCCTTGTACTTGACCTTGTAGCCCCGGTTGCCGCCGTCCTGCACGCGACCGGAGTTCCAGGCCCCCGCCTCGGAGTCGATGTGGTAGTAGGAGGCGTTGGGGGTGGAGTCGAAGCGGATGTCGTCGAAGACATAGAACTCGGCCTCGGGGGCGAAGAAGGCGGTTTCCGCGATGCCCGTGGAGATCAGGTAGGCCTCGGCCTTGCGGGCGATGTTGCGCGGGTCGCGGGAGTAGGGCTCCTTCGTGAGGGGGTCGTGGACGAAGAAGTTGATGTTGAGAGTCCTCGACTTGCGGAACGGATCGACGAAAGCGCTGGTCGGGTCAGGGAGCAGCGTCATGTCCGATTCGTGGATCTTCTGGAAACCAGCGATCGAGGAACCGTCGAAACTCAGGCCCTCGGTGAAAACCTCAGGGCCGAAGGAGCCGGCCGGGACGGTGAAGTGCTGCATCACGCCCGGCAGGTCGCAGAAGCGGCAGTCGATTGTCTCGATGCCCTCCTCCTTGACGAAGGCCAGGAGCTCCTCGGCGCTTGTGAACATGAACCCTCCAGTTGAGTTGTGAACTGGGACTACCCTAGGGGTCCCAGATTGCTCAGATCTTCCGTCATCGTAACGGTGGTGTTACACCATGCAGAGTCGGCATGACCGCTCCATGTCAGGAATCATCCCTGGTGACAGGGGTGACGGCAGTATTCACAGCGAGTCCTTGTGTAGTGATCCCGTGATGTAGTGCTGGAGCACGGGTCCGATCAAGTCGGCGACTTCGTCGCTGGAAAGGCTCGCCAGCGGTTCGATGCCGACGATGTGGCGCGCGATCACCAGTCCTGACATCTGGGATCCGATCAGGGAGGCCCGGAGTCGTCGTTCCGTTTCGGGACCTTTGATGTGGGAGAGGAATCTGTTGAGCAGGGAGCGTGTGACGAATTCGCGCAGCATCCCCTCGTGGCCCACCAGGACCCGCCGTACCACCGCCTTCAGAGCGGGGGCAGCGGGTGAGGTCCAGACCTTGTCGGCGGCCCGCACCAGCTGCCGTCCCCAGTCCTCGGGCGATTCCGAGACGACCAGTGCCTCCAGCTGCTCCGGGCGGATGGCGGCGTTCAGTACCGCCTGGAACAGACCCTCCTTCGAACCGAAGTAGTGGTGGATCAGAGCGGCGTCGACCCCGGCTTCCTTGGCGATGGCGCGAGTACTGACCGTCTCGAAGGATCGGGACGCGAACAGTCTCGCGGCAGCCTGCTGGATGCGTAGCTTGGTGCGCTCCGACTTCGAACCCCCGGGCAAGCGATCACCTCGTCTTTCTCGGCATGGAGGCCGCGGCGATGAGCAGGGCGGCGACGATCACCCCGGCCAGGGCGGCGAACCGCCACCAGCTGTCCGAGCCTAGCTCCGGATTGGCCAACACGTCGCGCACGACATCGACCGCCCACGTCATCGGCAACCAGTTCGCGATGGCCTCCAAAACGTCTGGGAGCTGTTCCTTCGGGACGAACAGGCCACAGAGAAAAACCTGCGGGGTGATGAAGACCGGCATGAATTGCACCGCCTGGAACTCGGTCCGGGCGAAGGCCGAGGCCAGTAGGCCGAAGGCCACCCCGATCACCGCCCCCAGGAAGGACAGCAGGAGCAGAGCCCAGGCCGGGCCGCTCAGCTCGATTCCCAGCGGACCCAGCAGCAGGACCACCAGGATGCTGCTCTGCAGCACCGCGAGCAGGCCGAACACGCAGGCGTAGGAGACCAGCAGGTTCAAGCGCGTCAGGGGAGTGGTGAAGATCCGCTCCAAGGTCCCGGAGACGCGCTCTCGAAGCATGATCACCGAGGTGACGATGAACATCATGAACATCGGCAACACAGCCAGCATGATCGGGCCGGTCGTGTCGAAGACGCGGGATTGCCCGGGTGGCGTCGGTAGGTCGCAGAAGACGTAATAGAGCAGGGTCAACAGCAGGGGCGGAATCAGGAGGATCAAGGCGATGGCACGCGGGTCGCCCTTCAGCTGCGCCGCGATCCGGGCCACCGTGGCGAACGGTACCGATCGTGCGATGGCATGGGTGGTCATCATGCCGCCTCCTCGATCAGGGCCACGAAAGCATCCTCGGGAGTACTAGTTTTCGTTCTACGCTGGAGAACTGCCACAGGTTCGTGGGCCAGGAACCATCCGTCCCGCATGAACAACACGGAATCACAGCGAGTTGCCTCGTCCATGACGTGGCTGGACACCAGCAGCGTGGTTCCCTGGCTGGCAAGGTCGCGGAACAATTCCCACAAGGCCTGCCTGGTCAGGGGATCCAGGCCCACCGTCGGTTCGTCGAGGATCAACACCTCCGGATCGCCCACTAGTGCGCAGGCCAGGGAAGCCCTGCTCGCCTGACCCCCGGACAGCTGATCAATGCGGCGGTGCTCCAGGCCGTCCAGCTGCGCCCTTTCGATAGCTCGGCGCGCCGAGTCGCGTCCGGCTGCCAGCAGGCGTGCGAAATACGTGGTGTTGGCCAGCAGGGAAGCATCGGTGTAGATGCTCACGGCCTGTGAGGTGTATGCCACCCGGTGACGCAACCTCGGATGCCCGGCCGGCAGGCCCAGCAACGTTGCCGAGCCCGCGGTGATGCGCTGTACTCCCATGAGGGTGCGCATCAGGGTGGTTTTCCCGCAGCCCGAGGGACCCAGCAACCCCGTGACGGAGCCGCGGGGCAGGGAGAAGGAGACCTCGTGGAGGATCTCGTTGCGGCCGCGCCTGACGACGAGGCCGGACGCGGATACTGCTGATTCATCAAATGATGAGTTCATCATTTGATGAATCATACATGCGTCGGTCCGGATGGGCGATGGGTGCGAGAAGCGATCCGCCGACCTGTGCAGGATTGGTGGGCCGGGGCCGGGGCCGGTGGTTGGTGACGGTGACGCTCAACCGACCTCGGTCATACGAGTCCCGGGATGCGGTTACTGTGGTTTCGACGCGGCCAGCTTGCGCAGTGAGTAACCCGGCTTAGCCGCTCTCTACCTTTGTGCTCTGATGGGGCATTGTGTTGGCCGATGACGTGCTTGTGGATGAGTTTCCCGGTCGCGATTGCTTCCGGTCGTTCCTGTCTAAGTATTTCGGGGAAACTGAGCTGGCTTAGTGGTGCTGAATTATTCAATAAAAGATGTGTGGGGAGGACCCTGTCGGCGTCTCTTGACCGACGTCGAGACGGCGACGTAGTGTGGTGCGAACTGGGCGCTTCATAATCGATGAGCCCATTCGTAACCTTGCAGACCGGAGGTCGAAAATGAAGTCGATTCCCCCGTATTCCTCAGGCTCGTCTCAGTGGTGATGGTGGTGCTTCCTGCTCATGCGGATTCTGACAGCAGCACGCCTACGCCTGTCTCGGTATCCAGCACGCTGGTGAAGGACCCTGCGCAGATCGCGGAGATCGCTAACACCCTACAGAAGAGCGATGCCCTGATGGCGACCTTCGAGAATGCTCCCAGCGAAGAGGTCACCACTCAGTGGCTTGAGACCTTCGCATCCGTCATGACCCGCGACCAGGCGCAGCGGTTTGTCGAGGTCACCGCCGGCAAGCACTTCGAGGTTATCGGCACCCAGGATGACGGACAACCCTCGGTGGCGCTGGTTGACGGCGCACCCAGGAGCGAATCCAACGCGGAGTCCTGCTGCAGGTGCTGGCAAGCGCGTGTGGCCTTCTGGGCCTGGTGGGCTGGAACGAACCTCCTCTGTGTTGGTGCCGCAGGTGCTGCTGGAGTCGTTTCCGGCCCCGGCGGCGTTATCACGGGAGTCGTGTGCAGCGGTGTGTTTCACGAGATCGGAAATCTGCCGGACTTCGACAACGCCTGCACGTGATCGCAATGAGACGTTTCATCGTTAGTCCGGCAGGTCTTGGTGTCTTCACAGCGCTGATCATCGGGCTTTACCTGTGGAGCTCAACGTTACTGAGACAGGATTTCGCGCTACCGTGGTGGCGGATCATGATTGACCCGATTCCCATCGCACTGGCAGTTGGAATCGGAACATACCTGCGTGACAAATATTTTGATTCCGGGAAATCAGTCAATGCTGAAAGGGGCCCGAAGACCGAAGATGATGACTGAGTCATGACCGCAGACGCGTCACCGGTTCGGGACGACACCACGAAGCGTCAAGCGATTCCCCCTGTTTCTGGTGACGAGAGCCTCATCACGGACTTCCCTGCAGGGAATGCGGAAGCCTGGCTAGGCGCATGTGGAATTGAGAGATGCAGGAGCCGGCCAACAGCGAGGTGGGCCGGCTCCTGTGAGGTCAGGGTTTGGTGACTGTGATGGTCCATCCCGCCTCACCAACGCGTTCGAAGGCCGTCACTGGATAGCCGTTTTCGGCAGCCCAACGCGGAATTGCCTCTGTGGCCTGGGTGCAGTCGAAGTTGATCCGTAGCTGATCGCCGCTGGGGATTTTCTCGATGGCAATCTTGGCCTCTGCCAAGGGGAACGGGCAGACCTCGCCCGCGGTCTCCAACGTATGAATGGTGGACATGATTCTCCTTGTGTTGTGGTGGGTGGTCAGATTGTTGTAGGTGCAGCGGCGGGAGAGGAAATATCAGATGCCAGCCTTTTCTGGCGTGGCCTGAGGAACAGCTTCGCGGCTACCCCGACCCCGGCGAAGAATCCAGCGAAGGAGAGAAAACCGTTAAGACTGAGCTCGGCTGAACCAACGAGGGAGCCTCCGATGGTGCACCCGCCCGCCAGGCTTGCTCCGATGCCCATAGCCAGTCCGCCGAGCAGCGCCTTGACCAGGGTGCCGGTATCCGGGACGCGGAGCCGAAACTCTCCGGAAGCTTTCGCGGCGATGTAGGAACCGATGATGATGCCCACCACCAGCAGTGTTCCCCAGTTGGTCAGTTCGGACAGGTCTCCAGCGATGAGTCCGTGGGCAAGGTTCGCTGAGGGAGTGGTGATCCCCAAACCGGATTCTCGCCCAGTCGAGTAGCTCAAGGGGTACGCCAAAGTTGCGATTACTCCGATGAGTATTGCCGAAACGAATGGATGCCATGGCTTCTCGAACAGCAGATGAGCCAGGCCGGTTCGTAGCGGGGGCAGGGAAGCGACCTTCAGATTTCGCTCTGCGCGGAGATGTCGCCATGTGAGCCATGAGACGCCTCCGGTCAAGGCGAATACGAAGAGCCACGGAGTCACATCCAGGGCTCCGTGCAGGGTGGTCAAGCCGGTGTTATTCGCGTTCTGCAGCCCATCGTTGACGGGGCGCAGGACACCCTTTTTCATCATGGCAGCCGAGACTGCGTAGGTGATCAGGGCCAGCCAGGAGCCGATCAACCCTTCCCCGGCGCGATAGTAGGTTCCGGTGGCGCAACCACCGGCGAGGATGATTCCAGCTCCGAAGATCAGGGAGCCGATCGTGGTTGCCAGGGGAGTCAGCGGGGTGTCGGAGTCCTTCACCAGGTTGAACTGCAACAGGGTGAAGAAACCGATAGACGACACTGCGATGGCGATCAGATATGCGGTGAGCCAGCGAGTGCGACCCGAGGTCCAGACCTCACGGAAGGCGCCGGTGACGCAAAAACGGCCGCGTTGGAGAATGAAACCCAGCAGTGCTCCCAGGAGTAACCCGGAGCCATGGGTGATGAGTGTAGACATGTTCATTCCTGAATCGGGAAAAGTTCTGGGGTCGCCTGAAAAGGCGGCGAATCAAGGAAAAGGCCTCAAATCCTCGAGACCGACCGAGGGCGAGACAACGTTAGAAGCGACAGGTCATAGCGGCGGTGCGCTGAAGATCCAGGTGCAGACGCACGGTCAGGAGGAAACCGGTGACAACACCGGGTCCGAACGTGGACCGGTTCATCGTGTGTCCTCCTTTCTGATCCTGATCCACTTTAGGGCATATCGGCCATTTGTGGGCTCGGCTCGGGATGGTGTGTCGATACTAGTGCCCTCAACCTTTCGGCGAATACAGTGAGCTGCGTTGAGTAAGACCCTGCTGTTCGGGCCCGATACCTTCAATTTTGCTGAGGTCACCCGCTGCATGGATGTGGCCCGCTGGCTTCACGGGGTTCGGTGCATCTTCGCGGATATTCGCAGCGTTTCTCGTCCCCGATCGAGAAAGCAGGGTTCGAGTACCGGGCTTTGACTCCTGAAATGACCGATTCCGAGATTGGCATGGCAATGGATCTCGATCATGGGCGTGGTTTCCGCTATCCGTTCATGGTCCCGATGGTCCGGCGACGGGTGGTCAGCGCGCGGGCCCTGATCCAGAAGCAGAAGGTCGATGCAGTGGTGATCGGCACCACGCCGAGTCAGTTGATATCCGCGCGTGTCGAGAAGGCGTCGTTGTTCTGCGTCAAGCCTTTCGCCTACTTGATGCCGCACATGGCCCAGATGCGTCGCACTGGATTCCTGCTCAGAGAAACGACGGTGCAACGGCTCATCGACGAGAGCGCCGTCCGGTTTTTTCGGAACCTTGTGGTGAGGCTGTTGCCGACGCCGAGGGGGTTCCGGTCGACTGGGCGGGGGTGAGGTGTCACGCTCGCTGATCCATGTCGTCGAGGACAATGTCAACCTGCTGGCCTCCCCGTCCGAGTTGATTCCGGCCTGGTGCGCTCTGCCCGAGAAGAAATTACGTGGCAATGGGGCCGGTCTATGCCCAGCTGCAGGTACCGGTTGCGGAGGATCTCCGGAACATCCGGGAACGTGGTCGTTTGGCTGTCCTGGTGGCGATGGGTAGTTCCGCGAATCGGCGTCCCGTGCTGGACGCGTCGCACAGTGCCTCACGTACGGACGTCGAGATCATCTCCCCGAGTGCGGTGTACCTGTCGGATGCGGATCGTGAAACGCTGCCGGGCAAAGTGCACGTCACCGGATGGATTCCGGCCCATCGTCTGGGAGATCTGGTGGACGTCGCGATAACGCATGGTGGGGAGGGAACGGTTCAGAGCAGCTGCTCTAGAGGGATCCTGCTGCAGCTGGAGCAGCGCTACGATGTCATGCGCTGCGTTGCATTCGGCAACGCTCGTCTGGTGAGCAGTAAGAAAGCATCGAGGACTGACTGGGCGAAGCTGGTCGTGCGTCAGCTCGCCGATCGAATGATTGTAGGACGCCGCCGACCGGATGGCGGAATTGTGTGACGGGCTCGATGGCCCGGGCGCTGCGCTGATGTGATACGGAATCACTTGAAGGGCCAGGGATAGGAATGAGGCTTCGTCTGCTAAAGGCCAGTGACACGTCCCGCGTCCTGGATGCATTCACATCAACCGACGACATGGCTCGGCAGGGGCAAGTCAGCGACATGTCGGAGGCGGAGACCTATGTCGCAAGGCTGCTCGCTCCCGATGGTGAACATCTGCCGTTCGCAATGGTGGGAGACAATGATCTGCTTTTCGGGCTCGTTGCCCTGAGCGTCGATTCCAGGAACCGCAACGCGTGGTTCTGGTACTGGACCCATTCCGTGGCGCGGGGACGTGGCTGGACGGGCCGCGCGGCGGTTGCCGTTGCGAACTGGGCCCTGGCGTCAGGCGGACTGCATCGTCTGGAGCTCGGACACCGGGTCAACAACTCCGCTTCCCGGGGAGTGGCGCTCGCTGCGGGATTCGTTCAGGAAGGCGTCGAACGGGAGAAATTCCTGATCGACGGGCAACGAATCGATGTCGTGACCTATGGACGCCTAGCGAGCGATCCCATTCCGCGAACCGAACCGTTGCCGATCATTGCTGCTCCGCGCGGTGGGCGGATGCGACATCGACCGGTGCCCTCATAGGAGGTGAATCACTCGGCCGCCAGCAGCCAGGCTTCTTCTAGTTCGTCCTTGCGAGCCCGGGCGGTCCGCAGGTCCGCATCCAGCGCAGCAAGCTTTTCGAAATCGGTTGCCGCGGTGGTCATGGCTTCGTGAATGCGCTTGATCTCGGAATCCACCTTGGAAAGCTGTGACTCCAGGCGTGCCAACTCCTTCTTCCGGGCGCGTTCGAGTGCAGCATCGGATCGGGGCTTGTCCCCGGTCGGGGGAGCGGGCGCGGGGGAAGAGCTCCTCGTCCCACGACGACGCTCCAGGTATTCCTCCACCCCGCCGGGAAGCAACACGCAAGAGCCGTCACCCAGCAGTGCCCACGAAGCGTCGGTGACGCGCTCCAGAAAGTAGCGATCATGGGAGACGACTATCAGGGTGCCCGGCCAGGTGTCCAGGTAGTCCTCGATCACCGTGAGGGTGTCGATGTCGAGGTCATTGGTCGGTTCGTCGAGGAGCAGGACGTTCGGTTCCTCGAGCAGCAGCCGGAGGAACTGGAGGCGGCGGCGTTCTCCGCCGGACAGGTCGCCGATGCGGGCGACCAGTTTGTCACCGGTGAAACCGAACTCCTCGAGAAGGTTGCTGGCCGATGCCTCCCGACCGGTCGCCAACTTCGTCGCCTGTTTCAGGCGGGTGACGGACTGAAGCACGCGATCCTCATCGTCCAGTTCCCCGACACCCTGCGACAGGTAACCGACCCTGAGCGTGATGCCGCGCTTGATCTTTCCGCCCTGAGGGGATCTCAGGCCTGCCAGCAGATCCAGCAGGGTGCTCTTGCCCGCGCCATTGACGCCCACCAGCCCGATTCGGTCGCCCGGCCCGATGGACCAGGTGAGTCGGTCCAAGAGTGTGCGGTTCTCAACGGCATAGTCGACGTTGATCAGGTCGAAGACATCCTTGCCGAGCCGTGAGGTGGCGAACTTCTCCAGGGCCAGCCGGTCACGTGGTGGGGGCACGTCGCCGATGAGGGCCTCGGCCGCCTCGATGCGGAACTTCGGCTTCGAGGTGCGAGCCGGGGCTCCTCGCCGCAACCACGCCAGTTCTTTACGCGCCAGGTTCCTGCGGCGTGCTTCCGTGGCCGCGGCCTGTCGTTGCCGTTCCACCCGCGCCAGCACATACGCCGCGTAACCGCCGTCATAGGCATCCACCACACCGTCGTGAACCTCCCAGATGCGGGTGCACACCGCATCCAAGAACCAGCGGTCATGGCTAACAACTAGCATTGCTAGCCCCGCTGCGGTGCGGGAGCGCAGGTGGGCGGCGAGGAAGGCGATCGCCTCCACGTCGAGATGGTTGGTGGGCTCATCCAGAACGATCAGGTCGTGGTCGCCGAGCAGCACCTCGACCAGTCCGACCCGCCGCCGTTCGCCACCAGACAGGGTCTCGATGGGACGTTCCAGGTCCACACCGGCCAGCAGTGCCTCGACGATCTCTCGCCGATCCGCCCGGGCCGCATAGGTGTGGTCAGCCGCACCGTCCAGGACCACCTGCCGGATCGTCTCGCCGGGGGATCCGGCTTGATGCTGGCTCAGCACCCCGATGGAGGCGGAGTTCGAGATCGTCACTCGCCCGGAATCGGGGACCAGATCACCTGTCAGGATGCGCAGCAGGGTGGTTTTCCCATCCCCGTTGCGACCGACGACGCCGATCACCTCGCCCGCCCCGATCCCGAGGCTCACCCCATCCAGCAGCACACGAGTGCCGAAGGCGTGCGAGACGGATTCCAGATTGACCAGATTTGCCACGTTCGGAAAGCTACCAGTGAAGACCGGGGGATCGCCTCAACGGATGCTTTCGCAGGCGACCGGTGAGCCGTCTCCCGGGGCGCGTCAACGTCCCCGGATCGCCTGCCGGGCTCCCTTCATGCCTCCCTTGCCGGTGGGCATGGGCCCCTTCGGCATGGGAAGCTTCGGACGCATCGCGTCGAGTGCCCGGAGTCGGTCCTCAACCTCTGTGATCTTCGAGGTGTTCAAGGACTTCGGGAGTTTTTTGATCTCGTCGGCCAGCTGGTCGAGGGGCACCTGTCCGCCGCCCCTGCCGACCACGAAGGTGACTACCTCCACGCCGTAGGCGACCTGCTCGTGTTTCTTCTTCTCAGAGGCGAGCAGGGTCTTGAGGCCCTTGGAGTTTCCTTCGCCGATCAGCACGAGACCACCGGGACCGATGGCGCGATGCACCACGTTCGCGGAGTCGCGGTTGCGGGTGACCGCTACCGCTATGGTGTGTTTCCACTTCTTGCCGAGCATATTCAGCGCCAGTTCGGCGGAGCCCGCCTGCCCCTCGTAGCGGGTGAAGGCTGCGCGCTTGACACGCCGCGTGAACACGAGCAGCGCCACCAGCAGGCCGACGGCGAGACCCAACACACCCCACATGATGGGGGAGTGGAGAACGAAACCGAGGATCAGAATGAGAGCGAACGGCCCGAGGCCAGCGGCGAGCAGGATCCACGGCAGCTTGGGATCCTGTTGTTTCGTAAGTTTGTAGGACTCCGTGATCTGACGGATCTGCCCCCAGTCGGCGGGATTGTCAGAATTCCGGCGGCGCAATTTCTCTGCGCGCGCTTTCTCCTTCTGTTTCCGTGCCTGTTCCTTCTGTCGCTGGGCCAGTTCTTGGGCCCTTTCGCTGCGTGCCATCATTTGACACCCGCCTTCCGCGCGGCCTTCTTGCGTTCCTCCATGGCAGTTCTGTACAGCCTGCCCGCTCGATAGGACGAGCGTACGAGGGGTCCGGACAGCACGCCAGAATAACCGATTTGTTTCGCTTCCTCGGCGAGCTCGTCAAATTCCTCGGGGGGCACCCAGCGGGAGATCGGGTGCAGCGTTGCGTTTGGGCGCAGGTACTGGGTGATGGTGATCAACTCGGTTCCCGCCTCGTGCAGGTCCACCAAGGCTTGGGAGATTTCCTCACGGGTCTCACCCATCCCCAGAATCAGATTCGATTTCGTTACCAGCCCCGCATCCCGGCTCATCCTCAGCACGTCGAGGGAGCGGTCGTAGCGGAAGGCCGGGCGGATGCGTTTGAAGATCCGCGGCACGGTCTCCACGTTGTGGGCGAACACCTCGGGCCGGGTTTCCAGCACCTGGCCCACCAGGTCCGGTTTCGCGGAGAAGTCGGGGGCCAGCATCTCCACCCCGACCCCGGGATTGACTGCGTGGATCTGGCGGATGGTCTCGGCATACAGCCAGGCGCCCTGGTCGGGCAGGTCGTCGCGGCAAACACCGGTGACGGTGGCGTAACGCAGCCCCATCTTCTTCACCGAGGCGGCGACACGCATGGGCTCGGCCGGGTCATAGCCCTCAGGTTTCGCGGATGTGATCTGACAGAAATCGCAGCGTCGGGTGCACTGGTCACCGCCGATCAGGAAGGTGGATTCGCGATCCTCCCAACACTCGAAGATGTTGGGACAGTTCGCCTCGCGGCAGACGGTGTGCAGGTCCGCTGTCTGCACGATCTGCTGCAGATCCTCATAATTCGGGCCTGTGCGGGCGGTGGTGCGGATCCAGCCGGGTTTGCGTTCGATCGGGGTCTCGGCGTTCTTGGCCTCGATGCGGAGCAGGCGACGTCCATCCGGATGTACAGCAGTCACTCAGGGGATGATACCTGCTGAGACGCTGGCCGTGTGGTCCGTCACGCCCCCAGAGGAGCCTCTGAGAAATTCGCGTCGTGAGTGAAGGTCTTCAAATACCTGCGGAGATGGGGTTCCAGGTCGTGGGCGACCGCTGCGACGTTCCATGTCCCCGGCAATTCCTCAGCCAGTGAGGTCACTCCGGCATCGCTGATGCCGCAAGGAACAATGTTTCCGAACGCTTCCTGGTTCGGGAGCACGTTGAGGGCGAAACCGTGCAGGGTGGTCCGTCTGGCAACCCTGATTCCTATGGCGCAGATCTTGCGTTCCTGTCGGCTCCTGGAGGCGGGCAGCCACACCCCGGTCCTGCCGGTGATGCGCTGTCCTTCCAGGCCGTAGCTGCTTAAAAGGTCGATGATTGCGTCCTCGAAACGCCGGATCGGATCCACCACCCCGACGCCAGCGGGCAGGGGCAGGATCGGGTAGCCGGTGAGTTGGCCGGGGCCGTGCCAGGTGATCTTGCCTCCTCGGTCCACGTCCACCACAGGGGTGCCGTCGAAGGGACGTTCCTCGGGTCGTGTGGCCCGTCCCGCCGTGTAGACCGGTTCGTGTTCCAGCAGTATTACGTGCCCAGGTCGTCTTCCAGTCGCGACCTCGGCGTGCACCCGGCGTTGGTAGTCCCAGGATTCCTGGTAGTCGCTGCGGAAGTGGTCGGGCCCCAGGCCGCGGTACTCGAAGGTCAACATCGCGGACATCGTAGTCCCAGATGACACCCTGGGACCGGGCGGGCACAATGGCGGGCATGATCCGAACCGTTGAACGTGACCGTTGCCCCGGCCTCCTCCGTCCCTACCGCACCGTGGACGGAAACATGGTTCGCCTACGGCTACCCGGTGGCTTCGTCCATGCGGATCAGATCGTTGCCGTCGCGAAACTGGCAGCTCGCTACGCAAACTCGGAGATCCAGATCACCAGCCGAAACAACCTCCAGGTGCGCGCCCTGCCCGAACCGGTCCCGGCTGACTTCGTGCGTGACGCTTTCGCCACCGGGCTCATGCCGTCCCCGGCACATGAACGCATCCGCACCGTGGTGTGCTCACCCCTGACCTCCATCGCCCCCGTCAATGCCGACCTCTCCGGGGTCGTGCGTGAACTCGACGCCGCCATCATCGCCGATCCCGAACTGCCGAACCTGCCGGGGCGCTTCCTGTTCGTCTTCGACGACGGCTCCGACGATGTGCTGGGTGAAGCCTTCGATCTGGGCTATCGGGCCCTTCCCGGCGGGCGGGGCGTGGTCTTCGTCGGCGGCTGCGACGAGGCGCGCGAAATCGCGGCTGCCGAGGCCGTTTCGACGCTGATCGAGTTGGCGCACCGCTTCCTGGCTGCTGCCGAGTTCGGGGACAAACCTGCCTGGCATGTGCGTGAACTGGCCAATCCCGCCGCCCTCCTCGAGGGCATCGGGGAAGAAATCGACTTCCAGCGCCCCGCGGCAGAACGCCCCCTCAGGTACGGGGCGCATGCGGGAGCAGCCGTGGTGGGCGTTCCCTTGGGGTTGCTGACCCTGCCTCAGGCCGAGGCGCTGCAACGCGTCGCAGCCGACTGCAGCAAGGGGCGGATCGTGTTCACGCCGTGGCGCGGAGTCGTTATCCCAGGAGCGGCGGATCGTCTCGAAGAATTGGCGGCCGTGGGCCTGATGACGTGCCCCGAATCTGTGTGGATGACGCTCACCGCCTGCTATGGCAAGCCATGCAACAACGCACAGGTCGATACTCGAGCCATTGCGGAGGAGGTGGCCACCGCGCATCCCGCACCGTTCCATCACCTCGTGCACATCTCTGGCTGCGATCGGGTCTGTGGTGAGCCCGGTGGAGAACACGTGGGGCTCATTGCGCCAGCGAATGTCGAGGCCGTTCTGACCGCGGTTGGTAGGTGAGCACAATGGTGAAACGACCTGCGAGACGTTACTCGTATGAGACCAATGGCCCCGCCATCTACGCGGAGTCATTTCGTATCGTCAGGGAAGGGACGGACCTGACAGCCTTCACCCTCGACGAGGCCCGGGTGGTGGTGCGCATGATCCATGCCGCCGGTGACCTCGACCTGCCCAGACACATTGTCTTCCATCCCGATCTGGTGTCCGCAGCACGCGGGGCCCTGCGGGGAGGAGCACCGATTTTCGTCGATGCGAACATGATCAACTCCGGCATTACCCGTAGGCGCCTTCCCGCCGACAACGAGGTGCGCTGTCTTCTGCGTGATCAGCAAGCAGCGGTGCTGGCCGATGAGTGGGGAACCACCCGCTCCGCAGCCGCGGTGTCGCTGTGGGGTGATGACCTGGAGGGCGCGGTGGTCGCCATCGGAAACGCCCCGACTGCGCTGTTCCACCTTCTGGAGCTGATCGCCGACGGCGGGCCGCGTCCCGCGGCGATCATCGGCGTACCTGTCGGGTTCGTCGGATCGGCGGAGTCGAAACAGGCCCTCGCGGATTCCGATGTCGGGGTGCCGTGGCTCGTGGTTCACGGACATCGTGGAGGATCGGCGCTGGCCGCTTCGGCGATCAATGCTCTGGCGAGTGAGTCCGAGCTGTGACCGGAATTCTGTGGGCTGTCGGCGTGGGGCCCGGCGATCCCGAATTGCT
The DNA here is from genome assembly GCF_037055325.1 of Arachnia propionica. Taxonomy (NCBI): domain Bacteria; kingdom Bacillati; phylum Actinomycetota; class Actinomycetes; order Propionibacteriales; family Propionibacteriaceae; genus Arachnia; species Arachnia propionica. Next base: position 829,997 of record NZ_CP146373.1, on the reverse strand, counting down.
CACCGTGAAGGCCGCCCGTCTCATCCGAGAGGCCAGTGCGGTCGCGTGTTTCTCCGGGCCGGGGAAGGAGTCGATTGCCCTACGCATCGCACGGGAACACATCGCCGACACAACTCCTGTGGATATCTTCGAGTACCCCGTGACCACCGGTACCACCGACCACATTCGGGGTTATGACGGGGCCATGGCCGATTTCTACGACGCCTCTGCTGTGCGGCTGAGGGAACTCCTCGAGAACGGTGACGTGGTGCTTCTGGCCGAGGGAGATCCGCTGTTCTTCTCCACGAACATGTATCTGCTGGATCGGTTGAAGGATATGGACTGCAGGGTCGTGCCGGGAGTCACATCCATCCAGGGCGCGACATCGACCGTGGCCACTGCGCTCAGCCGTCACGAGGATGTGGTGACGATTCTCGCGGGCACGATGAGTGAACCGGAACTGGCCTGGCGGCTCGCGCAGACCGATGCGGCAGTGGTCATGAAGCTGGGACGTAACTTTCCAAAGGTGCGTGCTGCACTGATCTCCGCGGGACTGCTGGAGCGAGCAATCTATGTGGAGCGGGCCACGTGGGAGGAGCAGCGGGCGTTGCCGGTTGCCGATGTCGATCCTGCGACGGTTCCCTACTTCGCGATCGTCGTGGTGCCAGGACGGGATCGCCGTGCTGATGACGCGGGGCGACACGTCCCGGACCAGCCCGTGACCGGACCGCGGCGAGCCACTGTTTCGGTGGTGGGGCTCGGGCCCGGACCCGAGAAGTGGCTCAGCCCCGAGGCCCGTGAAGTGCTGGGCGGAGTGCAGCACGTCTTTGGTTACGCGCCCTACGTCAGACGCGTTCCCGCCAGGCCCGGGCTCACCCTGCACCCCTCGGGAAACACCGTGGAGGTGGAGCGGGCGCGGGAAGCACTGGACCTGGCTCTGACGGGTCAGGACGTCGCCATCGTCTCGGGTGGGGATGCGGGTGTGTTCGCCATGGCCGCTGCCACATTCGAGGCAGCCGAGGATCCGTGCTACGCCGAGGTGGAGATCCGGGTAGTGCCCGGCATCACCGCGGCCCAGGCGGCTGCCGCACTGGCAGGGGCCCCACTCGGCGGTGACTTCGCGTGTTTGTCGCTGTCGGATCGGTTGAAGCCCTGGGAGGTCGTCGCGGACCGGCTGCGACACCTGAGCAGGGCAGATGTTGCGGTGGCCATCTACAACCCACGTTCCGTGGCCCGTCCCGACCAGCTCCACGCCGCCAAGGCCGTGCTGCTCGAGGAACGTTCCCCGAAGACCGTGGTGGTGCTGGCCCGCGACGTCGGGCGGGCGGAGGAGTCGTGCACCGTCACCACCCTGGGTGATTTCGATCCGGATTACGTGGACATGAAAACTCTCGTGATCATCGGGTCCTCCCTGACCCGGGTAACTGCTTCCGGCAGAGTGTGGACACCGCGTTTCGTTCCGGTAGGGTGAGGCCCGAAGCGTGGGTTAGTCACGAGGAACCCGGTGGAATTCCGGGACGGTCGCGCCACTGTGAGCCAAACCAGGTGAGTCAGGAACTCGTCCCACGCCCCGTCGCGGAACGCAAGATTCCGCAGAAGGGATGTTTTCGTCATGCATATCGCAGAGGGCTTCCTGCCTCCCCTGCAGGCTGCTGCCTGGTTCGTGGCCTCGGCGCCGTTCGTGGTCCACGGGGCCAGAGCCGTCGTGAGACAGGTGCGCAAGGATCCTGATTCCAAACTCCTGTTGGCAGCTGCCGGCGCCTTCACCTTCGCGCTGTCGGCGGTGAAGCTGCCCTCGGTCACGGGTTCCTCTTCGCACCCGACCGGGACGGGAGCCGGAGCCGTGCTGTTCAAACCTCCGGTCCTGGCTTTCCTCGGCACCATCGTCCTGCTGTTCCAGGCGATCCTGCTGGCGCACGGAGGAGTCACGACCCTCGGGGCGAACGTGTTCTCCATGGCCATCGCGGGCCCGTGGTGTGGCTATCTGATGTGGGTACTGTTCAGGAAGATCAACACGATGGTGGCGGTGTTCCTCGCCATGGCCGTCGCAGACCTCAGCACCTATGTCGTCACGAGCTTCCAGCTGGCCATCGCGTACCCGGGCACCGAAGGCAGTTTCGGAGCCACCCTGATGAAATTCATATCTATTTTCGCCCTGACCCAGATTCCGCTGGCTCTTGCCGAGGGCGTTCTCGGCGTGTTCCTATTCTCCTTCTTGGCCAAGGTGGCATCGCCCGAGTTGTCGAAGCTCGGTGTGCTCTCCCGCAAAGATGTGGAGGTGGCGTCATGAAACTGAACAAGTGGGGAATCATCGCGGGCCTCATCGCCCTGGTGCTGCTGTTCTGCATCCCGTTCTACACCGCTCCCGCCGAATCCGAGTTTGGTGGCACCGACTCGGCCGTGACCGACATCCTGGAGGAGAACGGCGCCGAGCCCTGGTTCAAGCCTGTCGCCCCACCTGCGGGCGATGAGGTCGAGTCGGGTCTGTTCGCCATGCAGGCCGCTCTCGGCTCCGGGATCATGTTCTACTGCCTCGGTCGCATGTCCGGCAGGCGCAAGGCCGAGAAAGAAGCAGCGAGGTCCGCTTCCGTTGAGAATTAGTGGCCTGGACGACGCCGCCTGGGGTAGTCCCTGGCGGGCCGTTCCGGTCGGTCAGAAGGTGGGACTGTCGCTGCTGCTCGTGCTGACGGCGCTGCTGGCTCATCCCTGGCCAACCGCGGTACTCGTCGCTGCGCTGGCCATCGCGGCCCTTGCCGTCGCCAGGATTCCGGCCCGCATGGTGGTCGCCGCCATGACCGCCCCCGCGGTGTTCATTCTTCTGGGAGCGGTCTCGGCGACGTTGACGATTGGCGCTTTTGAGGGACCGGGCTGGCGTTGGGGTTGGCTGGGGATCCGGGAGGCCGACATCGCCTTGGGAATCGGTCTGCTGCTGCGGGCGACGGCCGGGACGCTGGGAGTGCTGGTGCTGGCCATGACCACCCCCATGGTGGATCTGCTCAGCTGGTTGAGGAAACTGCACGTACCGGCCACCCTGATCGAGATTGCCTCTCTCATGTACCGGATGATCTTCACTGCGTGGAACTCGCTGGTTCTGGTACGCCAGGCACAGCAGCAACGACTCGGCGGTACCGGGCCCATGAAGCGACGGTTCGCCGAGACGGGGCAACTGGTTGGTGCGGTCGCTGTACGGACCTGGTTGGCATCTGCACGCCTGACCGATGGTCTGGCCATTCGGGGACACGAATCAACCTTGGCCACCCTGCCATCCCGGCGTGGAAACCGGCATCTTCCGGTCTGGGTGCTGGCAGGGATGATCCTCGTGTGGGGAGTGGCGCTGTGGACACGATGAGAGTGGCGGCGACTGGGATTGTCGCAGGTTTCGATGGGCGCGAGGTGCTGCGGGGCCTGGATGTGGAGGTTCCCGCAGGGGCCAGGATGGCGTTGCTCGGCGCCAACGGCTCGGGCAAGACCACTCTGCTGCGCACCATCGCAGGAGCACACCGGCCATCGGCTGGCCAGGTTTTTCTCGACGGGGAGCCGGTGCGTTTCGACCGTGCAGGGCTCAGGGCACATCGTCGTCGAGTGCAGTTGGTGCTGCAGGATCCGGATTATCAATTGTTCTCCGCGGACGTGCGGCAGGATGTGAGTTTCGGTCCGCTGAACCTCGGGCTGTCCGAGGCTGAAGCGGCCGCGGCTACGGATTCGGCGATATCCGCCATGGGTATTGAGCACCTGGCTGACCGTCCCACCCATCAGCTCAGCTACGGGGAACGGAAACGAGTGGTCATCGCCGGCGCGTTGGCGATGAATGTGGACGTGCTGCTGCTCGACGAGCCGACAGCGGGACTGGATCCCGCAGGCGTGGAGGCTCTGTTGCAGACGCTGGAGGAGATCAATGCGCGGGGCACCACGCTGGTGTTCTCGACACACGAGGTGGACAACGCCCTGGCTTTCGCCACTCACGCCGCTGTGATGACTGATGGGAGGTTGCGGCAGGGCGGACTCGTGGAGCTGCTCAGTGACGCTGAACTCCTGGCGACCGCCCGCCTGCGTCAACCAATCCTGCTGCAGCTGTCCGCGGCGTTGGGGTGGGAAATCCCCGCCACCAGCCTTGAGCACGTCAGGCAGCGCTGGTTCACCGGCTGAAACGAACCCATTGTCGGGTTCACGGGGTCGCTGAGATACCTGCTCGCGATTCCCACATGCGAATCAAAAGAATTTCACAAGAAATGGTTGTTCTCATGAGAAAAATGAAGGAGTTCAAATTAACGTCCTTGGAAATTCCTCGGAAAACCTCCAGGCTCAAGGTCCTGAGAGGAGAAGGGCGCCCAGTCGAGGAACGAAGTGACGTGGATCCTGAACTTGGCCGGATCGATGAGTGCCTCGGGGGACATCTGGCAAACCCCATGTGGCTGCCGGGGCATCTCTTTGACGGAGCTGGGGCTCCGGAGCTCTGGATTCCCGATGCATCTGGGGACTGAATGCGGTACTGATTGACGTCGGAAGTTCGCCGAGTTCGTGGCGCCTGGAGCGAAAAGGATGTCCGGGCGAATTGGTGTTCAAGAAAGAGATCAATACGTGATGGGTCGGAAACCAGTGATCTGGGTCAGAGGATTCTCCCAGTCTTCGCCTCGGCTCGCCTTGACAGCGCTGATGATCGTGAGTGCCAGACACCCCACTGACCACAGGAAAGCCGGAATTCCGAAGCCTATGATGCTCAGAACCATGGCCGCCACGAAGCCCGCGACAGCCAGGAGCTGGTAGTTCAACGCTTTCGCTGCTTCGCGATTGACTGTCGAATTCTTCTTGGTCACCAACCAGGCCAGGCCTGGGCCGATTGGCCCAGAGAACAGCCCGGAAAAGTGAATCAACGCCGCCATGTCACTGGAGGACGTGGCAGGTCGAGAAACGGCTGCGTGTGATTGCGTCGGGGCCAGTGTCTGTGGCGGGGCGGGCAGGTCCGCGACCGCCAGGCGGAGCTGCTGTTGTGAATCTGCCTCGAGAATCAGATCCAACCGATGCTCCAGTTCCGGCTCATTGATGCGTCCTTCGGCGTAGGCGCGCTGAACGATTTCGATGGCTTTCTCTCGAGTGGCGTCACTGATGTTCGACGTGGTCATGTATTCCAGTGTCACGCTGCTGCCGTGAGAGCGCCATTGGGGTCAGCCCCGGTTCAGCCCTGAGAAAACCTGTCACGGGAACCCCTGCCTGATTTCTCGGGCGGTTGAATCCATGGCGGTGCGGAGGCCTTCGTGATTGGGTTCGGCGGGCTGCTCCTTCGAAACTTGGTGGGCTGCTGCTCCGGGGCTGCCTCATTCCCGGGTCAGGGACTCGCTCCGCGACGCCACCTTAACTTTTGGTCAGAGTTTCCCTTTGTTGTCTCCAAGTGGTGGTGTGTGGTTCTAGTGTCGGTGGAATCCCGGGGCGGAGGGGCCGGTTCGGGATTTGTGGCACCAATGGAGGTGTTGTGTGATGAGTCAGATGGTGGCGTGTCGTGTCGGTGTGGTTGCGGCGGTGATCTCGGTGCTGGTGTCGTGTAGCGGGGGGTCGTCTGCTCCGGGGGGTGGTGTGTCGGGGTCAGGGAGTCCTGTCTCGTTGTCGCCGTCTTCCGAATCGCCGTCTTCTGAGGTTTCGTCTTCGCGGCCGTCGAAGTCGGTGACGCCGTCGGGGCCGCAGCCGTCGGAGACCTTCACCCCGGAGCAGCTGGAGGCAGCCAATACCGTCATCGAGTACTTCCGTATCTCTGACGAGGTGTTTGGTAATCCTGATGGTGATTCTCAGCCTTTGAAGGACATCACCACGGGGCAGAGTCAAGAAATGGACATGGAAGATCTGAACGACTATCTCAGGCAAGGGCATGTGCAAACAGGGGCCACGGTCGTTCACATCACGGGTGCGTCGGAGCCGGTCGAGGTTGATGGCGTGCGGACGGTGGATGTGCAGATGTGCACGGATGGCGGGAAGGTCGATGTGATTGATTCGGCGACCGGGAAGAGCGTGAAGCTGCCGGGGCGGTCGCGGTATCTGCGGTGGAATGTGACTGTGGTCAAAACCGAGGAGGGGTGGAAGTTCGGGGATGCCACGAACGATAGGGCGTTGGGGTGTTCGGCATGAGACGCCTCGTGGTCATCGCTGTTGTTGTGGTGTGTCTGTTGGCAGAAGCCGGTCTGTCTCCACAGCTGGCCCATGCCGACGGCATTATCCGATGCGCCCGAGAAGATGTGAAAAGTGGATCTTGCCGGCTTGAGGTCGGGGTTCCGGGGTCTGGTGGGCAGCCCGGGAAACCTGGTCGTCCTGGGAAGTCTGGGCGGGGTTCGACCGGTCAACACCGTTCTTCGGACCAGTGCGGGCTCTACAAGCCTGACGGGACCTGCGCCAGATATTTTCCCGGTCTACCCACTCCTCCTAGCGATGAGCCCGCTGTTCCTGCGGGTGCGCCGGAGCCTGTGGTGTTGGCGAAGGTCGCGGTGGAGCGGATGGATCTTCGTGCTCCGGAGATTGGGTTGTGGCCTGACCCGTTGGAAAAGCTGCCTACAGGGCATAACTATGTGGGGTGGCACAACTGGATGTGGATCAGGGATCCAGGTCCCACGACGTGGGGGCCGGTCACCAAGACCGTGACCGAAGCAGGGTATGCGATCACGGCCACTGCGGCGGTGACGAAGGTGACGTGGGAGATGGGCAATGGGGATACCAAGGTGTGTGACAAGGGAATGGAACACCTCGCCTGGCAGAAAGACGACAAGCCGTCGCCGACGTGTGGGTATGTCTATCATCAGCGTGGGGATTACACGATCACTGCGACCGCGCATTGGGTGATTGTGTGGAGTGGTTTGGGGCAGCAGGGAACTATTGAGATGGATTTGTCGTCTCAGGTGCACACGAGTGTGATCGAGGCGTTCGCGGTCAACATTCCTAACGGGAGGCGCCACAGTGTGCCGTCACCGTCGCCGTCTCCGAACCCGACTGGTACCCCGACCGCGCTAGCGCCCTGTCCTACCAACCACAACAAACACGGCTGCTGACCCTGCCACGTGAGAGGTGGTTGAAGGAATCCGTGGACGGCGGCCATGTACGGACCGTTGCGGGCGTGAGTCGGTAGGCCGTTGTGTCAGGTTTTCTAGGAGGAATGTAGTTTGGAGGTTCCTTCTGCCCTGACCGGAAGGGTTCTGATCCCGATGATGTTCAGGAACATACAGGTGTATTCTCCCGTCACTTTGACCTCGATGACAGTGCCGCCGATCATTTGGGCAGTGCCGCGGAATCGGGACGCCGCCACGTATTTCTCGGCTGCTTGTTTCGCGATATCAGGTGAGGGTTTCAGGTTTCCGCTCGTCAGTTTTAGGTGTTGCTGGCCTGCCCGGGCTGCTTCTGCTGCGATGCCACGGGCCTCCTGTGTGGCTCTAGCGTGACCGGAGAAATCCACTCCGATTCCGATGATCACGATGAAACCGATCAGTACGACCGCTGTCCACACCGTTATGGCACCGCGCTCGCCGTATTTCCGAACGCTCCTCATGACACGATCCTAGGCTCTGCGTGGCCTCGGCGCTTGGGCCGGGAAAAATTGTGTGGAGAACCGGCTCAGTCCGCTGGAATGCAGCGGGAACTGTAGAGGTGCGACTCCGCGAAATCCTTGGCCCGCAGAGCCTCACCAACGAGAATGATCGTTGCCTGGCGCAGTCCCGAGGCGACCGCGGCATCATGCATACCCGCGACAGTGGTGCGGATGAGTTGTTGATCCGGCTGAGTGGCCTTAGCGACAATCACGACTGGGCAGTCGGCGCCGTAATGGGGAAGCAGCTGCTCCTGCAGATGGGCGGTGTGGCGGATGGCCAGGTGAATCGCCAAGGTCGCTTTCGAAGCCGCCAGATACTTCAGATGTTCGGTTTCCGGCATGGCGGTCGACTCCTTTTGGGCGCGCGTCAGAATCACCGTCTGCGCCACTTCTGGGGTCGTCAACTCCTTGCCGATCAACGAAGCGGCAGCTGCATAGGCGGGAACCCCGGGCGTGACATCCCACGGCACACCGGCCTCGTCGAGACGGCGGGTTTGCTCCGCGATGGCCGAATAGATCGAGGGGTCCCCGGAACACAGCCGGGCAACATCCTTGCCTTCACGGTGCGCCCGAACCAGATGCTCAGTGATGGCGTCCAGGTTCAGGTGCTGGGTGTCAATCCGCTCCCCGTCTGCAGGGCAGTGGGTCAGCACCTGCTCGATGTAGGTACCTGCGTACAAACAGACCGGGGACGTGCGCAGCAGCTCGGCGCCACGCAGGGTCAGCAGGTCGGCGGCACCCGGTCCGGCACCGATGAAGTGAACGGTCATGGGGTCTCCTTTATCAACGAATAGCAGGTGACGGCGCGTGCTGGTTTCCACCCACGGAACGACCCGAGAGGCATCGCGGTCTCCAACGAGACCTTCGTCAACTCGCCGCCCACCCGGGTCTGTAGGCCGGCAAGCAAGGCCTCAGTCTCAAGTGTGACGGAGTGGATCACCAGTCGCCCTCCGACAGGAAGTGCGGCCAGCGCGACCTCGCAGGTGCTCGCGTTGGCGCCCCCACCGAAGAAAATGGCGTCCGGGGCGGGCAACGACGGATCGGACATCAGGGCCAAGGCGTCCCCCACCCGCACCTCGAAGCGGTCGGCCACACCCAAACGCTCCGCATTGCCCCGGGCCCGGGCAGCACGATCGCCGCGTTTCTCAAAGGCGATGGTGCGGGTACCGGGAGCGCTGCGGCACCAAGAGATTCCTATGCTTCCAGACCCCGTTCCGATGTCCCACAGCACCTGGCCACGTGCCGGAGCCAACGCCGCCAACGCGAATAGCCGTATCGGTTGCTTCGTCAGCTGTCCGTCATTGGTGAAAGAGTCATCGGACAGCAGCGGCCCGGCTCCCACCGGATACTTGCCGGCACCGAATTCAATGGCAATCACGTTCAGGCGCGGCAGCTTTTCCTGGTGTGTGGCAAGGGTTTGTGCTGTGAAATCCTGCCGCGTCTCCCGCGGCGTGCCGAGGTTGCCGAGCACCGTCATGGCCGAGGTCTCCCAGCCCGCCGTCACCAGGATCCGGGCCAGCTTTCCCGGGGTGGTTTGATCCGAGGACAGAGCTATGATCCTCTCGCCGGGAGCGGCCAGCCCCAACACGCGCCCGGGATCACGCCCGACCAGCGAAACCCAGCTGGTTGTCTCCGCGGGCCACAGCATCCGGGAGCGTGCGAGGGTTTCAGAAGACAAAGCAGGGTGCACCCGGATGCGTTCGGCACCCAGCACCTCCATGAGGGTGGTGGCGACCCCGGACAGGAGCGGATCGCCGGAGGCGAGCACCACCACGTCGTCACCGAGTTCCTTGAACAGTCCGGCCACACCTGCGCGCAGCGGCGTGGGCCACGGCACACCACGCGAGGGGTCGGGAAGCATCCCCAGGTGCCTGACGCCACCCACAACGACCGGTGCCGAGTCCACGAGCTCGCGAAGTTGCGCTGGAAGCTCGTCGAGCCCGGACGCGGGTACGCCAACGACATCGATCACGAGGAGAGAGCTTATCCGGATTGTGGAACAATGAAGCAGCTGGGCGCGGAATGCGGTGCGAATCCGCAGCGGTCCCGCCACTGTGTACCCGTAGGGTGAGCCAGGCCATCGACCCAGCCAACTGCGATGTGGGCGCGGACCCACAGGAAGGCATACCCGAATCTCATGAAATTTCCATTCACCGCGGTCCTCGGGGCCGGGGACATGGCGCGAGCCCTGATCCTGGCCAGCATTTCACCGGAGATTGGTGGTGTCCTGGTGCGGGGCGAGAAGGGCACGGCGAAGTCCACCATGGTCCGGGCCCTCACCGAGGTGCTACCCCGCCAGGAGGTCGTCGATGGATGTCGTTTCCGCTGCGACCCAGCCCGACCGGATCCCGACTGCCTCGACGGCCCCCATCCGACCCCGGAACATCATCGTGCGCAGGTACCGTTGGTCGAACTACCGGTAGGTGCCTCCGAGGATCGTGTCACGGGATCGCTGGACCTGCAGGCGGCTCTTGGCAAGGGACAGACTTCCTTCGAACCCGGCCTGCTGGCCGCGGCGCACCGGGGAATCCTCTACGTCGACGAGGTCAACCTGCTCCACGACCACCTGGTGGATCTTCTCCTCGACGCCGCGGCCATGGGACGCAGCACGGTGGAACGCGACGGGGTGTCCGTTGCACACGCTGCGCGTCTGATGCTGGTCGGCACCATGAACCCGGAGGAAGGAGAACTGCGTCCGCAACTCCTGGACCGTTTCGGATTGACCGTCGAGGTCACCGCCCCTCGCGACCCGGATGTGCGCGTGGAAATCGTGCGACGCCGCATGGCCTTCGACTTCGACCCGGCCGGGTTCCGCGCCCGGCACGAGACCGAACAGACTGAATTGGCCACCCGGATAGCAGCGGCTCAACGTACAGTCGAAGACGTTGTGTTGCCGGACTCAATGCTGCGAAAAATCGCGGAGGTGTGTGCTGGTTTCGACGTCGACGGTATGCGCGCAGACATCGTCACGGCCCGCGCTGCCCGAGCCAATGCCGCATGGGAGGGACGTTCCCGTGTTACTCGGGCCGACATTCGCGTGGCTGCTCTGCTCGCTCTGCCGCATCGTCGCCGCCGCAAACCTTTTGACGCGCCCGGCCTCGACGAGGAACTGCTTGATCAGCTCCTCGGTGACGACGAGCCGGAACCTGACCCCGATCCGGAACCCGAACCCGACCGGGAAACCGAGAACGAGACGATGGGGCCGGACGACTCCGGCCCGAATAACGCACCCGAGCCTTCGCCCTCGCAGCAGGAATCACCCCCTGAACAGCCTGAATCCGGAGACACGAGGGATCGAGAACAGGCACCCCCGCCCAACCCCGAGCAGGGACGGGCACCCGTCGGGTTGAGTGCTGCGAGCGAGCCGTACAAGCCGCGGGTGCTGCGTGCCAAGGGATTGGGCGAGGGATCGCCGGGGCGTCGCAGCCGAGCGCTGACCAGTCACGGTCGTGTGGTCGGGGTTGACCCGAGGGCTCGGACCGGAGCCTGGCATGTTCCCGCGACGATCAAGGCCGCGGCCCCCCGGCAGGCCGAACGCGGTCACGCCCCCGGTGAGCGGCTGAAGATCGCCGGAGATGATGTGCGACGTGCGCGCCGCGAGGGTCGCGAGTCGAATCTGGTGTTGTTCGTCGTGGACGCATCCGGGTCGATGGGCGCCAAGCGCAGGATGGAGACGGTCAAGACAGCGGTGCTGTCGCTGCTGCTGGATGCCTACCAGCGCCGCGACAAGGTGGGAATGGTCACCTTCCGCGGCGACTCAGCCGAGCTGGTGCTGCCGCCAACCGGCTCCATCGAGGCAGCCGCCGTGCGTCTCAGCGAGCTTCCCCACGGTGGACGAACTCCGCTCGCGGAGGGCCTCGAATGCGCTGCCCAGGTACTCGCCACCGAGGCCGTCAAGGACCCGACCCGGCGTCCGATCCTCGTGTTGCTCAGCGATGGCCGAGCCACTGCTGGCAAGGGCGCCCTAGCCCGTTCGAAGGCAGCTGCGGATGCGCTGGCCATGCGCGGTTTCGACTGCGTGGTCATCGACTGTGAGACCGGGCCGATGCGTCTCGGCCTGGCCCGGGACCTGGCGGTGCGCCTCGGCGCCGAGCTGATTCCCATGGCCGAACTCGACCCCGCTGCCATCACCGACGTGGTGCGCGGCAGCCTGCAAGCCAAGGAGGTGGCCTGATGGCCCAGGGAACCCCAGCAACCGTGCCCGACGACGGGCTGACCACGAAACAGCGCCGAAACCGCCCCATGGTGATCGTCAACCAGGGGGAAGGGAAAGGAAAATCCACGGCAGCCTTCGGCCTGGCGCTGCGCGGCTGGAACCAGGGATGGAGCATCGGGGTGTTCCAGTTCGTGAAATCTGCGAAGTGGCGGATTGGTGAACAGACCGCCCTTGAGGCCCTGGGGAAGTTGCACGAGGAAACCGGCCAGGGAGGGTCCGTTGAGTGGCACAAGATGGGTTCCGGATGGTCCTGGACGCGAAAAACCTCCGAGGACGATCCTGTCCGGGCTGCCCGTGACGGATGGGACGAGGTGAAACGCCGGCTGGCAGATCAGACCCATGGGCTCTACGTTCTCGACGAGTTCACCTATCCGATGGAATGGGGCTGGATCGATGTTGACGAGGTGGTGGAGACTTTGGCAAACCGGCCTGGGTTTCAGCACGTCGTCATCACTGGCCGCCGCTGCCCCGAACCGGTGCTGGAACTGGCGAATCTGGTCACGAACATGACCAAGATCAAACATCCCTTCGACGAGGGTCAGAAGGGCCAGAAGGGCATCGAGTGGTGAATATTCCCCGCTTCGTCGTGGCCGCCGCCGCCTCGGGGCAGGGCAAAACCACCATCACGACCGGCATCATCGCGGCGCTGGCCGCCCGCGGGATGGCGGTTCAGGGTTTCAAGATAGGCCCCGATTTCATCGACCCCGGCTATCACGCGCTCGCGTCGGGACGAGTGGGGCGCAATCTGGATCCTTTTCTGGCGGGAGAGCACCGGGTGGCGCCCCTGCTGGCCCACGGCGCCCGAGGAGCCGAGCTCTCCGTGATAGAAGGAGTGATGGGCCTGTTCGACGGGCAGCTCGGTACCCACGGTTTCGGATCGACGGCGCATGTTGCCGCCCTCCTCGGTGCCCCGATCGTGCTGTGCCTGGACGCCTCTCACGCATCGCGTTCCGTCGCCGCGGTCGCGCTCGGCCTGACTCACTACGACCCGACCTTGAATTTCGCCGGGGTGATCATCAACAAGGTCGCCTCACCGAGGCACCACGAGGAGGTGCTGTCCGCCCTGGAGGGAATGGGACTGCCGATTCTTGGGGTGCTGCCACGCGATGCCGCCATCGAAGCGCCCTCGCGGCACCTCGGTCTGGTTCCTGTGGAAGAACGGGCCGATGCAAACGCGACCATGGAACGGCTGGCCTCCCAAGTCAGCGCGCACATCGATCTGGATGCCCTGGTCGCGGCGGCGCGATCCGCCCCGGAACTGGACGTCACCGCCTGGGAACCAGCCGCGGAGGTCACGCCCCCGAGCGAACGCCGGCCCGTGGTTGCGGTCGCGGGCGGCAGAGCCTTTACCTTCCGCTACCCGGAGACCGTGGAACTGCTCGAGGCCGCGGGCTGCCGGGTGCAGGTCTTCGATCCCGCCGCCGATGAGCATCTGCCGGAGAACACAGCGGGCATCTATCTGGGGGGAGGGTTTCCCGAGGTTCACGCGGCAGCCCTGGCTTCACGTGCCGATCTGCGGCGGGAAATCGCGGACTTCGTGACCTCCGGAGGTCCAGTGGTGGCGGAGTGTGCCGGGATGCTGTACCTGTCCGGCAGTGTCGACGCCACCGGCATGGTCGGCGCGATTCCCGGGGTGGCGGCCATGGGGCCGCGACTAACCCTCGGGTACCGGCGAGCCACGACGACCCGGGAAGGTTTCTACGCCCGGGTCGGGGAGGAAATCACCGGACACGAATTCCACCGCACCACGACCCAGTTCCCACCCGGAAGCGAACCTGGTTGGGAATGGGAGACACCCGAAGGTCCTAAGACTGACGGATGGGCACGAGGCAACGTGCACGCCTCCTATCTTCACGTTCACTGGGCCGGGCATCCTCAGCTTGCCCAGAGATTTGCCGAGGCGGTTCATGGCCACCGACCGGAACCTGTCGCAGGTGTAGGAATTGTGCCGCGCGGCGTGGCCTCCCTGGGGGACTTCGACCTGGACCACCACGGCGATGCGGAGCTCGCGGATGGCATCGAGGACCTGGCCGTGAACATCCGTCTGACGTCCCCTCCGCAGTGGCTGCTGGCAGAGCTTCGTGACGTGGAACTGGCTCCTTACCCGAAGGTGGGGGAGACCATCGACGTGCTCGCTGCATGGCATGGGATCGAACCGGACTGTGTGCTGCCCGTTGCCGGGGCGGCGGAGGCGTTCACCTTCGTTGCCCGCGGGTTGCGGTACCGGCATCCCACTGTGATCCATCCACAGTTCACCGAACCTGAGGCTGCGCTTCGAGCCGCGGGTGTGCTGCCGCAGCGGGTGCTGCTCTGGCCGGAAGAAGGGTTCCGGTTGGATGTGGGGCGGGTTCCGGATGCGGCGGATCTGGTGTTCGTCGGAAATCCGACCAACCCGACCGGGGTGCTGCATCCTGCCGATGAGATCAGGCGACTGATCAGGCCAGGCCGAGTGATCGTGGTCGATGAGGCATTCATGGACGCGGTGCCGGGGGAGTCGCAATCGTTGCTTCGTGGCGACCTGACCGGTGTGCTCGTGCTGCGCTCGCTCACCAAGACCTGGGGGCTGGCGGGGCTGCGGGTCGGCTACGTTCTCGGCGATCCCACCCTTGTGGATGCTCTCCGCCGGATCCAAACGCCCTGGGCGGTGTCAACCCCTGCCCTGACGGCCATCCGGGCGATCTGTTCCGAGAGGGCGCGTACCGAGACGCAACGCTGGCAGGAGGAGCTCCGGGGCAACCGTGACGTTCTGACCGCTGATCTGCGATCCCTGGGATTGCGTGTTGTCGATTCCGATGCCCCGTTCCTGCTGGTCCGGGGACCGGCTGGGTTGCGTGAGAAATTGAGGGCGTGTGGGCTTGGAGTGCGTCGAGGTGATACCTTCCCGGGGCTGGATTCTGAATGGTTCAGGGTGCGCGTTCCTGAACCCGGGCTTCGGACCCGTTTGGTCGACGCGCTGGGCAAGGAGATGGAATGAGCGGTCGTGTCGTTCTTGTTGGTGCTGGTCCGGGCGATCCGGACCTGATCACGGTTGCCGGGTTGAAAGCCCTACGCGAAGCCGATGTGATCGTCACCGACCGTCTGGTTCCGGAGGCCCTTCTGGCCGAGGCCGGGGAAACTGCCGAGATCATTTCTGTCGGGAAAACCCCTCGCGGTGAGTTCACTCCGCAGGAAAAGATCAACGAAATCCTCATCGAGCAGGCCCTGGCAGGCAGGGTCGTGGTGCGTTTCAAAGGCGGCGACCCGTTCATCTTCGGGCGGGGCTACGAGGAATGGCTGGCCTGTCTCGCTGCTGGCGTTCCCGTCAGCTACGTGCCCGGCATCTCTTCATCCATCGCGGGTGCCGGGCTGGCAGGGATCCCGATCACCCATCGCGGTGTCACACAGGGCTACACCGTGGTTAGCGGGCACGTTCCCCCGGGCGACGAGCGCTGCGACATCGACTGGGACCGCCTGGCGGGATCCGGTCTGACCATCGTGATCATGATGGGGGTGCTCTACCTACCTCTGATCGCCAAACGCCTGGTCGCGGCCGGACTGGATCCGCTGACCCCGGCGGCCATGGTGGAGAACGCCGGCCTGCCCCAGATGCGGGTGGTGCGTTCCACTGTCGGTGAGATCTCGGAGGCCGCTAAAGCGGAGGGAATGCGTCCCCCGGCCGTCACGATCATCGGGGAGGTCGCGGGCCTCGGGATCTGAACTCGGCCTGAAAGGGGCATTCTACGTAAATTTTACGCTCAACAGCTGATTCCGGCGTAGGATGTCGCTATGCTGCTACTCAGTTTCTCTGCGCGGAACCATCGCAGCCTGCGCGACGAAGCCGTCCTGGATTTCACCAGGCCGTCCTTCCGCACCCTCCGTCCCAGAGAGGGGGAAACCTGGCAGAAGCAGACCTACCCGGTGGCGGCGATCCTGGGAGCGAATGCATCCGGAAAGTCGGCGATCGTCGATGCCCTGTGGTACGCGAGGTCTGCCATCAAGATGTCAGCTTCGGGGTGGCTGAATCAAAAAACGATGCCGCGAGATGCCTTTGCGCTGGATGATTCCAGCATGTCAGCCAGCAGCGAATTTGCTTTCGATTTCGTACTTGACGGAGTGCGCCACCAGTATCGCTTCGAGATTGACGACGAAGGAGTGGTGAGTGAGTCGCTGTTCGATCTCCCTGGTGCTCGTCGCAGACGTCTGTTGCTGCGAGACTCCACCGGAACGGTGAAATTGCACCCGGGTCTTGGGTCGATTGGGCCGGTCGCCAAGCGTGAGCTCGTACTCAGCAGGGCTCTGCAACTGGGGTGGGGAGAGTTGGAAAAGATCGCCGATGGGCTTTTGGGGGGCATCATGGTGCTGCCGCTTGGTGAAGACCACAGGCGTAGCACGGCCAAGAACTTGGCAGAAATACTGTTGAGCCCTAAGGGTGCCGGGGAATCTTCCAGGGAATATGTTGTTTCTCTCTTGCAGATGGCGGATATCGGTATCGTCGATGCCGGTCTCGATGAAGAAGTGCTTCCGCCCGAGCTATTGGAGGTCAAGCGGCATCTGAACTTGGTGCAGCAGAAACTGTTTGGTGCCAGTGACCTTGTCAAGAGCGAAGAAAGCTTTCCAGGTTTTTTGGACGATGTGGTGAGAAACCTATGGTTCGAACATCAGGGGGATGGGTCGAGGCCGGGAAGGTTGTCTCTCGAACGCCAGAGCGCAGGAACTGTGGCTTGGCTCACGCTGGTAATCCCAGCGATGGTGACCCTTCAGCAGGGAGGCGTGCTGGTTGTCGATGAAATCGATTCAAGTCTTCATCCCCATCTGGTGGAGATGTTGATCGGGTTCTTCGTGGATGAACAGAAGAACCCTCATGGGTCTCAGCTGATCTGTACCACACACGACTCCTATCTGCTCTCCCCGCAGAGCAGCGTGAAGTTGGAGCCGGAGCAGATCTGGCTGACGGAGAAGGGGAACGACGGGGCCAGCGAGCTGTACTCACTTGCCGATTTCCCCCGTCACAAGGGAGCCAATGTGGCGAAGCGTTACTTGAGCGGCCGCTATGGTGGGGTTCCCTCGCTGGCACCCAGTTTCTTGGGACGGGTGCTCGACCTTGATGGGGAACCATCCGCGGTTCAGGACGCGGGCTGATGGCTGCTCGGCGTCCCAAGCGGGCACTGCGTAAGCGAGGACTGGTGGTGACCGAGGGAACCTGTACGGAACCCCAGTATGTCGATATGCTCAAACGGCACCTCTTCGTGGCGGGCAGGTCAGTGTGAAGACGGTTGGGGTCGGGCAGTCCCCCATGCGGGTTCTCAGTCGTGCACGCAAGGAGATGAAACAGGCAAAGCGAAACTCAGAACCATTTGACTGGTGCTGCCTGCTGCTCGACGTGGACCAGCACACTGACCTCGATGAATGTCTCAGAGAAGCGTCGCGAGACGGCATTAAGGTTCTTGTCAGCAACCTCAAATTTGAGGTCTGGCTGGTGTGGCACGTGACCGACCTGACATCTGTTGAAGGAACCAGGGAACTGGATAGGCGCGTGAGGAAAGAAGACATCATGTCCGGCAAGCATCTCAACCGGCGTTTCCCGATCCACAATCACCCACAGGCAGTGGAGAGGACTCGCAGAGCAGATCCCGACTTGGCCGTCGGAAGGGTGGGGCCCAATCCGTCATCCGCCATGCCTGTGCTGATCGACCTCATGCGAACCGGGATCATGAAGTCCTGTTGACCCATGCGAGGGCCTCCTGCGGGGTCGCCACCTGCGCAACGTCCTTCGGGACCGGAGCGCGGCGCACCACGATCACCCGTACGCCCAGATCACCGGCGGCGGTCAATTTCGCATCGGTTAGGGAACCGCCCGAGTCCTTCGTGACCAGTACATCGATTCCCAGGTTGTGCAGCAGCTCTTTCTCGGAGTCGATGGTGAACGGGCCTCGTTCCAGTAGCGGCTGCCACGAAACAGGAAGGGGCTCCTCCGGAAGTTCCACCATGCGTGCCGCAACGTTCGGCAGGTTCCGGTAGTGGTCCAGCGACTGTTTGCCGACCGTCAGCAGTACCTTCCCGCATCCTGCGGCTTCCTTGGAAGCATCGTCATGGGAATCCACCCAGGTCCAGGTGGCGGCCAGCGGGTGCGAGGCCCAGCTGGGTCTGGTGATCCGTAGCAGCGGTGTACCGGTCTTTCGGCAGGCCATCGCCGCATTGGTGCTGATCTGCTCGGCGAAGGGGTGGGTGGCATCGACCACGCGGTCAATTCTGTTGTCCAGCAACCAGTCAGCCAATCCATCCGCGCCGCCGAAGCCGCCGACCCGTACCTCGCCCACTATGTGTGCCGGTCGGCGAACCCGTCCAGCCAGTGATGTGATGACCTCGTGACCACCCGTCACGAGAAGATCGGCCAGGTCGCGGCCCTCGCGGGTGCCGCCAAGGATGAGGGTCTTCACGTCGACATTCAACCCTATTGTTCAGTCGTTAGTAATCTGGCCCCATGACTGTGAGTCTCGGCATGCCCGCAGCACCCGCGAAGGTGCTTGCGCCACGTAGGAAATCCCGCAAAATCAAGGTTGGGTCAATCCACGTGGGAGGCGACGCTCCGATCTCCGTGCAGTCGATGACCACTACCAAGACCACCGATATCAACGGTACGCTGCAACAGATTGCTGAACTCACCGCCGCTGGCTGCGACATCGTCAGGGTGGCGGTTCCCAGCGCCGACGATGCGGAGGCGCTTCCGATCATCGCCATGAAGTCGCAGATCCCCGTGATCGCTGACATCCATTTCCAACCCCGCTACGTCTTCGCTGCCATCGACGCAGGCTGCGCAGCGGTGCGCGTCAACCCCGGCAACATCAAACAGTTTGACGACAAGGTGGCAGAGATTGCTAGGGCCGCTACTGAATCCGGGGTTTCACTTCGGATCGGCGTCAACGCTGGCTCCCTCGACAAGCGACTGCTCGCCAAGTACGGGGCACCCACGCCCGAGGCGCTCGTCGAATCAGCGATGTGGGAGGCATCACTGTTCGAGCAGGTGGGTTTTTATGATTTCAAGATCTCCGTGAAACACCACGATCCCGTTGTGATGGTGCGCGCTTACGAACTGCTGGCAGAGGCCTGCGAGTATCCGCTGCACCTCGGTGTGACGGAGGCGGGTCCGGCCTTTCAGGGCACCATCAAGTCGTCGGTGGCCTTCGGTGCTCTACTCAGCGAGGGCATCGGTGACACCATCCGGGTCTCCCTGTCCGCTCCGCCGGCCGAGGAGGTCAAGGTTGGCACCAAGATCCTGGAAGCCCTCAACCTGCGGCCTCGGAAACTGGACATCGTCTCCTGCCCGTCGTGCGGTCGCGCGCAGGTGGACGTGTACACCCTCGCGGAAGAGGTGACGAAGGGCCTGGAGGGCATGACGGCTCCGCTGCGAGTGGCCGTTATGGGATGCGTGGTGAACGGTCCCGGCGAAGCCCGCGAGGCCGACCTGGGGGTGGCTTCCGGCAACGGGAAGGGCAAGATCTTCGTACGCGGTGAGGTCATCAAGACCGTCCCGGAGGATCAGATCGTAGAAACCCTCCTCGCCGAGGCTCACCGGATGGCTGCCGAGATGGACGAGATGGGCGAGCCCCGGGTATCGGTTTCCTGATATGGCGACGAGGCTGCGAACTCTTGGGCCACAGGACCTGTGGGCCATTCAGGAATTTCTTCTGCAGCGCCCCGTTGAGAACCTCTTTTTGATGCACAAATTGCACCAGTATGGTGTCGATGAACGCATGCTCGGGTTCTTCCACGGATTCGAGCGGGATGGGCAGCTGACCGCGGTCTGCATGAACGGCGGCACGTTGTTCCCCGCCGGTGTTGACCCGGAGGCCATTCCTGCTTTTGTCAGCGCAGTCGGGGAAAGACGCCGTCACTGTGCGTCCATCCTCGGCCCGAGCATGATGGCGCTTGGCCTGTACCTGGGGCTGACCACCCGATTCCGTGATGATTGGATGAACGTGGTCAACGTGCGACAGCGCCAGCCCTTAATGGCACTCACGGGCCCGCCGCTGGTGGTCCCCGACCCGCGCGTGCGGCAATTGACCACTCGGGACTTCGACTCCTATCTGGCGGCATCCGTGGCGATGTACACCGACGAGATAGGGGCTTCTCCCTACAAACATGGGCCGGGATACGACGGACACGTCAAGGAACGTCTTAAGTCGAGGGACGCGTGGGGAGTTGTGGACAACAATGGCCGGGTGGTGTTCAAGGCGGATCTGGGCCCCAGGGTAGGGGATCATGCGCAGCTTCAAGGGGTGTGGCTGGATCCGTCGTTGCGGGGCAGAGGACAGTCGGCGGCGCTGCTGTCCGGAATGCTCATCCAGGCCCAGGAACACCATCCGGTCATCAGCCTCTACGTGAATGATTTCAATACCCCCGCCATCCGGCTCTACGAGCGATTGGGTTTCCAGGAGGTCGGGTCGTTGTCGACGGTTCACTACTGACGTGACGTCGCGGTCGTTGTCCTGGTGCATGACCGGTTCGGGGGCAACCGGGCGGTAGAGTTCTTCCGTCCCGGACAGGAAGGAACCTCTGTGATAACGCGCCTCAGTCAGTTGTTCGTTCGGACCCTGCGTGACGACCCGGCAGATGCCGAGGTCGCCAGCCATCGGTGGCTGGTCCGGGCGGGCTACATCCGTCGCGTCGCACCGGGGGTGTACTCATGGCTGCCGCTCGGCCTGAAAGTGATGCAGAAGGTCGAGGCCATCTTCCGGGAGGAGATGGAGACCGCCGGGGCCCAAGAGGTGCGATTCCCCGCCCTGCTGCCCCGCGACCCCTACGAGGCCACCAACCGCTGGACCGAGTACGGGGAGAACCTGTTTCGGCTGCAGGACCGCCGGGGCAACGACATGCTGCTCGGCCCCACCCACGAGGAGATGTTCACCCTCCTAGTGGGCGACCTGTACAGCTCCTACAAAGACCTGCCCCTGAGGTTGTACCAGATCCAGACGAAATACCGTGATGAGGCCCGTCCCCGCGCCGGTCTGCTCCGGGGACGTGAGTTCATCATGAAGGACGCCTACTCCTTCGACGTCGACGACGAGGGTCTGAAGGCCAGCTATCAGATCTTCCGGGACGCCTACATCCGTATCTTCGACCGTCTCGGCCTGGAGTACGTGATCGTGAAGGCTACGTCCGGGGCCATGGGAGGTTCCGAATCCGAAGAGTTCCAGGCCGTGCTGTCCGCCGGGGAGGACAGTTTCGTGCGCTCTCCCGGAGGTTATGCCGCAAACGTGGAGGCCGTGACGGTCACACCCCCTCCTGCTGTTGCCTTCGAAGACGTGCCCGGTGCCGTCGTCGTCGATACTCCCGGAACCCCGACCATCGCATCCTTGGTGGAGGTGCTCAACACGAATCATCCTCGCGGAGACCGGGAGTGGGAAGCTGCCGACACTCTGAAGAACGTGGTGCTCAAGGTCACCGAGCCTGATGGGAGCACCTGGCCCTTGGTGATCGGATTGCCGGGAAACCGCGAGGTCGATGCCAGACGGCTCTCCGCGGCGCTGGCCCCCGCTGAGGCAGCCCCCTTCGAAGAGGCCGACTTCGCCGCCCACCCGTCGCTGATCAAGGGCTACATCGGTCCTGGTGCGTTGGGGGAGAAGTCGCCCTCCAAGGTGAGATACCTCGTTGATCCCCGGGTGGTCACCGGCACCGAATGGGTGACGGGCGCCGATCAACAAGACCGCCACGTCATGCACCTGGTCGCGGGCCGTGATTTCACTCCCGACGGTGTCATTGACGTGGCTGAGGTGCGCGAGGGAGATCCTGCTCCCGACGGCTCCGGTCCCCTCACCGTGGAACGCGGCATGGAGGTGGGACACATCTTCCAGCTGGGGCGCAAGTACGCCGAGGCGCTGGGTCTGAAGGTCCTGGACCGCAATGGCAAACTCGTCACCGTCACCATGGGTTCATATGGGATCGGGGTCTCTCGTCTTGTCGCCGCTGTTGCGGAGACCACGTGCGACGACAAAGGCCTCGCGTGGCCGGTGGAGCTGGCTCCCTATCAGGTTCAGGTGATGGTCACCGGTAAAGGCCAGGAAATGTTCCAAGCCGCTGAGGACCTCGCCGAGGCGCTCTCCGAGCTTGGAATCGACGTTCTCTACGATGACCGCAAGGCCAGTCCGGGAGTGAAATTCACCGATGCGGAGCTGCTCGGAATGCCTGTCGCCGTCGTGATCGGGAGGGGGCTGGCCAATGGGCTGGTTGAGGTCCGCAACCGCCGTACCGGGGAGAAACGCGAAGTGCCGGTGGCCGACGTTGTCGCCACGGTTCGGGAGCTCGTAGGAGGCTGAACGCGCTCCGGCTCAAGAGTTCACCCAGCCAGGCCAGGCAGGAAGCTTTCCGCCCAATGCTTGGATGCGGGGTACCTGGGCCAGGGCCTCGTTCAGCCAGTCCTTCTCTCCGGTCGCGGACACCGCTCCTGCGAGGCCATCCAGCAGTTTCAGTTCCAATTCCGTCTGCGCATTCTGGAGAGACGCAGCGTCGGTGATGGCAGGCAGTTCGTAGTGGCCATCCTGGCGGGGGCGATCGGTTCCCAGCGCCGCTATCAACCGGTCCCGGAGGTCCTTCAGCTCGGTGTGCCGTGCCAGCAGGACATCATGCTGGGAATCTTTCGACGAGGTGATGCCCAGCCCCTTCTCGAGTGCCTGCAACAGCGCCCATACATGGGTGAGCGCGGTACCGAGCGCAGTCTTATCCGGGATGTCCTGGTACTGGTACGGTTCGCTCGTGGTCTCGCCGGGAAGTGCATCTGGATTCGTCAGGCCTTTTGCCGCCAGGAGGACCGAGAGATGAAACAACCTCATGGGCTGGCCCTGTGCCTCTCCGAGTGCTTTCGTGGCGGCATCCATCACCAGCTGAGTAGCGGCTGCGAGATCGGCTCTCGGATCGCTGCTCTGCGAGGCGGAAGGAGAGGGAGAGGCTTCCGGGAAAACGGGCTCACCGCCGACGAGAGGATCGCTTGCCAGTAGGCGTCCCTGCCAGGCGGAAGTCTGTGTCAGGGCGGCGGCGCGCCACGGATCGGACTGCAGGGAGACCGCCCTGGACAGTTCCGTCACGGCCGAGGAGAGTGTCGACACGCCCGGGTTCTGGGTCGGTTTGGGGGAGAGGGTGGGAAGGTTATCCACCACCGGTCCCGGAGCGCAGGCAGTGAATGCCAAAGCTCCCAGTCCTGCAAACAGATGACGGCGGGTCAGCGGCATGGCCCGAATTCTAGCCTCCATGCCACGTAGGATTGTTTTCACAACCGAGCTCACAACCGAATCGGAGCCTTCATGCAAGAACAACAGCTCGTGGTGCTCGTCGAGCCCATCCTGGAAGAAACTGGGCTGGAGTTGGACGGCCTCGAAGTGATCCCAATCGGAAAGCGGCGTCTGCTGCGCATCACTGTCGATGGCGATGGACCCTACGGGCGTGGCCCGCTGCTGGATGACATCTCTACCGCGTCGGCACGAATATCGGCGGCACTCGATGCCTCGAACGCCGTCGGCAATACCCCTTACACCTTGGAGGTCACCAGTCGAGGTGTGGGGAAACCTCTGACCGAGGCCAAGCACTATCGCCGTAATCGTGGTCGGCTTGTTCACCTCATTCTGGTCGAGGGGGAGTGCACAGGACGTATTGTGCGCGTGACCGACACCGGGGTGGAACTGGACGTTGACGGCGCAGAACGTGAAGTGCCGTTCGAACAGGTGCGCAAGGCGCAGGTGCAGGTGGAACTCAACCCCCCGAAGGAATTCGCCCTGCCGGGCGAGGAGGCCGAGAATGAGGAGGAGGCCTGACATGGATATCGATCTGGCTGCTCTGCGCACCATCGAGCGTGACAAGGAAATCTCGATGGACTATCTCATCAAGACCCTTGAAGATGCGCTGCTGAACGCCTATCAGAAGACCGACAACCCTCTTCGTGGAGTGAAGGTTGAGATCGACCGCAAAACAGGGCGGGTAGCGGTCCTGGCCCCTGAGTTCGACGACGATGACAACGTCATCGGTTTCTATGATGACACCCCTGCTGATTTCGGACGTGTGGCAGCGGCGACGGCTCGCCAGGTGATTTTCCAGCGCATCCGGGAGGCGGAGGATGATCAAAAGTATGGTCACTTCTCCGGCACGGAGGGAGACATCCTGACCGGTGTTATCCAGGCAGATCGTGATTCCCGTACTGTCCGGGTCGATCTCGGTTCCCTCGAGGCCATCATGCCGCAGGCGGAGCAGGTGCCGGGGGAGGAATACCTACACGGAAAGCGCATCAAGGTCTACGTGGTCTCTGTTAGGCGCGAACTGCGAGGCCCGCAGGTGGTCGTATCGCGTACGCACCCGAACCTGGTGCGCAAGCTTTTCGCCCTGGAAGTGCCAGAGATCTCACAAGGCGTGGTGGAGATCAAGGAGGTGGCGCGCGAGGCCGGGCATCGGTCCAAGATCGCGGTGGCCAGCAAGAATCCCGACGTCTCTGCCAAGGGAGCCTGCATAGGGCCCATGGGGCAGCGGGTCAGGGCTGTCACGAATGAACTCAACGACGAGAAGATCGACATCGTTGATTGGTCGGAGGATCCCCGGCATTTTGTTGCAGCAGCGCTCTCGCCGGCCAAAGTGCTGTCCGTTACGGTGACCAACGAAGCTGCCCACGCGTGCCGCGCCGTCGTGCCCGACTACCAGCTCTCGCTGGCAATCGGGCGCGAGGGGCAGAACGCGCGGCTGGCCGCGCGACTCACGGGCTGGCGCATCGACATCCAGCCCGACGTCGAATCCGCCGGATCCTGATCGCGAGGATCATCGCGGGCCATCACCGCCCGCGCCGCGGACCTCGACGATTCCCACGGCGGCGGCTTTCGCGACCGCATCGGCCTCCGCCTGGGTGAGCTTCCCCTCGGAGACGGCTTGGTCGAGGACCTTCTTGTTCGCCTCGGTCCTGACCTCCTGAAGGGCGGTGGTCACCATCGATTCATCAAGGCCCAGCGCCTGGGCCAAGGCCTTCGCTATCTCCGTATCCCTGTCCCCCGAGCCCGGTTCGCCGGGCGGGGCAACAGTGGGCTGACCTTGGCCGCCCTCGGTCGCCTGCTCGGAGCCGTTGCCGGACGACTGGCCCTGGCTGGGCATCCCCCTGGACTCCTGAGACTGATGGATGCTCTGGAGAGCTTCTCTCAACTTGGACTCCTCGACGCCGAGTTTCTGGGCCAGTGCCGCGGTATCGACGCCCCGCAGCCTCATCATGCCGCCGCCCGGGCCGCCGTGTTGCCCATCCGTGGGGCCGCCCTGTTGGGTGCTCGCCTGTTCCGATGCCACGGAGACACTGGAGCTCTCGGTCGGTTTCGGGGAGCTCGGATCCGCGTTAGCCAGCTGCGTCAGACCCAAGCCGATCCCCGCGGTGGTGAGGACGGCAGCGCCTCCGATGACAAACTTCTTCATCGTTGGTTCCCTTTCTTGGCCGGCTCCTCCGGCCACATCGATCAATGGTCTGGAGGCCGGCTGTCAGGAGACTGTGGTGAACCTGCGGGTACCATGGGAGATGGTATGACAAGCTGGGGGTGTGGAACCGGAACGTACTTGCATCGGCTGTCGAAACCGTGATCTCCAGTCCCGCATGATTCGTCTGGTGCGCAGTGGCGATGAAATCGTGGATGCGACCAAACCCCGCCTTCCTGGGCGCGGTGCCTATCTGCACGTGGGATGTCTCGGGGTGGCGGAGAAACGTCAGGCGCTGCGTCGCGCATTCGGGCCCGGTGCTCTGCTGGCAGGATCTTTGCGCGCCCGATTGTCGCAGAACCTGTCAGTTGGCATCTGACGCAACGGTCGCGGTAACATCCTCGGTGGCCTTCGTGCATTCACGGGGCTGTTCCTGACGCGCGACCTCAGGTCGCGTCCCCTCAGAAAGTGAGTTAACGCTCATGACCACTCGATGAGTACATGAGATGACCCAGCAAACCAGCTAGTGGGCCAGTGGCGTGCGCGTGCGTTCATGGCCCTTACGAAGGAGAGTAGTGGCCAAGCCCCGCGTCCACGAGATCGCAAAAGAGATCGGGATCACAAGCAAGGAGCTTTTGAAGAAGCTCACCGAAATGGGCGAGTACGTTTCCAGTGCTTCATCCACCCTGGAGGCGCCGGTGGTGCGCAGGGTGCGCGAAGCATACGCACCGAAAGCCGAAACCACAGTCGCTAAACCGGCAGCACCCAAACCTTCCCCGACGAAACCTACGCCGCGCCCCGCGGGCGGGAAGGACAAGACCCCATCGGAGCCGGTCGCGTCGAAGCCAGTGGCGACCCCCGGAGCTCCAACCCCGACTGCCCCGCCCAGTCCGGCAGAGTCCGTACGTCCGGTTCCCAAACCTTCCCCGGGTCGTCCGAGCCCCAAACCCGGGGCGTCTCGCACGGGCGCGACCGCACCTAAACAGTCGGCTCCCCGTCCCGGAGCGACCCCTCGTCCAGGAGGCAACAAGCCCGCACCCAAAGACGGTCCCGGACCCCGTCCTGGTGCCCGTCCAGGGCCCCGTCCCGGTGGCTCCGCACCCACCCCCGGTTCACATGCGCGCCGTCCCGGCACCCCGCGTCCCGGCAACAATCCGTTCGCGGTTTCCCAAGGGATGGGCGTTGGGCGTTCCGGAACGCAGCGACGTGACCAGGGCCCCCGGCAGGGTGGTGACCAGCGAATGCCGCGTCCCGGTGGCACTGGCGGCCTGCCCCGCCCCAACCCCGCGATGATGCCCAAGACCCAGAACTCCACTCTCGGCCAGGCGGCTGTCCGTGGCTCGGGTCGCTCCGGTGGATCAGGGCGTGGCCGCCCTGGTTCTCAGGGACGTCCGGGCAGCGGTGGGTTCGGTGGCCCGCCAATGGGCGGTCCGGCCGGTGGCGCAGGTCGTGGCGGCGGTCGTGGTCGTGGCGGCGGCACACAGGGAGCCTTCGGTCGTGGCGGTGCTGGTGGTAGGCGCGGACGCAAGTCCAAGAAACAGCGCAGGCAAGAATTCGACCAGATGGAGGCCCCCACCATCGGTGGCGTGCGGCTCCGAAAGGGTGATGGCCAGACTGTGCGGCTGCGACGCGGCGCATCTCTGACCGATCTCGCGGAGAAAATCGGGGTCGAGCCTGCTGCTCTGGTACAGGTGCTGTTCCACCTGGGTGAGATGGTCACTGCCACCCAATCGGTGGCCGACGACACCCTCGAGGTGCTGGGCGCCGAGCTGGACTACAACATCGAGGTGGTCTCGCCTGAGGATGAGGATCGTGAGCTGCTCGAGTCCTTTGACCTGGAGTTCGGGGAGAACATCGGGGATGAGGCGGACTTGAGGTCCCGCCCGCCGGTCGTCACGGTCATGGGTCACGTCGACCACGGCAAGACGAAGCTCCTCGACGCGCTGCGTCACACCAACGTGGTCGCGGGGGAGGCCGGGGGAATTACGCAGGCCATCGGCGCCTACCAGGTCGAGACCGAGGTCGACGGCGAGGAACGTGCCATTACCTTCATCGACACCCCCGGTCACGAAGCGTTCACCGCCATGCGTGCCCGTGGAGCCAAGTCAACGGATATCGCGGTGCTGGTCATCGCGGCCGACGACGGTGTGATGCCGCAGACCATCGAGGCCCTCAATCACGCCAAGGCAGCCGACGTGCCCATAGTGGTCGCGGTCAACAAGATCGACAAGCCCGCGGCTGATCCGGTTCGGGTTCGCGGCCAGCTCTCCGAGTTCGGCCTGATCCCTGAGGAGTACGGCGGTGAGACACAGTTCGTCGATGTCTCTGCTGTCACCCATGAAGGCTTGGACAGTCTGCTCGAGGCCATTGTCCTGACCGCTGATGCGGCCCTCGATCTGCGTGCCAACCCAGACATGCCCGCTCAGGGCGTGGCCATCGAGGCTCACCTCGACAAGGGCCGGGGGCCGGTCGCCACCGTGCTGGTGCATCGCGGGACACTCCGGATCGGGGATTCTATCGTCGCCGGTTCAGCACACGGTCGCGTGCGTGCCCTCATCAACGACCAGGGTGGAAACGTCACTGAGGCGCGGCCATCGATGCCCGTACAGGTGTTGGGACTGACCTCGGTGCCCGGTGCCGGTGACAATTTCCTGGTCGTCGAGGATGACCGGATGGCTCGGCAGATCGCCGACAAGCGTGAGGCGCGTATGCGTGCCGCACAGCAGGCGAAGACGAGTCGGCGCAAAACTCTCGACCAGCTGTTCGATGAGCTGCAGAAGGGCGAGACCCAGGAGTTGCTTCTCATCCTCAAGGGTGATGGGGCAGGATCCGTCGAGGCCTTGGAGGATGCACTCTCGCAGATCGACGTTGGTGACGAGGTCAGCCTGCGGGTCATCGACCGAGGTGTTGGCGCCATCACCGAGACCAACGTGTCGCTGGCAGCGGCGTCAAAGGCCGTCATCATCGGCTTCAACGTTCGCGCCACGGCTCACGCCGCGCAGCTTGCCGACCGTGAAAACGTGGACATCCGTTACCACTCGGTCATCTACTCCGCCATCGATGAGATCGAATCCGCTCTCAAGGGCATGCTCAAGCCGATCTTCGCCGAGGAGATCCGTGGGCAGGCCGAGATCCGCGAAATCTTCCGTTCTTCCAAGTTCGGCAACATCGCGGGCTGCATGATCGCCAGTGGCTCTATCAAACGGAATCAGAAGGCCCGGTTGCTGCGTGACGGAGTCGTGGTGGCGGAGACGTCCATCGCGTCGCTGCGTCGCGAGAAGGACGACGTGACGGAGGTCCGTGAGGGCTTCGAGTGCGGTATGACGCTGAGCAATTACAACGACATCCGCATCGGCGACATCATCGAGACCTTTGAGATGGTCGAGCGTGAGCGGTCCTAACAGGAGTTGACAGATGCCACATCCCAGGAACGCCAAGCTGGCGGATCAGATCAAGGTGATTCTCGCGTCCACCTTGGAGAGACGGGTCAAGGACCCCAGACTGGGGTTCGTGACCATCACGGACGTGCGCCTCACCGGCGACAACCGTGAAGCCACCGTGTTCTACACGGTGATGGGTGACGAATCAGCCAGGGCCGGGACAGCTGCCGCTCTGACTTCGGCCACGGGCATGTTGCGCACGGCCGTGGGGTCGCAGCTCCAGATGCGGCATACTCCGACACTCACCTTCGTGCTGGACGCCACTCCGGAGGCGGCCCGCAGCATCGAGGATTTGCTTGCCAAAGCACAGGCCCGGGATGCCGAGGCTGCAGCCGAGGCGGTGGGGAAGTCCTTCGCCGGCGATGCTGATCCTTACAGGAAACCACGCACGGACGACGAGGACGAGTGAGCGCCGAATCCGGTGTCGTCGTGGTCGACAAACCGGCGGGGGTGACCTCCCACCACGTGGTGGGGCGCCTCCGCCGGCTGCTTGGCACCCGGAGGATCGGGCACGCCGGGACCCTCGACCCCATGGCTACAGGAGTGCTGATTCTTGGAGTGAATCGGGCC
Source organism: Arachnia propionica (assembly GCF_037055325.1). Taxonomy (NCBI): domain Bacteria; kingdom Bacillati; phylum Actinomycetota; class Actinomycetes; order Propionibacteriales; family Propionibacteriaceae; genus Arachnia; species Arachnia propionica. The sequence continues at coordinate 800,833 of NZ_CP146373.1, read as the reverse complement.
ACGAGGCTGCTGGGACATCTTGCTCTGCACGACAAATGCTACCTAGCCACCGTCCGTCTTGGGCAGGCAACCACCACCGATGACGCCGACGGTGAGGTGGCTGCGGTGGCTGACGCATCTGGAATCACTCCGAGTGATCTGGAACCAGCGTTCGCCGCGCTGCGCGGCAGGATCCAGCAAGTGCCGTCGGCGATTTCTGCGATCAAGGTGAATGGCAAACGTGCCTACGACCTGGCAAGGCGCGGGGTGGAGGTGGAACTGAAGGCGCGAGAAGTGGAGGTGACCCGCCTGGACGCTCTGGCCTTTCGCCCGGGGGAGGGGGTTCTCGATGTGGAGATCGATGTCGAGTGCTCGTCCGGGACCTACGTGCGTGCCATTGCCCGGGATATGGGGAAAATCCTCGGGGTCGGAGGGCATCTGACTGCCCTCCGACGTACCCGGATCGGTGATTACGACCTGTCCGTGGCCGTCGAGCTGGGGGAGTTTCCCCCAGCGATGATGTCCATGGCCGATGCTGCCAAACGCAGCTTCCCCTGCGTCACGGTGGATTCGAGGATGGCCACAGACGTCGGTTATGGACGCCGCCTTGACATAGCGGTACCCGCTGACGTGACGGGGATTCTTTCCCCAACAGGCGAGTTGCTCGCCCTCTATCGCCCTGACGGTTCTGGGGCAAGACCCGTTGCCGTGTTGGTGTGAGTTTCCTCAGATTCCCAGTTTGAGGGCCCGGTAGGCCGTTCGGATGTGCTCTTCCATCAAGGTGGCGGCCAGGTCTCCGTTGCGCTTTTCGATCGCATCGAAGATGCCGCGATGCTGGGTGCACAGGTTGTCGCGTAATGCCTGCCAGTCGTCGATGGCCATGGATGCGTTCCGGATAGGGGCACGCAGGGCCTCCCGGATGGCAGAGGTTAGGTCGCCGATGAATGGGTTCCGTGCAGTGATGGCGATCTCGACGTGGAACTCGGTGTCGAGCGCATTGAAGGAGTCGAGGGCTGTGTCCTGATCCATCCGATCCACTAGCTCGCCCATGCGGTTGAGAGCCTCGTCATCCCAGTGACGAGCCGCCAGAGTGACTGTTGAGCGCTCCAGGGCCACCCGGGCGTCAGTGAGGTCGGTGGCAGATGTGGAGGACAAGGCCAAGTGCAATCGGAAAAGGCGACCCAGTGCCTCCGTGTGCCCGGCGATGATACGGGTGCCTCGTCCCGGTCCTGGGTGGGATTCCAGGATTCCCTGGGCTTGAAGCACCCTGATGGCCTCCCTGACCGCGCCTCGGCTCACTCCCAGTTCCTTGGCAAGATCGCGTTCCGGAGGCAGCTTCGCCCCCACCTCGTACTTTCCGCTGAGCAGCGACGCCTCGATGTGATCCAGCGCTATCCGATGCGCCTTGCGGTCGTCTCCCTGCAACATAGAGTCATTGTCTCACCGGAGTGGCGATCGAGCCGGACAACAGGCCTGATCGAGGCCCCCGGTGCGTTGGTCATTCACAGTTTCTGTTACGATCAAGCCGTCTCAGTCAGGGAACGCCGGTGGGAATCCGGGACTGACGCGCAACGGTGAGGGGAAAATCCCGAGTCCGAATGCTGACTGAGGCGAGCGACCCGGCCGCGCGCAACGGCCCTTAACGGAAAGCCAATCAATGCCTCGCACCGTCCGCTTCCGGTCCCGTATCGGGATTGAGCTGCGTCTCGTTGTGCTGGCGCTGGCGTTGTTGCTCACACCAGTCTTCACAGTTGTCATCGGAGCGGCGGCTGTGCCCCTGGACGAGGTTGTTGGTGTCCTGGTGAGCCACATACCGGGAATCGACGTTCAGATCACCTGGGACCGCTCTACCGACGCGATCGTCTGGGACGCGCGTCTGCCCCGGATCATCGCCGGAGTGGCGGTTGCCGCGATCCTCGGGGTAGCAGGTGTGGTGTTGCAGGCTGTGGTCCGTAACGCCCTGGCCGAGCCCTACGTGCTGGGGGTCAGCGCGGGTGCATCCTCCGGTGCCGCTTTCGCCATCATCATCGTCGGCGCTTCTGGTGCCATGGCCGTTGGGATGATGGCTTTCGCGGGGGCATTGCTGGCTACTCTGTTGGTCTTGGCCATCGCGGGACGCACCCAGTCGCCGCTGCAGTTGATCCTCGGAGGATTGGGCGTCGGGTTTGGCTTTCAAGCCCTGACCAATCTCATCATCTTCTCCTCTGACTCGCCAGAGACCGCCCGCTCGGTCATGTTCTGGACCCTGGGGTCGTTGGCCCGGGCTAGCTGGGATTCGGTACCCGTCGTCATGCTCGCGGCGTTGCTGCTCACGGTGCTGATGATGCTGTGCGGTCCTATCCTCGATGCCTTGGCCAGCGGTGACCGCACCGCCCAGGCGGTGGGCGTTGAGCCGGCCCGAGCCCGCATCCTGCTGCTGATCCCGGTATCTGCAGCCGTCGCACTGGCCGTCGCCACTGCGGGCGGAATCGGTTTCGTCGGCCTCGTGGTTCCCCACCTCATCAGATCCTTTATAGGTCCCGCCCATCGCTTCCTAGTGCTCGGTTCTGCGCTGGCTGCAGGTCTATTCCTCGTCTGGGCAGATGCGTTCGCGCGTCTTGCGTTCGCTCCGGCAGAGGTGCCGATTGGTGTGGTTACCGGGCTCATCGGGGCCCCGGGGCTCGTGCTGTTGGTCCGCCGTCAGGGCCACAGCCTGTGAATCCGGAAAGAACAGGAAATTCATGAGAAAGCTTCTTGGCCCAATTGCCGCGATGGCTCTCGCCCTGACCGCCTGCGGCACCTCCGCAGCCGAGCGGGCCTCCCAGAGCGCCAGCGCCTCCGCTACGGCGTCACCGGGTATCGACCAGCAGAGTGGTTTCCCTGCCGAGGTTGACAGCTGTGGGGAGAAACTTCATTTCGACGCCGCGCCGAAGAAAGTCTTGATCCTCAACGGCACCGGCCTGCCGGATCTCGATGCCCTCGAGGTGGTGAACAAACTGTCCCTGCGGGCCGGGGACAAGAACTTCGGCACCGGTCAGGAAGAACTGCAGGCCAAGTACAACGCAATTCAGGCGGTCGCCTCCAGCGAGATCGAAACCGGTGGTGTCAGGGTCTCCACCGAGGTGGTCCTGGAGAACAAGGTCGACCTGGTGATCGGCTACGAGGAGGGCGTTGACCGGGAGGCATTGAAGAAGGCCGGAGTGCAGCTGTACTCCCCGGCGGCCTTCTGCCCCAACTACTCGGTCAAACACGCCACCTGGGATCTCATCGACACCGAGGTCAACAACCTCGCTTCGATTTTCGGCGTCCAGGACAAGGCCGCATCCGTGATCGAGAAACGCAAGGCGAATGTTGATGCCCTCGACGCGAAGGGCAAGGCCGCCGGCGCCACCGGGATTGCGCTCTACATCACCCCTGGGCAGAGCAATTTCTACGCCTACGGAACCTCCTCGATGGTCCAGCCGATCTTCGAGGCCAACGGGTTGAAGAACTCGTACGAAGACACCACGACCCGCGTCTTCGACGGGTCCATGGAGGACATCCTGAAACGAAATCCCGACTGGGTCGTGCTGCTCTCCCTCGAGGCGACGAAAGAACAGACCTTGGAGGCGTTCAAGGGCTTCAACGGCGCCGACCGGCTCAAGGCGGTGACCAACAACCAGGTGGTGGTGCTGCCCTTCTCGCTGACCGATCCGCCAACAACCCTGTCCGTTGAGGGAGCCAGCCAGCTGTCCCAGGAGATCGCGGGGAGCTGATCCGGGGTCGGCGGTAAATCGTTGTGGCCGGATGGGCGGGGCATCCGGCCACAACATGGGGGCACACAACCGAATGCACAGCATTGAAAGGGAAGTCATGAGACGAATCATCGCTCTTGCGAGTGCCGCAGCCCTCCTGTTGACCGCCTGTGGAACCTCGGCAGCCGAACGCGCCGCCCAGAGCGCCAGCAGCAGTGCTACCGCGTCTGGAGGCGGCGCATATCCCGTCGACATCGTCAGCTGCGGGCAGACACTCCACTTCGATGCGCCGCCGTCCAGGGTGCTGGTGCTCGGGGATACCAGTGTGTCGAACATGGATGCCCTGGGGCTGATGGACAAGATCAATCTGCGGGCTGGAGACGCTCATTTCGGATCAGCTGCTCCGGAACTCCAGGCCAAGCACGACGCCATCGAATCGGTGGAAGCGGGCAAAACCGATACCGGTGGGGTGAAAATCGCGACCGAGACGATCTTGAACTCGCACGTGGACCTGGTGATCGGCTATGACAAGGGAGTCGAACGAGAGCAGGTGGCCAAGGCCGGGGTTCAGCTCTACTCTCCCGAGGCGTACTGCCCCAAGTACTCCGTCGAGAAGGCGTCCTGGGAGCTGATCGACAGCGAGATCAACAACTTGGCCAAGATTTTCGGGGTCGAGGACAAGGCGAACGCCGTCATCGCGGAAATCCATGCGAAGACCGCCAAGCTGAAGGCCGATGCGCCCTCGGGTCGGGGAACGGGAGCGGCGCTCTACATCACCGCGGGATCCACCCGGTTCAGTGCCTATGGAAGCTCGTCGATGAGCCAGCCCATCCTCGATGCGAACGGCATCACCAATGTCTACGGTGACAACACCACCAGGGTCTTCGATGGCTCCATGGAAGATCTCCTGGCCCGCAACCCCGACTGGATTGTGCTGCTCTCGTCGGGTGCCAGCGATGAGGAGACGATCCAGACTTTCAAATCCTTCAGTGGAGCGGAGCAACTCAGGGCGGTGGTCAATGACCATCTCGTCGTGATCCCGTTCGTGCTGACGGATCCACCGAATGTGCTCTCTGTCGAGGGCGCTGCCACGCTGGCGGAGAAGACGGCGAACAAGTGATTCAAGCCGATCAGCTCAGCGTGGCCCGTGGCGGTCGGGTGGTGCTCGCGGGGGCCCACCTCACCGCTGAGCCGGGCGAGGTCGTCGGGGTGGTGGGCCCGAACGGTTCTGGGAAGACTACTCTCCTTCTTGCCCTGAACCGGGCCCTCCGCGCCAGCGGGGGCACCGTCGTTATCGACGGGGACGACCTCTCCCGGCTCCCACGTAGGGAAATCGCGCGCCGAATAGCCGTGGTTGCCCAGGACACCGAGACGGCCCTGCCGCTGAAGGTCCGTGACGCTGTCGGTCTCGGTCGGCTAGCACGACGCACCCTCGTGGCGTACGGAGACGCCTCCGACAGGGTGATCATCAACGACGCCCTCGAACGGGTGGAGGCCAGCCACCTGGCGGACCGGCTCATCACTCAGCTCTCCGGTGGCGAACGCCAAAGGGTGCTGGTGGCTAGGGCCATCGCCCAGCGGGCCAGTCACTTGCTCCTGGATGAGCCGACCAACCATCTCGACTTACACCACCAGTTCTCTCTGCTGAGACTGGTCACGGAACTCGGCTGCGCGGTTGTGATGGTACTGCACGACCTGAACCTGGCGGCACGATTCTGCACCCAGCTGCTTGTGATCAACGGCGGGGAGGTCGTGGCCAGTGGTACCCCGGATGAAGTGTTGACTCCCGACATCCTCGAACCCATCTATCACCTGCGAGTGCGCCGCATCGCGCACGAGAACCTTACCCACCTGATTTTCAGCCCCGAAACCGAGTCGAAGGAGAACGAATGAACCCGGAGGAACTGCTCGCCGCCTGGCATGTTCAGCAGACCGCTTTCATAGAATTCCGTGACCAGCGTGTCAGAGCAATGTTGGAGATGCTGGCTGCCGTCCACCCCGGGGACCGGTCCCTGCGGGTCCTGGATCTGGGATGCGGCCCCGGTTCTCTCTGCGACGCCGTTGCCGATCGTTTTCCAGAGGCCGAGGTGGTTGGCGTCGACCGTGATCCGATCCTGCTGCGTCTGGGACGAGAAACCAACAGACACGGCGAGCGGATGAGACTTCTTGACATCGATCTTGCTGATCCAGGCTGGATCAGCAAGGTGGGACAGGAACGTTTCGACGCGGTGGTCAGCGCGACAGCCCTGCACTGGCTGAGCCCCGACAAACTTGCGGGTCTCTATGTGGCTCTTCCGCAGGTGCTGAACCCGGGAGCGGTATTCCTGAACGCCGATCATCTCTACTTTGACGGGGCCACCGAGCCTTTCCTGAAAGGGGTTGCGGAGACTCAACGGGAGAGGTTTCGCCTGGCTGCTCTCGAAGCTGGGGCCATGACGTGGGATGCCTGGTGGGAGGCAGCGCGCTCCATGCCGGGTTGGGAGGCCGAGGCGAGGCAGTGGGAGGAACGCTGGTCCGACAAATCTCCTATCGTGAAGGTCAGCCTGGAGTTCCATCTGAGTGCGCTCCGGGCCGCGGGGTTCGTCGAAACCACCCACATCTTCCGCTGGTTCGACGACGTGGTGGTGTTTGCGCGGCTGCCCTGACGGCCGCCCGGATCGCTGCTTCGCGGAGGGCATTTACCCCCTGAACGCGGGACGAAAATAACTGGACACCCCGTCGCGACAATGTGCTATGGTCGGACCAACCACGGGCCCGACCGGGCCCAGAAAACTGGACGATGGAGTTCTCGACATGTCATCCCTCCTAGAGGTATTTCAGCCTTCTGCTGATCCACTCGGGTCGCAGTGGCTCTCGGCCCTCGTGGCCGTCATCCCCATCGTGTGCATGCTCGTCACCCTCGGAGCGCTGCGCTGGAAGGCACATATCGCCGGGGCCGTGTCCTGGGCCTTGGCCTTCGTCGTGGCCATTCTGGCGTTCAAGATGCCCGTCATGATGGCCGTTTCATCAAGCTTCCAAGGATTCATCTACGGTCTGTTCCCGATCGTGTGGATTCTGTTGATGGCCATCTGGATGTACCAGGTGACCGTGATCTCGGGCCGATTCGAGGACCTGCGCAACACCTTCTTCCTGATCAGCGACGACCCGCGCGTGCTCGGCCTGCTGATCGCCTTTTGCTTCGGTGGCCTTCTTGAGGCCCTCGCTGGCTTCGGTGCCCCGGTCGCCATTGCTGCCGCCATGCTGGTAGCCGTCGGCTTCTCGCCGATCCGCGCTGCACTCATCGCCCTGCTCGCCAACACGGTTCCTGTGGCCTTCGGCGCGGTCGGTCTGCCCGTTATCCAGGCGGCAGCAGTGGGCGGATTTGAGAACGTGCTCTCCATCTCTCCGACCACGGGGAGGCTGACTGCCATGCTGTGCCTCGTGGTGCCCTTCCTGCTCCTCGCGGTCATGGATGGCAAGAAGGGGATCAAGGAGTGTTGGCCCTTCGGCCTCGTGGTGGGCGTGACCTTTGGTGTCGTCAAGTGGATCGTCTCCGCCACCCCGCTATACACCCTGACCGAGCTCGTCGCCGCCCTGGTCAGTGTCGCCGTGGCGATCGCCTTCACCCGGGTCTGGAAGCCGGGAGGTGACTCGGAGGTCGTGTCTCGTATCGGTCGCCCTGTTGACCCCGCGCTCGAGACCGAGACGGCCAAGACGGAGGCCGCCGACACATCCAACCTCACCGGTAACAAAATCTTCATGGCTCTTGTGCCTTATCTGATGGTCATCGTGGTCTTTGGGATCGCCGCCATACCAGCAGTAAAGGATTTCTTTGTCTCCCTCGACGGCAGTGGCAAGACCGGTTGGGCCAGGTTCCAGTGGCCCGGGCTGTCCGAGATGCTGAGCGCATCTGGTGCTCCCGCCTCCCACCGGACTTTCGCCTTCCCCTGGGCATCCACCCCTGGCATCCTGCTGGCGCTGGTCGCCATCCTGACCGCCCTCGTCTACAAGGTGTCCATGAAGGACGCTTTCAAGGAGCTGTGGGTCAATGTCAAGAAGATGAAGTTCGCCATGCTCACCATTGGGGCCGTGGTCGCTCTGGCCTACGTCATGGGCGACTCCGGTCAGACCCTCGCGCTCGGCACGTTCATCGCTGGAGCTGGCGCCATCTATCCATTCTTGGCCCCGGTGCTCGGGTGGATCGGCACCTACGTGACCGGTTCGGACACCTCCGCCAACATTCTCTTCTCCGGGCTCCAGTCGAACGTCGGCCAGGAAATCGGAAGTGCCTCCGCTCTCGGTGTGGACGGCATGCGGCAGCTGCTGGTCGGATCTAATGCCGCAGGTGGCGTCGTGGGCAAGATGATCTCGCCCCAGTCCTTGGCCATTGCCTCGAGCGCCATCGGTCTGGCGGGAAGCGAATCGGCCATTCTGCGGCGGATCATCGCCTGGAGCTTCGTCCTGCTGTTCCTGCTCTGCCTGCTCGCAGGCCTGATGTCCACCCCGGTGCTGAGCTGGCTGATTCCGCCGATGCTGGGCTGAGAACCGATAATTGAATCTCACGGTTGGCCGACCCGGTGGCAGGGTCGGCCAACCACAAGGACTGCCTCATCTGTTTGAAGGAGAGAGATATGGCACCCGGAACGGGTAAGACGGTGGCGTTGTTCGCCACCTGCATAAATGACACCATGTTCCCCGGCACACCCATTGCGGTGGTCAAGGTGCTGGAGCGGCTGGGTTGCAAGGTGGTGTTCCCCAAGGAACAGACCTGCTGCGGCCAGATGCTGACCAACACCGGATACTTCAAGGAGGCCGTGCCGACCGTCAAGAGCTACGTGCGGGCCTTCGAGGACTACGACTACATCGTCGGTCCCTCCGGTTCCTGCATCGGGGCGGTCCGGCACCAGCACCCGATGCTGGCCGAGCATGTCGGCGACAAAAGCCTCAAGGCAGCCTCCGAGGAGTTGGTGAAGCGAACCTACGACTTCACCGAGTTCCTCGTTGACGTGCTGGGGCTGACGGATGTCGGGGCCTACTTCCCGCATCGCGTCACCTATCACCCCACCTGCCACTCCGTGCGTGTTGCGCACGTGGGTGACCGACCCTACAAGCTGTTGCAGGCCGTCCGGGGTATCGACCTGGTTCCGCTTCCCGACGCCGATCAGTGCTGTGGGTTCGGCGGAACTTTCTGCGTGAAGAACTCCGATGTGTCCGTGGCGATGGGCGCCGACAAGGCGCGCAACGTGATGTCAACCGGGGCCGAGTACCTCGTCACCGGTGACAACGCCTGTTTGATGCATATCGGCGGAATCATGCACCGAATGAACATGGGCGTGAAAACCATCCATCTGGCCGAGATCCTGGCCCACACCGAGGAGGCCACAGCATGACCGCCACCCGCGAACGCCTGACCCCGGCTCCCCCCACTGGTACCTACCTCGGGATGCCCGCCTTCCCCAAGGCGGCCAAGGGAGCCCTGCAGAACCAGCAGTTGCGTCGCAACCTGCGTCACGCCACCACTGTGATCCGCGGTAAGCGGGCCATCCGGGCCTCCGAGGTGAAGAACTGGGAGGAACTGCGGGTCGCCGGCGAGCAGATCAAGAACCGCCTTGGGCGGCACTTGGACCAGTACCTCATCCAGGCCGAGCAGGCCATGACCGCGGCCGGGATCACCGTCCACTGGGCCCGGAATGCTGAGGAAGCCAACAAGATCGTCATCGACATCGCCCGTTCCAAGGGCACCAAGGAGGTCGTGAAGATCAAGTCGATGGCCACCCAGGAGATCGACCTCAACGAGGCCCTCGAGGACGCCGGGATCGCGGCGTGGGAGACCGACCTCGCTGAGCTCATCGTCCAGCTTGGTCACGACCGGCCCTCACACATCCTCGTCCCCGCCATCCACCGGAACCGTTCGGAGGTCCGGGAGATCTTCAAGGAGGAGATGGGACTGTGGGGAGCCCCCGCACCTGATGGCATCAGCGACAACCCGCCGGAACTCGCTGGCGCTGCTCGTGTCCACCTGCGTGAGAAGTTCTTGCGCTCCAAGGTGGCGGTCTCTGGAGGTAACTTCATTGTCGCGGAAACCGGTTCTCTCGTGATCGTCGAGTCCGAGGGCAATGGACGCATGTGCCTGACCCTGCCCGAGACTCTCATCTCCGTGGTCGGCATCGAGAAACTGGTGCCCACCTGGGAGGATCTCGAGGTCTTCCTGCGGTTGCTGCCCCGCAGCTCCACGGGGGAGCGGATGAACCCCTACACCTCCATCTGGACTGGTGTCACCCCCGGTGACGGGCCTCAGGACCTGCACGTCGTCCTGTTGGACAACGGGCGCTCCAAGGTGTTGTCCGACCCGGTCGGTCGCGAAGCGCTGCGCTGCATCCGCTGCTCCGCCTGCATGAACGTGTGCCCCGTCTATGAGCGGGTCGGCGGCCACACCTACGGCTCCGTCTACCCCGGGCCGATCGGTGCCATCCTGACCCCCCAGCTGCGGGGCGTCGCATCGAAGGTCGACAAGTCGCTGCCCTACGCTTCCAGCCTCTGCGGGGCCTGCAACGACGTGTGTCCTGTCAAGATTCCGATCTCGGACATTCTGGTGCACATGCGCAACAAGGTGGTGCAGAAGAAGACCGCGCACCGTCCTACCATCGAGTCCGTCATCTTCAAGGTGGTGGGTTGGGTCATGGCCCGCGGCCGCAACCTCGCGTTCGTGCAGTTCTTCTCCCGCCTGGCGGGCCGGATCTTCAAGAAACGCAGCCATTTCGGTCCCATGCCGTTCCCGGCATCCGCTTGGAGTCGGTCCCGTGACCTGCCGGTGCCGCCGAAGGAATCATTCCGGAAGTGGTGGGCCAAGCGAGAGAAAGAGGAGGCCTCCAAGTGAGCAGCGCTCGCGATGACATTCTGGCCCGTGTCCGGGCCGCTACCGAGGACATCCAGGAGAAGGATCCGGTCAAGGACGTGCCCATCACGTGGGCATACAACCAGCCAACCCCGCTGGATGACGTGCTCGAAACCTTCGTGGAGAACATCCTCGACTACAAGGCCAAGATCGTGCGTTCCCCGGCGACCGGGACCGGTGAAGCGATCGTCGCCGCCCTGAAGGAACTCGGCGCGCAGACCGTGGTTGTGCCCGACGGGGTTCCTACCGCCTGGGTGAACGCCGTGACCGCCGGCGGCCTCGAGGTGATTCGTGACGAGAACCTCAGCCACCAGCAGTTGAACTCCATCGACGCGGTCCTCACAGGATCGCGGGTGTCCATGGCCGAGACGGGAACCATCTGCCTGGACCATGCAGAGGACCAGGGACGGCGCGCCCTGACCTTGGTGCCGGACCGTCACGTGTGCGTGGTCACCGCCGATAGTGTCGTCTCCGACGTGCCAGAGGCGGTGCACCGGCTCAAGGACTCGGTGCAGGCCGGACGGCCCATCACCTGGATCAGCGGTGGCTCAGCAACCAGCGACATCGAGCTGTCCCGAGTGGAGGGAGTGCACGGCCCCCGGAAGCTGTTCGTGATCCTCGAAGAGAACTGACGACCAGGAACACGACCGCCCGGTATCGAACCCGCCATGGGTCGGTACCGGGCGGTTTCTCATCCACGGATGCGTGCTGCGCTGCCCCTCGCTAACCTTGTCCGTCGTGAACAGCGGAACCAGGGTAGTGGCCATCGGCAACTTCGACGGAGTGCATCTCGGGCATCAACGCGTGCTGCAGGCTGAGCGGGGCGATGGCGAACTCGCGGTCATCACCTTCTGGCCCCATCCGTTGTCGGTGCTGGCACCGGAACATGCCCCACGCCTGTTGAGTGACCTGCCCACCCGGATCGACCTGCTCAAACAAGCAGGGGCTCACGAGGTGAGGGTGGTGCGTTTCGACAGGAAGGTGGCGGCCATGAGCCCCGCCGAGTTCATCGAACGTTTTGTTGTGCCACTCGCTCCGCGGACAGTCGTGGTGGGGGAGAACTTCCGTTTCGGGCATCGCGCATCGGGTGACGTCGGAACCCTCAGGGAGCTGGCCGCGGGGCGTTTCGACGTGCGGACGCTTGAACTGTCGGGAGTCGACGCCCGGACCACATGTTCCACCCTCATTCGTGAGGCGTTGGACTGTGGTGACGTGCGATTGGCTTCACAGCACCTGGGGCGCGACTTCAGGTTCAGTGGTGTCGTGGTTGTGGGGGACCAGCGGGGACGTGAACTCGGGTTCCCAACCGCGAACCTGGTTGTTCCCACGGAACTGGCTGTCCCCGCGGACGGGGTGTATGCCGGGTGGCTGACACCGATCGGGGAGGAAGCGATGCCTGCAGCCATCTCCGTGGGTTCCAACCCGACTTTCGAAGGTGTGGACCGGCGGGTTGAGACCCATGTGTTGGACCGCAACGACCTGGAGTTGTACGGGGTTCATATCGACGTTGATTTCGTGGAGAGGCTGCGCGGGCAGGTGCGTTTCGAGGGTGTCGAGGGCCTGATCGCTCAGATGGACCAGGACATCGAGAACTGCCGCCGCATCCTCACCCGGCGGAGCTGATTCCAGAACCGGTGGGTTTGGTTTCCCGGTCGAACCGATGGTAAGGTCCGACAGTTGCCGTCGATCGGCCACGGATCAACAAGAGCCCCAACCGCACCCGCCACCGGGGCGCCGTGCAGCGAACCGGAAGGAGTCCAGACATGGATGCTGCCGAGAAGACAAAGATCATCGAAGAGTACGCCACGAAGCCGGGCGACACCGGTTCGCCGGATGTGCAGATCGCTCTGCTGACCAAGCGGATCGCTCACCTGACCGAGCACCTCAAGGTTCACAAGGGGGATCACCATAGCCGTCGCGGCCTGATGCTGATGGTCGGACAGCGCCGCCGTCTGCTCAACTACGTTGCCCGTCAGGACATCGAGCACTACCGCGAACTCATTGCGAGGCTCGGCCTGCGTCGCTGACCGGCGTCGTCATTCACACGATCTGATAGGAGGACAGCCCCGCACACGCGGGGCTGTCCTCCGCGCCTGTCCGGACCCCAGCCGGTAGGATTGGCGCAAAACTCAATCACCACAACGTATTTTCTGCCTGCCAGGGGGTCTCACCTGGTCCTCGGTAGTGACCTTCGGGTAGTTGCAGCCCCGCGGGTCTCGATCGAAGACCGGTGGTACTGGCGGCGTGCCGCGCCCTGCGGGCAGCCAACCCAGTGAAAGGAGCCAGCTTTGTCCATGGAAGGACCTGGTCTCGAATTCTCCGAAGCCGTCATCGACAACGGCAAGTACGGTCGACACACCATCCGTTTCGAATCCGGCATCCTCGCTCAACAGGCGGACGGCTCGGCCGCGGTCTATCTTGACGGCGACACCATGCTGTTGGCTGCCACCACCGCGGCGAAGACTCCGCGGGACGCCATCGATTTCTTCCCGCTCACCGTTGACATCGAGGAGCGGATGTACGCTGCGGGACGCATCCCCGGGTCTTTCTTCCGCCGTGAGGGACGCCCCGGGGAGGGCGCCATCCTTGCCGCCAGGCTGATCGATCGCCCGCTGCGTCCGGCCTTCGTGAAGGGGCTGCGCAACGAGGTGCAGGTGATCGTCGACGTTCTCTCCCTCAACCCGACCCACTACTACGACGTGGTCGCGATCAATGCCGCATCCATGGCCACGACCTTGGCCGGGTTGCCCTTCTCCGGTCCCATCGGCGGTGTTCGTGTCGCCCTGATCGACGAGACCTGGGTGTGTTTCCCGACCGTCGAACAGGTCGCCAAGTCCTCTTTCCAGATGGTCGTCGCTGGGCGTGTCCTGCCTGATGGCGATGTCGCGATCATGATGGTCGAGGCCGGCGGCACCGAGTCCACGTGGGAGAACGTGCGTTCCGGCAAGACCGCTCCCACCGAGGAAGTCGTTGGGCAAGGGCTGGAGGCTGCGAAACCCTTCATCAAGACCCTGTGCGACGCCCAGTCCGAGCTGAAGGCGAAACTGCCCAAGGAAACCTTTGACTTCCCTGTCTTCCGCGACTACGAGGACGACGTCTACGTTGCCGTCGAGGAACTGGCTTCCGGTCGGATCTCCGAAGCGATGCGGATTCCGGGCAAACAGGACCGCGACGACGCCACTCACACCATTCGCCAGGACGTCACTGAAGCCCTCTCTGAGCGTTTCGAGGGACGCGCAAACGAGATCGCGGCCGCCTTGAAGTCGCTGACCAAGAAGATTGTCCGTCATCGCACCCTGACTGAAGGCGTGCGCATCGACGGTCGAGGTACGCGCGACATCCGCACCCTGTCCGCCGAAGTCGCAGTGATCCCGCGTGTCCACGGTTCGGCGCTGTTTCAGCGGGGCGAGACCCAGATCTTGGGCGTCTCCACTCTGAATATGCTGGACATGGAACAGAAGATCGACACCCTCTCCCCGGAGTCGACCAAGCGGTACATGCATAACTACAATTTCCCGCCGTTCTCCACCGGTGAGACTGGGCGCGTCGGTTCCCCGAAACGCCGCGAGATTGGCCACGGTGCGCTTGCGGAACGCGCCATCGTCCCTGTGCTGCCCACCCGGGAGGAGTTCCCCTACGCGATCCGTCAGGTCTCCGAGGCCATCGGTTCGAATGGTTCCACCTCGATGGGGTCGGTGTGCGCATCCACCCTGGCCCTGTTGAACGCGGGTGTGCCGCTGAAAGCCCCTGTCGCCGGCATTGCGATGGGGTTGATGAGCGAGGAGATTGACGGTGAGACCCGCTATGTGGCACTCACCGATATCCTGGGAGCCGAGGACGCACTCGGTGACATGGACTTCAAAGTGGCCGGCACCCGTGATTTCGTCACGGCCCTCCAGCTCGACACCAAGTTGAACGGTATCCCCGCCGTGGAGCTGCAGAAGGCGCTGCTGCAAGCCCGTGAAGCTCGGCACACCCTGCTCGAGGTGATGGGAGAGGCTATCGACGTGCCAGATGAGATGAGTCCGTATGCTCCTCGGATCGTCACGCTGCGCATCCCCGTCGACAAGATCGGTGAGGTCATCGGTCCCAAGGGGAAGGTCATCAACCAGATTCAGGACGACACCGGGGCCAACATCACCATCGAGGACGACGGCACCATTTACGTGGGAGCCGAGACCGGGGAGGCCTCGGAGGCAGCGGTTTCCGCCATCAACGCCATCGCCAATCCACACATGCCGGAGAAGGGCGAACGGTTCATCGGCACCGTGGTAAAGATCACCACCTTCGGTGCCTTCGTCTCCCTGCTGCCCGGTAAGGACGGGCTGCTGCACATCAGCAAGCTGCGGGCGCTGGCCGGCGGCAAACGCGTCGAGGACGTCGAAGACGTGGTTTCCGTGGGGCAGAAGCTCCAGGTGGAGATCTCCGAGATCGACGACCGCGGCAAGCTGAGCCTGATTCCCGTGCTCGAGGAAGAGGCCGAAACCGACGAAGCCTGAGTCATGAAGCAGGTAAGGGGTCGATCCGTTCTGTGGGTCGACCCCTTTCGGGTTTCACCGGTTGGGTAGAACTGATGAACAAAGACGAAAAGGAGTTGAGAATGAGCACTCTCGGGGTTGGTATCTTCGGTATCGGCGGGAAGATGGGCAGTGAGGTGAGCCGCGCGGTGACGGCTGCCGACGACATGGAGGTCACCGGGGGAGTGGATCTCGGTGAGCCACGAGAGCGGATCGAGGGTGCGCTCGTGGCAGTGGATTTCACCCATCCCGACGCGGTGATGGATAACATTGAATGGTCGGTTCCGCGGGGAATCAACATGGTGATCGGCACCACCGGGTTCAACGAGGAAAGGCTTGCGCGGGTCCGAGAATTGTGCGCTGCCAATCCGGGAGTAGGGGTGTTGATTGCCTCGAACTTCTCCATTGGGGCTGTTCTCATGATGCAGTTCGCCGCCAAGGCGGCTCCGTTCTATCCGAGTGTTGAGATCGTCGAACTACACCACCCGAACAAGGCGGATGCCCCGTCGGGAACCTCCGCTACCACTGCCGGGAAGATCGCTGCCGCACGCGCGGCTTCTGGCATGGGGCCGGTCCCGGACGCGACGGTGCATGACGCTGGGGCCCGTGGTGCAGTGGTTGAGGGCATACACATCCACGGGGTGCGGCTGCAGGGGCTCGTCGCCCACCAGGAAGTGCTGCTCGGAGCCCACGGCGAAACACTCACCATCCGGCATGACAGTTTCGACCGCGCCAGTTTCATGCCGGGGGTGTTGGCAGGAGTGCGGTGGGTGGTCGATCACCCAGGTCTGACCGAGGGCATTGAAACAATCATCGGTCTCTGAACGGCGCCCGCGGATCAGCCGGCGTTTGGGGCGGGGCCCCGATCTGCGATCCGGGTCATCAACCTGACCTGTTTGACGGCCTCCGTCCCGTCCTCGGTCCCAAGGCTTCGGTGGGCGCCGTCCGCAGCCCAGCCGCACTCGATCAGGAAACCACGCAGGGCGTCGTCGTCGCTGCGGACCCACCAGGTGGCGGTCTCGTAGCCGTCGGCGCGCAGCGTGTCCACCGCGGCGTTCACCAAGCGTGAGGCGTGGTCGTCGAGCGCGTCCGACTCGGTGATGAACTCGGCGACCATGCCGTCGGTGGCCTCGGCATCCGGATCGTTGCTCGGTCCGGTCACCACGAAACCTGCCACCTGCCCTTGGGACAGGGCCACCAGCACCCGGCAATGGGCGAGTGGAGGCTTGACGATGGCCTCGTGCCAGGTGCGCACCGCCTGATCTGCGGGGATTGCCGCGAGTGCCGCCGCGGTGCCGGGTTGCCGGGACCAGGCTTTCCGCTGGAGCCTGGCGATGTCGACGGCCTCCACGGGCATGGCGAGGCGCACAGAGTCGGGAACGGGCATGCCTGTCAGTGTAGTGATGACGACTGTTTGCACTAGCCTTTTGCGGGTGAGTGAACTGCGTACGCCTCCGCCCTTGAAGCCCGGAACCCTTCGTGTCACACCCTTGGGAGGACTCGGCGATGTGGGTCGGAACAGCGCTTCCTTCGAGATCGATGGTGACATGGTCCTGGTTGACTGTGGCGTGCTCTTTCCTGAGGACCGCCACCCTGGCGTCGACCTCATCCTTCCCGCCTTGGACCTGCTGTCGGATCGTCTCAACGACATCCGTGCCTTGGTGCTCACCCACGGCCACGAGGACCACATTGGTGCCGTGCCCTATCTGCTCAAGCAGCGGGCCGACATTCCTGTTTACGGTTCGAAGCTGACCCTCGCGCTGGTGGCGAGCAAGCTGAAAGAACATCGCATCCGTGGCTACCGGTTGATCGAGGTGAAGGAAGGCGAACGGTGCCGAGTAGGGAACTTTGAGCTTGAGTTCTTCGCGGTCAATCACTCCATTCCCGACGGTTTGGCGGTTGCCTTGCGCACCGCAGCGGGCACAGTCCTGCACACTGGGGATTTTAAGATGGATCAACTTCCCCTCGATGGGCGTATCACTGATTTGCGTGGTTTCGCGCGTCTCGCGGATGAGGGGGTGGATCTGTTCATGCCTGACTCCACCAACGCTGAGACCCCAGGATTCACACCCTTGGAGAAGGATATCGAACCCTCCATTGCCCGTGTGTTCGATCAGGCGGACAGGAAACTGATCGTCGCGTGTTTTGCTTCCCACGTGCACAGGGTGCAGCAGGTGCTTAACCTGGCCGTCAAGCATGGTCGCAAGGTGGCCTATGTGGGGCGTTCCATGGTGCGCAACATGGCGACCGCTCGGGATCTCGGATACCTGCACGTCCCAGCGAACGTCCTGATTGAGATGAAGGACATCGAGAGATACCGCGATGACGAGGTGGTGATCATCTCCACTGGTTCCCAAGGCGAGCCGCTCGCCGCGCTGAGTCGGATCGCGAACCGGGAACATCCCGTCATTGAGCTGGGTCCCGGTGACATTGTCTTGTTGGCGAGCTCTTTGATTCCAGGCAATGAGAATTCCGTCTACCGGGTCATTAACGGGTTGACGAAACTGGGGGCGCAGGTGGTGCACAAGGGCAATGCCTTTGTCCACGTCTCCGGTCATGCTTCGGCCGGTGAACTGCTGTACTGCTACAACATCCTGAAACCGCGCAATGTCATGCCGGTGCACGGTGAGATCCGGCATCTGATCGCCAACGCCAAGCTCGCGATCTCCACCGGTGTCCCGGCGGAGAATGCCGTGGTGTGTGAGGACGGTGATGTGGTTGACCTGGTGGACGGGAGCGCGCGCAAGGTCGGGCGCGTCGATGCCTCCTACATCTTTGTGGACGGCTCGATCGTGGGTGACATCACTGAATCGATCAGCGACCGGCTCATCCTCGGTGAGGAGGGGTTCATCTCTGTGGTTGCCGTGGTCAACCTCCATACCAGATCCGTCATCGGGGCCCTGGACATCAATGCGAGGGGTTTCGCCGAGGACCCATCGGTCTTCGATGCGGTCCGGGAACAGATTCTCACCGGTCTGCAGCAGGCCTTGGACGACGGCGTGGATGACGTTTACCGTCTACAGCAGGTGATCCGCCGCACCATTGGTGCTTGGGTGTCCCGGAGGTTGCGGCGTCGCCCCATGATCGTGCCTGTGGTGGTTGCCACCTGAGGGGAGGAGGCGCTCCGGGAACGCGGTTTGAGGATTGGTGGCGTATCGGGTTATCATCTACCGGTTGCCCGCTTCGGCGGGCGGACCCAATGATCGAACCAGGCGTTGCTGTGGCGCGTCTGGCCCAAGCAACAAGGAGATTCCAGTGGCTGCCGTCTGTGATATCTGCGCCAAGGGACCCGGCTTCGGTCACAACGTGCCTTGGTCGAAAAAGAAGACCAACCGTCGCTGGAACCCGAACATTCAGCGTGTCCGTGCGACCATCAACGGTGCTCCCAAACGACTCAACGTGTGCACCTCTTGCCTCAAGGCTGGCAAGGTCACCCACTGAACGAGGAGTCCGGGCAACGGCTCGCGGCTGGGGCCGCGAGCCGTTTTTCGTCGGTCTCCCTCGGTAGGCTCGCCCCATGAGCCGATTCCGGACCCCGATCCATCGCGAGCTGAACCGCGGACTACGTGACGTCGTCGGAGCGGATTCTGCCTCGGAACTGGCCAGGCTCGGACTGTTTACCCTGGGTGATCTGCTGAGACACGTGCCGCGCAGATACCTCTCTGGCACCGAGATGAGCGACTTCCGGACCCTGCGACCCGGTGAGGATGTCGCGGTTGTCGCCAAGGTGCTAGCCACCAGAATCGTGGATGGTCGCACCACCCGGGTGGCGACCGTGCTGACCGACGGAAAAGGGGAACTGCAGGCGGCTTTCTTCGTACCTGAGAAACGCCCGAACTACGCGAAGTACTGGGCCAATCAGCTCACCCCGGGCGCCCGTGGCATCTTCGTCGGCAAGGTGGGGGAATTCAGGGGGCAGCTTCAACTCACTCATCCCGACTACGTCATCATCGACGAGTTCGGCGCGATCACGGGCCGCAAGGCCAACGCGAAGGCCACGATGGTCAAGGTGATTCAGCGAGCTCGGCTGGTCGGTCTTTACCCAGCTACGGCGAAGATGGTCACCTGGAAAATCGCAGACGCGATAGCGCTCGCTCTGCCCCATGTGCTTCCACTGGGAGATACGCTGCCCACCTGGGTGGCGGAACGGGCCCGGGTGATCGGCCTCCCAGACGCCCTGCGGGAGGTTCACGAACCCGTCAACGTGTTCGATGCGGAACGCGGAATCGCTCGGTTGAAGTTCGATGAGGCATTCGGAATGCAACTGGCTATGGCCGTGCGCAGGGCCGCCTTGGCCGGACGCACCACCACACCCAGAACCCGCCGTGATGATGGGATCCTTGCCGCCTTTGATGCATCCCTGCCGTACCGGCTGACCGCAGGCCAGGAAGAAGTGGGGGAGGTCCTTTTCGATGAACTGGCCGCTGAGTACCCGATGCATCGCCTGTTGCAGGGGGAGGTCGGTTCGGGGAAGACCCTCGTCGCACTGCGTGCCATGCTCGCGGTCGTCGATGCGGGCGGCCAGGCTGCGCTGCTGGCTCCCACCGAGGTGCTGGCCAAGCAGCATCACGCCTCCATCACATCGCTTCTCGGCGAGCTCGGGGCAGCCGGAACCCTGGAGGCCCACCCGCAGGCCACGCAGGTGGCGCTGCTGACGGGAGGCCTCACCGCCGCCAACCGTCGCCGGGTACGGGAGGCCGTCGCGTCCGGAGACGCGGGAATCGTCATCGGCACCCATGCGCTGTTGTCGGAAGACGTCAGGTTCGCAGACCTCGGGCTCGTGGTGGTCGATGAGCAACACCGCTTCGGAGTGGAGCAGCGGGCCGCGCTGGCAGCGAAGTCTGAACACCAACCCCACACGCTGGTGATGACCGCCACCCCCATACCCCGATCGGTGGCCATGACGGTCTTTGGCGATCTGGAGACTATCGAGCTGCGAGACCGCCCTGCGGGCCGCGCGGAGGTGAAGACCGTCTTCGTGGACACCGCCCGCAATCCTCACTGGGTGAAACGGGCCTGGGAACGCATCCGTGAGGAGGTGGAGCAGGGACGCCAGGCCTTCGTGGTCTGCCCAGCCATCTCCGGCAATAAAACAGAAGGGGAGCTGGAGGCTGGAACCGGCTTGAGCGCGGTGACAGAAATCACCCCCATGCTCACCGAAGGCCCGCTGAAGGGGCTGCGCGTAGGAATGGTTCACGGCAGGCAGGCCACCGCCGAGCGAGACCAGACCATGCTGGAATTCACCGCTGGGGAACTGGATGTGCTGGTGTCCACCACGGTCATCGAGGTGGGAGTGGACATTCCGAACGCCTCCGTGATGGTTGTTCTCGATGCCGACCGGTTTGGAATTGCCCAGCTCCACCAGCTCCGTGGAAGGATCGGGCGAGGCAGGCACCCCGGTTTGTGTCTGCTGCTCGCGGCTCCCGCTCCGGACGCGCTCACCGCTGTCGACAGGCTCCAAGCGCTGGTGGCCTCCAGCGATGGTTTCGAACTGGCGGAGCGGGACCTGGAGCTGCGGCGCGAGGGAGACGTCCTGGGCGCGGCACAGTCCGGGGCCTCGTCGCTGAAATTGCTTCGAGTGCTGGGGGACCGAAAGGTCATCGAGCAGGCAAAAGAACTGGCTGGCGAGGTGCTTTCCGATCCTCGGGCTGCCGAAGATCCGCTGCTCGCCGACATGATTGACCAGGCAGAACAGGTTGCTGCCGGGGAATGGCTGGAGAAAGGATGACGCGCATCATCGCGGGACGCGCGAAGGGAACGCAGCTGACGGTGCCCCGCTGCGGAACCCGGCCCACCAGCGACAGGGTCCGGGAGGCGCTATTCTCCACCCTCGTCACGTGGTTCGGTACCGTCGGGGAACCGGCGGAGAAACACCTGGTGGGGGCCGCGGTGCTGGACCTCTATGCAGGAACCGGAGCGGTCGCGCTGGAAGCCGCCAGCCGGGGAGCCGCCCGGGTGGTGGCCGTCGACTCCCACACCTCGAACCTGATCGCGGGCAATGCCCGCAGGGCCGGGCTGCGCATTGAGGCGCGGGGTGGACGAGTTGAAGGGCGGATTCCCACCGGCCCCTGGGATCTCGTCTTTGTGGATCCGCCCTACGAGATGGACTCGATGCTCCTCGACAGGACCTTGGCTCCGCTATTTTCCCCCGGGACGCTGAACCCACAGGCCCTTGTGGTGGTCGAGCGCTCGAAACGGTGTCTTCCTCCAGTGTGGCCGGGTGGTCTCGACGACGACTGGCGCCGGGACTACGGTGAGACGAGTCTCTACTTCGCAGCCACGAAACCAGCAGGAGAATCATGACCAAGGTGCTGTGCCCCGGCTCCTTCGACCCCATCACCAACGGCCACCTGAACATCATTACCCGAGCCCGTGACCTGTTCGGGGATGTGCTGGTGGCCGTGGGATGCAACAGCCTGAAGGCCGGTTACCTGTTTGGGGAGCAGCGCGTCGGCCTGGTTCGGGAGGCCACCGCCCATCTCGATGGTGTCACTGTCGAGGAGATGGACGGGTTGCTGGTCGATTTTGCGAGGAAACACGGCATAACCACCGTGGTCAAGGGTCTGAGATTCGGCGCCGATTTCGACTTCGAGCTTCAGCTGGCCAACATGAACCATTCGCTGACGGGCCTGGAGACGGTCCTGTTGCCAGCGGCGGCCCAGCACGTCACCCTCTCCAGCACCATCACCCGGGAGGTGATCAAACTCGGCGGCGACGTCTCACCCCACGTGCCGCCGTGCGTGGCCGAGGCCGCCGCCCGGCTGTGGGATGCGCGGTAGCCCCGCCCGGCCCCTCGTTCTCAAGGGTTCAGGCGGTCCAGGTGGATGGCGTCATCGCACAACCGGGACACCAGTGCCGGATTGTGAGTGACCATGAGCAGCCCGATGCCCCGGTCCCGGGTCAGCCCCGTCAACTCGGTCCAGATCTGCGCCTGGGTCAGGGGATCCAGCACCGTCGTTATCTCGTCGGCGATCAGGTAGCGGAGCTCGGGGTACAGCACCCGTGCTATGCAGAAACGCTACAGCTCGCCCCCGCTGAGTTCACTCGGGAAACGACCCAACCAGGCATCTTCGATTCCCAGCTGACGTTTGGTGTCCTCGTCGACGGGCCAGCACTCAGTCAGGATGCGGGCCCATCCGCCAGCGGGGATTGACGCTGACCTCGGGGTTCTGGTTGATGCGCTGCACCCGGCAGGGCCGGTGGCCCCGGAGCGAGGGGAGGTAAGGTCTCCTGGGCAGATTCTTCAACAAAGATCATAAACTCTTTACCAAAAAGAGTACCAAGCCAGAAACGAGAATTGATCTCACTCAACTTCGGTCTAGCGACCGGGGAGGGGTCAGGTCATCGTGAGGACCAGTTCGTCGTGGAGGAATCTGGCGCCGGTGACCTGGCGACCGTGTAACGAGGCCGGCATCGCGATCCGACGATGTTCGTTCCGGTGCGTGAGCAGCAGATCATCGCCGTCCTGGCAGAGGTTGAGTTCGGACCGATCCGCGTGAGGCAGGCTGATGTGGAGCCGCAGGCAGCCATCGCTGCGAGTGACGCGCAGGTAATCACCCCGGTAGTTGACCGCCGCCGGGTCGTCGCCGCCATACATCGTCCGGGCCAGCTCACCGAGAGCCTCCAGCCCGATGATTTCCTGCTCCTGGAGCGGGAGACGGTGGATCGGCAGGTGCGCGAAGCTCTCCTCGATCCGCTGGATGCCTGTGGCCTGCGCCGTGGCCCACGGCTCGAAGTAGCCCCCAAGAGCCGAGGCAGGATAGATGCGGTTGAGCACCACGGCGTCGACGACGAAGCCGTACATCGTCAACCAGGTGTGGGCGCGCCGAGTCTCGGCGATGACCACGTGCTCCGGGGTGGCGACCAGCCTGAGGGTGGTGATCTCCCCGTCGTGGAGCAGGTCGCCCAGCCGCTTGAGCCTGTCCAGCAACCCGAGCACGTCGTCGAAGAGACGATCCTCGGGCATCGGGATCCGGGTCAACCGCTCGAACGGTTTGCCGAGGATCCGAACCAGCGCCCGCTTCGTTGGAAGCGCGGTGCGGAACAGCTGGTCGAGACGTTCCGGATATTTCAGCAGCGACAGGGTTTCGCCGGTCGGTGCGCAGTCCACCACCAGGACGTCGTAGCGCCCGGAGGAAGCATGATCGAGGACTCGCAGCAGACTGAACAACTCGCCCAATCCGGGCAACAACAGAGCCTCTTGGGTGGCGAGCGTCACCTCGCCCTCCCGAGTCATGAGACGCGCCAGATAGTTGCGCAGACCCGCCCACGTCCGGTCGTTCTCCACCAGAGTGTCGATTTCCAAGGCATCCAGGCCGGGGGCGACGCGGATCGGTTCGCTGGTGAGTGACAGGCTCAGCGCGTCCCCCAGCGAATGTGCTGGGTCGGTGCTCATCACCAGGACCCGGTTTCCCTGAGCCGCCAGGTGCAAGGCCGTGGCGGCGGCGACGGTGGTCTTGCCGACCCCGCCTTTGCCGGTGTACAGGATGATCCGCATGCTCACTCCTCGATGTCTATCCGCCTGGGTTCCGACGGGCCGGTCGGTTCCTTGGCAGGCTTGGTTGGGTTCTCAGACAGGCACTCGACTATCAGCGCTCGCCATTCGCGGTCGATGGTGCGGAGCCGTTTCCTGGGGGCTGGTGGGACCAGGCTCAGGGCTGCCTCGCGGAGATGGCGACGGGCGTGCAGCAGATGACGAATGAATTCACGGTTCATGACGGGACCTCCTGTGGGGTGGGGCGGAAGCGGATGGTCAGGATGTCGTCGCGGAGTTTCGCTCCGGCGACGTCGTGGCCCAGCAGGGTGCTGGGCAAGGGGATGTTGCGCTGGAAGTTGCCGATGCGAACCGCGAGGTCGGTGGCGGTCAGTTTGAGGTCGATCTCCTCGGTGGTGGTTCCCGGCGCCGGGAGTTGGAGGTCGTAGCCGTCGTCGGCATTGACGTAGCGCTCGTGGGCCAGGTCCGATACGACGTCGAAGGCGTGGGCGTCGATGGCTACCTCGGCCAGGCGGGCCACGTCGCCCTGGCCGACGAGATCCTTACGGAATCGTGGCACTTCAGTGATGGGGAGATGAGCGAATGACGAGCGGATCTCGGCCAGATGCTGCCGCTGATGCTCCACCCAGGTGCTGAAGAACGCACCCACCTCCCCGGTGGGGTACAGCCCGCTGACGAAGACGTGGTCGACGCTGTAACCGAACAGGTTGAGATAGAGGTAGCTGCGACGGGTCTCCTCGATCACCATCCGTTCTGGAAGGGTGACCAGACGCACCGACGTGATGGAGGAATCCTTTAACAACGCCTGGATCTCCTGGAGGCGCTGGAAGAGCCGTTCGATGTCATTCATGGCGGCGGCGTTGGGAAGTTCGATTCGCCATACTCCCTTGGCCACGGGGCGCAGCACCCTGACCGCGAGCTTCTGCACCGGGAAGATCCGTTCCATCCACCAGGTGAGCAGCTCCGGGAACTGGAGCAGCGACAGGGTCTCACCGGTGGGGGCCAGATCCAAGATGATGCGGTCGTAGTCGCCGGTGTGGGCCAGCTGGTGGACCCGCAGTAGGAAGAACAGTGGATCGAAACCGGGAAGGTCCAGCACTTGGTCATCGTCGCCCCGGGAGATGAGGGTGGATAGAGCGGCGGTGATGTCGGTGAACTCCTCCTCGGCGACGCGCCCCGCATCCACCTCGGTGATCTCCAGGTTTGGGGCCACCTCGGTTGGTTCGGGTGCCGGGGGGCAATCGAACAGGTCAGAGAGGTTGTGGGCGGCATCCATGCTCGCCAGAAGCGTGCGTTTTCCGCTCCCAGCTGAGGCGACGGCGTGGGCGGCTGCTAGTGATGTTTTGCCGACACCTCCTTTCCCGGTCAGCAGGATCATTCGCTCCATGGTAACTCCTTCTCTATGCGAACTATTCGGAAATCGAACTATTTGTTGTGGCTTTGTGCGGTCAATGACGGGGTTCAGTCGATGGGGATGCGCCGGACGGTTCGGGGTCTGCGATTCGCCGAGCATTCGGCCAGCAGAGCCGGGATTCGATCAATGAGCCGTAGCACCACCTCGGTCTCCTCGGGAGTCAGCTCCTCGAAGAGACGCCCGATCAGAGAGACGCTGGCTTTGATGCCCTGTGTGATGAGCCTGCGTCCCTCTGCGGTCAGGGAGATCAACACGATCCGCTTGTCGTCCGGGCTGTGCTGACGCTCCACCAGGCCGCGCTGCTGCAGCCGGGTGACCGCCCCTGTCGCCGTGTTGAGGGGGGCGTCCAGGTAGGCGGCCAGATCGCTCATTCGCGAGGACTGAGTGCGATGAAGGTAGAGCAGGGTCAAGACGTCGTTCTTGGCCAGGTCTCGGGCGAGGCCTTGCCAGGCCCCCGGGGGCAGAAGAGAGCGGAAGCGGTCCACGTAGTCAAACAGCATGCCTTGCAGATCCATGATTTCTTCCGCCAGTTACTTCGGGTGTCGAACTTCCATTAAGACTAGCAGGCGTTCTGGCGTTGGTTGTGTGGATCTCGCGTGAGTGCTGCGCGTGCTTTCTCGAAGGCAACACCCGACTCCCGTCGGGATGTTTGGTGAATCTTCTCCGGCTCTGTAAGATTGCTCCTTGGTCATGACGTGGTCATGGTCGATCGGACGAAGGGAATGCCTGCCATGAACTCCGTGCATCACCATGTGGACCGTCGCTCACCTTACGTTTTCGACGTTTTGGAGCTGGGGCGGCGGCCAGGGGCGATGAAGGAAATTCAGGTTGATGTCCCGGCTCCGGTCGATCTCGGCTACGACGTGATTTCAGTGCCACAGGGCTCCGAAGTTGGTCTCGACCTCAAACTCGAGGCGGTCATCGAAGGAGTGCTGGTCACGGGAACGGCTCACGCGCAGGTGCGCGGAGAGTGCGCCCGATGCCTGAGTCCGATAGAGGATGAGAAGTCCTTTGAGTTGCAGGAACTCTACTTCTACCCCGGGAATGAGGTGGATGAGGACGAAAGCGTCGTCGTTGATGACGCCATCGACCTTGAGGAGGCTCTGCGTGACGCTGTGGTACTGGAGCTGCCGTTCACACCCTTGTGTGATCCCAACTGCCTCGGCCTGTGCCAGGAATGCGGTTGCAGCCTGAACGACGACCCGGACCACGGGCATGAAGCGAAGGTTGATCCGCGATGGGAAAAGCTGGCGGGGTTTGATCTTGGTGGCGAGAACTGAGACCAGAAAAGGGAGCCGCTGGTCGGCGCAGCCCCGTGTGGGACTGGGTCAGCCGGTGGGTAACAAGTCCGAGGAGAAGATCGTGGCCGTTCCGAAGCGCAAGATGTCGCGCAGCAACACCCGTTCGCGTCGTGCGCAGTGGAAGACTTCCGTCGTCCCCACAGTCACCTGCGTGAATCCGGCCTGCCGTGAACCGCATCTGTCCCACACCGCATGCCCTTCCTGTGGTCAGTACGGCCCCAAGGGCGAACGTCGTCAGGTCGTCGAGGCCTGAACAAGCTAACTGCCCTCCTTGATGAGCTGGGTGTCCAGGTGGACGCCCAGCTGTTTGAGCTTGCCTTTACGCATCGCAGTTTTGCTTTCGAGCACGGACGTATCCCCAGTAACGAAAGGCTGGAATTCCTGGGTGACGCCGTGCTGCAGATCGTGGTGACCGAGCATATTTTCACGTCCTTCCCGAACCTTGCAGAAGGCCAGCTGGCGAAGTTGCGTGCCTCAGTGGTCAGCTCCCACGCCTTGGCCGAGGTGGCGCGCGAGCTGCATTTGGGGGAGTTGATCAGGCTGGGGCAGGGGGAAATCAACACCGCAGGAGCCGATAAGACCTCCATCCTTGCTGACACGATGGAGGCCGTGATCGGCGCTATTCATATCTCCTGTGGGGCGGTTGCTTCTTCTCGTTTCGTGCATGCACTCCTCGATGAACGAATCGCCTCCAGCGAGTTGCAGGGGCACTACACCGACTACAAGACTGCTCTGCAGGAGTACTGCGCCCACAACGGTTTGGAGCCTCCCCGGTATGCGCTCATCGGTGAGGGGCCCGACCATCAACGTGTTTTTACCGCAACCGCCATGGTTGATGGGAAAGCCATCGGCTCAGGGGTGGCATCCAGCAAGAAGCGGGCTGAACAACTTGCCGCTCACGAGGCCTACCGAAACCTGTCTCTAGATGCCTGAACTTCCTGAGGTCGAGGTGGTTCGCCGCGGGTTGGAGAAACACGTGGTCGGGCGCACCATCGAGAAGATTACGGTCCTGCACCGCCGCCCCGTACGTTCTCACCTTGGTGGTCCAGAGGGTTTTGCCTCCGACCTCATGAAGCGTGGCATTGATGCTGTTGCCCGCCGTGGTAAGTATCTCTGGCTGGTTCTGGGTGATGACGCCATGATTGCTCACTTGGGGATGAGCGGACAGTTCAGGGTGAGTCGACCCCACGATCCGCAGTTACGCAATACGCGTGTCCTATTCGATCTTGATGATGGTACCCAGCTGCGTTTCGTCGACCAGCGCATGTTCGGTGGACTTGAGTTCGTGCCACGAGGCGGTCACTGTCCGGTCCCACACATCGCTCTTGACCCTTTCGATCCGCGGTTTGATCCTGTCGTAGTGGCCAAGCGGATACGAGGAAGACGAACTACGGTTAAGCGCGCCATCCTCGATCAGAAGCTCGTTTCCGGCATCGGCAACATCTACGCTGATGAAAGTCTGTGGCGCGCGAAGCTGCACTTCGACCACCCCACACAAGGCCTCACCCAGAGCCGTGCTGTTGAACTGCTGGGGCATGCCCGCGATGTCATGTCTGAGGCGTTGACCGCTGGCGGCACATCCTTCGATTCACTGTATGTCAATGTCAATGGCGAATCGGGGTATTTTGAACGTGGACTCGACGCCTATGGACGCGAGGACCAACCGTGCCGACGCTGTGCAACACCCGTGGTGCGCCGGCGATTCGCCAATCGAAGCAGCTTCCTGTGTCCGAGATGCCAGCGGCTGCCCAAGTCGTGAGGATGGTGCATGAACGCGATCGGTCAATTGCTTCGGAGCAACAGAGATTCCCTGTTGCAGTTCGTCCGCTTCGGGGTCGTCGGTGGCCTTGGGGTCTTGGTGAACATGGGGATACTCATCACCTGCCGGAAACTGTTCCCACTGCTCTGGGCCAGCGCGGGGGTTCCCGAGGGGGAGGGCGTGTGGCTCGCCATCCCGGGCACTGAGTACAACATCCGTTGGTACCACGTCATGGCTACCATCGCGTTCCTGCTGGCGAACCTGTTCAACTTCCAGCTGAACCGCTGGTGGACTTTCAAGTCCCACAAACTGGCCGGATGGTTCCGGGAATACTGGCCTTTCCTGATCGTCGGTTTGGTCGCTCTGGTCGTGGGACAAGTGATCATCACCGCCTTGATGCACCCCCACTCTCCGGTTGCGCTGCCCGCCACCGTGTTCGACGGCTCCTCCGGCCTTCGGAGTCGGCAGTACTGGGCCAATCTGATCTCCATCGTCTGCACCATCCCGGTTAACTTTTTGGTGAACAAGTTCTGGACCTTCCGGGCCGCCCGTCAGTCCTCCGGGAAACAAGGGGAACAGCCTGCATGTACCTCAAACAGCTGATCCTCAGGGGCTTCAAGTCCTTCGCCTCGGCCACCACCCTCAACTTCGAACCCGGCATTACCTGCATCGTCGGTCCCAACGGCTCCGGGAAATCTAACGTTGTGGATGCCCTGAGCTGGGTCATGGGGGAGCAGGGCGCCAAGAGTTTACGCGGCGGAAAAATGGAGGATGTCATCTTCGCGGGCACCTCGAGGCGTGCTCCGCTGGGACGCGCCGAGGTACAGCTGACCATCGACAACTCCGACGGTGCACTGCCCATCGAGTACTCGGAGGTGACGATCACCCGCACTATGTTCCGAAGTGGTGGCTCCGAGTACGCCATCAACGGTGTTCCCTCCCGTCTGCTGGACGTCACGGAGCTGCTCAGCGACTCCGGTATCGGGCGGGAGATGCATGTGATCGTCGGTCAGGGTCAGCTCGACGCGATCCTTCAGGCCACTCCCGAGTCCCGCCGAGGATTCATCGAAGAGGCTGCCGGGGTGCTCAAACACCGTAAACGCAAGGAAAAAGCAGTCCGCAAGCTGGAAGGCACCAGGGCGAATCTGGAACGACTCCAGGATCTCATCGGGGAGCTGCAGCGCCAGCTCAAACCACTCGGACGCCAAGCAGAGGCGGCTCGCCGGGCAGCCGTCATTCAGGCGGAGCAGCGCGACGCGAAAGCCCGCCTGCTGGCAGACGACCTCCATGCTGCGCGGGAGGCTCTGGCTGCCGACCTGGCCGATGAGGCCGCGGCTGCTGAGGCGAAGAAATGTGCAGAGACCGAGGCCAACGCCGCTCTGGCTGCAGAGGAGGCTGCAGAAGCGGAACTGAAGAAAGCCGCGCAGGATTTCGACCGCTGCCAGGAACGCTGGTACGCGCTGGCCGCTTTGAAGGAGCGTGTTTCCTCGACGATCTCGGTGGCGACCGAGCGCATGAGACACGGCGACGCCCAGCCGGCCATCGACGCCTCCGGCCGGGATCCCGACTCCCTGGAGGCTGAGGCGCGCGAGATCAGGCGACGCGAGACAGAACTGGCAGACGACATCGAACAGGCTCGGTCCACTCTCCACGACGCATCCGGTCGGCGAAACGAGGCCGAAACCCAGCATGCCGAGGCCGAACAGGCCTACGCGGCTGCGCTGCGTGCGGTGGCCGATCGTAGAGAAGGTCTGGCCCGCCTCAAGGGAGAAGCTGCCGCTGTTCGCTCCCGTCTGGAGGCTGAGCAGGAAGAACAGGAACGCTTGGTAGCGCGGCGGGAGGAAGCCCTCGCTCGAGCCCAAGAAGCTGCTGAGCAGTACCGACAGACCGAGAACACCCTCGCTGGGCTGGGAACCGACGAGTCAAACCTGGATGCCATGTGGGAGGCTGCGAACAGCTCCGTGATTGAACACGAGGCCGAGGTGGCGCGACTCGTGGAGGAGGGAACCCGTCTCGCAAAGGACAAAGCCGCTCTCGTCGCGCGGGTGGAAGCGCTGCGGCTGGCCACCCGGCAGCGCGATGGTTCCACGGAGCTACTAGGGCGCACCGGAGTACTGGGACGCATGGGCGATCTCATCCAGGTTGCCCCAGGCTGGGAGCAGGCCGTTGCGACGGGCCTCGGAGCAGCAGCCGAGGCGATTGTCGCCGCCAGCCTCGATGATGCCCTCTCAGCCGTTGCACACTTGGCAGCGGAAGACCTCGGACGCTCTCACGTGGTTGTCGCAGGTGCGGAGGCGGGGGAGGCAACACCACTGCTGGAACTCATCGCCGCCTGCCAGGAACTGACGGGGGCACTGTCCCGGCTGTTGGCCGGAATCGTGGCGGTGGAGGATCTTCCCGCGGCCAAGCAGGCGATCGAAGAGAACCCGTCGCTGATTGCCGTTACTCGGGTGGGAGAGCGGGTCTCCCGCTGGCTGGTTGAGGGCGGGTCGACCGCAAAACCCTCACTACTGGCCTTGAAAGCGGATCTGGCCGAAACTGAAGAGCAGATGGCGCAGGTGGCTGCTGACTCTGACCGGCAACGTTTCGCCCTGGAAGCGGCACGGGCTGTGTTGCAGAGGGCACGTGCTGAGGAAGCAACTGCCCTGGCTTCCCTGCACGAGTCCGACGCACAGTTCGCGGCCATCTCGGATGCCCTCGGTTCCTATCGGCAAACGCAGGCGGCTGCGACCCGTGAGGCCGACAGGTTGACCTCGGCCATCGAGGCTGCACGCCAAGGCCGGGTTGACCACGAGACCCGGCTCGCCGAGCTGGAGGCCCGACTCGTCGCGGCCAGCGGGGAGGAGATTCTTGAACCCGACCCCACCAATCGTGATGAGTTGGCCGTCGCGGCCAGGCTGGCCCGGCAGACGGAGATGGAAACCAGGTTGCAGCTGCGAACGATTGAGGAGCAGGCACGTTCCCTCGCGGGCAGGGCCGAAGGTCTGTTGCGGGCAGCGGCTGCGGAACGTCAGTCGCGTGCCAGAGCACGCGCCCGGGCGGAGCAGTTTCGTCGCGAGGCCGCGGTGGGTCGGGCTGTCTACGATGCCGCCCGACGGCTGTTCGGGATGATCGAGAACGCCATGGAGCGAGCCACAACCAGCCGGGACGAAGCGGAAACCCGCAGGCGATTCGCTGAGGCCGCGACGGTGGAGACCAGGCAGGCCTCCCGAGCAGCTGGCCAGCGCCTCGAAGAACTCATGCGGGGCGCCCACCGGGATGAGTTGGTCCGGATCGAACGCCGGATGCGGATCGAGCAGCTGGAGGAAAAGAGCCTGGCTGAGCTGGGGTTGGAAGGAGACCAGCTCGTCGCCGAGTACGGTCCGAATCAGCCAGTCCCGGTTATCACCCGGCCCGACGGCACCGCCCTTGGTCCTGAGGATGAGGTTCCCGATCCTGTCGCCTACGTGCGCGCTGAGCAAGAGAAACGTCTACGCCGCGCTGAACGGGGGCTGGCCGCCCTGGGACGGGTCAATCCGTTGGCGCTGGAGGAGTTCGAAGCGCTGAAGACCCGGCATGCTTTCCTGGCCGAACAGCTCGCCGACCTGAAACAGACCCGTGCCGACCTGCTCGCGCTGATCGATGACGTCGACAAGAGGGTGCAAGAGGTCTTCGAGGCGGCCTACCACGATGTTGAACACACTTTCGGGGAGGTTTTCCAGCGGCTCTTTCCCGGAGGAGAAGGCAAGCTACTGCTCACTGATCCCGGGAACTGGCTGGAAACCGGGGTGGATGTCGAGGCCCGGCCTGCGGGCAAACAGGTCAAACGGCTCTCGCTGCTCTCGGGAGGGGAACGCTCGCTGGTGGCTGTGGCCTTCCTGGTCAGCCTTTTCATCGCTCGCCCGAGCCCCTTTTACATCCTCGACGAGGTGGAGGCGGCCCTGGACGACGCCAACCTGGGTCGTCTGCTCGGAATCTATGAGGAGCTGAGGCAGAATTCCCAGCTGTTGGTGATCACTCACCAGAAACGCACCATGGAGATAGCTGACAGCCTCTACGGCGTGACCATGCGCGGCGACGGCATCTCCACCGTGGTCAGCCAGCGACTCCAGCAACCGTAACCCTGGTGGCACGGCACACCCAGTTTCGTCCGCTCCGGAGTGATAATACTGGGCATAGCTTCTGCAACAGGTCCTAGGATTGCCCCGTGGGAGATTTGATTTTCTGGTTGGTCGTAGCGATCGTCGGGGCCGGTTTGATTGCGGCCACGCTCGTCATCAGGTACGGCAGGAAGGAACTACCTCCCGGCGAGACGCAGGAGGCAATCAAGGCCTCCGATGCGGAAACCGCTGTGGAGGAGGAACCGGCGGCAGGTGAGGAACCTGCGGAGATTGGGGAGCCAGCAGGTGAAATCGCTGAACCTGAGCCTGCGAAACCCGTGCTGGACCAGCCCGAGGAGCCGCGTTCACGGTTTGCTCGGCTGCGACGTCGTCTAGCCTCGAGCAACAATGTGTTGGCCCGGGCGCTCGGTGAATTGTTGAGCGTCGATCGGATTGATTCCGAGACCTGGGACGATTTTGAGGCCACCTTGATCGCATCCGATCTGGGTGTTGGGCCCACCACGGAACTCACTGAGGCATTGCGGCGGGAGTTGAGCATCGACGGGGTCTCCGATCCCGAACGTGCTCGTCAAGTGCTGCGTGCTGAACTCCTGAAATTGGTCGAGCCAGATCTCGACCGGAGCCTGAACCTGACAGCGGCAGAGAATGATCCCGCCGTCGTGATGGTGGTCGGAGTGAATGGGACGGGAAAGACCACCACCGTAGGCAAATTGGCCCGTGTATTCGTGGCCGAGGGACGCTCCGTAATGTTGGGAGCGGCCGACACCTTCCGGGCCGCCGCTGCTGAGCAGCTCACGACATGGGGAGAGCGGGTCGGAGTTACGACGGTGAGTTCTGCCGAGGGCAGCGATCCTGCCTCGGTCGCTTTCGACGCGGTCGCCAAAGGTAAGGAAGAGGGGGCCGATGTGGTGCTCATCGACACTGCCGGGCGATTGCATACCAAGGTTGGGTTGATGGATGAACTCGGCAAGGTCAAGCGCGTCATCGAGAAGAAGGTTCCTGTCACTGAGGTTCTGCTAGTCCTCGACGCCACCACGGGCCAGAATGGCATGACGCAGGCCAAGATCTTCTCCGAGGTGGTGGACGTTACCGGTATCGTGCTCACCAAGCTGGATGGTTCCGCGAAGGGCGGAATCGTCATCCAGGTTCAGCGCGAACTCGGGGTTCCGGTCAAGCTTGTTGGTCTCGGGGAAGGTGTGGATGATTTGGCGCCCTTCGACCCCGAGGGATTCGTTGCCGGAATCCTCGGGGAATGAGAAGGGGAATACCTCAGGACAACCCGGGGGTCATGAGTGTCGGATCGACGAGACCCAGCTGAATGGCCCGCACCAGAATTTGGGTGCGGGACTTCAGGCCCATTTTGTCACCGATGTGGGATAGGTACTGTTTCACGGAACCCTCGGAGATGAACATCTTGGCCGCGATCTGTGCGTTCGTCATTCCCTGACCGAGCCAGATCAGCAATTCCTTCTCGCGGGGGGCGAGTCCTGCGGCTGCCGCCTCGTCGGTCAATATCTTGGGGTGTCCTGTCAAAAGGTCAGCGACCAGTTCGCGTCGAACCCCGGGTGCCAGCGGCATGTCGCCGTCACGGGCCTGCTGAATACCAGTCAGCAGAGCGGGGCCGCCACAATCCTTCATCAGGTATCCGGAGGCCCCAGCGCGCAAAGCGGAAATGATGTACTCCTGGGTACCGAAGGTGGTCAGAGCGACGATGCAGGCGCCGCGATGTTTCCGATTGATCTCACGAATGGCATCCACTCCCGACATATCGGGCATCTGCAGATCCATGAGAACCACATCGGGTTTCAGCTCCTCGTAGGCTTCCACGGCCTCCCGGCCGTTGCGGGCCTCACCAACTACCTCGTGGTCGTCGTGTCGCGTCAGAAACATACGGTAGGCCTCACGGACCATGGGATCATCATCAGCGACTAGTACACGGCAGAGCTCGGTCATGATGAAAACCATAATCCACATAACCGGGTTTTGCCCCATCAACCGCCGCGCCACGCGGAATGATGTGTCTTCCTCGAGAGGTGGGGCGACAGCAATGTCCAGGAATGTCTAGGTGGTGGTGCGATGCCTCACCAGATTGCCTGTGGGTGACCCGCCCCGGGGAGTGCACCCGGGGCGACGCGGTGTGTAAGATCTAAGCGTTGCTGGGAGTAGAAGGCGGTGGATCGCATGAAAAAACGGAGGAAGCGATGAAGAAGACGCGCCTTGCGGTAGCTGCTCTCGTGCTGGGATCCTGTGTGGCCCTTGGCGCGGTCCCCGCAAGCGCCAACACCACCGAGCCGGTCGCCAATCAGAACTCCATCTCTGTGGTGAAAGGCAACGAGGCCAGTCGCGGTGGCATTGGCTGTATTCTTTGGCTGTGGTTCAGGACCACTACTTGGTGCAAAAGGTAATGATGGCTTGAAAGAAACGAATGCATGGTTTCCGAATCGGGAAGTGAGCTGACCTGAGCGGGGGGACATGAACCAGGAAGCTGAGGAGAAGAGCCCGACGGTCGCCCTGGTCGACCTCGGGCGCTGGCTCGTCTTGTTCGCTGTAGGTTTCCAGTTTCTTTCCAATATTCTGGAGCTTTTCCTCGAAGGGGTCGAGATACGCCCCTTGGTTGTTCTGACTCACGTCTCGATCGCGGTGGCTTCCTTCGTGTTGCTCTGGAGGCCGTGGATCGGGCTGTGCATCGGGCTGCTGCCCTTGGTGTTCGTGGTGATCACCGGGGATGCCGGCGCGGACCCTGTGTTCTTCGTGCTGGCAGCAGCGACTTTCGCCTTTCGCTACGGCGTGCGGCCGATTTCTACGGTCGTTCTGTTGGGAACAGGCTATGGGGGAATTCGCAACCTCGTCGCCATGAGGGGTCTTGATGGGTTGGTCGGGCAGATGCTCGACTACACTTTCCTGACCGTTTTCGGCGTCTTCCTGGGGTTGGCCTTCAAAGGCGTTCTCGCTGTCCTTGAGCGCCGGGAGGTGCGCCTCGCCATCCTGGCGGGGGACATCGTCGAGATTCGCAGCGGCGAACGCCTGCGGTTGGCGGGTGAGCTCCGTCGGGTCGTGGGCGAGCGCCTCGAGGAGGCGTGGAAAGGTCACAAGGCCCCGCGCCGCACGTCCGACACCTGGGCTCTTCGAGACGCGATCGAGAGAGTGCAGACCGTCTGCCTGGACGCGGTCACTCGCGTCCGGGCCCTGGTCGGGATGCTGCGCGAGGATCCCGTGGCTGATGGCAGCGACGAGTCGAAATCCATCATCGGGTCGGTCCAGATACTCTCCAGCGCGGCGGAGGCTCTGCGCTTGCAAGGTCTCCACGTGGATCTGAAGGTCGACGAAGAGCTCGATCGAAGAAGCGTGCTCACCCAGCTCACCGCCACCCGGGTGGCGCAGCTGGTGCTGAAATCCTCCGACGCTCTGCGCCCCGATCCGTTGCGTTTCAAGGTGGAGTGCCCTTCCAGCTACACCACCCGGATGATGGTGGAGCTCGTCACCCCCAACAAACTCCGCTCGGAGGACAAATCGGCGTTCGAACGAGTCCGGGAGCGGGTGCAATCGCTGGGAGGGCAGTTCTCCAAGGGATTCACCGGCCGAGGACATCTGTTCGAAATCCGCCTCCCGGAATCCCGGTACGGGGAAGTGGATGATGCGGCCGCTGTCAGGGGAAAGAAGAAATCACTCGGAAGAAAAATCCTCGGTACCGCCATGCCCCTGTTCTTCATGGGGATCATGGCTCTTCGGACCTGCCTGACGCAGCCGCTGGGATGGGCCTTGGCGTGGCCGCTTCTCGGGTACGTGAGCAGTGCCGTCATGCTCCGGTGGCCGCTCACCGGCGGAGCCGTGGCCGCCGCGGCAGCGGCGGGCATGCTGATTACCCCCGAGCAGACCCCTGTCGCGCTGTCCGTCGTGCTCCTGATGGCGTGCTGGAAATTTGGTCGAACCCAGAATCCCTACTGGATCCTCGGCACGGGGGTTGCGGCCCTGACGGGGGTATGGGCGCTTACCGTCATTGGGCTGGACGCCGGAACGGAACTCGTGGCGGGCGCGTCGATTCCATTCGTCGGCTTGGTCTATTCCGCCCTGAGCGGGCAGTACGAGAGGATTCGGGCGGAGCAGAGCGAACGGGCAGCCGCTCTCTTGGAGGCCATTGAGGCCGCCCGCACGGAGGAACGCAACCTTCTCGCCCGCGAACTCCACGATGTGCTCGCCCACCACTTCTCCGTGATCCTGTTGCAGTGTATGGCGTATGGGGAAAGTGATGACCCTGCAGAGGTTCGATTCGCGTTGGATCGGATCGCAGGATCGCTCGAAGCGGCGGATGGCGAGCTTTTCCTGCTCACCGACGTCATGTCCGAGGGGGAGGAAGGCAAGTTGCCTGCCCTGGTGCGGCCCCTCACCGTGGCCGGTCGCCTGCAGGGCACCCTGAAGAACTCCTATATTCAGGCCGACTTCAGAATAGACCCGACATCTGACGATCTGCCCCCGATCACACGGCGTACTCTCACCCGTGCCATGCAGGAAGGGGTCACCAACATTATTCGCTACGCAGATCCCGGGGGTAAATGCTTGGTGGAGCTGGATGTGGGGGAGACCACCACCTTGCTTCGCATCTGCAACGAAATGCCGAAAAAGAAACGAGAATCTAAACTGTCGCTCGGCTACGGGCTTTCAGGAATCCAGGAACGCATCGATCTTTCCGGGGGGCGCTTCACCGCGGGGCCAGAAGGGAACCAGTGGGTGGTGACGGTGGAAATTCCCAACCGGGGGAGCGAAGCGGAGTCCGTCGGAGGACCGAGCAGCCACACGCGCTGAGGCGCCCCTGTATTCTTGGCAGGCACCGCCTCGGAATCCAAGGAGCACGGACTTGTTCGACACACTTCAGGAACGCTTGGCAGAAACGTTCAAGGGCCTCAGGTCTAAGGGACGACTCACACAGGCGGACATCGACGCCACAATGCGGGAGATCCGCATTGCCCTGCTGGAAGCAGATGTCAACCTCGGGGTGGTCAAACAGTTCGTCGCCGCTGTCAAGGAGCGCTGCCGCGGTGTTGAGATCAGCCGTGCCCTCAACCCATCGCAGCAGATCATCAAGATCGTCAACGAAGAGCTCATCAGCATCCTGGGCGGACAGGTTCGACCCATCCGGTTTGCCAAGAAACCGCCGACTGTGATCATGCTCGCCGGTTTGCAGGGTGCGGGTAAAACCACCCTTGCCGGAAAACTCGCCCGTTGGTTGAAGTCCGAGAGGCACAGCCCCCTGCTGGTTGCCTGTGATCTGCAGCGCCCCAATGCGGTGAACCAACTTCAGATCGTGGGGGAACGGGCCGGGGTGCACGTCTTCGCCCCGGAACCCGGAAACGGCGTCGGCGACCCGGTCCAGGTAGCCCGGGCAGCGCTCGAACATGCCGAACGCAGTCTTTATGACGTGGTGGTCATCGACACTGCCGGTCGGCTGGGCATCGACGAGATGCTGATGCAGCAGGCCGCGGACATCAAAGCGGCCACTCGCCCTGACGAAGTGCTGTTCGTCGTCGACGCCATGATCGGGCAGGACGCCGTCAATACCGCCAAGGCATTCAACGAGGGCATTGGCTTCGATGGCGTGGTTCTCACCAAACTCGATGGCGATGCCCGCGGTGGCGCAGCACTGTCCATTGCGCGGGTCATCGGAAAACCCATCATGTTCGCGTCGAACGGTGAGGCCCTAGCAGACTTCGACGTCTTCCACCCGGATCGGATGGCCTCCCGAATCCTCGGGATGGGTGATGTTCTGACCCTGATCGAGCAGGCCGAGAAAAATTTTGATGCGGAATCCTCTCGAAAGGCAGCCGAAAAACTCAGCGCAGGTAAGGGGAGCTTCGGCTTGCAGGATTTCCTGGCTCAGATGCAGCAGCTGCGGAAACTGGGGCCGCTGAGCAAGATCTTCGGGATGCTGCCCGGTGCCGGGCAGTTCAAGGACGCCATCAACTCCATCGACGAGAAAGAGGTGGACCGGATCGAGGCGATCATTTTCTCGATGACCCCGGCAGAACGCGATGACGTCGGCATCCTCAACGGTTCCCGCAGAGCACGGATCGCCAAGGGCGCTGGAGTGCAGGTCTCGGACGTCAACAACCTCGTCAAGCGATTCGTCGAGGCCCGCAAGATGATGGAACAACTGGCCGGGGGGAAGATGCCTGGGATGCCTGGCATGGGCGGGGGACGTGCGGCACGCAAACAGCAGGGCAAAGCCAAGAAACGCGGGCGGAAGACCTCCGGCAACCCCGCCAAACGCAAACAGCAGGGGGTCGAACGCGCTCTCGGCGCCAAACCCGGGGCTGCGCAGGCCGCTCCCCAGACGCTGGACGACTTCCAGTTGCCTCCGGAGCTGCAGAAGATGTTTGACGAGCAGCAAAGGAAGTAGCCCGCTTCGGCTTCGAAGTCTCTATGCTGTCGCTCATGACTGCGGAGCCCATGCACATACACGGCACATTTCTGCCCTACGAGGAACCCCGGGACTTCTGGGTGGTTGATGGTCGGCTCACCGCCGAACCCATCGCTGGGGCGAGAACACTGGCCAGGGACGCCTATGTCATCCCTGGGCTGGTTGATGCTCACTGCCACATTGGACTGGGAGTGGAGGGGGCGGTCAGCGTCGAGGAGGCACGCCGGCAGGCGCAGGCCGATCTGGCCGCCGGAACCATGCTGATCCGCGATGCGGGCTCCCCTTCCGACACTCGCTGGGTGCAGCATGATGAGGCCCTGCCCAAGTTGATTCGCGCGGGCAGACATGTCGCACGCACTCGTCGCTACATCCGTCACCTGGCTGTTGAGGTGGAGCCCGAGGCCCTTGTCGAGCAGATACGTCATGAGGCTCGTGACGGCGACGGCTGGGTGAAGATCGTGGGTGACTGGATTGACCGTTCCACGGGTGATCTCGAACCCTCCTTCCCAGCAGCCCTGGCTGCAGAAGCCATCGCTGTGGCCCACGAGGAGGGGGCCCGGGTCACTGCCCACTGTTTCGGGGAGCAGTCCGTCGCCGAACTGGTGGCAGCCGGGATCGACTGCATTGAACACGGCACCGGCATGAGCGACGAGGTGATCCAGCAGATGGCTGACGGCGGTGTTGCACTAGTGCCTACTATGATCAACCTGAATCGGTTCCCCCAGTATGCGGAGCCGGGACGTGACAAATATCCGGTGTTCGCCAACCACATGATGGCCCTGTACTCCCGTCGCAGAGAAACCATCGGCAAGGCCATCGAAGCCGGGATCGATGTGTACTCGGGCACCGACGCGGGCACCGTCGTGCCTCACGGGGAGATTCTTTCCGAGGTTGCGGAGCTGGCCTCGCTTGGCGGTGGGGAATTCGCCATTAAGGCCTCGAGCTGGGGAGCCAGATCGTGGCTTGGCGTTGACGCCCTCGTGGGAGGAGCCAGCGCGGACCTGATCGTAACCACCGCCGATCCACGCGCCGACACCGGAGCGCTGCGGGATCCGCTGGCTCTTCTTCTGCGCGGACGGCTGATCTCCTGACTTTGATTTGATTGACTTGGTGCATGACGAAGCCCGAGCAGCAACAGAATGATTCCTGTAAACCTGAGAACAATCCCTATGCTCCGCCGCCCGGTCCTCCCATCCAACCGGTGGTGCCCCAGGCAGAAAAGGGCGGCTTCAAACGCGGGTTCGGCACCGGTATGGGGGCTGGGCTGGGTTTGATGACCGGGTTCGTGGTGCTCAGCATCGTGGGTGGGGTGTTCGCCATGATTTCGTTGGGAATGCTGCTCGGTTCTATCACCAAGGATGGGGCGAGCACATCCCTTGAGAGGGTCTGGGGAACAGAAACAGCCAGTGGGCACCTGAGGGCCATCCGGATCTCCGGCACCATCATGACCGACGCCGCTGACGGGGCGCTGCTCTCTTCTGGAACCTACGGCTACGAGGTGGCGGATCAATTGGACTCCCTGAAAACGGACAAGTCCGATGGAGTCGTGCTGCTGGTCAACACCCCGGGCGGCACCGTCACCGGCTCCAAGGCCATCGCCGACGCCATTACCCGCTATCGCGAGCGCACCGGGAAACCAGTGCTCGTGCACGTCGAGGGCTCCTCCACATCCGGCGGTGTCTACTCCACTGCGACAGCGAACGAGATCATCGCTGAACACGGCGCCATGATCGGCTCCATCGGAGTGATCCTTGGGCCGCTCCCGCGTTACAAAGACGTTGTCGCCACGGGAAGCACCCTGTTGCAGCAGGGGATCACCACCACGGGAGGCATCAGCCAGGAGTACATCACCGCGGGTAGCGGAAAAGATCTGAACAACCCGTACCGGGACCTGACCGAGCAGGAACGCCAGCGACTTCAGGCAATAGTCGACGACGACTACGAAGGTTTCGTCGCTGAGGTGGCGGCGGGCCGGAAGATCGACCCGCAACGCATCCGCGACGAATTCGGAGCCGGGACCTTTAGCGCCCGGCAGGCAGTCAATGTTGGACTTGCTGATGCCGTTATGGGGCGTGATGAATTCTTCCGGCACGCCGCCACCGTAGCCGGTCTGGATCCGGACAATACCGTGGTGGAGCGGGTCGCGGAGCCCACAGGAATGTCCTCGCTATTCGGGGCGAAACGGGCCTGGGGGACATCGCTACCGTTGTCGGCGCTGGGTGAGAAGGCCGTAGCTTCTGCCAGCATGTGCAGTCACACGGCCCCGATCGCTTACGCGGGAGACCTTTCTGGGGTCTGTGGGAACTCCTGAGCGTTGGTTCAGCCCCAGCCCAGCTCGTGGAGTCGTTCCTCATCGATGCCGTGATAGTGCCCGATCTCGTGAACCAGGGTGATGGCGATCTCCTCGAACAGTTCGTCCTCATCCTCGCACATCCGCGACAGGGGGCCACGGAAAAGCACCACCCGATCCGGTAGCATCCCGAACCACGAGGAATCGCGCTCGGTGAGGGCGGTTCCCTCGTAGATCCCTAGGGTCTCGGAACCGTCCTCCGGTTCGTCCTCCGCCACGATGGCCACGTTGTCTAGATTGCAGAGCAATTCCTCCGGGAGACTTTCCAATGCTTCCTCGACCAGTGCGTAGAAGTCTTCCTCACCGATGTCCACGAGCCGATCCTACGGGGAGTTGTTGGGACTGCCCGGAGAAATCTGGCAGAATACATCCGCACCTGTCGCTGGCGCCCTCTAACTCCGGCGAGCATGGTTCATCTGGTCACTGCCGGGCGTACCCCACGCGCATCGTTTGTTGGCCATCCAACTCGTCTGGTCACAGACTCACAAGCAACAGGAGATTCCGAACTTGGCTACCAAGATTCGTCTGAAGCGTCTCGGTAAGATTCGCTCCCCCCACTACCGCATCGTTGTCATGGACTCCCGCTCTAAACGGGACGGGCAGGCTATCGAGGAGATCGGTCTTTACCATCCCAAGAACGATCCGTCCTTGATCCGCGTCAATTCCGAGCGCGCCCAGTACTGGCTGTCCGTGGGCGCCCAGCCGACTGAGGCAGTGGTCGCCATCTTCAAGCGTTCCGGGGACTGGCAGAAGTTCACGGGTGAGGACATCCCCTCAGGGATTCTTCCGCAGCCCGAGCCGCGTGACCGCGAGGCCGAGTTTGCGAAAGCCTTGGCTGAGGACGGCAACGCCGTTGCTCCCGCCATCTCGAAGGCGAAGAAGAAGGCTGAGGAAGAAGCCGCCAAGGAAGCCTCCGAGGCCCCGGCCGGGGACGAGGCTGCTGAGCAGGAGGCCTGAGTCGTGCTCGCCGACGCTCTCGAGCACTTGGTGGCGGGGATCGTCTCCAATCCTGATGACGTGACCGTACGCGACAAGAACCTGCGCCGCGGTCGTCTTCTGGAGGTGCGTGTTCACCCCGAGGACATCGGAAAGGTGATTGGCCGACAAGGGCGCACCGCGAGTGCGCTGCGCACCGTGCTCGGGGCGCTGGCGGGAAACGAACAGGTTCGCGTCGATTTCGTTGATGTCGACCGGCCCCGGCGGCGCTGAACGGGGCTGCCTTGGCCGATCTGGTTGAGGTGCTCGTCGGAGTCGTGGGCCGTGCCCACGGCATCCGCGGGGATGTGGTTATCGATGTGCGCACCGATGAGCCTGGACGCCGATTCCAACTAGGGGCTGTGCTGCGTCTCACATCTGGGGCGCAGCTAGTTCTGGAACGCATCCGTTGGCATCGTGGGAGGCTGCTGGCCTCTTTCCAGGGATATCCGGACCGGACCGCCGTTGAGACGCTTCGTGGCGAACGCCTGTTTGTCGACGTTCCCGCAGACGAGACCCCGAGCGAGCCGGAGGAGTACTTCGACCGACAGTTGCTAGGGCTTCGTGCCCTGGACGCCGATGGCCGGCAGGTCGGTGAGATCGTGGATGTGCTGCACCTGCCTGCGCAGGACTGCCTGGCGGTTGAGACCATCCACGGGCGACGCTTGGTTCCCTTTGTGTCAGCATTGGTGCCCCGGGTCGATCTTGTGGCGGGGGAAGTGCAGTTCGCGGATGTGAGCGGACTGCTGGAGGACTTCGAATGAGAATCGACGTTGTCACGATTTTCCCCGACTATCTGGCGCCTTTGTCGTTGTCGCTGGTGGGGAAGGCAGTCGATGCAGGCATCGTCGACCTGGCCGTTCACGATCTTCGCTGGTGGACCCATGACCGGCACCACACCGCCGACGACACTCCTTACGGCGGAGGTGCCGGGATGGTGATGAAGCCCGAACCCTGGGGTGAGGCCTTGGATGCCATGGAACACCTCAACCCCGCATCCATGACCGTGGTGGTTCCGACTCCGGCGGGACGGGTGCTGGATCAAGACCTGGCCTACGAATTGAGCACCCGGGAACGGTTGGTGTTCGCGTGTGGGCGCTATGAGGGCATCGATCAGCGGGTTCTGGATCACTGTTCGGAGAGCTATGAGCTTATTGAGGTAAGCCTTGGCGACTATGTCCTGAACGGTGGCGAGGCGGCGGTTCTGGTCATCACTGAGGCGGTGGTTCGGCTCATCCCGGGAGTGCTCGGGAACCCGGACTCTCTGGTGGAAGAATCACACGCTCCTGGACACCGACTGCTGGAATACCCCAACTACACGAAACCCCCGGTTTGGCGGGGTCGTCAGGTGCCTCCCATCCTGCTGTCCGGCAACCATGCGGCCATCGCGACATGGCGTCGGGAAAAAGCTTTGGAGCGCACCCGGGAACGTCGTCCAGACCTGTTGGAAGAGGGTCGCTGATAGGCATATTTTCGTCCCTTCTGGATAGCGTAAAACTCCTTTGAAGCAAGGGTTTGGTGTGTTTTTGCGACGGGGCGACTCTTAACTGGCCCCGGTGTGCGAAACAACGCTGGAAGGCAGCTAGAGTGAGCTTCGTGGCAACATCACTAACTATCCATCAACGAGCGTTGCGGTCCACGGTCGCCCGGAAGGCCCTGATGGCGGTAACCGGTCTGATCCTGATCGTTTTCCTGCTCGTGCACATGTACGGCAACCTGAAGATGTTCGTCGGCTACGAGGCCTTCGATCACTACGCCCACTGGCTGAAGGGTCTCGAGGTTGAGAATGGCGTCACCAAGGCTGGTGGCATCATGTATCCGATCATGCCGGCCGGGCAATTCATATGGGTGTTCAGGGCGGCGCTTCTTCTGGCCATCGCTCTCCATATCTGGTCCGCGGCGACGCTGTCGGCGAAGACCGTCAAGAACCGCGGCGACAAGTACCAGGTCACCAAGCGCCAGGCTCAGACCTACTCCTCGCGCACCATGCGCTGGGGTGGCGTGATCATTCTTCTCTTCGTGATCTTCCACCTGGTCCAATTCACCGTCGTTCCCGGCATCCTGGGCGGTCACGCTGCGGAACCGCACACCATGGTGCTGGCCGGATTCCAGCAGTGGTGGATCACCGCCTTGTATGCCGTTTCCATCCTGTTC
The DNA here is from genome assembly GCF_037055325.1 of Arachnia propionica. Taxonomy (NCBI): domain Bacteria; kingdom Bacillati; phylum Actinomycetota; class Actinomycetes; order Propionibacteriales; family Propionibacteriaceae; genus Arachnia; species Arachnia propionica. The sequence goes on along the minus strand of NZ_CP146373.1, from coordinate 756,791 downwards.
GTGTGTATGCACATCCGGCACGGTTTCTGGAGCGCCTTCGCGACGCTGGGTGGGAACCTGTCCGCCAATTCCCGCAAGTGGCTGAACATCATCGCGCTGGTCGTCTCCGTCGCCCTCTACGCCGGATTCATGATCATGCCCCTGTGTGTCCAGTTCGGAATCCTGAAGTGAGCAGCACCATGACGACCACGAATTTCAACCCCGCTGATTACTGGGTAGACGGTGAGGACATCGTCGACACCAAGGCTCCCGCGGTGGAGATCGACAAGGTCTGGCAGACCCGCCAGTTCCAGGCCCGCCTCGTCAACCCGGCAAACCGGCGCAAGCTGAGTGTCATCATCGTCGGCACCGGTCTGGCCGGTGGCGCGGCCGCCGCGACTCTCGGTGAGGCCGGCTACAACGTCCTGAACTTCTGCTACCAGGACAGCCCCCGCCGGGCCCACTCCATCGCGGCCCAGGGTGGCATCAACGCGGCGAAGAACTACCGCAACGACAACGACTCCACCTACCGGTTGTTCTACGACACGGTCAAGGGTGGCGACTACCGTGCCCGTGAGACCAACGTCTACCGGTTGGCGGAGGTCAGTGCCAACATCATCGACCAGTGTGTCGCCCAGGGCGTTCCTTTTGCCCGCGAGTACGGCGGTCTTCTGGACACCCGTTCCTTCGGTGGCGTGCAGGTGCAGCGCACCTTCTACGCGCGCGGGCAGACAGGGCAGCAGCTGCTGATCGGTTGCTACCAGCAGCTGGAACGCCAGATCGAAGCGGGCACCGTCAAGATGTACTCGCGTCACGAGATGGTCGAGCTGATCGTCGTTGACGGGCGCGCTCGCGGCATCGTCACCCGCAACATGGTCAACGGCAAGATCGAAGCCTGGACCGCCGATGCTGTTGTCCTTGGGACCGGCGGTTACGGCAACGTGTTCTTCCTCTCGACCAATGCCATGGGCTGCAACGCCACCGCCGCTTGGCGTGCGCATCGCAAGGGCGCCTACTTCGGGAACCCCTGCTATACGCAGATTCACCCCACCTGCATCCCGGTTCACGGCGACACCCAGTCCAAGCTGACCTTGATGTCGGAGTCGCTGCGAAACGATGGCCGCATCTGGGTACCAAAGAAAGCTGCGGACTGCGCCAAAGATCCCCGCGAGATCCCCGAGGAGGATCGCGACTATTACCTGGAGCGGATCTACCCGGCGTTCGGCAACCTGGTGCCCCGTGACATCGCGTCGCGTCAGGCCAAGAACATGTGCGATGAGGGTCGCGGAGTTGGCCCGGCAGTGGCCGAGAAACAGGCGGACGGGACCACCAAGCAGGTGCGGCGAGGCGTCTACCTCGATTTCTCTGACGCCATCAATCGGTTGGGCAAGGACGGGGTCTCCAACAGGTACGGAAACCTCTTTGACATGTACCAGCAGATCACCGGTGAAAACCCCTACGAGGTGCCCATGCGCATCTACCCGGCGGTGCACTACACCATGGGTGGTGTCTGGGTGGACTACGACCTGCAGAGCACGATCTCGGGTCTCTACGTCACGGGTGAGGCCAACTTCTCCGATCACGGCGCGAACCGCCTCGGCGCCTCGGCCCTGATGCAAGGGCTCGCCGACGGGTACTTCGTTCTTCCCAACACGATCAACGATTACCTGGCCGACGGCCCCTTCGAGAAGATCTCAGACAATCACCCGGCGGTGGTGGAAGCAGTGCAAACCGCCACGGCACGTTTCTACAAGCTGCTGAGCATCCAAGGCACCCGTTCCGTGGATTCCTTCCACAAAGAACTGGGCCAGATCATGTGGGAGTACTGCGGTATGAACCGCACGGAGGAGGGACTGATCAAGGCCATCGGTCTCATCCGAGAACTCCGTGAGGAGTACTGGCGTAATGTGCGCGTCACTGGTGTGAACGAGGACTTCAACCAAGCCCTCGAACGTGCCGGGCGGGTCGCCGACTTTTTCGAGTTGGGCGAGTTGATGTGCATCGACGCCCTGCACCGACGCGAATCCTGCGGTGGTCACTTCCGGGCCGAATCCCAGACCGAAGAGGGCGAAGCGCTTCGTCACGACGACGAATTCCTCTACGTCGCGGCCTGGGAGTGGACCGGCGAGGGCAACAAGCCGATCCTCCACCGTGAACCCCTCGTCTACAAGGCAATCGAACTGAAGCAACGGAGTTACAAGTGAAACTCAAGCTGCGCATCTGGCGCCAGGCCGGCCCCAAAGCACGGGGTGCGATGGCCGAGTATGACATCGATGGCGTGTCCCCGGACATGTCTTTCCTGGAGATGCTCGACATGCTCAATGAGCAGCTCACGGACGCGAACCAAGAGCCCGTCGCCTTTGACCACGACTGTCGTGAGGGCATCTGCGGCATGTGCGGTCTCGTGATCAATGGCGTCGCCCATGGCGGTTCCGCCACCACCACCTGCCAGTTGCATATGCGGTCCTTCGCCGATGGTGCAACGATCGAGATCGAGCCGTGGCGGGCCGGGGCTTTCCCGGTTATCAAGGACCTCGCGGTGGATCGCACGGCGCTGGACCGGATCGTCCAGTCGGGTGGTTACATCTCCTCCAACACTGGCTCCGCCCCGGATGCCCACGCAACTGCCGCCCCGAAGCGGGAGTCCGACAGGGCATTTGACAACGCCACCTGCATTGGCTGTGGTGCTTGCGTCGCGGCCTGCCCGAACAGCTCCGCGATGCTGTTTACCTCGGCGAAGATCACCCACTTGGCGATGCTCCCGCAGGGACAGCCGGAACGCTACCGCCGCGTGAAGTCGATGGTTGCCCAGCACGACGAGGAAGGCTTCGGGAACTGCACCAACATTGGGGAGTGCTCCGCGGTCTGCCCGAAGGGTATTCCACTCGAATCCATCTCCCAGCTGAACCGTGACCTCATCAAGTCACTGTTCAAGGGTGACGGCAAGTAGGGGACTGAGCGTCTCTGCTTTATCGCGTCATAGCCACCCGCGCGGGGCGCCCAGAAACGGGCGCCCCGCGTCGGTTTTCCTGAATGCGCATCGTTTCATGCTTGTGTGGCATAATTATCAGCCGTTGCCCAACCGGGCAGCCAGCCCGAACCCGGCTCCTGCCACAGGGGGATAAGCCGGGGTGCGGCAGGAGAATCACGAACGCGGTGGCCTGTGGCACTGACGAGGACATCATGACCAATCCGTTGATCAAGGCCATTGACCAGGCAGCTCTACGATCTGACATCCCCAAATTCCGTCCCGGCGACTCTGTGCGTGTGCACGTGCGAGTCATCGAAGGTAGCAGGTCCCGTGTCCAGGTGTTCGCAGGCGTCGTGATCGCCCGCAATGCCGGCGGGGTGCAGGAAGCGTTCACGGTGCGGAAGGTGAGTTTCGGCGTGGGCGTTGAGCGTACCTTCCCACTTCACAGCCCCATCATCGAGAAGATCGAGGTGGAGCGCCGGGGTGATGTGCGTCGAGCCAAGCTGTACTACTTGCGTGGTTTGCGCGGCAAGGCTGCCAAGATCAAGGAAAAGCGCGCCTGAGGGCATGTGCTTGGCCCGTGCCTGTAGGGTGAAACCCGGCGGTGCGGGCCGCTTGTTTTCTCAGGAAGGCGATTGCGTTGGAAAGCACCGATGATTCCGGCACCGGAGTATCGCAGGAGAAGGAGCGCTCCTTCCCTCGGCGGTTTTTCAGCGGGGTGGGGGAGATTGCTCTCATTCTCGTTGGCGCGCTCCTGATTTCCACTCTGTTGCGGGGATTCGTCGCTCAGATGTTCAGCATTCCGAGCGGCAGCATGGAGAACACTCTGAAAGTTGGGGACAGGGTCCTGATCGCCAAGTTCGGAGGGTTCCAACGTGGCGACGTGGTGGTCTTCGAGGATCCTGCGCGCTGGCTCTCGGGCCCCCAGCCGGCACACACGCAGATGGAACAGGTTTTGGAGTTCATAGGGGTCCTGCCGAATCCCGGCGCTGGGTATCTCATAAAGCGTGCGATCGGTATGCCGGGGGATCGAGTGGCCTGCTGCACGGCGGAGGGGGCCGTGACAGTCAATGGAGTGGCCTTGGATGAATCTCAGTACCTGTACTCCGAGAACGGTGTACAAGTCGCCCCGTCGAACCTGCCTTTCGATGTCATCGTTCCTGCTGATCACATCTTCGTTATGGGCGATCACCGGAATGCCTCAGCGGATTCACGGTGCCACTTGCGCGACACGCGAGTCGGGGGAAAGGCAGGAGCGGCAGCTTTTGTTCCCATGAACAAGGTGGTGGGGGCAGCAGTTGCCATCGTGGCTCCTTTGGACAGATTGTCGACCTTCCGGGTGCCGGAGACCTTCGCGAGAGTTCCCAAACCCGAGAAAGAAGCACCAGCGGAAGCCACCATCATCGAAGCCCCGGCCGGGTGTTGAAGGACGTTCATCTTTATGAGAGCGTCCTGACGACCGCTGGGCTCGGCCCAGTCGCCGGGGTTGATGAGGCGGGACGTGGGGCGTGCGCCGGGCCGTTGGTGGCTGCTGCGGTGATCCTGAATCCTGCCCGTCCAGTCGAGGGTCTCGACGATTCCAAAGCCTTGACCCCGAAACGCAGGACGGAAATCTGCCGATCGATACTGGAAAGTGCCACTGCAGTGGCCTGGGCACGAGTTGAACCCGCCGATTGTGACGCTTTGGGGATGCATGAGGCCGATCTTCAAGGCCTACGCAGGGCCGTGGCGCGGTTGCAGATCAGGCCGGGGTTCGTTCTGACCGACGGGTTTCCGGTGAGCGGTCTGGGAACGCCGGGGCTGGGCATCTGGAAGGGAGATAAAGTTGCGGCCTGTATCAGCGCCGCTTCCATCGTTGCCAAGGTTCAACGTGATGCGATCATGGTCGGCTACGAGCAGGAATACCCTGGCTACGGCCTTGCTGTACACAAGGGGTACTGCACCGCAGCGCATAAGAAGGCCTTGAAGCTACTCGGTCCGAGTCCCGTTCACCGCCTCAGCTACTCCTGTGTACCTGATGCGGCTAAAGTGTGAGGCACCATGAGCACGGAAGATCTGGAACAGTACGAGAGCAAGCTGGAGCTTGACCTCTACCACGAATACAAGGACGTAGTCGGCATCTTCACGTATGCAGTAGAGACCGAACGACGGTTCTACCTATGTAACGCCGTTGACCTCAAGGTGCGCACCGAGGGCAGCGATGTCTACTACGAGGTCTCTATGGGAGATGCGTGGGTGTGGGACATGTACCGCCCTGCCCGGTTCGTGAAAAGTGCAAAGGTCCTAACGTTCCGGGACGTCTCGATCGAGGAGATCACCCACTCCGACTTTCCGGTTCCTAACCAAGGCTAGGTCCTGTTACGGCTGTCCTGCTGAGGCGTCACAGGTCAGCTAACACGATTTTCTGAAGGTCCGCGGGAGAAGCTTTCCTGTGGAAAACAGTTGCGGGCCTAGCCCTCTGCCCAGAGTGGTTGCAGGAGGTGATCTTGTGGTTGTTCGTGGGAAGCTCCAGGCGATCGGACGGATTGGAGAAGAACACGCCGTCGAACATGTGATCGGTCTCGGGTGGCAGGTGCTTGATCGCAACTGGCGGTGCAACGAGGGTGAGCTCGACATCATCGCTCATGATCCGGATGCCGGGGCGTTGGTGTTCATCGAGGTGAAGTGCCGTTCGGGGCTCGGGTTCGGTGATCCACTTGAAGCAGTCACATGGCGCAAACGCAGAAAGCTTCGACAACTCTGTCTGCTGTGGTTGGCCGAGCACAGGATCCGGGTGGATTGCCTGCGCATCGATGCCATCGGGGTACTGCTGCGCACCGGAGAGAAACCAGCGGTCAATCACGTCCGGGGGATAGAGGAATGAGTACCGCGTCAGCTTGGTCCGTGGCGCTCAACGGGATTGAAGGAGCGATGGTGGAGGTCGAGGTTGCTGAAGGAGGTGGCCTCCCTCGCACTGTGCTCGTCGGCTTGCCGGATGCGGCGCTCTCGCAGGCAAAGGAACGGGTTCGAGCAGCAGTGACAGGGGCTGAGCTGCCGTGGCCCAATGGTTTGGTCACCATCAATCTTTCTCCGGCGAACCTGCCGAAAACAGGGACCCACTACGACCTGGCCATAGCGACAGCTGCTTTGGCTGCTATCGATAAGGTGCCGAAGGAAGCTGCTCGGAACCATGTTTGCCTGGGGGAGCTGGGGCTGGATGGAAGGTTGCGTCGCGTTCCCGGAATTCTACCGGCGCTACTTGCTGCGGTCAGGAGCGGCTTTGATAAAGCGATCGTTCCAGCAAGTCAGGAAGCTGAGGCGTCTTTGGTGCCTGGGGTCACGGTGTGGGCCATCGGGCATTTGAAGGATCTCGTCGCAGTGCTTAACGGAGAACCGCCGCTGGGCGGGTGGGAGCCTCCGGGTGATGAAGATGTGGCCTCCAGGCAGAGACCTCCCTTGGATTTCCGGGAGGTACGCGGGCATCTCGAAGGTCGGTGGGTCATGGAGGTGGCAGCGGCAGGGCGACATCATGTGTTTCTCCACGGTGCGCCAGGCGTGGGGAAAACCATGCTTGCGTCCCGATTGACCAGCATCCTGCCTCCTCTCGACGGCGAGGAAGCGGTTGAAGTCTCAGCTCTGCACTCGCTTGCTGGAATGGATCTCAGTGGAGGGCTGCTGATTGATCCACCCTATGCTGATCCTCATCATTCATCCTCCCCGGCTTCGATAATTGGTGGGGGAGTGCGGCTCGTGCGGCCCGGATCGATTTCTTTGGCCCATCGTGGTGTGTTGTTCCTTGATGAAGCGCCCGAGTTCGGGACGCGTGTCCTCGATGCGCTACGCACTCCGCTGGAATCTGGCTGGATCAGCATAGGCAGAGCAGCAATCCAAGTGCGATATCCGGCACGATTTCAGCTGGTGTTGGCGGCGAATCCCTGTCCCTGCGGTTTCCATGGGGTCACGGGCCGCGAATGCCGCTGCTCTCCCATGGCGGTGCGGAGGTACCAGGAGCGATTGTCGGGACCGATCATGGACCGCATTGATATTCGGCATCACATGTTGCCCCAGTCGCGTTCATTCTTGGGTGACTCACTGGAACAACCTGAATCCAGTGCCGAGATTGCAACACGTGTTCTCGTGGCTCGGGAAAGGCAGGCTCGACGGCTTCAAAGTACGCCGTGGCGCACCAATGGTGAGGTGGCAGGGCCGTGGCTTCACTCGCATCTGCCTCTGCCAGGGGATCTGTCCCCCTTGGAGAAGGCGTTGAACCGTGGCCTGTTGAGCGCCCGTGGCGTAGACAAGGTGCTGCGGCTGGCATGGACTGTGGCGGATCTTGCTGGGGAGGACCGGATCTCTGCGGCTTCCCTACGAGTCGCCATGCAGCTGAGGCAGGGCATGTTCCACGAGGCGGCATGATGGATGTCCGGGAACGTAGGGCCCGCATGGCTTTGTGCGCACTGCAGGTGGCAGCTGATCCGAGGCTCACGCAACTCGTTGAGAGCTACGGAGCCCTGGACGTGTGGGAAACCATTCAACGACAGGGAGAATCCACTTCCTTGGGGCGTCGCGCGCGGGGTGTCGATCCTGGGAAGTTGGAGGCGGCGACGATCCGGTGCGGCGCTAGTTTTCTGGTTCCCGGGGACGAACTTTGGCCGGCCAGCCTCACAGATCTTGGGATGTGCCAGCTGGGAGACCAGGGAGGTCGACCATTGGGGTTATGGGTTGCCGGAGACCCCGCGGTGCTGGCAATGCCGCGAGCAGTCGCGGTTGTCGGGGCGCGATCGGCCACCAGCTACGGCCTACACGTGGCGGGAGAACTCGCATCCGATCTCGGCACATCAGGGTGGCTTGTGATCTCTGGGCTTGCCTTCGGGATCGACAGCGCAGCTCATCGTGGCGCACTCGAAGCAGGTAGTTCGACCCTTGCAGTGATGGCGACAGGAATCGATAAAACCTATCCTGCCAGTCATCACGGGTTGCGGAAGCAGATCGAGAGCAATGGTGCAGTCATCACGGAAATGGCTCCAGGCGCCCACCCTTTGAGAGCCAGTTTCCTGGCGCGCAACCGTTTGATCGCGGCGCTTGGGAGTGGCACCGTGATGGTGGAGGCGGGAGCCCGCTCCGGGGCCCGGAACACCATCTCTTGGGCGGCGGAACTAGGCCGCGTGACCATGGCTGTACCCGGGCCAGTTACGTCTTCGCTGTCTTTTACTCCGCATCATCTGATTCGGGATGCGGTGGCCACACTCGTCACGTCAGCGGCTGATGTGACGGCCCTGTTGTCACCTCTGAGAGCTCAGGAGGAGCTTCCGTTGCTGGGCGAGGACCGGCCAATCGATTCTCTCCCTGTCCCGCTCAGATCGGTCAGGGAAGCAATCCCGGTGGGTGGGACGTCAGGGATTGCCGAGCTGACGGTCGCTACTGGGATGACAACGCCCGAGGTGATTGCTGCGGCTGCTGAGCTCACTGAAATGGGATGGCTCGAGAGCACCGGTCAGGGATGGCGGTTGCCCCGGAGGGGATGACTAGCTGCATGGAAAAGGACTGTGCTCCGTGGAGCTGCCCACGGAGCACAGTCCCGAAAGGCTGTGCTTCAGAACCGGTCCCCGGAAACCCGCGGATCAGGATTCTTTGGCTGCAGCCGTTCACCTTGCCTACTCTGATACAGATCCCAGGGTCAGGTATCCAGGGAATGTGGTGTCTTGTTCTGTATTTGCGAACTTTAGGGGGGCGCCGCCTTCCATAGGGTTTGGGATGCGGAGAGCTGCCATGCCGTTGTTTCCTTCGAGAGTGGCTGTTACTTCCGTGGTTTGGCCGGGAAGGAGTGAGGGAAGGTTGGCGTCGGTTTGGGTTGAGGTCACTGTTTTCGTGGATTCAGGGGTGGATTCTTGGGGGTTGATGAGGGAGAATTCTAGTGGCCAGTTGTAGTAGAACGGGGCGACGCCTCGGTTGGTGAGGCGGATGCTGACTTGGGTTTTTCCGTCTGTGACGATGGTGCGGGTTTGTGTGACTGCGAGGTCGTAGCCTAGTGCGGCGTGGGCTTTTGTGGCTTTCTCGAGTGCTGCTCCGCTGTAGCCTTCTGAGAATGCTTTGTGGTTCACGAGCCATGTGGCGTGAGTCTGTGTGGTGGCCTCCTTGAAGTCTTCGGAATGGTTGCAGTCTGTTGGCTCGTTGAACACGCAGCGTTGGATCTGTGGATAAACCTCGCCCCCGATTGCTTCGGTCTGCCAACGTTCGGTCAAATTGTATGTCTTCATCCGGGCCATGAAATGCCAGTCGATAGTGGGCAGCGTTGATTCTGCGAAGGAATCGTCGTGGAAGCCGATCTTGATGTTCTCTAGGCCTGGCCCGGGGCTTCTGTTCAGGAGTTTTGTGGTGTTGAAAGCTGCGTCCCAGGCCTGGTAGTAGGAGAGCTCCACCTCGCGGGTGGGCATCCACTGTGCGCTATTGGGATTGTCTGTGTGTGAGTTCCCATCCATCGGGTACGTATGCTGCTCGCCCCAGAAGCCGATGAGGCCGGTGGTGATGTAGCCGATCCGAGGGTCTCCGTCATAGTTCTTGCCGAATTCGGCTACGAAGTCTTTGATCAGGGATTGGACTCTAGGATCGTTGTAGTCGGGGGAGAAGCTGGTTCCATTGTTGTCGTAGAAATTGTATTTTCGTGACTGGTCTATGCCGTTGGGCCCCAAGAGGTAATCGGGAACTCCGGTGGGTTTGGTTGGGTAGTCGAGATAGAAGCGGAGTGCGGCTTGATGACCACGGCTCTTGATGGAGGAGAGCTGTTGCTCGAACTCTGTCCAGTCGTAGTTGCGTTCTCCCTTCACCACAGCATTGAGCGGCATGTAGAACCACTCCATGGTGTGCGGGAAGGAGGGTGCGTTGTTGTCGAGATTTTCGTTGAATGGTGCGAAGCCCTTCAGTGGGTTGTCCGTGCGGGCTTCGGTGGTTGCCAGCGTCTGCCAACCGGTATCGGCGCGCGCCTGACCCGTACCGCAGGCGAGCCCGAGAGACAGGGCGGCGGTGACCGCTGCTGTCGCTGCCACCTTCCACTTGGATGTGTGAGTCATGATGCTCCTTGAAGTTGTTTCCCCTCGAATTTCTGTTGCCCCCACCCCGACCGCAAGGCTGCTGCTCCATCGCGGCCAAGTGCAAGTACATCATGGTGAGGGTGCATCGTGTCCGCATCGTAGGACGTGGCCTCATGAATTTTGTGGCAACGAATGTCAAAGGAGTGCTCTTGGCGGTGCCGCTGATGCTCTCGTGGTTGTGCGATGTCGTAGGAGTGGGAGCTTTCCTGGCTCCGCTGTTCTTGAACTGCTCCGAGGTCGATGAAAGGCACTGATGCGCAGCGGCAAGTTACCCAGGCCTGGAAAACATACGCCGGTCCATCATCAGCAGGTCGAAGAGAACACACACTGGCATGGATCAGCGGAAGCGGTAGGGAAGGTGACAAGCTAAGCCGGTGCCCACGGCGACTACCGAGACGTTCACCGGAACAGGGAACTTTCTCCATGGCCCGATCGCATCGGCGAAAACGCCCCCGGAGCGGAACTCCGAGGGCGTGTGTTCGAACAAGATGAGTGTGGTCGGGACGACAGGACTCGAACCTGCGATCTCCTGCTCCCAAAGCAGGCGCGCTAGCCACTACGCTACGTCCCGAAGGTATCCCGCGGGGGACTTGGGAAGTTTACTGTACGTTCGTACCGGTTGCCCAACGGGTGACATCAATTTCTTTCAGAACCGAGGATGCTGCCCAGCAGGGAGGTCACGACACTTATGACGATGCTTCCCCACAGTGCTGGCCAGAACCCGTCGATGAAGAAGCCGATGCCGAGTTGTTGGGCTGCCCAAGCGGTCAGTGACAGCATGGCGGCGTTGATCACCAGTAGGAAGAGACCGAAGGTGAGTACCACGAGACAGAAGGACAATACCTGGGTGAACGGCTTGATGACGGCGTTCACCACCCCCATGATCGCAGCCACCCCGAGTAGGGTCAGGACGTACTGCTGATCGGTTGCGGCGACCACGCGGATTCCTGGGATGAGCCAGACAGCAGCTGCTGTTGCGATTGCCCCCACAACGAGTCTCAGAAGGGTTCTCATGCCTCCACGGTACCTGCTGAGCCGTGATGATCGGGCCCCTGGATGCGTGAGAGAGTGGCAGCTACGGCGTCTCCCGGTACGGAGACAGGCAATCGGCGGTCATTGAAGGAAGGAACTCGGTGATCGAGTACTTAGCGGCATCGTTGATGGTGAACGGGTCCGTTTTGATGGTCTCCTCCATTTCTTTTCGAGTGCCTGTTGCAAGGATGACGCCCCCGTTCCGGGGTTCCTTGCGCCCGCTTGCTAGGAAACGACCGGTGGAGTAGTTCTTGGCGAGATACTCCTTGTGTGCCTGAAGGTTGGCCTCGACGGGAGCGAGTCCGCGATGGTAGGTCAGTTCCAAGATGAAAAGACGTGCCATGGAATTAGACGGTAGCACTGAGCCGTTCGGCTCGGCGAGGTGGAGAATCTCATGGGGTCCTGGAGCGGATGACGGGAATCGAACCCGCGTAGCCAGTTTGGAAGACTGGGGCTCTACCATTGAGCTACATCCGCGAAGCGTCCGAGAGTCTAGCAGCTTCCTGGGCGGATCCCCAGTTGAGATGATCACGTCCCGGCGTTGAACGACGAAGGACACTCTGGTTCCTGGGCTGCGAAGAAGAGCTCGATACAACTGCGAAGGAGGCTCGGTGCAAGGGTGAGACGGCAAGTGTCACCTGCGGAGGAGCGCCTCGTGATCCGGTAGGTGTGCAGGTTGCGGTTGGTTGGCTCGGACGCCCTTGGTTAAACTTGCGGCGACCATTTCAAGTTCAGGAGTCGATTCGTGCCCAGCACCGTAGAGAAGCTGAGCCCCACGAGGGTCAAGCTAACCGTAGAGATCCCTTTCGTTGACCTCAAGCCCCATCTGGACAAGGCGTACAAGGAGATCGCAGAGCAGGTCAACATCCCAGGCTTCCGCAAGGGTAAAGTGCCGGCCGTTGTCATCGACCAGCGTTTCGGTCGGGGGGTAGTCCTTCAGGAGGCCATCAACGGAGCCATCCAGCCCGCGTACGAGACTGCTTTGGCAGAGGCCAAAGCGGTGCCTCTTGCTCAGCCGGAGATCGAGATCACCAAGCTGGAGGATGGCGAGCTCGTCGAGTTCACCGCGGAGGTCGACATCCGACCCGACTTCGATCTTCCGGACTTCGCTGCGATCGAAACCACTGTGGATGCTCTGCCGCCGCTGGACGACGAGGTGGAGGAGCGCATCTTGTTGCTCCGTAAACGGTTCGCCACCACGACAGAACTCGACCGTGAGTCCAAGGAGGGTGATGTCCTCACCATCGATCTGACCGCATCCCAGAACGGGGAGGAGCTGCCGGAGGCTTCCGCCAGCGGGGTTACTCTCACCGTGGGTGAGGACTCCGGGATGCTTGAAGGACTCGACAAGGCTGTCCGTGGCCTCAAGAAGGGTGAATCGAAGACCTTTACATCTACTCTGATCGGTGGCCCCTTCCGCGGTCAGGAGGCAGACATCACGGTGACCGTCACGCAGGTGGCCGAGGAGGAACTTCCTGCGTTGGATGATGAGTTCGCCCAGACGCTTTCCGAGTTCGACACCGTCGAGGAGATGCGCGAGGACCTGGCCAAGGCGGTCTTGGCGCAAGTCAAAGCCGAACAGATCGCTGAGGCGCGGGACAAGATCCTGGAAGCGGCTCTCGAGCAGGTCGACTTCGAGGTTCCGGTTGCTGTGCTGGCTCGTGAGCTCGAAGCCCGCCGCAATCAGATTTCCGATCAGTTGGCGCGGGCCGGGTTGACCGTCGAAACCTACCTGGAACAGGCCGACGACGAGGAAGCAGAGGATGCTGACGCCTTCTGGAAGCAGGTGGATGAGCGCTCCACCCAGGCATTGCGCGCTCAGCTGCTTCTCGACAAGTATGTTGACGACAACGAGATTCCCGTCTCTCAGCAGGAATTCACCGAACTGATTCTTCGCAAGGCCACTGAGCAGCGCACCACGCCACAAGAAGTGATCAATCACATGATGGAGCACAACCACATGTTCGAGTGGCAGCAGGAGATTCGGCGTGGAAAGGCGCTCGCTGCTATCTGCGAGGCAGCGAAAGTGACTGATTCCGAGGGAGAACTTGTCGAGATGGCCCCGTCGGTTCCGGAAGCCGGGGACGCGGAGGGTTCTGAAGCCGAGGAGACCGAAGCTGAGAAGCCCGAGGCTGAGGAAGTCCCGGAGACCGAAGAAACGGAGTGATCCGGTGGGGGCCGCCGAAAAGCCCGTGACGGGCAGATTTCCCCTGTTCGTCATGGCCGTCGTGGTTCTGGGCGCCATCTCGCTGACCCTTGGGGTGTTCAGAGAGTTTAGTTCGGTACTGGCCCCCACATTCCTCGCCATCAATCTGGTGATCACCGCATACCCGGTGTACCAATGGCTCACAAGGCATCATGTGCCTCGTGTGCTGGCCGCTCTGATCACCGGGGTGATGTTGCTGCTGATTCTGGTGGTCGCCACTGGGAGCATCGTATGGGCTGGCACCTCCATGGTTGCCTCGCTCACCTCCTACGGTTCCCAGTTCACTGAGCTCTATACCCAGTTGATTACGTGGCTGGGCACGTTGGGTTTCGACGAGGCCGCGTTGCTCGAACAGCTCAAGTCGATTTCACCGTCGAACGTGATCAGCTTGGTGGGAAACGTCGTCAGCCAGGCGTCGAGTGCCACGGGAACTGTGACCGTGATACTCATCTGCCTGGCATTCCTGGTGGCGGATCTGCCAACGATGGCCAAGCGTTTGGCCATCACCAACAGGCTGCATCCCAGTTTCACGGGATCGCTGGGGGACTTCGCCGTGGGCATCCGCAGGTACTGGTTGGTGACCAGCCTGTTCGGTCTCATAGTTGCCGTTCTTGATGGCATCGCCCTCGTGCTCGTAGGGGTCTCTCTTCCGCTCGTGTGGGTGGTGCTGAGCTTCATCACCAACTACATCCCCAATGTCGGTTTCTTCATCGGGCTAGTCCCGCCTGCGCTGCTGGCCTTTCTTGAGAAGGGGCCCACCGCAGCGCTGATCGTGGTCATCGCCTACTGCGTCCTCAACTTCGTGATCCAGTCCGTGATCCAACCGAAGTTCACTGGTGATGCCGTCGGCATCACTCCGGTTGTCTCCTTCATCTCCCTGCTGTTGTGGACTGCGGTCTTTGGCGCGCTCGGGGCTCTCCTCGCCCTGCCGTTGACGCTCATGGTGAAATCCCTGCTGCTCGACAACGACCCGAGGGCCCGCTGGGTGGGGGCATTGATCTCCTCGAACCCGGACTCCGTCGACACCAGCGATTGCGAGAGACCCGTGGCCGCCGATGATTTCGGAGGGTCCAACGATTGCGACGATTCCAGGATGGGCGTCGCTACTGACTGATCTGGGCGGGCCATCCTTGGAAAATTGCTTGGAGTCGGTACGTTGTATGACGTGACCGACAAGCGAAACGACATCTCAATGGCGGCCCAGCAGGCCCCGGGTCTGGGAATGACGGATAACGTCTACTCGTCCCTGCTGGCCAACCGCATCATCTTTCTGGGGTCCGAGGTGCGTGACGAGAACGCGAACGCAATCTGTGCCCAGATGCTGCTGTTGAACGCCGAGGACCCGAGCTCCGACATCTATCTCTACATCAACAGCCCCGGCGGGTCCGTCGACTCTGGCATGGCCATATTCGACACCATGCAGTGGATCAGCAACGACGTCGCTACGGTTGCGATGGGACTCGCGGCCTCCATGGGGCAGTTCCTGTTGTCGGCAGGTACTCCCGGTAAACGCTACGCACTGCCACACAGCCGAATCATGATGCACCAGCCCTCCGGGGGGCTGGGTGGTACTGCCTCCGACATTCGGATCCAGGCGGAGCAGTCGCTGCACATCAAGAAGACCATGGCCCAGCTCATCGCGCAGCACACCGGTCAGAGCGTCGAGCAGATCGAGGCCGATTCAGATCGGGACCGTTGGTTCACGGCCGAGCAGGCACTCGAATACGGCTTTATCGACCACGTCTACGAGCGTGCGTCCCAGATCAACTCGGAGGCTCCGAACAAGTGACCAGCAACTACTACATCCCCCAGTGGGAGGAACGCACCAGCTACGGTCTTCGTCGCGTTGACCCTTACACGAAACTGTTCGAGGACCGAATCATATTCCTCGGCACCCCGATCAGTGACGACATCGCCAATGCGGTGATGGCCCAGCTGCTGTGCCTCCAGTCGATGGACGCGGAGAGGCAGATCTCCATCTACATCAACTCACCAGGTGGCTCATTCACGGCTCTCACCGCCATCTACGACACCATGCGCTACATCAAACCGGATATTCAGACCGTCTGCCTCGGGCAGGCGGCCTCCGCTGCTGCCCTCCTCCTGGCAGCAGGGACCAAGGGAAAGCGTCTGGCGCTCCCCAACAGTCGCATCCTCATCCATCAACCTGCGACAGAGGGAGGCTACGGGCAGAGCTCAGACCTGGAGATCCAGGCCAAGGAGATCATGCGTATTCGTGAGCTGATGGAGAACATGCTCGCGGCCGACACCGGGCAGAGCGTCACGAAGGTCAGCCGCGACATCGAACGAGACAAGTATCTGACCGCCCAGGAAGCCGTTGAGTATGGAATCGTCGATGACATCCTGACCTCTCTCAAGGACGCCGGGGCCTGAAACTCGGGGCTCGCCAGGGTGTTGCGCCACGGAATGCCACCCTGGCGAGTAGAGTTGTGGCCAGTCGTTAATTGACGGACAGAGTGGAGTTTTCGGTGCCACGGATCGGTGAGACCAGCGAGGTCTTCAAGTGTAACTTCTGCACCAAGTCGCAGAAACAGGTCAAGCGCCTCATTGCGGGTGATGGCGTCTACATCTGTGACGAGTGCATCGGGTTGTGCAACGAGATCATCGAGGAAGAGTTTCCCAGGGTTGAAACCTTTGGACTTCAGGAAGAACTTCCCAAACCCAAGGAGATTCGCGATTTTCTCGATCAGTACGTGATCGGGCAGGACGCGGCTAAGAAAGCTCTTGCGGTCGCTGTCTACAACCACTACAAGCGCATTACCTCAGAGCAGACCAGAATTGGCCGCTCGCGTCAGAACGATGATGCCGTCGAGGTGGGGAAATCGAACATTCTGCTGATCGGGCCTACTGGTTGTGGGAAGACCTACTTGGCTCAGACTTTGGCGAAAATGCTCAACGTTCCTTTCGCTATGGCCGATGCGACTGCCCTTACCGAGGCCGGTTACGTGGGCGAGGATGTCGAGAACATTCTTCTGAAACTCATTCAAGCAGCTGACTTCGACATCAAGAAGGCTGAGACCGGGATCATCTACATTGATGAGATTGACAAGGTCGCGCGTAAATCCGAAAATCCATCGATAACTCGCGATGTTTCCGGTGAGGGAGTGCAGCAGGCGCTTCTGAAAATCCTCGAGGGAACCGTCGCATCGGTTCCGCCTCAGGGTGGGCGCAAGCATCCGCACCAAGATTTCCTTCAGATTGACACCACCAAGGTGCTGTTCATCGTCGGTGGGGCTTTTGCCGGTCTTGATGAAATCATCAATTCCCGTATTGGGAAGCGGCCTCTCGGATTCAGCGTCGACACTTCGGCTCGAAAGGAAGTGGCTGATCCCTTCTCTGAGGTCCGCCCAGAGGATCTGCACAAGTTCGGTCTGATTCCTGAGTTCATCGGGCGTCTGCCCATGATCTCAACGGTCTCACCGTTGGACCGCGACGCTTTGAATCGAATCCTCGTCGAACCCCGCAATGCGCTAACCAAGCAGTTCGCTCGCCTTTTCGAACTCGATGGGGTGCAACTGGATTTCACGGGTGAGGCCATCGACGCCATCGCGGAGCTCGCTCTGGAACGTGGGACCGGTGCCCGTGGCCTGCGTGCGATTCTTGAGGAGTTGCTGCTCGACGTGATGTTCGAGGTGCCTTCTGCGGAGGATGTGGCACAGGTCGTTGTGACTCGTGAAGCCGTTCTCGGAAAAGCGCAACCTGAGTTGGTGGCTTCCTCTCGTGTGGCTAGGCGCCGGGACTTGTCAGCCTGACATCTCCCGGCGCTTCTTCGGGTAGGTTTGACGCCATGTTTTCTGGCTATCTGCGCTACCCACATGTCAATGAGGACCAGGTGGTCTTTGTCGCCGACGACGACCTGTGGTTGACGACAGTCTTGGGAGGTCGGGCACATCGCCTGACCTCCGAGCACATTCCGGTTCGCAGCCCCCGATTCTCCCCCTCGGGTAAGAGAGTGGGGTTCGTGTCCGGTTACCCGGGTAACCAAGACCTTCATGTTCTCGACATGGAGGGCGGCAGGCGCCGCCTCACGTGGCTGAGCGCTTTCCACATGCAGGTGTGCGGCTGGGTGGATGAGGAGCATGTGCTCGTGGCCTCCATGCACAACGAGGCCCTGCGAGCACTTTCTTGGCTGTATACGGTTTCCCTGGAAGGTGAACTGGAACGACTGCCGTGGGGACCCGCCTCGGCCGCAGATCGGAACCCGGACGGCCAGGCGGTGCTGGCTTCCCCAAATTTCCGTGGCCCGGAGCAGTGGAAGCGCTACCGGGGCGGCATGGTGAACAGGGTGTGGGTGTCCGACGTGCGTCAGGAAAACTGGATACGTCTGCTTCCCGGAGAGACCGCGAGTCTGGCCAGTCCCTGCTGGGTCGGGGAGCGCATCGTCTTCACCTCGGATCTTGGCGCGCAGCTCCCAGAGAAGCCGGGGGAACAGGCCCAGGTGTGGAGTGTGGAGTCAGACGGCAGCGATCTGCGGGCCCACACCGCGCACACGTTCACCGAAGGGTATTGCCGGGACGCCACAACGGATGGCAGGAGGGTGGTCTTCCACGCCCGTGGGAAGCTTCATGTCCTCGACTCCCTCGAAGCTGAACCGCGGGAGATCCCGGTTGACCTTGCGCTGGGCGAACCGCTTCCTGTCGCTGTCGAGGCACTGGACCGGTTGGAGTCTGTGATACCGGACAACGGTGGCGACGGCTCCCTCGTCGAGTGGAGAGGACAGGCCTGGTTCCTGACCCACCGATCCGGGCCGGCCCGCGCCCTGAGCGCCCTGCCGGGTGTGCGAATCCGAGAGGCCATTCCACTTGGGAGCACGGGAAAGGGCATCTGGGCCACCGACCTGGAGGGCGAGGACT
Organism: Arachnia propionica; assembly: GCF_037055325.1. Lineage (NCBI taxonomy): Bacteria > Bacillati > Actinomycetota > Actinomycetes > Propionibacteriales > Propionibacteriaceae > Arachnia > Arachnia propionica. Next base: position 738,662 of record NZ_CP146373.1, on the reverse strand, counting down.
GCTTGGAGATCGTGCCTTTTGACGGTCAAGAGGAACCTCGCAGGATCGGACATGGTCAGTTGGGCCGGGTTCTCGCTTTGGCGGCAAACTCGGAAGGTTCTGAGGTGGCCGTGGCCTCCCACGACGGCACGGTGCTCGTGGTAAACGTTGCTGGAAACACGGTCAGGAAAGTGGGAAGGTCACGGCAAGGGGAGGCCACGGGCTTGGCCTTCAGTCCCAGCGGGCGCTACGTGGTGTGGCGGGAGACGGTTGGGAATGAGGGTGCGCTGGGACGACTGGTCGGTCATGACCTCACGGAGGACCGACCCTTTGAACTGACCCGCGGGCAATTCAATGACTTCTCGCCCGCGTTCAGTCTCGACGGTCGGTACCTGTATTTTCTGTCGAGCCGGACCATTGATCCTGCCTATGACGAGATCAATTTTGATCTTGGCTTCACCAACACCGTGCGACCCTATGTGATTCCCCTGAGTGCGGAGGATCCCGTTCCGTTCGGGCCTTCTGTCGATGGTTGGGCCATCAGCGAGGCCAAGAAACCGGAAATGGAGACGAAGGACGAGGCAACGGACCAGGATGCCGTGAAACCGGATGTGGATGTTGCCCTGGATATCGAGGGTGTGGAGGACCGCATGGTTCCATTGCCCGTTCCAGCCGGTCGCTACGACGGGCTCTGCGTCACCGCTGAGGGGGTTCTGTGGCGGCGCCTTACCCCACACACCGGTGTGCTTGGCTCTGGGCAACTGCCGGGACAGGAGACGAAAGACAGCATCGAGGTTTACGACGTCACCAAACGCAAACTGACCGTGGTGGTCGATGCCTGTGACGATGCAGCAGTCAGTGGGGACGGCAGACAAGTGGTGGTTCGCAACGGCGACGACCTGTGGGTGCAGCCGGTAGATGTGCGGGCCGAGGATGAGGACCGTATCGCCGTGAACCTGAACCGGTTGCGCCGCCAGCTGCTACCGCGTGACGAGTGGCGGCAGATGTTCGACGAGAACGCCCGGCTGATGCGTGACCACTACTGGCGTGAGGACATGAACGGCATCGACTGGGACGCGGTGTGCGCGGGCTACCGGCCGCTGCTGGAAAAGATCGCCACCCATGACGACCTGGTCGACGTGCTTGTGGAAACGAATGCAGAACTCAATACATCCCACGCCTACGTCACCCCCTGCAGTGGCTACGGCGAGGCGAAAGTGGCCTGGTTGGGTGCGGATCTGGGACGCAACGAGAAGGGCGAGGTCGTCATCAACCGCATCCTTGATGGCGAATCCTCCGACCCCAAAGCCCGTTCCCCGCTGCGCGCGGCGGGTGTGGCAGCCCGGGCAGGGGATGCGATCGTAGCCGTCGACGGAAAACCCACTGCGGAAGTCCCCGACATCAACGCCCTGCTGCTGGGAGCTGCGGGCACCGCCGTCGAACTGACCCTGGCCCGGGGAGATTCGAGACGAAGAGTGGTGGTGGTTCCCGTGGCCAGTGAAGCTGGGCTGCGCTATCACGAATGGGTGGCCTCCCGGGCTGAACGGGTCAGGGAACGTTCACAGGGGCGGGTAGGTTACGTGCACGTCCCGAACATGATGGCTGAGGGGTGGGCCGAGTTTCACCGTCTCATCGAGCAGGCCTCCCGCTGCGAGGCGATGGTGGTGGATGTCCGGTACAACAGCGGTGGGCATACATCGTCTCTGGTACTGGAACGGTTGATGCGGACCGTCGTCGGCTGGGGCTACGCCCGGCACATGGATACACCAGAACCGTATCCAGTACAGGGCATGCGCGGACCGGTGGTGTTCATCACTAATCCCTATGCGGCATCTGATGGCGACATCATCACTGCTGCCGCCCAGAACCTCGGGCTCGGTCCCGTGGTGGGGGAGCGCAGCTGGGGTGGTGTGGTCGGAACTGACGGGCGGTTCGAATTGGTTGACGGTACCGGTGTCACCCAGCCTCGCTACGCCTTTGCCTTTCACAGGCACGGTTTCGGGGTGGAGAACCACGGAACCGACCCTGACATCGAAGTTCCCTTGGGACCGTCTGACTGGGAGAGCGGGGAAGATCTGCAACTCGACGTCGCGGTTGATGAGGCCTTGGTGCGTTTGGAGGAGAAATCCGCGATGGTACCCCCGGAACTGCCTCCGGCAGCTTTCCTCGGCTGAGTCGGAAACCTGGAAGGGGTCATCGCAGGTGAAACGGCGATGACCCCTCCGGGTTGGTTTCAAGCGGCTGGGGGTTCTTCCAGCTCTGCCTCGACGGTCAAGGGGCCCTCGGAGATCTTCCACACCACCTCGCCCGTGATGTGACCGACAGCACGAAGGTCTTCTTCGATGGCCTTCAGGCGTTCCAGGGCGGCGTGACCGCCCAGGAAAACGGCCTTCCGGATCGGGGTTTTCATGGACACTTTCGCGTTCGATTTGGCACCGCGAATCGCGATCAGCACCGATGCGACGTCGGCCAGCAGCTGCCGGTCGCCGTCGATCGCCAGCTCCCCGGTGGTGGGCCAGGGGGAGCGGTGGATGGAGGAGCCGTGGGTCCAGGACCAGGTTTCCTCCGTCACGAACGGCAGGAACGGGGCGAACAGCCGCAGCTGCACGTCGAGGGCAATGGCCAGTGCCGACTGCGCGGAGGCCTGAGCCTCAGGACCCTGGGAGCCGTAGGCGCGTTCCTTGACCAGCTCCAGGTAGTCGTCGCAGAAGGACCAGAAGAAGGTTTCCGCGGTCTCAAGTGCCTGGGTGTAGTCGAAGGCGTCAAATGCCTCGGTGCAGGCGGTGACCACGTGTGACAGAGAGGCCAGTAGCGCCCTGTCGACCGGGTTGGTGACGGCGGCGGGACTCCCGGCCTCGGGGGCTAGGCCGAGAACGAATTTCCCTGCGTTCAGGATCTTCATAGCCAGCCGGCGCCCCACCTTCATCTGCGACTGGTCGAAGGGCGAATCCATGCCGGGTCGGGCCATGGCGGCGCGCCACCTGACGGCGTCGGAGCCGAAACGTTCCAGGATGTCGGAGGGAACCACCACGTTTCCCTTGGACTTGGACATCTTCTTGCGGTCCGGGTCGGTGACGAAACCCGAGATGGTGGTGCGCCGCCACGGCAGCGAATGGTTCTCGAAGTTGGCACGCACGATCCGGGAGAACAACCAGGTGCGGATGATGTCGTGACCCTGGGGGGCGATGTCCATCGGGAAGGTGAGGTTGAAAAGCTCCTCGTCGTGCTCCCAGCCGGACGCGATCTGCGGGGTCAGCGAGGAGGTCGCCCAAGTGTCCATCACATCAGGGTCGGCGATGAACCCTCCCGGAATCCCGCGCTGCGACTCCTCGTGGCCGGGGGGGCACGAGGTGACTGGATCGACCGGCAGGCTGGCCTCATCGGCGACGATCAACTGGTCGTAGAGCGGTTCGCCGTCGGCATCGAGCGGATACCACACCGGGAAAGGAACCCCGAAGAAACGCTGCCGAGAGATCAACCAATCGCCGTTCAAGCCGCCCACCCAGTTGTCGTAGCGGTGGTGCATATGCTCCGGGGTCCAGGCAAGCTCCGCGCCACGCTTCAACAGGTCCGCCTTCAGCTTTTCGTCACGGCCACCGTTGGACAGATACCACTGACGGGTGGCGACGATCTCCAGCGGCTTGTCACCCTTCTCGTAGAAGTTGACGGGTCGGGAGATGGGTTTCGGCTCCCCGTCGAGATCCCCGGATGCGCGCAGCAGCTCCACGATGGCGGCCCGGGCGGAGAAGACGGTTTTGCCAGCCAGCTCGGCCCAGGGCTCCGCGTTGGTGAGCCACTCAGGGGTCTCGCGTTGGAGACGACCGTCGCGACCGATGATGGTGCGGGTTGGTAGATCGAGTTCCCGCCACCACTGCACGTCGGTGAGGTCACCGAAGGTGCAGCACATCGCTATGCCGGCACCCTTGTCAGGTTCGGCGGCGGTGTGCGCCAGGACCGGGATCTCCACCCCGAAGACCGGGGAGGTGACGGTGGTTCCGAACAGGTGCTGGTAGCGCTCATCATCGGGATGCGCGATCAGGGCGCAGACGCTGGGCAGCAGCTCGGGGCGGGTGGTTTCGATGAACACCGGCCCGTCGGCGCTGTGGAAGGCGACGCGGTGATAGGCGCCCGGGTGCTCCCGGGACTCCAGTTCTGCCTGCGCCACTGCCGTCTGGAACGTGACGTCCCACATGGTGGGGGCGAAACTCAGGTAGGCCTCACCGCGGGCGAGATTGCGCACGAAGGCCAGCTGGGCCACGGCCTGCGTGGCCGGGGAGATCGTGGTGTAGAGGGTGCCCCAGTCGATAGACAAACCGAGATACCGCCACAGATCCTCGAAGACCTTCTCGTCGATGGCAGTCAGTTTCTCGCACAGCTCGATGAAGTTGCGGCGCGAAATGGGCACCTGGCGTTTCGGATCGGGTTTGGCCGGGGGAGTGAAGTCCTCGTCGTAGGGAAGCGACGGGTCACAGCGCACACCGTAATAGTTCTGGACACGGCGTTCGGTGGGTAGGCCGTTGTCGTCCCAGCCCATCGGATAGAACACCTCTTTGCCCCGCATCCTCTGGTAGCGGGCGATGGTGTCGGTGTGGGTGTAACTGAAGACGTGGCCCACGTGTAGCGATCCGGAGACCGTCGGTGGTGGGGTGTCGATGGAGAACACCTGCTCGCGGGAAGTGGGACGCCGGAATGCGTAGATGCCGTCCTCGTGCCACACCTGCCCCCATTTGCTCTCGAGACCCTCGAGAGCGGGTTTGGTGGGTAGGCCGGAGTTGTAGGCAGGGTTCGTCATGGTAGGGAATCGTAGTTGTGCGCGGCGGATGAGGTAAAAGTCACTCCCCGTGACGTGTCTGGGCCACTGGGAGACCTCGGTGGCCCAGACACATCAGGTCGTTGATCAGTTGGAACCTGAAGTGGCGGTCTGGATGGCGGTCAGTACAGTTTGCGGATCGTTCGAGGGGAGGTTCTTGAGATCGATCTCCTTGCCATTCACGATATATGCGGGTGTGCTCCCGATCTTGGCTTCACGCATGGCTCGGTAGGACCGTTTCGCGAATTCGGCGTAGGCCTTGGTGTCGTAGAGATTCTGGAAGGTCGCCAGGTCATCTCCCGTGATCCCTGCCTTGGCCGCGAAGTCGACCCGGAGCTGCTGGTCGGTGTAGCCGTCCCCCTCGTGGCTGGGCTGGTTTTCGTAGACTACCTGGTGGTATTCGCGGTACTTGCCCACCGCGTCGGCGGCGGCCGCCGCTAGCGCAGCGCGTTCAGAAGATTTCTCATTCGCGGTCGTGTTGACGTCGTTGAGGAAGTACGCGGTCCGGATCTCGAGGGTGATTTTGCCCTCGTCGATGAGCTGCTGGAAAGCGCTGCTGTAGTGGGCCTCGTGCTGCTTGCAGCCGGGGCATTGGTAGTCCTCGTAGACCACCACGTTCGGCACGTTGCCCGTAGGCTGGATGTTTTTGCTCTTGATGGCGATGCCATATCCCTCGGTGGCGTTCGGGGGTTTGGCAAAGGCGTTGCCGCCTATCGCGTTGGCGATGACGATGGTAATGACGACCGCCACCACGAGGGTCAGCACACCCAGACCGACGCCGAGCATCCGGGCGTTGCGTTTGCGGCGTGCTTCCAGTTCCTGTTGCTGCCTGAGTGCTGCACGTCTGCTCAGGTTCGAGTTATTGGCCATGGGGTTAGAATTCACTCCTCGGTTTTTGTCATTTCGGCGATGTCATCACGGCTCTCCTCGCTGAAACGAATGGGTGAGCCGAAAAGTGCCTGATCCAGGCTGAAAAGAGAACGCGGCCGTACGACAAGCCAGCCGCACAGTGCGGTAATTGCCAAGTTCTCGGCCAGTTTCTTGGGGTACTGGGTATTCTCCGGAGCCACCTCGCCACCATGTCCGAAGCAGCCGCAGTCGATGCTGATACCCTGGCTCCAGATCCAGACGATGCCGCCTATGAAAGCGATCAGCAACAGCGCCGTGACCAGCGCCGCCCAGCGGGTGAGCAGCCCCACGATGAGCAGGATCCCGACTGCGATCTCGACCACCGGAAGGACGTACGCCAACATCTGGGACAGATCCCAACCGACCAGCTGATATGCGCGAATATCGAAGGCGAAGCCATCCACGTTCCCGATTTTCACGATTCCCGCGTAGAAGAAGATGGCACCGGGTATCAGACGGGCCACCAATCCCACCCAATCCGGCCAGTGTCGCACGGAGGGCTCAGGGTATCTACTCATCACGCAGAACATAGTAACCGCGTCACTAGGATGTCCTCATCATGGAACACACTGCCCTCGTAGCCGAACTCACATCCCGCTGGCCCGAACACCGGGTCGGCCCGGCCCTGAGTCGCATTGCCGCCCTGATGGAGTTGCTGGGTAATCCCGAACGAGCCACCCCTGTGATCCAGGTGGCAGGAACCAACGGCAAGGGATCGACGTGCATCATGATCGACGCGCTGTTGCGTGCCGCAGGGTTGCGTACGGGGAGGTTCTCCAGCCCTCACCTCAGCGACGCCCGAGAGCGGATCTCCATCGATGGGGAACCGATCTCCGAAGCGAGGTTCGCCGAGATCTGGGACGAGATCGAACCCTTCGTCCGAATGGTGGATGACCGGAAACTGGACGGGATTGACATGACCTTTTTCGAGGTCATCACCGGCATGGCCTACGCGGCTTTCGCTGATGCTCCCGTGGACGTCGCCGTGGTTGAGGTGGGGCTCGGCGGTAGCTGGGATGCCACGTCCGTTGCTGCTCCGCAGGTCTCGGTCGTAGCCCCCATCGGTCTCGACCACACCCACATCCTCGGAGACTCGCTGGAAAAAGTGGCCTCCGAGAAAGCGGGCATCATCAAACCGGGTGCGATGGCGGTGCTGGCCGGGCAGGAACCCGCAGCGGCCCGGGTGCTGCTGGCCCGTGCAGTAGAAGTCGGTGCTGTGGTCAAGGCGGAGGGCCCGGATTTCGGGCTGTTGGAACGCCATCCCGCGGTCGGCGGGCAGGTCATCCGGATCCAGTCTGAGGGCGGACCGGTGGGGGACCTCTTCCTCCCCCTGCACGGAGCCCACATGGCCCGCAACGCCGCGCTCGCCTTGGCGTCCGTCGAGGCTTTTCTGGGAGGTCAGCCTCTCGACCCCCGGATCATTGAAGAGGGACTCGCCTCGGTGGTGGCTCCGGCCAGGCTTGAACTGGTGCGTACTTCACCGGCGATCGTCGTCGACACCGCCCACAATCCGCAGGCCGCCCGGGTAACCATCGAGGCGTGTCGGGAGGTGTTCGCCTTCCAGCCGCTGATCGGTGTGATCGGGATGATGGCCGACAAGGACACCGCCGGGGTGCTGGAGATCTTCGCCTCCGCCATGGACCAGGTGGTGGTGACCCGTGCCCGGGGCACCTCACGTTCCATGCCTGTCGATGAACTGGTGCGCACAGCGGAGGAGATCTGGCCCGCCGGGAAGGTGCAGAAGGCCCCGAGCGTGGCGGATGCGCTGGAGCTGGCGACGCTGCTGGCCGATGCCGCAGGGCCGGCAGCGGGAGTTTTGGTCGCGGGATCGCTGATCGTCGCAGGCGAGGCCCGGGATCTACTTGTCGGGGAACAGGAAACCGATTCGTGATCCTCGTAGGACAGGGAAGCTGCTGCTAGCGGCGCAGCGCCTCGAAGCGAGTGCGGGCCTCGCGTTCCCAGGCCTCGGCAATCAACGTGTGCCCCAGATCGGTGGGGTGGATGCCGTCTTCAGCCATTTCCTCGTTCTCGTACTCCGATGAGTACTCGCGAATCATCAACCCCAGATCGACAACTGCGCAGCCGTATTCCGCAGCTAGACGGTGCACCAGTTCCTGCCGCGGTCGCAGGTCCGAGAGCCAACCCTCCTGGTCAGGGGTGACGGGTGCCACGAACGGCACCATCAGCACGGTGGATGTTTCGTCGAGGCTTTCGATCAGGTGGCGGTAGGAGGCTTCGAAATCTCTGAGCGGTGAGGAGGTTTTCCCCGTGACTGCATGCCAGGTGTCGTTGATGCCGATGAAGATGCTTACCAGGTCGGGGTTCTCGGCCAGCACGTCGCCTTCGAAACGTGCCTCCAAATCCGCCAATCGGTCGCCGCTGACGCCTGCATTGACTACACGCGCGAAGGTGAGGGGACCCTTCGCCAGTTTGGCCACGTAACCAGTGCCCAAGGAGCCGCTCGCCCAATCCTTTCCGGTGTCCGTGATGGAGTCTCCAGCGAACACGACAGTGGGGGGGTTCGCGTTCATTTCAGCTCCTTTGGAAACGGTGTCGCGACAGGAATCCACTATGCCATCGTGACCCCGGAACCACCACAAAAAGCCCTGCGGACAGGCCGTGGCGTGTCTCTGTGCTAGCAGATGCATCGGATGGTTGCCGACGGCTGTGAGGGTATCGGATGCCCTGCCGTCGCCGGTAAAGCAGACGAACAGAAGTGGCCTCAGAAGACGAACGGGATCATATTCATCGCCGCCTAGTTCCAGGTGGAGCAGGGGAGGGATCCCATGACATGCATAAGTTGTGGAACAATGATCACCAGGTCACGCACCGCCGGTGCCGCCGAGAGGCAGCCCGGGGCTGAACACCGCGACGACGAACTCGACCGCGGAGGTCCCGATGCTTCCGGTTGACCTTGAGTCTTGGGAGGCGTGGTAAACCACGCCGGAGCTGGCGCCAATGCGCCCGAAGGAGTCGTACATGACCGAAACCAACCAGGAATCCGCTGCATCCGAGCTGCCTGCGCGTCCCCGAGTCCATCAGCTCGCCAAGCACATCGGTATCACCAGTAGAGAACTGCTGGCCGAGCTCGCGCAGCGCGGACACGAACTGCGCAGCGCTTCCTCGGTGGTACTGCCTGACATGGTGGCTGCTGTGTTGGAGGCTCATACAGCGCAGCCCGAGGAGGAAACCTCCGGGGCGGACTCCTCTGGAGCAGATTCTCCCGCGGGACCCGAAACACAGCCCGAGATGGTCGTGGAACCGCAGCCGGAGCCAGCTGCCTCGAGAAGTCGGCGTCGTCGTGCTGCTTCGCGTCCCGCAGGTCCGCCCGCTGAGGTGAACGTTCCAGTGGCCGTGTCTGTCACCACCGCTGCCGCCGCCCCGGAACCCTCCGAGACCACTGGGTCCGAGCTGAAACAGGAGCCGGCTCCGAGGCAGCGCCGTCGCCGCGCCACGCGAGCTGCGGGAGGGCCAGTTGAGATGCCGATCGTGACTTCTGAGGTTGAAACCCATTCTGGCTCGGAACCGGCGTGGGAGATCCAGGAAGAAACGGAAACCACGCCTGCGCCGAGACAGCGTCGTCGACGCGCGACCAGGTCCGCAGGAGCCGCCACGACCGAGAAATCCGAATCGGTTGAACAGGTGGAAGATGGCGGCAGTCAGGAAACAGAAGCGACGGCGGAAGACGGTATCGCGGTAGCGCTTCGCATCGCGGAGGAAGCCGCGAAAGCCCGGCGTGCGACGATGAAAGACCCCTTCGCCATCACTGCTGAGGGGCGTACCGAGTCCTTGGCGAAACTGGCCAACGCCATTGCTGAGGACTCAGCAGATGGTGCAGAGGCCGGGACGAGCTCCGAAGAAGAGCCGGATGCTGTGGATGCAGCGGAGGAATCGGGGGATGCGAGTGCCGAGGCCGAGGAGGAACGTCCCGGCAGGCGTCGTCGCCGTCGCGGTGGCAGGCGTCGTCGCCGTGGCTCCACCACAGAGGAGGCTGCTGAGGAGGAGACCGGCGACGAATCATCCTCCGACGAGCCCAGTGAGGAATCCAACGAGGAAGACGAAGCCTCCGGACAGGAGGAGAGTTCCGAGGGAGGCGCTGAGGAGACGACCGGTACCCGCCGCCGTCGCCGCCGTCGCCGTCGTTCCAGCGGCTCCGAACCGAAGGGTGCTGCTGGGGACGAGGTGACCGGGATCGAGGGTTCCACCCGCATGGAAGCCAAACGGCAGCGCCGTAAGGAGAACCGTGCCGCGGGTCGTCGCCGCGCCCCGATCCTCTCTGAGGCTGAGTTCCTGGCGCGTCGTGAATCCGTGGACCGGAAACTCGTGATCCGTCAGCGAGAGGACTACACCCAACTCGCCGTGGTCGAGGATGGGATCCTCGTCGAACATTACGTGGATCGCGCGTCCGCCACATCCCTGATTGGCAATGTCTATCTGGGGCGCGTGCAGAACGTGCTTCCCAGCATGGAGGCGGCGTTCGTTGACATCGGGCGGGGGCGTAACGCCGTCCTCTACGCGGGTGAAGTGGACTGGGACTCCTACGGTGTCACCGCCGAAGACCGCAAGGTGGAGAAGGTGTTCAAGTCCGGGCAGCCGGTGCTCGTGCAGGTCACCAAGGACCCCGTTGGAGCGAAGGGTGCCCGTCTGACCGGGCACATCTCCCTGCCGGGCCGCTACATCGTGTATTCCCCGGGCGGGCACTTGTCCGGGATCTCCCGCAAACTTCCGGACGTGGAACGCACCCGATTGCGGCAGATCCTCGGCGAACTGATCGGTGACAACGAGTCCGTGATCGTGCGCACTGCTGCTGAGGGGGTGGCTGCCGAGGAACTGGTGCGCGATGTCAACCGTCTCAAGGCCCAGTGGGAGGTCATCGAGAAGAAGGTGAAAGCAGGTAAGGCCCCCGAAGCTCTCTACTCCGAACCTGATCTGACGTTGCGCATCGTCCGCGATCTGTTCACTGAGGATTTCGCGAAGCTGACCGTCCAGGGCGATGACGCCCATGAGGCAATCTCGGCCTACGTCGGGCACGTCGCCCCTCATCTGGCGGATCGCATCGAACGGTTCGAACCTGGTGAGGACGGTCGCGACCTGTTCGCGCAGTACCGCATCGACGAGCAGATCGCCAAGGCCCTCGAGCGCAAGGTCTTCCTGCCATCCGGAGGGTCGTTGGTGATCGACCGTACCGAGGCCATGACCGTCATCGACGTCAATACGGGTCGATTCACGGGCTCCGGAGGCAACCTTGAGGCCACCGTCACCAGCAACAACCTGGAGGCGGCCGAGGAGATTGTCCGGCAGCTGAGGCTGCGCGACCTTGGTGGCATCATCGTCATTGACTTCATCGACATGGTGTTGCCCAGTAACCGTGAACTGCTCTTGCGACGTCTCGTCGAGTGCCTGGGCCGCGACCGCACCAGGCACCAGGTGGCGGAAGTCACCAGTCTGGGTCTGGTGCAGCTGACACGCAAACGCATCGGAACCGGACTCGCCGAGGCGTTCACGGAGGAGTGCAGCCACTGTCATGGCTCTGGTTACCTGCATTTCGACAGCCCCGTCGATTCGCAGGCCCCGGCAGATGGTGGTGAGCGCAGGTCCGGGCGTCGCCGTAGGAAGAATGGGTAGCAGTTTGCACAAAGCTGGTTGATGCGGGCCGCGACGAAGGGGCAGTCCGTGGTGAAGTCATCTCGTCCTTTTCCGGGCACCTGCGGTCGTCTGTGGAAACTTCGGGTGAAGAATCGCAGTCGGTGGGTTTGACCCGGCGGGACGGTGACCGTAAAGTTGTCCCTCGGTTGTCAGGCCGCGGCTTTCTGCGTGGCCAGATGACGTCTCCTGTTGGGCCCGCGCGGGCGTCACGGGAGATTCCCAAGGCATTAGAAAAGAAGGTAGGTCAGGCGTGTACGCGATCGTGCGCAGTGGCGGACGCCAGCACAAGGTGGCTGTTGGCGACATCCTCGACATCGACCTGGTGTCCGAAGGGGTCGGCGAAACCATCAACCTGCAGCCGCTGCTGCTGGTCGATGGCGGCACTGTGACCTCCGACGCCAAGGCCCTCGGCAAGGTCTCCGTGACCGCCGAGGTGCTGGCGGAGACCAAGGGTCCCAAGATCCGGATCCTGAAGTACAAGAACAAGACCGGCTACAAGAAGCGCCAGGGGCACCGCCAGCGGTACACCCAGGTCAAAATCACCGGCATCAAAAACTGAGGTAGGAGCAGAGATGGCACACAAGAAGGGCGCGTCTTCGACGCGAAACGGTCGTGATTCCAACGCTCAGCGCCTTGGAGTGAAGCGTTTCGGCGGGCAGGTCGTAGGCGCGGGTGAGATCATCGTCCGTCAGCACGGTACCCACTTCCACCCCGGCGATAACGTCGGTCGTGGTGGCGACGACACCCTCTTCGCGCTGGCCGCCGGTAAGGTGAACTTTGGCGTCAAGCGTGGTCGCCGCGTCGTCAACGTGGCTCCGGTCGAGGCCTGAGTCAATAGCGGACATTCGGGCGACGGGTCATCCTCTTCTTGAGGAGGGCCCGTCGCTCTTCGGTTTCCGAAGCACTTTGAGATACTTCTAGCCGTGGCAATTCCCTCATTCGTCGATCGCGTGAAACTGACCGTGCAGGCAGGTAACGGTGGTCACGGCTGCGCCTCGGTGCACCGCGAGAAGTTCAAGCCCCTCGGCGGCCCAGACGGAGGCAACGGAGGCGACGGAGGATCCGTGATTCTCCGAGTGGCCGACAACCTCAATTCGCTGGTGGAATACCATCGCCAATCGGTGCGCCGTGCAACGAACGGGCAGCCCGGTCGCGGTGACCACCAGCACGGTGCCAAGGGTGAAGACGTGGTCCTGGCGGTACCTGCCGGGACGGTCGTCTCCGATGCGACCACGGGCGAGCACCTGGCTGATCTCACCGAAGCCGGTGAGGAATACGTCGTTGTCCTCGGTGGCAAGGGTGGGCTCGGCAACGAAGCGCTTGCGACCGCCGCTCGCAAGGCGCCTGGTTTCGCGCTTCTCGGCGAGGAGGGCGAAACCCGGTTGATTCAGCTCGAGCTGAAGGTGCTGGCCGACATCGGATTGGTCGGGTTCCCGTCGGCAGGGAAGTCGTCGCTGATTGCCGCGATCTCCAGGGCCCGACCGAAAATTGCCGACTACCCCTTCACCACCTTGGTGCCGAACCTGGGGGTTGTAGTGGCAGGAGATCTCACCTACACCGTCGCTGACGTTCCAGGTCTCATCGAGGGGGCTTCCCTCGGGAAGGGTCTGGGATTCGATTTCCTGCGACACATCGAACGCTGCCAGGCCATCGTGCACGTCATCGATCTGGGCACCTGGGAACCGGGTCGCGAACCCGTCGCGGACCTGGACGTCATAGAAGGCGAACTGGTGGCCCACGGCGGTCTGGAGGATCGCGAACGCCTGGTGGTGCTGAACAAACTGGATCTGCCCGATGCCCCTGAGTTGGCGGAACTCGCCCGGCCCGAGCTGGAAAAACGTGGCTATCGGGTCTTCGAGGCGAGCACCAAGACCGGTGAGGGGCTGAACGCGTTGAAATTCGCCATGGCCCGGATCGTCGAGACCCACCGCGCCGCCAAGGCGACAGAGGAACCACCGAGAAAGGTCCTGCGACCCAAACCGGTGGGACGTATCGCCGCCGACGACTCTTTCACGATCGTGAAGCAAGGCGACGGGGAGGGCGGTTTTCTCTGGCGGGTGCGCGGGGCCAAACCGGAACGCTGGATCCGCCAGACCGACTTCAACAACGCTGAGGCGGTCGGTTACCTGGCGGATCGGTTGATCCGGCTCGGGGTGGAGGAGAAACTCCTGGAGCTCGGGGCCCGAGAGGGCGACGCGGTGGCCATCGGAGGCGACGACGCGGTGGTGTTCGATTTCGCCCCGCAGGTCGAGACTGGGGCCGAGATCCTTTCCCGGCGGGGTGAAGATCCCCGGCTGGAGAGCGAACGGCCCGCCGTGACCCGGCGGCGCCGGATCGATGCTAAATACCAGGCCTGGAAGGCCGGTGAGGTCGTTGATGAGGACTGAGATCACTGAGGCGAAACGCTTGGTGGTGAAGATCGGGTCATCGTCGCTGACCGATCGGGAGGGACACCTCGATCCGGCACGCATCGAGACGCTCGCCGCAGAACTGGCTTCCCTGCAGGCACGTGACAAGCGGTTGGTGCTGGTGACCTCTGGGGCCATTGCGGCGGCGCTGGGACCATTGGGGCTCTCGGCGCGACCCAGGGATCTTGAGACCCAGCAGGCGGCGGCTGCGGTCGGGCAGGGCATCCTGATCCGGAGCTACGCGGAGGCTTTCGCGGCCCACCACCAGATGGTGGCACAGGTGCTGTTGACCGCCGGCGACCTGCAGGACGGGCGCAGTTACCGGAACGCCTTGAACACGATTTCGCGGTTGTTCAGGTTGGGGGTGATCCCTGTGATCAATGAGAACGACACCGTCGCGACCGGGGAGATCCGGTTCGGCGACAATGACCGCTTGGCGGCGCTGACCGCCCATTTGGTGAGGGCCGATGCGCTGGTGATCCTGAGTGACGTGGACGGGCTCTACACCGCGCACCCGGCGAAGCCCGGGGCCCGGTTGATACCCCGGGTCCGTGACTTCACGGAGCTGGTGGCCGACACCTCTCGGGTGGGTTCTCGTGTTGGGACCGGCGGGATGCGCACTAAGGTGGAGGCCGCCCGGATCGCGACCTCTGGCGGAGTTTCCGTGGTACTGGCCCACGCCGACCAGCTCCTGGCGGCCCTGGAAGGGGAGGATGTGGGCACCTTGTTCGAGGCCGCCGGGCGACGGCGACCCCGCAGGCTGCTGTGGCTGGCCCACGCCGCCGAGGTGAATGGAGAGCTGCGGATCGATGCCGGTGCTGCCCGGGCCGTTAGGAAGGGAAACGCCTCGCTGTTGGCGGTGGGGGTCGACGACGTCACGGGTGATTTCGAGGCGGGCGATCCAGTCGACATCACTGGACCCGGCGGAACACTGCTGGCACGTGGAGTGGCAGACTGCTCCGCGACGGAACTGAAGCGGCGCAAGGGCGTCGGAGGTCTGGCCGTACACCGCGATCTGATGATCGGAATCCACTGATTTCCTGATTCACCAGTCGATTGGTTTGCTGGCCTTAATATCGGTTTGCTGGGCTTGTTGATGTTTGCTGGCCGCACAGCGCAGGCAAACATGAATAGGCCCAGCGAAACGGAAACAAGGCCAGCAAACCGATGGGTGGAACAGGGCGCGGACGCCGCGTGTGCCTCCTATACTCCCGTCATGGAGTTCCGATCCCAAGCCCTGGCAGCCCGTGAGGCGAGCCGGCAACTGGCCACCCTGACCCGGGATGAGAAGGACCGTGCCCTGCACGCGATGGCCGACACCGTGGCGGCCGTCGAGAAGGAGCTGCTGGCGGCCAACGCAGTCGACGTCGATGCGGCGCGGCGATCAGGGACACCCGAGGCTGTGATCGACCGGCTGCGTCTGGATGGCGACCGGGTGCGGGGAATGGTCGACGGGCTGCGCGACGTGGCGGCGCTGCCCGACCCCGTGGGTGACCTGGCGCGGGGCTGGCGACTCGGCAATGGCGTCGAGGTGCGGCAGGTGCGGGTGCCCTTCGGGGTGGTGGGGATCATCTACGAGAACCGCCCGAACGTCACGGCGGACGCGGCCGGGTTGTGCCTCAAGTCAGGCAACGCGGCCCTGCTGCGCGGCTCCAGTTCGGCCATCGAGTCGAACCGGGTCTGCGTAGAGGCCCTGCGTGAAGGGCTGAGGAACGCCAGGGTGAGTGCCGACGCCGTCGCCCTGGTGGAGGGGGGACGCGAGGTCACGGGAGAGATGATGGCCGCCCGGGGTCTGGTGGATGTGCTGATCCCGCGAGGCGGGGCCGGGTTGATCAACGCCGTGGTCGAGGGGGCGAAGGTGCCGGTGATCGAGACCGGCACCGGGAACTGTCACCTCTACGTGGACGCCTCCGCCGACATCGGCAAGGCCGTCGCAGTGCTGCTGAACGCGAAAACCCAGCGACCCAGCGTGTGCAATGCCGTCGAGACGCTGCTGGTGCACCGTGACATCGCCAGCGCATTCCTTCCCGTCGCTCTCGATGCGCTTCGCGACGCGGGCGTGACGGTCCACGGAACCCCCGAGGTGGTGGCGTTCGCCGATGACGTGGTCCCTGCCGGTGAGGACGAGTTCGATGCGGAATACCTGTCGCTGGACCTAGCGGTCAGGATCGTCGCGGACATCGACGAGGCCATCACCCACATCCACCGCCACACCACCGGTCATTCCGAGACCATCATCACCGAGTCCCGGGCCGCGGCCGACCGGTTCGTCACCGAGATCGACGCCGCGGCGGTGCTCGTGAACGCCTCCAGCAGATTCGTCGACGGGGGCCAGTTCGGGTTCGGCGCCGAGATCGGAATCTCCACCCAGAAACTGCATGCGCGGGGCCCGATGGGCCTGGCGGAACTGACCTCGACGAAATACATAGTGGACGGTGATGGTCAGACGAGGGAGTGAGGCTGCAGGATTCGGTGACCTAGGAAGATGAGCGGACACCGCTCGTGCTGGTTGAGCGGATAACATTTCCCGCATGGTTTTGCTCGAAACACCCGCTGAGGCCGACGCTTCTGTGATGGCCCTCGTGATCATGGGGGTGATCCTGGCGCTCGGGGCGCTGGGATGGTGGCTCGGGGTCAGTGGCGGAAAGGGAACGGGGGAGTGATGAGCACCACGGAATTGGCGGTGGCCCGGCAGGGACGTGAACGGCGTTACCGGCTCGGGGTGATGGGCGGCACCTTCGATCCGATCCATCACGGGCACCTCGTGGCGGCTAGTGAGGTGGCTGCGAAGTTCTCCCTCGATGAGGTGGTTTTCGTGCCCACGGGTGTGCCGTGGCAGAAAACCCACCGGAACGTGACCCAGGCTGAGGACCGGTACCTGATGACCGTGATCGCCACCGCGTCGAACCCCAGGTTTTCCGTGAGCCGCGTGGACATCGACCGACCTGGTAACACCTACACCGTTGACACCTTGAGGGATCTTCGTGCAGAACGCGGCGACGATGTGGACCTGTTTTTCATCACCGGGGCGGATGCGGTGCGGCAGATCCTCACGTGGCGTGGCGCAGAACAGCTGTTCGATCTGGCTCACTTCGTCGGGGTGACTCGACCGGGGATTCCGATGACGGAGGACGACCTGGCACATCTGCCATCGGATAAAGTGACGCTGCTGGAGGTCCCGGCACTGGCCATCTCCTCCACCGACTGTCGTACGCGTGTGCAGCGTTCCGAGCCGATCTGGTATCTGGTGCCGGACGGCATCGTGCAGTACATCGCGAAACGCGGTCTTTACCCGCATCCTGAGACAGGAGTTCCAGTTGACAACACCTGAGTCCGTGATCACACACGTGACCATTGCCGCGGAGGCTGCTGCCGAGAAACTTGGCACCAATATTGTCGCCTTCGACGTCAGTCAGCAGCTCGCGATCACCGATGTGTTCCTGATCATCAGCGCCAAGAATGAACGCCAGGTCGGAGCGGTTGTCGATGCTGTGGAGGAGCAACTCATCAAACAGGTCCAGGTGAAACCGGTGCGCCGCGAGGGCGACCGGGAGAACCGCTGGGTTCTGCTGGACTACATCGATTTCGTAGTGCATGTGCAGCACACCGAGGAACGCAGCCTCTACAACCTGGAACGGTTGTGGAAGGACTGCCCACAGATCCCGCTCGATGTACACGATGTGCCGGTGCCACAGGACGTCGAGGAGCAGTGACACACACCAAACTTGTGTTCCTGCGGCACGGTCGCACGGAATGGAACGAGCTCGGAAAACTGCAGGGACAGGCGGATGTCGAACTCGACGAGGTAGGGGAGAAGCAAGCCGAGGAAGCGGCCCGGTTCTTCGCGGACTGGGACTTCGAGGCCTGCTACACATCCAACCTGAAACGTGCCCTTCGCACCGCCCACATGGTCGCGGAACCCCACGGACTCGGCGTGGTGCCGGATGCCCGGCTGCAGGAGATCAACATCGGCAGCTGGAGCGGCATGACCACCGCTGAAGTGATCCGCGTGTTCCCCGGTTTCACGGATTTCTACCTCCAAGGGATCGATTTCCAACGCTCGGCGACGGGCGAAACCTTGGCGGAGATGACCAGCCGGGCCCTGGAATCGGTGCGGGAGATCGCAGAAAGGCACGAGGGACAGCAGGTACTGATCGTCACCCACGGCCTGCTGCTGTCCAAGGTGGTCAGTGCCTTCATGAGCATCGACGACGTCCTCAGCATCCCGGGAAACATCACCTATTCCCTGGTGATAGGGGGAGAAAAACCCAGACTCGCCACCTACAACACCCCTGCGAGACAGATTCCCTGACCTGCGGCTTGCACGCCGCCCGCGGCTCCGGTAAATTCAAGGAGTCGTGAGATACGGGGCTATGGCGCAGTTGGTAGCGCGCTTCCATGGCATGGAAGAGGCCAGGGGTTCGAATCCCCTTAGCTCCACGGGCGGTTTGAAAATTAATGGTCTGATCAAAGTGCAGTGGCTGGCTCGTGATCCTTTTTGTTGGAATTTCTGTTGATTGAAGTTGTGTTTGTTGGCCCATCTTGATAACATCCTGTAAGGCTTATTTTTGCTATTTTCAAAGGCGCTCTGATTAGGGGATTTGCCGACCGATAAATCGTCTGCGAATAATCCTCTCTATATAAGGGTTAGGAAAATCTTCATGGTAGACAAAAACATAATACGTTCAGCTTTTTTGAAAAAACAGAATAGTCTAATTGAAGAGTTGGGAATAGCGCCCGCTTCTATTCGGCACGGGGGTGCTATTGGAGAAGCCTCAGAAGCGAAATGGGCTGCTGTCCTTAAAGAGTTTCTCCCCAGTCGATATGGTGTTACAAAAGGATTTGCGATAGATTCTTCTGGAGAAATAAGCGATCAGATTGACTTGCTTATCTATGATTCGCAGTATACTCCTTTACTCGTTCGCGTCAGTGATAGCGACCTGCTCGTTCCTGTTGAGGCTGTATATGCGGTATTTGAGGTTAAGCAAGAAGTTAATAAGCGTTTCATGGATTATGCCGGAAGAAAGATTGCAAGTGTTCGCTGTCTTCATCGCACGTCCATTGCAATCCCCCATGCCGGAGGTGTATTCGCTCCTAAGAAACCTATACATATTCTCGGAGGTCTGCTCACCACGAGGAGTGGCTGGGTCGATTTAGATGGTAAAGTGGCCATGGAATCCATCAAGCGTCTTACTGGCGATCTTCGGATCGATATCGGGTGTGCGCTAGGTGCCCGGTCGTTCAACAATCCTTATGGCGAATCATCCAAGCTGGAATATAGTGATTCCAATACCGCTCTCTTGTTTTTCCTTTTTAAGCTTTTCAGTCGTCTTCAAGGACTCGGAACCGTGGCGGCTATGGATATTGGTGAATATATGAATTTCATTTCGCAGGAAAATGGTTTTTCGGGGAAAGCTTATGATCTGGGTTGCGATCAGGAATAATCGCCAATAAAAGTCATTGAGGCTTAGTTTATAGGGGGGTTTTGGTTTTCCTCAGCTAAGGTTTTACCTCGAGGGGGATGCGAAGGTGGCTTGCCCGATCTGAGATAATTCAAGGTGTAGAAAGAAAACCCTCAGATAAAAGACAAGCCGCTGCCATGAACACTACCACAAGCCTTGACCGCAACCAGATTCTCAACCTGTGTGAACTGATCCACACCTCCTGCTCCGGGAACCTATCCGGCAGCAGGGTCCCGTGTCCTGGGGTTGTTCCGCTGTATCCAAGTCACTGTGTTGATACTCAGACACAATCTCACCCAGGAATTGCTGGCCGACATCCACACGGTCTCCCAATCCACCATCTCGAGAGTGGTGGCGGTCTACACCCCCTTGATCGCCGAAGTCCTTCAAGCATGGATACCTGAGCTGGAAGATCCTCGACCCAGATCCGCCAGAACATCATCGACGGCACCTGGCACCCTGCTGGTCATGGCGCGACCGTCCCGAACTGTACTCAGGCAAACACCATGCCACAGGAGTGAACCTGCAAGTGGTCTGCGCCCTAGCCGGACAGCTCGCCTAAATCTCCCCCCTGCCGGGTAGTGTGCATGACGCGAAGGCCGTCAAGGAATCCGGATTTCTCACAACCCTCAATGCTCAAAGTCATAGTGGAGACAAAGGCTACATCGGATTGGGAATGATCACCCCCCCACGAAGAAACCCACTCACGGTGAACTCGCCAACACCGATAAAAGAAACAACACGACCATTACCTCAGCGAACGCGTCATCGCGAACCTCAAGACCTGGCCCGTTCTACACACTGATTGCCGCCGTCCCTACGACACTTTCGAAGCAACAGTACAAGCCGTCACGGGACTCATCTTCGCCTACACCCCATGAATAAGCCTCAAGGTTTCCGGGTGATGTTGACATCGAGAGGCTCTTCACCACCATTCAAATACTCGCCACCACGTCTGAGTTGGAGATCGCTCCCTTCGTTCAACAATGGCGAGAGCCCTTTCCGTCCAGGAGTGACATGTCGGAATGGTCGCGGTTCGTTGAGGAAGCCTTGAGATATTCCAGGAGTATGGGGAGGGTCGGCAAGACGCTTTCGGTAATTCTGGGCTTCCTGCTCCTTCTGTAGGCGAGACCTATCGTAAATTGTGCAAAGTTGTTCATGAGAAGCTCGGGAATGCCTTGGTTCTGGAAAGTGAAACTGCATGCGATTACTTGACTGGTCTGTTCCGATCAAAACCAACTCGAATTGCCACACTGAACTACGATATTGGTATAGAAAACGCTTCTGCCAATGCTGGATTGCTGGTGGATACAGGCGTCGAGAAGTGGAAAGATGGCATGTCTTGGAGGTGGAGTGAAAATGCTGATGTGCGATTGCTAAAGCTTCATGGCTCTATCGATTGGGGGAGGCCGCGTGGTGTGGAGGAATGCTTGCCTGAAGATGAGCCCAGGATGATCCGAATACAGTCAGGGGAGGATTGGTCTGTTAACCGAGGATTGGATGACAGAAGTCTGCAGCCGCTGGGGCTCGTATTTGGTCTGCGAGGCAAGCTCCGGCCGGATGGGCCATTCTTGGCGATGCTTGTGGGATTCTGGAATTGGCTCCTTGCGGCAGAGCGACTGGTTGTTGTCGGATATTCTTTCAGGGGTGAACACATCAATAAACTGATTGAAGACTGGATAGGGGTGCGAAAAGGGTGTGTTGTAGAAATCGTCGACTCTTGCGTGCCTGAAACGAGCTTTGAATGCGATGGAACCGTGCCGGAATTCATCCATGCAGCATTACAGTATAAAAACAATGAAGCGAGAGGGTGTCCCTATTTTCCCTTGATGTGGAATAAAGCGTTTCCGGTCTTTGAATTCCATAGGATGAAAGCGGCTGAATGGCTTGAGTCTCGCTCCTAGGGTTTATCTTTGGTGCGTGCGGAAAATGTGAAACATGCTCTGTCTGCGCTGCTGGTAGCCTGATGAGTTGAACTTGCTCCTTCTTGAGGAGCGCCATCGCCTACCAGAACCACGACCACCGAAGGGATACCGAATGACCATTGCCATCGCCCAGGGGGAGGAGGCGGACCTGCCTGAGGTGGCTGGTCTGTTCGCTGCGGCTTTCCACGACGATCCGGTGATTGCGGTGATGATCCCGGGGGAGCGGAATCGACTGCAGCGCCTGACGAAGGTGTTCCTGTCCGAGTTGCGGACCGGGGCGATGGCAGGAGGGGCCGTTGATCTGGCCCGCAGAGAGGACGACGGTCGCCTGGTCGGTGCCGCGGCATGGGAATCGCCCGACCGCAAGACCTCCAGCTGGGCGAAGGTGCGCGAGCTGCCGCGGGTGGTCTCGGCGGTGGGGTTGCGTCACCTGCCGCAGACCCTGAGGACTCTCGATGTCTTTGCCAAGAGTCGTCCCGATCACGCCCACTGGTACCTCGTCGACATCGTCGTCGGTGAGGAGGCGCGCGGCCTCGGTATCGGGTCGCGGCTGCTGAACCACCGCCTCGAGGTGGTCGACGAGGCCGGCCTGCCCGCATACCTAGAGGCCACTACTCTGGGAAGCCAGCGACTCTACGAACGCTTCGGCTTCACGGTCAAGGACTGGCTGCACATGACCGAGACCGACTATCCCGTGACCATGTATCGCGAAACCCCCGAAGGCTGACCGCTCTGCGGCTTGGTTTCGACACGACCTACTCGCTGGCGCTCGCAGGTCGGCTCAACCAACTTCGGGGGAGTGCGGCTTGGTTTCGACTCGACCAGCTCTGGGTAGATGGGATCAGCGGTATTTGTCGTGCAGGTGCTCCAGCAGCCGCGGGTCGTGATGGGTCATGCCAGCGTTCGGTTTGTGTTCGTCCAGGGCGGCGATGTCCGACATCTCGGTCTCGGTCAGTTCGAAGTCGAAGACGTCCAGGTTTTCCCGCAGCCGGGTCTCGTGGGTGCTCTTGACCACCAAGGAGATTTCGCGCTGCACCAGCCACCGCAGCATCACCTGCGCCACCGACTTCCCGTGCCGCTCCGCGATCCTTCGCAGCGCCGGGGAACCGTGGGTCTCCGATCTCCCCTGGGCCAGCGGCGCCCACGCCTGGAGGACGGTGCCGTGTCGCCGGGTGATCTCGTGCAGGTCCCCTCGTTGATGGAGGGGATGTACCTCGCACTGGTTGACCGCGGGTGTGACCTCGCTGTGGACGGCGAGGTCGAAATAGCGATCCGGCATGAAATTCGACACCCCGATCGCGCGGACGACCCCCTGCCCGTACAGCTCTTCGAGGGCCCGCCATGCCCCGTAGTAATCGTTGAAGGGTTGGTGCAGCAGATACAGGTCCACGTAGTCCATCTCCAACCTGCTCAGTGACTTCTCGAAGGCCCGCAACGTGGCGTCGCGACCGAAGTCGCGATACCAGACCTTGGTGGTGACGAACAGCTCATCGCGAGGCAGCCCGGAGGCTGCGACCACCTCACCAACCGCTTCTTCGTTGCCGTACAGAGCGGCTGTGTCGATCAGTCGATACCCGGCGTCAAGAGCCACCGGCAGTGCGGCGCGCACCTCATCCCCGGTCATCCGGAACACGCCCATGCCCACCATGGGCATCTCCACACCATTGTTGAGGGTGATCGTCTGCATCACGCACCTTCCTCTCGCGGCATCGTCCCACCACCCTAGATGCATGTGGTGAGCTGGCTCGTGGTCGGGTTCTGGCCATCGGGCATCAAGGGCGGCTTCGAGATGGACCGCTCTTTCTGCGGGGTCTGGGTCAACCGGTTTCAGCGGGAAGAACCGGTTGGATTTCTGGAAGATCTTTTTGAATGTTGCAGGAACGTGTAGCATCACGATCGTGGCGCCAGGAGTTGGCGACAAGGGGAGGACCGAGAAATCGTGTTCTAGGAGGAACAGATGAACTGTATCCGGTTTTCCCGTCGTGCCCTTCTCGGGGCCGGAGGCTTTGGTCTGGTGGCGTGCTGCGTCGCCGGCTCCCATTCCTCCCCATCAACTTCGGCGGTGGCATCTCCGCCCGGTGTGGGTCCGAGCAATCCCTTCGATGCGCTGTACGAGCCAAGCTTCCGGCTCACTCCACTGTCGGATGATCCGATCAAAGCCATCGCCCGGCCGGAACGCTCCACCGGGCTGTCCGATGTCCTGATCGATCCCGCCTACGGAACCCGCCTGTACCGCGCGACCGCCGTCGCCGAGGGGGAGGGCGACCGTATGCGGCACGAGTACTCCAGGCGGCAGGCCTTCAATGCCGACAACACCCGCTACCTCGCGCAGGACGGCAAGGGTTTCTGGCACCTCTACGACGCCACCACCTTCGGGTATCTGCGCAAGCTCCCGGACCTGGCCGGTGACTGCGAACCCCTCTGGCATCCAAGTGAACCCGCCCGCCTCTACTTCACTGAACGCAACGGAGGTATGGTCTGGTGGCTGCTCGATGTGGAGACCGGAACCAAGGAGCAGGCCTTCGACTTCACGGGCCAGACCCCCTGGCCCGGGGCCACGTCCTTCTGGACCAAGGGGGAAGGCACCTTCAGCGCCGACGGCAAGGTCCTGGGTCTCATGGCCACCTCCTACGACGCGACTGCCCAGCGCAACACCTGTCACGGGCTCCTCGCCCTCGACCTCGAGAACAAAACCGTGATCGGCACCCTGGACGCCTCCGCCTTCCCTGTGCCGGGAGCATTCCCGGACCACATCTCAACGGCACCGAGCGGCACATACGTGGTGCCGTCCTGGTTGGCCGGGGAGGGGGGAACCGTCGCCTACAGCACAGACTTCACGCAGTCGCGCCAACTTCTCGATGGTTCGGAACACTCCGATCTCGCTCTTGGCCCGGATCGCAGGGACCTCCTGGTGGTCGCCGACTACGGGAAGGGTCAGATCGTGTCCATCGATGTTGCGACCGGCGAGCGCAATGACCTGCACACCCTCTACCCGTTCGATGGTGAGGCCTATGCGGTGCACATCAGCGGACAGTCTTTCGGCGTCCCGGGATGGGCGGTCATCTCCACCTACGGCGACAGTGCGGGCCACAATTCCCAGACGCCGGCCCCCACCCTTCGAGCCGAGTACCGGAAGGTCTGGCTGCTGGAACTCACCCCCGGCGGACGGGCACTCAACGTCGCGCACATCCGGGCTGACTGGGACAAAGTCGACGGCGATCCCTACTTCCTCGAACCCCAGGCCAGCGCTTCCCGCGACCTCAGCCGCATCATCTTCACCACCAACTTCGGCGGGGGAGAGATCAACAGCTACGTCATCGGGTTGCCGTCGGTTTTTGCCTGACCAGAAGACCGGTCAAATAGGTCTCGACCACGCCGACCGGATCGATGGGAGCGGCCTCCACGGCCCGGTACATCAGGACCGCATCGACTAGAGCGACGAACTCCGGGGCGGTCCCCTCCGGATCGGTCGCGCCGAGGGCGCGCAGCAGCTTGACGGCCTTCTCGTCGAAGCTGCTGCGCACCGGGGCATCGACGGTGAGCTCGCGGCGTAGTTCGTCATCGTCGCGGACCTCGAACATTAGGGCGAACCGCGCCGCCTGCGCGTCGCCGTTCAGGATGAGACGTTTCGCCAGTCTCCCCACCAGATCGGTGGCCTGCCGGACCGTCAGTTTCTCAGGTACCTCGATGTCGGTCAGGTCGGCCTGCGATTCCGCGGAGAGCTGCTCCATCACCAGGCGGATCAGATCGCGACGGGAACGTGCGTAATACGAGGTCGAGCCGCTGGGGAGCCCGGCCTCGGCATCCACCGCACGGTGGGTCAGGCGGTGGGTGCCGCCGCGTGCTATCAGGGCGATTCCCGCATTTGCGATCCGTTGTCGTCGATCCATTCACTCTCCCATGTATCCTCTACGATCATATAGTCTCTACGCTCGTAGAGGGATGGGAGTGGTGATGCACGCAGTGATAGTCGGGGGCGGAGCCTCGGGAGTCGCGATCCAGCACGCTTGCGAGGCCGAAGGGATCCAGGCGCGACAGGTCTCACGCTCCACCGGTTTCGATGTGACGGCGGATTCCTTGCCGCAACTCGAGGCCGACGTGGTGATCGAGGCGACGAACATCGTCGCCACCGGGCGCAAACCTTGTATCGAATTCTTCGAACGGTCCGCACGGTCGGTGGCGCACGCCGCAGCTCAGGCGGGTGCGCGCCACATCCTCCTGTCGATCGTCAACACCGACCGGCCGGAGATCCAGGGATACGGATACTTCGCGGGCAAAAAGGCCCAGGAGGAGACGGCCAGGAGGTTCAGCCCGTCCCTGACGATCGTGCGCACCACCCAGTGGTTCGAGTTCGGTGCTCAGGTTCTGCAACGCAACAGGCTGGGTCCTCTGGGGCTCGTGCCCGGGATGCGCATCAAACCCATCGCTCTCGAGGCGGCGGCCCGGGTGGTTGCTGAGACGGCGTCGGGGAAGCGGGCCGGGGATCTTGTCGAAATCTCGGGCCCCGAGGAGATGACCCTTTGGGAGCTAGTGAGGAGAAGCCCCAAACCCGGTGGAATCCTTCCGGTTCCTGTGTTCCTGCCCACCAGCTTCGGGCGCGCATTCCGGCGAGGAGCCCTACTCCCAGAGAATGGCGTTGAAGGGGCCGGACCGAGGCTGGAGGACTGGTTGAATCGCGCGGTTCCATCCTGACGACAAAATCTTGCGTGCGGATCGATAGGCTGGGCTCGACGATTGACCAGTCGTAGTCGTTATTCAGTGAGGATGGACGAGTTGAAGATCAGTCTTGGCACGAAAAACTCCGTGGTGGATGTCGCCCGCTCGCAAGCCGTGGCCGCCACCCTACGTGAAATGGGACACGACGTGGATGTGGTGCACATCCCTGCTGCCGGTGATTCCGAGACGGTGGGGCAGCTGCGTCTCGGCCTGATGCGTGGCGATTTCGACCTGGTGGTGCACCGTATGCACCGCATCCCGAAACAGCAGATGCCGGGCCTGACCTTCGCGGCCATCCTGAAACGTGGCGATCAGCGCGACGCATTGGTGGCCCGCGACGGCCTGACATTGGAACAGCTTCCCGAGGGGTCGGTGATAGCCACGCGATCCGGCCTGCGCCGCTCGCAGTTGCTGAGTATCAATCCTGGGCTCACGTTCGTCAAACGAACCCCCGGACAACTCATCGAGTTCCTGGAGAAGGTGCGTACCGGAGAGCTCGATGGTCTGGTGGCTGGAGCCGCCGATTTTGAGGCCGTGGGGCGTCTCGATCTCGTCACCGAATACCTGGACGACATTCTCCCGGATGCTGGGCTCGGGGCCACCGGTCTCGAATGTCGCAGCGAGGACAAGGAGCTCATCAGCATCCTCCAAGAACTTGATCACCCCGACACCCGCGTCTGTGTCATGGCGGAACGGGCTGCCTATGCCGCTCTCGATGTCAGTGAAGCTGTCTCGGTGGCCGCGAAGGCCACGCGGGAAGGGGTGCTGTCGCTGATCGTCGCGGTCCTGCCGAAGGACGGCTCCAAGGGGTTGGTGGTGCAGATGGGCATGCCCACATCCGAGTACCACGCGATTCGCACCGCCCGCCGAGCCGCGGCCTACCTCCGTTCCAAAGGGGCTGAGGAGCTCGGACGCAACCGGGTGCAGACCGAGGCTGAAGCTGGGGAGGAAAGCGGTCGTCGGATCACCGAACTCACCAAGGCCAAGATCCTGATTCCCCGAGAGGAGGGACGGATCGCCCGCGGGTTGCGTGGGCACGTCCTGGACGTCACATCCGTGATGCTGCAGCGCCGCGAGGTGCTTGCGGTCAGTTCCACTCTGGACGGTGCCGACTGGGTTGCTTTCACCTCGGTGCGTGCCGTCGAGAGCATCCGGGACCTTGGTTGGAGGCTCCCTGAAGAGGCGAAGATTGCTGCTGTCGGTGTTGGAACGGCAGATGCGCTGCGTGAGATGGGCTACCACGTCGATCTGGTGCCCGAGGGGGCGGCTGGTGTTCCTGCGCTCCTGGACATCTGGCCCACGGGTGACGGGACGGGAACGGTCCTGGTGCCCGGATCTGCATTGCTCGCGCCGGGGTTCATCTCCGGGCTTCACTCGAAGGGCTGGAAGGCCCAGCTGATTCCCGTCTACACCATGCAGCTGCTGCGGGAGGCGCCCGCCGATATCCGTGAGATGTGGGAGGAGGGTGCATTCGATGCGGTGATCGTTACATCGGGATCGAACGCGATAGCTGTTGGGCGTCTTCTCGGGTGGCATCCTGATGTGCTGGTGTTCGCCATCGGCGACTCTGCCACCAAGGTGCTGGAACGGGCCGGGATCAAGATTGCCGGGAGTACCGAGGACTACTCCTCGGCCGAGGTGTTGAGGCTCCTCCGCGAGGTCATCGAGGGCTAGGGAAGAAACGAAGCAAAGTGGGGTGGGGCATGCACACGCCCCACCCCACGTTGCTCGTCGATCCGCTGGTCTCGGGGATGTCGCCTCTCAGCTCTGGGGCTGGCGGGAGACCCACTCCTCGAGGGTGACACGGGGACCGGTGAAGAACGGGATCTCTTCGCGTACGTACAGCCGGGCCTCGGCTCCACGCTGGTGACGCATCGCGTCGGTGAGGCGGTGCAGCTCGTCGGCCTCGAAGGCGAGCAGCCATTCGTAGTCGTTCAGTGCGAAGGCCGAGGTGGTGGAACCCGGCACGTCGGGGTACTCGCGACCCATGCGGCCATGGGCGGCGAGCATCTTCGAGCGGTGCTCCTCGTCCATGTGGTACCAGTCGTAGCTGCGTACGAACGGGTAGACGCACGCCCATGGGCGGGGTGCAACACCGGAGAAACAGGCCGGGGTATGGCCGCGGTTGAACTCAGCGGGGCGGTGCACACCGATGCAGGACCATACCGGATCCAAGTCCCGTCCCAGGTCAGAGCGACGTAGCGCGTGGTAGGCCGCCTGCAGCTGGTGCGGGTTGTCGGCCAAGGTCCACAGCATCAGGTCAGCATCGGCGCGAAAACCACCGATGTCGTACCAGCCGCGGATGCTCACTCCGGTGTCGAGAACTGTCTTCTCCGCGGCTATGGCGTCGGGGTCGTGCAGCGGGCCCACGGCGCAGAACACCGAATACATCACGTAGTGCGGGGTTGCATTGACTTCCTCGGCCGGAATCAGATGGTCGCGCGGATCAGCGTGCATGTGATGCGGATGGGACATGGGTTTGCTCCTTCTGCGGATGTGGGAGGCAGCAACGTGCTGGCTCTGTGAGGCAGGGATGGTCGGGCGGGGCGAGTTCGCCCCGCGCTATGGCGGCCTGCTCGAAGAGAAGATCGGCCAAAGTAGCGATGAAGTCTGGGTGGACGCTTGCGGTGGCGGCGCGCTCGTAGTCGAAACCGGCTTCGGCAGCCGATTCTCGGGCCTGGGTGTCTAGGTCGTAGGCCACTTCCATGTGGTCGCTGATGAAACCGATCGGTGCGGCCACCACGCCGTCGACGCCTGTCAACTCGGCCAGGCGGTCGTTGACGTCGGGTTCGAGCCACGGAATGCGCGGGCTGCCAGAACGGGAACAGTAGACCAGCTCCCAGTCGAGACGCTCACCCAGGTGGGCCTCGGCGTCCTCGGCCACCCGGGAGGCAACCCTGATGTGTTGGGCGTCGTAACGGGCAGCGGGGGTGCCGTTCGCGGAGGCTGCGTTCATGGCGATCGGAATGGAGTGTGTGACGAACAACACCTTCATCACCCCGTTGCTGATCCGGGCTCGTAGTGCTCGCACAGCCGTGACCAGGGCATCCACATTGGCCGAAATGAAGCCGTCTCGCTCTGCATAGGGGCCGGCCTTTTCTATGGTGATACCAGGCACTCGCTCCATGACAGCAGCCAGGTCCTCCCTGTACTGTCGGCATGCGGAATAGCAGGAATAAGCTGCGGTGGTCAACGCCACCACCCTGTCGTGCCGGTCACGGTGCAGGGCGGAGACGGTCTCGGCGAAGAAGGGGGTCCAGTTGCGGTTCCCGATCACGACGGGACGGGGGCAGCCTCGTTTTCTCAACTCCGCGGCGAGGGCGTCGCGAAGCGCCTCGTTCTGCTCGTTAATGGGGGAGCGTCCCCCGAAGAGCTGGTAGTGCTGGGAAACCTCAAGCAGGCGCTCGTCTGGCACCCCGCGACCGGCGGTGGCGTTGCGCATGAAGGGCAACACGTCTTCGGGGCGGCGGGGGCCGCCGTAGGAGGCCAGCAGCACAGCCGAATACGGACTCAGGGCGTCGTTCATCCAACCTCCGTGGGCTCGGTCATCGCCAGGTCGGCAAAACTGAGCCCTGTCACTGGGCAACGATGATGGCTCCGGGCGTCGAGGTCAGGCTGGATTTCGATGCCGTAGAGCTCCTCCATGGCAGCCAGGTAGTCGGCGATTCTACCCTCGGCTGCTGCGTCGCGTGCGCGTATCGAAGGGGTGTGGAGCAGCTTCGTGGTCAGGCGTCGGAGCGCCAGGGTGCAGTCCTCAATGGTCAGTGCTCGGCCCTGCGGGAGCCGCGCCACCTCCTCGTCGACGATCTGCAGCATCGCAGCTCGCAGCGAGGCAACCGCTGGGTCCGCGACGCGGGAGGCCAGGCGCCCGGAGATCTCGTGTACCCCTTCAGCAACGATCCGTTCGGCCCGGGCGGAATCGGCAGCCCACGTGGGGGAGATGGCGGCCTGGATCGCTGCCAGGTCAAGGAGGGTGATCCCCGGCAGGGCGGCTACGGCCGGATCCACATCCGGCTGCAATGACAGGTCGAGCAGTACGGTGGGGGCGGCGTCCTTGAGGTGGGTCGTGGTCACCACGGGGGTGGCTGAACCTCGGCAGGTGACCACCAGTGTTGCCTTGCCTAGGGCCGATTCGAGGTTCTTTGCGGGGGTGATGGCGTGTCGCTCGGCGAACCCCGTTGCTCTTCCGGACGAGGAATGGACGAAGATGGTTTCGGCCCCGCGCTGTCGCAGTGCCGAGACGACAGCGCCCGCGTAGGAACCTGTTCCCACGAGCAGCACCCGCTGGTTTTTCCAGTCCTTGATCCCGGTCATATCGAGTCCGACGCCGACCACCGAGCGTCCTGATTCCTGCAGTTTGGTTTCGACACTCACTCGCCGGGAGGTGTGCAGGGCGGCGTTGATGACGCTGGTCAGGGTGCCGGAAGCATCACCAGATTCCTGGGCGGTCTTCAGGGCGCGGCGCAGCTGCCCCGTGATCTCCCGCTCCCCGACCACCATCGATTCCAGGCCGGAGGCGACCCGGAACAGATGGGTGAGGGCCTCCTCGCCCTCATGGACGGACCAGTCAGGCTGGGAATCGAGCTCGCGGGCCAGCCTCAGGCGCAGATGTGCCTCCGGCACTTTCGGTGAATCGATGATGAATTCGAGCCGGTTGCAGGTCGCCAAGGTCACGAGGCCTTCAATGCCGGAGGTGTTCCGCAAGGAAGCGGACAGGGTGTCCGCATGTTGAGATACGCGTTGGACCTCGGTAAGACCGTGGAGGTCATGCGTTACGGACAGGATGCGAAGGTTCACAGTGGTTCCAGTGAACCAGATTTCCGTCGATAGGGCAGAATTCGGCCATGACAAGAAGCGATCAGCCTGCCCTTCTAGTCGCCCTTGAGGGGCGTCAGCCGGAGCGTCTACCGGTGTGGTTCATGCGTCAGGCCGGGCGATCGCTGCCAGAGTACCGCAATGCGAGACAGGGCGTCGCGATGTTGGATGCGTGCCTCACACCGGAACTGGCCGCCGAAATAACCTGTCAGCCAGTTCGCCGCCACGGTGTGGATGCGGCCGTGTTCTTTTCCGACATCATGATCCCTCTGGCGCTCGCAGGAGTCGATGTGTCCATCGTTTCCGGGGTAGGGCCGGTTTTCGAACAACCGGTGAACAGCGTCGCAGAGGTGAACAGACTGGTGGAGCATCGGATCTCTGACGCATCAACTGTGGAGAAGGCGGTGACGCTGGCCGTCGCGGAACTCGGCGAGGCCACACCGGTGATCGGGTTCGCTGGCGCTCCCTTCACCCTGGCTGCCTATCTGGTGGAGGGACGTGGGTCCCGCGACCACCTGGGGGCGCGGGCCTTCATGCATGCTGAACCTGCGGCCTGGGACCGACTTCTCACCTGGTGCGCCGACCTGTCGGGTGAGTTCCTGCGCATTCAGGTGAAGGCCGGGGCGCGGGCGGTTCAGCTGTTCGACTCCTGGGTCGGGACGCTCTGCCTGGACGACTACACCACCCGGGTCGCCCCTTACTCGCGGCGGGCGCTGGAGAGCGTTTCCGTGCCTCGCATCCACTTCGGCACCGGAGCCGGACACCTGCTGGAGGCCATGGCAGGATGCGGCTCTGAGGCGATCGGCATCGATCACCGCATCCCCTTGGACGAGGCTGCGCGCCGTCTGCCCGGAAAGGTGCTCCAGGGCAACATCGATCCCGCGCGACTGGCAGCAGGCTGGGAGAACCTCGCCACTCACACCAAAGATGTCGTTGAGCGAGGCCGATCCGCACCCGCTCATGTGGTCAACCTTGGGCATGGCGTGCCACCCAAGACCGATCCTGCGGTGTTGACCGATCTCGTCGCCCTGGTGCACGAGCTGTGAGGGCCGTGATCGTCGGGGCCGGTGTGGCTGGGCTTGCAGCCGCCTACCGGTTGGCCCGCGCAGGTACTGAGGTTATCGTCCTGGAAGCCTCAGAACGGATCGGTGGGATGGTGGCGCCGCTGACGATAGCCGGGAAGCTGATCGACGGCGGGGCCGAGGCCTACGCCCGCCGCCTGGGAATCGCGGACGAACTGTGCGCGACTCTCGGCCTGGAGATCGCCGCTCCCACGGGGGGACCACACATCCGCTGGTCCGTCACACAGTCCTGGCCCGGTGCCGACGGGGTGCTGGGTATTCCCAGCGGACCGAATGATCCGGCCCTGACTGCTGCCCTGGACGGTGCGGACCTGGCAACAGCACTGGCTGAACCTGGACTCAGCGACGAGATTGGGGCCGGCGCCACCACCGTCGGGGAGCTGGTGACAGCACGCCTCGGTCGAGCTGTCACCGACCGATTGGTGGCCCCTGTGACCCGGACCGTCTACCGGATGGAACCCGATCGGATGCTGCTGGCGCAGTTCGCGCCCAGCCTGAGGGGACCTGGATCCCTGTACGCGAAGGTCGCGGCGGCCCGCGGTAGCCGCTCCGCCGTCGCCCAACCCGTTGGAGGGCTGATCCGTCTCGTCGAGGCCCTGGCCTCTGACATCCGGGGTAACGGCGGGGAGATCCGGCTCGGTGCCCGCGTCGCCGGGATCGGACGCGACGCGACGGTCACCGTCGGCGAAGATCGACTAGAGGCTGACCGCGTGATCCTGGCCTGTCCTGCCCACTCTGCCGTTGACCTGCTCGGTGGGCTGGGAATCACCGCATCGGCACCCGCGACAGGAACCTCGGTTAACACGGTCCTGGCGCTGGAGTCAGAGCCTTTGGCAGGGGCGCCGGTCGGTTCCGGGGTAATGCTCGGCCAGCCGATCCCAGGGCTTGCAGCCCGGGCGCTGACTCACTATTCGGCGAAATGGCCTTGGAGCGGTGGGGATGTGGAACTGATCCGTCTCAGCTACGCACCCGACGCCAATCCCGCCACAGAGCAGGCTTTGGCTGATGCCCGCCTGCTGCTTGGCTGCGAGAACCTGGTACTCCGTGATCACGCCCTGGTTCGCTGGTCGGCTGTGCCCAAGGCGCTCCCGGCTGCGGAACGTGTAAGGTTGCTGGATTCCCTCCCCGCCAACGTCAAGGTGGCGGGAGCCTGGGTGGCTGGCAATGGGATAGAAGCCGCAATCGCATCTGGACTGGAAGCGGCAGTATGAAACTGGGAACGCGCGCATCCACCCTGGCGGTGACCCAATCCACCTGGGTGGCCGACCGGCTCCGCGCTCTTGGGCATGAAGTGGAGATTGTCACCATCCGCACCCGCGGCGATCACGAACGCGAGTCGCTGACCCGGCTCTCCGGACTCGGGGTGTTTGCCGCGGAGCTGCGTTCCGCGTTGCTCAGAGGAGATGTGGACCTGGCCGTCCACTCACTGAAGGACCTCCCGGTTGAGCCTGTTCCCGGACTGGTGGTCGCGGCCATCCCGGAACGGGAATCCCCCCGCGATGCGCTGTTCTCTCGCGACGGCCTGAGCCTGGCCGAACTGCCCGGAGGGGCCCGGGTGGGAACCGGGTCGCCGCGGCGGGTGGCGCAGCTGCGCTCCCTGCGTCCTGACCTGGTCTTCATCGATATCCGCGGCAACATCGACACCCGTCTGTCCCGGGTGACCTCCGGCGACCTGGATGCGGTGGTACTGGCTGCAGCGGGGCTGCGCCGCCTGGGGCTTGCGGGACGAATCACCGAGGAACTGTCCATCCTGCCTGCACCCGGGCAGGGGGCGCTCGGCATTGAGTGCCGCGCCGATGACGCCGCCCTGATCGCCGCCCTCAAAGCCCTGGACGATGCGGACACGCGGGTCGCGGTCACCGAGGAACGGGCTGTCCTGGCGGCCCTGGGTGGCGGTTGTGCGGCCCCGATAGCGGCCCTCGGAACCGGCGATAGGCTTGCCGCGGGGGTGTACTCCGCCGACGGCACTCGCCAGGCCAGAACTGAGGTGCCGCTGATTCCGGGGGCGGGAAGAACCGCAACCACCCGGCTGCTCGCCGCCGGCGCTGCCGAGGTGACCCGTTTGGATGCTACTCGTGCATCTCGATTGGCCGAGTTCCACGACGACGCCGACCTGTGGCCTCGGGCCGGGGGGCGTGCGGTGTTTCTTCCCCGCGAGGTGGGAGAGCTCTCCAAGGCATTGAGCGCTGTTGGACTTGAGGTCACGACCTTCCCGGTGCAGGTCCCGGTGGTGCTGATTGACGGGCTCGACCTCGGGCGGGCCGACTGGTCGGTGGTCACCTCCGCCCGCACCGTCGAGGCCCTTCAGGGGCTGGGTGCCCGGCTGCCCGGGCGGATCGCCGCCGTCGGGAAGGCGACCGCAGCGGCCCTGGAAGCGGCCGGGTATGTGGTGGACCTCATCCCCGGGAAGGCCAGCGCGGCGGGACTCGTCGAGGAGTTCCCGGCCGGCACGGGACGGGTGGTGATCCCGGGATCGGCGCTTTCCAAACCGGATCTTCCCGAGGGTCTGCGGGAACTGGGCTGGCAGGTCGATGTCTTCCCTGTCTACACGATGGAGGCGACCCAGGAACCCGCCGAACTGGCGGCCCAGTGGAAGGCCGGGGAGTTCGTGGCAGTGGTCGTGACCGCGGGCTCGGTGGCGCGGGTGATCGACCAACGGCTGGGCTGGCCGGAGGGAACCCGGGTACTGGCCATCGGACAACCCACCGCGAAGGTGTTGAATGAACTCGGGGTGGCGGCCAGCGTCTCGCCGTCCCCCGACGCGGAGGTGGTCGCAAGGGCCGCCGCCGAACTGGTTGGGAAGGGAAACGCATGATCGAGCGCCCACGCAGGCTACGCACCACCGCCGCCATGAGAAGACTGGTCCGTGAAACCCGGCCGCGCCCGGCGCAGCTCGTCCTGCCCGCCTTCGTCGGCGAAACCCCCGCCGAGATCGGCGCCATGCCGGGGGTGCGTCGGCACACCGTCGAGCAGATCGGTGACATCGCACGATCGGCGGCGGAGGCGGGACTGGGCGGGATCATGCTGTTCGGGGTGCCCGATGATGCGGACAAGGACCCGCGGGGCACGCAGGCCTGGGCGCCCGACGGCATCGAACAGCGGGCCATCGCCGCCTGCCGGGAAGCGGTCGGTGATGATCTGGTGATCATGTCGGATGTGTGCCTGGATGAGTTCACCAGCCACGGGCACTGCGGCTTCCTTGCTGAGGACGGTCGTGTGATCAACGACGAGACCTGCGATGCCTACGCGCAGCAGGCGGTGGCGCAGGCCCGGGCTGGAGCGCACGTCGTGGCGCCGTCGGGGATGATGGATGGCCAGATCCAGGTGATCCGCACCGGACTGGACGCGGCAGGTTTCGAGGACGTCGGGATCCTGGCCTACTCGGCGAAGTATGCCTCCGCGTTCTATGGGCCTTTCCGGGAGGCTGTCGGCTCCTCTCTTCAGGGGGATCGCCGCACCTACCAGCAGGATCCAGCGAACCGCCGCGAGGGCCTCAGGGAGACGCTGCTGGACCTAGCGGAGGGCGCCGACATGGTGATGGTCAAGCCCGCCAGCCACTACCTCGACGTGCTCGCCGACGTAGCCGCCATCTCGAAGGTTCCGGTGGCGGCCTATCAGGTGTCGGGGGAGTACGCCATGATCGAGGCAGCGGCGGAACGCGGCTGGATCGACCGGCGCGCCGCCATCGAGGAGTCGATCACGAGTATCGTTCGCTCGGGTGCCGATGTGGTGCTCACCTACTGGGCGTTGGAGGTTGCCGAATGGCTGGATTGAACCAGGAATGGATGACACGGGCCTGCGAGGCGATCCCGGGCGGGGTCAACTCGCCCGTGCGGGCATTCGCGTCGGTGGGTGGCACGCCGCGTTTCATCAAACAGGCATCCGGGTGCCGCGTGACCGATGTCGACGGCACCAGCTACGTCGATCTCGTGTGTTCCTGGGGACCAGCGCTGCTCGGGCACGCCCATCCCGAGGTCATCGCGGCTGTGCAGAATGCGGCTGCGATGGGTCTCAGTTTCGGGGCGCCGACGGGCGCGGAGGTGGAGCTCGCCGAACGGATCCGCGCCCGGGTTCCCGTCGCGGAACACGTGAGGCTGGTCTCCACCGGTACAGAGGCCACCATGACCGCGGTGCGGATCGCCCGCGGAGCCACGGGTCGCGACAAGATCGTCAAGTTCGCGGGTTGCTATCACGGCCACTCGGATGCGCTGCTGGCCGCCGCCGGATCAGGTGTGGCTACCCAGGGGCTACCGGGAAGCGCCGGGGTGACGGTGGCTGCCGCGGCCGACACCATCGTGCTTGCCTACAACGACTTCGACGAGCTGCGTTCGCTGTTCGAACGGATCGGCGGGCAGATCGCGGCGGTCATCACGGAGGCCGCACCCGCGAACATGGGGATCGTCACCCCGGCAGAAGGATTCAACGCCGAGATCCGCCGACTGACCGCCGATCACGGGGCGCTCATGATCCTCGACGAAGTGCTCACCGGTTTCCGTGTCGGAGCCTCCGGCTGGTGGGGGCTCGAAGCGGGGGTCGAGGCTCCGGCGTGGGCGCCTGACCTGATTACCTTCGGGAAAGTAGTCGGCGGTGGTATGCCTCTCGCGGCGGTCGGGGGTCGCAGGGAGGTCATGGATCTGCTGGCCCCGCTCGGCCCCGTCTACCAGGCGGGCACGCTCTCCGGGAATCCCCTCGCCACCGCGGCCGGGATAGCCACCCTCGACCTGGCGAAACCGGAGGTCTACGACAGGGTCGACGCCCGCTCCGCCGAGCTGCAGCGGCTGGTCGGTGACGCGCTGACCGGGGCCGGGGTGCCCCACGTCATCCAGAACGCCGGGAACCTGTTCTCCGTGTTCTTCCGGGAGAAGCCCGTCATCGACTACGCAGACGCCCAGGACCAGGACACCGCGGCCTACGGGCGGTTCTTCCACGCGATGCTGGACGGGGGAGTGGCATTGCCGCCTTCGGCCTTCGAGGCGTGGTTCCTCTCGGTTGCCCACGACGACGCGGCCATGGAGACCATCGCAGCGGCCCTGAAACAGGCGGCCAGGGCCGCTTTGCCAACAGGGGAGAGCATCCGATAGTCTGGAGCAGCTCTCGGGGCTATGGCGCAGTTGGTAGCGCGCTTCCATGGCATGGAAGAGGTCAGGGGTTCGAATCCCCTTAGCTCCACCAAAAGTGTCATGTTAGAACCTCCGGCCATTGGTCGGAGGTTTTTCGTGTTGTCAGGGGTGGTGGTGTCCTGTTGCTTCTTGGCTTCGTTCTCCAGGACTGCTGGGAGGTTGCTGTCGAGGAGGTAGTGGTAGACGGCTTTGTGTTGGCTGTTGGTGATCTCGTCGTCGTCGAGGTAGATCTTGTCGAAGACGGCTTGGTTGAGGTCGCGTCGTGAGTTGTCGGTGGCTGCGAGGTATTGCTGTTGTCCGTTGTGGAGGACCGAGAGGCATTGGTCGAGGGCGGTGTGGAGTTTGTCTCGGGAGGTTTGTAGGTGGCGGAGTTGGCGTTCGGCGGTTGTTTTGTCGGTTCTGATGCGTTCTTGTTCTTTGCGGAGTAGTTCTGTGTCGATGGCTCCGGCGTAGTAGGCCTGCATGAGGCGTTCGCTGTGGGCGGTGGCCTCGGCGAGGGTGGTTTCTGCTTGGTGTGCTTGGTGGTTGTGTTCTTTGAGGATGGTATCGAGGTGGGAGATGACTAGTTCGCGTACTGTGGTGAGGGTTTTGTCTGGCAGTGTGATGGTTGCCCAGTGGTCTTCGATGAGTTGTTCGGCGTGGTGGGCTTGGATTGCGACGAAGGTGCAGCCGTTTTTTCGTGCTTGGCGTCCGAGGCAGTAGAAGTATTGGTAGTAGTTGCCGAGGCGGTTGCGGGAGATTTCGTAGCTGAGGGGTGAGCCGCATTGTCCGCAGAATAGGCTGCCTTTGAGGTAGTGGGTTCGGATGGCGGGTTTCTCTTTGGCGTGGGATCTGCCGTGGCGGATGGCTTCGACTTTTGACCATAGTTCGGTGGAGATTAGGGGTTGGTGTTTGCCTTGGTAGGTGGCGCCGCCGAAGATGACTAGGCCTGTGTAGTAGGGGTTGCTGAGGATGGAGTGCACCATGGAGGTGGTGAGGGGTTTTGCTGGTTGTTTGGGGCGTGCGAGGGTGGTGACGCCGTGGGTTTTGAGTTCGTCGCGGAGCATCCCGATGGTCCATTCGCCGGTGGCGTAGCGTTCGTATATCCATGGCACCCAGTGGGCTCGATCCGGGTCGGTGACGACGGTGCGGACTTCGCGGCCTTCGGTGGTGCGCTGTGTGGTGTTGATGTAGCCGAATGGGGCGCGTCCGGGGGTGCCGCCGGATTTGGCTTTCTGGGTCATGCCTTTCTTGGCTTCGGTGGCGAGGTTTTGGCTGTAGAACTCGGCGATGGAGCTCATGATGCCGTGTAGCAGCATGCCGCTTGGTGTTTCGTCGATGTTTTCTGAGCAGGAGACGAGTTGGGCGCCGGCTTGTTGGATCTCGAAGTTGATCTGGACGTCGTCCATGCGGTTGCGTGCGAGGCGGTCGACTTTGTGGACGATGACCAGCTGGATGGTGTTGTGCTTGACGTAGGTGAGCATTCGCTGCAGTTCGGGACGCTGGGCGGATTTGGCGCTCTCGCCGGCGTCGATGAACTCTTCGATTACTTCCGCGCCAAGGCTCTTGGCTTTGCGGTGGCAGGCTTCTCGCTGAGCTGGGATGGAGAATCCTTCTGTTTCTCCTCCTCGTTTGGCCTGGTCGCGTGTGGATACGCGCAGGTAGATCACCGCACGCTTCGTTGTCGTTGTGGTCATGGCTATCTCCTTCCGTAGTGTGGTTGCTGGATGGTGAAGCGCTGTGGCTGCCACCGTGGGGTGCGGATGGGGCGGGCACAGCGGGCAGGTGAGGGTTCCGGGTCGAGAGTGCGGGCGATACCGGTCTGGTCGATGCGCACGCGAATGGCGGCTTCGGAGACGGCGAAGTGGTCGGCCAATGCGGTGGGGGTTTGGAGTCCAGCGGCCCATGCTTGTTTCAAGGCGGTGCGTGGTACCAGGGCACAGCCTGCGAAGTAGTCGGCGGCTCGCTCGGCCTGCTCGTGGACTGTCAGTTGTAGTGGGCAGCCCCAGCGACGCGTGAAGGCTTTAGGGTTTTGTGTGGTGTAGAGCCAGTGGGTATGGCCGTGATCGATGATGTGTTTGAACTCGTGTAGCAAGGTGAAGCGTTGCCGCACTTCGGGATCGTCACGGTTAAGGCAGATGATCCACTCCTGCCCGTTCCAGTGGCTCATGCCAGAAACCGGCAGCTGTTCGCGGACGATACGGATGCGGGGCAGGCCGGTGATGTGGTTGTCGGTGATGCCGGTCAGTTGGAAGCTGGGATGGCTGGCAGCCAGGAGTTGGTTGAGTTTGGCGGCTTGGCGCTCGGCCAGGTTGAGTGCTTCGGTGAAACTGCAGGCGCGGTGGGGTGTGAGCTGGCGGAGGCTCCTCAGAATGCTTGGTGTGCTTGATGTGGTCATGGAGCCTCCTTTCGATTGAAGCAAATATGGTTATGTAGTGCGTCCTGTCTCTACGGGGACTTCGTCCTCGCCGGCAGCGGGGCCACGGCTGTCCTCAGCGATGCCGTATTTAGCAGCGATACGTTGAAACGCTGCTGTGATCTCCTCGTGGGCCTCGGGCGGCAGGTGGCCGTACTTGGAACGCAGATACGGAGTGAAAGTCGGCAATGTGGCGGTGAGGTTGTAGCCAGCCGCCTCGATGATCTCCAAGGGCTCGACACCGTAAACCTCGGTCAAAGCCAGCAAACGATCAATACGAGTACTGGGCGTCTTGCCCTGTTCAAGGAGCGAAATAGCACCCAGCGAGATACCAGACTCAGCAGCTGCTTGACGGACACTCAGACCCGCAGCCTCGCGGGCTTCCCGCAACAATCGCCCGAGCTTGGGCTGAGGTCTGGCACGAGCCGGAATCCCCCGCGCGCTCCCAGAATGACGGAGGCTTCCCTGAGAAATGGGTGTGGAAATACGGCCTGTTTCGTTCATATTTCTATTGTACGCTCCGCGTTTAGAAATGTGAACGAGTTTGGCTGATTTTACAACAATATGGATGCGGTTTTGCAGATGATTCTAGGGGTAGGTGAGGCTCGGCTGTTTATTGTGATTTTAGCGGCAGGAGTAGCAATGCGGCGAGGTAGGTGTTCCGGTCGGTGAATCGTGCCTCGGGATGGCGAGTGTGGGTTCTAATCGTCTGGGCAACGTAGGTCGATCGCCTTGTGGGGCGTTGGAAACGCTGGGCGATATAGCCAGCTGGCGGAATCGTCTGGTTTGGTCGAGCATACGTCGAGGCTGCGAATCTCCTCGGCTTTCACCAGGCGAACAGTGGCTTTCTTCGGGTTGACCAGCAGCACTCGGCCGTCTGCCATTAATAGTTGCGTATGGGTTGCTGGCTCTTCGCTAATCTGAACCGAATAGTCTGCCGAGAATCGTGCAGGTATTACGATAATAACGACCAGCCATATGTTCAGTGTGCGAACAAGTTCTCTCAGCTTCAGCTGTAATGACGTGGGCGCCAGCTTTTTTGAGCGTTCCTTAATTCTGCTTTCGATCGCATGCAACTCGGATTGCTTAGCTCTCACCGCCTGCTGCGCGAGGGAGCGCATGACGTGGTCTTCATGGTGGCGGTTTCGACTGGCCCAGCTTTTGAGGCAAAACTCGTCCCTGCTGGAGGGCGGAATTGTCTTGCTCTTATCGGCTTTCCTCCTGTCCGATGCCCGCGCTTCCAAATAAAAACCAAGGCAGGCGAAAATAAGAAAGGGTGTCACGAATGCCGTGAAATATGCCCAAATGCATAGTAGGGGGAATGCCCAAGTGGTTAGTTGAGTTCGGTGTCTTGTGCCAAGGGAGTGTGCAAGGAACATAAAAGCGGTCGGTAACATTGCTGCGGTGAGTGTTATGAGCGTCAAGCGAACGATTGCGGGAAACGAGCCCACTTCAAGAACCAGACTCACCGCATTTAGATCCCCCTTGAAGAACCATAGGAGTTTGGCGATGGTCAATACCGATGCCGCAAGTGCAATAATCCATGTTGACCCCAAAAGGATTTTAGCTAGCGCCGCATAATCACGGCGGTCCTGAACTATGTCACGGGCGGCGGCTGGTGACGGAGGTAGCAGGAAACGCCAAATCTTCATCAGGCGGATTTTGCGGCGACGAAAAGCACTCCCTCCCATGGGTGTGATAATAACAGTATGCGGTTGTTTAGTGGCAGTACAGGGGAGGATGTGTTTACCTCAGCCATGGACCACGTACCTCGGGGGTCACTCCTCGCGAAACACCAACTGACTTCGTTGTTTGTAGGCGAGATGAGGGAGCAGTCGTGTGCTGCTCGACCTCATCTCGCCTGTTGGGTTGGGGGTGTCGGTCCAGACCGGTCCACTCTCCGGCGTGCGGCTATGTGTGCTGCTTGCGGGTGGTGGGCTTGGTGGGCGGGGTGCCGAACAGTTGGGAGATGGCTCCTTGTTGTTCGCGGGCTTCCCGTTCGATGTCCTGGCGCAGGGCGTCTGCCTTGGCCTGGATGTCGGGCTTGGCCGACATGGTCTGGACGTGGGACTCGATGGCCTGACGGATGGCGTCGGTCAGCGAGACTTCAGCGAGCTTGGCCACGATGGTCAGCCTGGCGTGCAGGTCGTCATCGAGGCGGATGGCCAGCGTCTTCATGACACTTCCTCTCCGGATTCGTCCTGCCGTAGTGGGCAGGCCACCTCCTCGGGGCGGAGGAACCGCTGAACCCGATCTGGGTTCACGGGAGCGGCTCCTGGTGGCCGAGGAGGGTATTCCGGTCAGGTTTTTAGGTTATAATTGATTTAATGGTCGATTCAACTTCAGCCTTACAATTTGACGAATCTTTGTCCGGTTTAGATCCCTGTTGGCGTAGGGCATGGAAGAAGTCTGCCGTTGTAGGAATTTATGAATCTGGCGGGCTTGTTGATGTTGTCGGTCGAATCATCTGTGCGGTGGAGGCGGGGTGCCTAACCCGGAAGGCTGGTGCGCGCGCTTTACTATCTATCTCTCGACATCCCAGAGTCAACGAGCGGCAGGACGGCGAGTTGATAGCGATCTGGATAGCTGCCGGGAGTATTACAGATGCTGAAGGCGGAGATTACGATTGGCAGGATATTTGCGATTCTTATAGGCGACTCCTCTAGCGGAGGTGTTTTCTCAGCCGATTGATAACTGCGTTAACCTCAGATCCAGGGGCCGTGATAGGTAGTGTCTCGTGGTGCGTGTGGCTGCCGTCACGTTGTGTGACCTCAAAGATAATCTTACCCTCGCGTTCACTATGGACGACGTGAATGTGTGGACGTTCAGCCGTGATGTCACCATCAGGCCCGATAAACCGCTCGACCGTACGATTTTTTCGCATCCGTGAGTAGTAGCCGTCCTTGCGGGTAGGCGCAGGGTATGTTGATGACGGTCGCTGATATGGAAGACCAGCAGCGCGTTGAAGAAGCGACTTGCGGTTTTCGTATTCTCGGGACAGAGATGCGAAGCGCTTGTGTATATCTTGGTCTTCGCGATGTAGCGCCTCATCTCTCGGTCTAAGAAGCTTCTTTTCAGACTCAATTCTCTCGTGGAGGTCAATCTCATACTGGGTCTTGGGCGTTCTCCAGGATGAGCAAATAGAATCATGCTGCTGCTGGAGAGAGTCCATTTTTTGATGAATAGAAGTCAATTCTGACTCGACGCGATCATGTTGAGAGATCAACTGGTCTATTTCGCGTTTGATACGCGCAAGCTCCCTGTCCATCCGTCCTCCATGACTAAGCTATGTATGAGTCTACCATCCCTCAACAGGCCAGGAACTGGATGCGGACGAAAGGGCTGGTTGCCCACAATGCCGAGGAGGGCCACGAGGGAGAGGGAGTCAGAAGCTCCTGAATACCCACACTCCGCCTTCGGGGTTTGGTAGTACTGTGATGTCTCCTTCTAGTTCGAGGTCTTGGGCGAGGGTTTGGTAGTCGACGGTGATGTACTGCCTGAGGGCAGTTGGTAGGGCCTGGTTGAGGGTGTCTTCGAGGCCGAGGGCTTCGGCTTCTTGCCGGGCCCACTGTTGAGTTGTCATGTAGCTGCCGAGGTAGTGGTCCTCGAATTGGGTGAGTAGTTGGTGGTCGAGGGTGCCGGGTGGGGTGGTTTCGTCGACGAGGTCGGCCCAGGCGGCGAAGGCGGGGCCGTGGCGTTGGATGCCTTCGGCTATGGCTTGCTGATCATCGGGTTGGGTGGGTGCTCGGGGGTTGGCGTCGTGGGGGTGTGGGTGGTGGGTCATGGGTGTTCCTTTCTGTTGTCGTGGTTGTGGGTGGTGTTTGTGGGGTGCGTTTTGCGTTTGTTGCGGGCGTCTTGGATGCGTTGTCGGGCGAGGTTGGCGAAGGTGGGGTTGAGTTCGATGCCGAGCCAGTCGCGTTGGTGTTCCTCGGCGACGATGGCGGTGGTACCGGATCCGAGGAAGGGGTCCAGCACGATGCCGGGTTCGCTGTTTGGGTGGGTGTCGGATGTGTTGTGTGTGGGGGTGCAGTGACAGGTCGGTGTCAGGGCCAGGCGGAGGGCTTCGGTTCCTAGGCGTTGGATGGGGCGGGTGAAGGGTGCGCGGCAGGTGCGGCAGCGTCGTTCGGGGCAGCCGGCGAGCAGCATGCGTTCGACGAGGTGTGTTGGGTAGGTGGCGAAGTGGGCGCCTCGGTAGTTGGAGGTTGCCAGGTGCCAGACGTCACCGGGGTTTTTGCCGAGTGGGTGGCAGATGGTCTTTTGGCGTTTCATGGTGGCGAGGCCTTCGTCGCCGTCGGTGTTGGGGCCGCGCCAGTGTTCAGGTATTCCTCTTTTCGGTGGGTGTAGTTGTGGTCGGGTGTGGGCGCGGGGTTGGCGTGGTGGTGTGTTGGGGCGTCCGTTTCGTGTGGTGCAGCGGGTTTTTGGTGGTTGGCGGATGTCGTCGAGGTTGAAGTAGTAGCGGGGGCTGCGGGTGAGCAGGTAGATGACCTCGTGGGTGCAGGACAGGCGGTCGGTGACGGAGGCGGGGATGGAGTTGGTTTTGGCCCAGATGATTTTGTTGCGTAGTATCCAGCCGCGTTGGGTGAGCGCCAGGGCGAGGCGTTCGGGGCCGAGCAGCAGGCTTTTCCTTGGTGCGCCTTCGTGTTGGTGGGTGCTGTAGCTGTCGCCGAGGTTGAGCCATAGTGTGCCGGTGGGGACCAGGACGCGGGCTATTTCGTCGGTGATGGTGAGCAGATTGTTCACCCAGCCGTGGATGGTGTCTTCGAGGCCCAGTTGTTGGTGGTGCTGGTAGTTGCGCAGTCGGAAGTAGGGCGGGCTGGTGATGGCGCAGTCGATGCTGCCGGTTTCGACTTCTTGTAGGTGGTTTAGGGCGTCGCCGACGATGATGGTGCCGCGCGGCTGGGGTGCGGCGGTGAGTGTTGTGGTCATGGGTGTTCCTTTCTGTTCGCTTCGGGGTGGATGGTGTGGTTGGTTTCAGGAGTCTCTGGCCACAGCGCCTGCTCGATGTTTTCTGGGGTGGCGGTGACGAATAGGCGTGGTTCGAGGCGGGTGGTGCGGTGGATGCGTCGGGTGAGTTCGGTGGTGCGTTGTTCAGCTCGGGGGCCGTGCATGAGCCATAGGACGCGGGGGAAGCTGCCGTGGGTGGTTTGTTCGAGGCCGCTGGTGTAGTAGTCGGTGTAGGCGTGGCACTTGGCTAGCAGGCTGGGGAGGGATTCGGTGCCCATGTCTACTTCGATGAACCAGTAGTCGTCCCAGGGGCCGTCCTGGTCGGTGCCGGTGAGGTGGGCGGCCAGGTCGGGGCGGATGAGGCGGGTCTCGCCACCGATTCCGGTGAAGTGTCGCCAGCTGGTGGGTTCGGTT
This sequence comes from Arachnia propionica, assembly GCF_037055325.1. Classification (NCBI taxonomy): domain Bacteria; kingdom Bacillati; phylum Actinomycetota; class Actinomycetes; order Propionibacteriales; family Propionibacteriaceae; genus Arachnia; species Arachnia propionica. Next base: position 694,037 of record NZ_CP146373.1, on the reverse strand, counting down.
TGGACGGCAACGGTGATGTTCCGTTTGTGGGCTTCGCGGAGGGTGAGGTGGCAGTCCGCTGTGGCGAGGGTGTGGTTCAGGAACCGTTCGGATGGTTCGTGGGTGCGCCAGGAGCTGCCTTTGTCGGGGAGCAGGATGCGGGCTCCTGCTGGGGCCAGCTGCCATACCTTGGCTTCAGAGCCTGCTCTGACTCCTCCAATGCGGCGCGTGAGGGCGCGGATGAGTCCGTTTCGTTCCAGCCGGTTCAGGACTCGTCTGGTGGTGCGTCCGGCGGATTCTGGGCTGGCGTGTCTGGTGAAACAGAACGCTTGGAGATGAGCGGTGGTGAGGTAGCGGTGTCGCCAGATCTGGGAGAGCACGTGGTGGTCACGATCAGACAGGGCGGCTGCGAGGCGGCGTCGTTGACGGGCACCGACCCGCCCGGTTGGTTTCCGGGCCGGGGGTGACGAGGAACGAGGAGTATTCGTCCCCCGTGATGGGCTGGAAAGGCTTGTGGCTACGTGGTTTGGGTTCATGACGGGTGAGCCGAGTGGAACAGCGACCGGTAGCCCCGGGATGGGCTGGTGGCTCATGAGGTGGCCCCTTTCTGGTCGGGATCGACCGAGGTGCGTGGGCGACGGACTCTCCCGATGGTTTCTGCCGGATGGGTTCCGTTGTTCTTGGTGTGAGGGCCGGGGATGAGGGCGGCCAGGTCGGCTTCGATGTCGGTGAGAGATTGTCCGTAGCGGCGACGGGATACCAGTGCGGCTTCGTTGGGGTGGCGCTGTGCTGGGGTGGGTGGTGTAGTGCGGATCAGGGTGGGTGGTTGGAGGTCGCCGCCGGCCAGGAGGTGGGCGTAGGCGTGGAAGGCAGGTAGTTGGTGGTAGTCGGCTGGGACGAGCAGACCGCCGGAGCGTTTGGCCACGATGGTGGCGTCGTCGCCGGTGAGGGTGAAAGCGACTCGGGAGCGGGCATTGGCCATGACGCCACGCAGCAAGGCTTTGGGGAGCTGGCCGAGGTGCTGGTGTGCCAAGGTCAGGCCCATACCGAGACCGCGGGCTTGGGCCAGGGCATCGCCGAGATCACCGGGTAGACGGAGGTAGTCCTGCACTTCGTCGATGTGCAGCATGACAGGGCGGCGACCAAATGCTTGCAGGGCGGCCCGACCGAGAGCGGCTTGCCAGACTAGGGACACCACTACCGAGCCCATGAGCTGGGCGGCTTCGGAGCCGAGCGCGCCCTTGGCCAGATTAACCAGCACCACCCGTGGGCGCTTCCCGCCGTCGCGTCCGGGACCGGGAGCGAACAGGTCGGAGAAGTGGAAACGGGGGCAGCGCTGCCCGAAGATAGCGCGCAACTGCGGACGCAGCAGGATGGGGCGCAGCTTGTTCAGTAGCGGCGAGATAGCCTGTTGCCGTTCGCCATCGGACAAGGCTTCGTACCAGGCCCAGAAGGCCCCCAGCCCCAGCGGGTCGCGTTTGGCCTCACGACCGGTGATGGAGCGTCGGAAACCGGGGTTGGTGAGCAGCAATGGCACCATGACCAAACTGGCATCCCCCCGACGCGCCAGCGTGAGCAAACTGGCGTGGAGGATGTCGTGGGTACGCGGACCCCACGAGTCGCTGTAGAGGGAGTGCAGTACCCCGAGCAGCACATCGGCTGCCAGGTCCGGGTCACGGTTCCTCGCCAATGGATTGATCCCCACCGGTTGGCTGTCTTTACTGGACAGGATGACCGTTTCCTCCAGCACCGCATCGGGGATACGGGCAGCGATGTCAGCCACCAGATCTCCCTTGGGGTCGATGACCACCACGGCATGTCCGGCGTGGATGTCCGCCAACGCCAGGTGGGTCATGAGGGTGGACTTCCCCACACCTGTCGGTCCGATGAGGTGGAGATGTCGCAGTGAATCCTCACCCGAGAGACCCACCAAGGTGCCGGGGTCACTCACTGCTTCACCGATGATCCGGTTACCCAGCTCGGGGTTGGTCTGGATGGCCTCTGATGGTGCCAGCGCCACCGGGTGGGGGCTAGCGACACCGGGAAGCCCCTCAGCGACGGGCCAGGCCAACAGGCCGGGCAGTTCGGAGGCCCGCAGGTGCAGCGGCAGCAGCCACGGTGAGCGAGCTGATGCCAGTGCGCCAGTGGTGGAGCGCCACAACCGCAGCTTGACCTGCGGCAGCTCCAACCCCCGCAGACTGGCAGCCGTTTGGGACACCAGCCAGTGAGCCCGGGAGGGACTGACCGCTGACGCCCCGATGCGTACCGCTACCTGAAACCCGGGATCTTCCAGACGTGCTGTGACCTGCCGCGACGGAGCCGCAGTACCTTCAGCGGTGGGATAGCGACGTGGTGGCAGCCGACGGCCACACACCACCTGCAGCCGCACCGTCTCTTTCGTGGTAGTGCCAGCCAGAACGGCCAGCAGACTCCGAGTAACGGTCTCGGTGCTGTCGGTACGCAACGGGTACAAGACGGTATTGGTGAACCGTACGGTCGCCACTGTCGAAGCGGGCGCGGTTGCGGGGGCATCGGTGGCCAGGAAGGCCTCCCGGGGCACCGCCAGCTTCTGACCCGAACGCACCACGTGGACACCGGGGTCGACCAGCCGCACACCAGGAAGGTGAGCCAACAGCAGTGCTTGGACCGAGCGCAGCGCCCAAGGCTCAGTACCCAGACGCCACCACACCCGACCACCTCGGCCAAGGACCTCGAACGCCAGATGAGGACTTCCCGGCAACCCTGCCAGGGCCGCCACTACAGAACGCATCCGCGCCTCATCCATCGGCACCGGCAGCACCAGCTGACGCCACGTCAGGCCACTGACCGACCGCACCGCTGGCGACGCCGTCTTGACAGGCACCAGAGTCATGACGACACCTCCACCACGTCAGGAGAACCAGAGGTGTTACTCGGTGGGACGGCCACGTCATGAGGTAGACCGGCTTCGCGCTCCGCCTCGACCAGGGCCAGCTGGATGACCGCCCGAGCGATACGACGAACATCTGGTTCACGGCGCAGCGTGGAACGGACCCGCAACCGGTGAGCGCGGCGGGAACGTCCCGGGGATGCATCAGGACGACCTGACCTCCGCGAGGAGCGTGGCTTGGTGGCCTGAGGTTTACGGGGTGATGTGTTGTTTCTGGGCATGACGAACACAGCCTCCTTTCAAGGGCTTGAATTGATGTGATATGACAGCTCCACTCGCGGATGGGACGGTCCGGCACGGCACGATGCCGTCTTCCTTGTTGCGGACCAGCCACGGGCGGCGAACTGCCCTGAGTATGCGTTCAAAAAATTGAACGGTCAATGGGTTTGGTGTATTTCACAACACCGGATGGAACAGGCGTGCCACGGGCGTCTCGAGCCTGATTTTGTACTGGATTTTGCATCGACAGGTGGCGGCTCAACGCCAACGCCACCACCGTGCTACCACCCACCCAACCACGGCAATGAATCCGGTCACCACCAGTCCAACAACGAGCCAGGGCCAGATACCGGCGATGACGTCGACCGCAATCTTCAAAGCAAGGGCAGCCAACAGGACGGTGAAGCACCACCCAAGAAGCTTGTCGGCCAGCGAGAAAGGAGTCTCAGCCATGGCGCCCTCCCGGGCGCTGGTGTGGGCGCTGTGGCTGGTCCATATGCTGCACGACATGGCGGAGCATCTCCCCCTGAACCCGGAACGCCTGCCGCCTGAGCCGCCCAGCCACCGCCTGAGCCTCCCGCTCAATACGCCGCCGCTCCGCCCGCACCCGCTCCTCGGCCAGCCGCCGCTCATCCCGCCAAACCTCCACCCACCCCCACACAACCACTCCCAACCCCACCAGCCCAAGAACCGCCACACCAACCAGCCCGAGGACCGCCAGGCCGGTCACCGGAACCTCGCAATAGCCTGCGCCGCACCAGTGGCATACGCACCCAACAACGCCTCCAAATACGGCGCACTCTCCGGCGCAACCTGTACCAACGCCTGACCAGTCATCACCAGATTGCCAACATTGCCCATCGCCTGATTCGTCAGCTCCGCTCGAGCCGAATCAACCGCCCTGACCACATCACCTCGACCAGCCGTCCACTCCACCTCACGTTGCACCGCCCGAGCCAGCCCCCGCGGTCGTCCACCCGACCCGGCCACCGACGACACCAACCCAGACCCAGCCACCCGAGCCGATCCAGCACCAAACCCAGAAGCAGGGATGAGATTGGACATGAGAACTCCTTCCATTCGCCCCGGGTCGCCCGCTTTCCGTCTGTAGAAAACTCACTTTGGAAGCAACCCTCGGGGGATGTCTTCGACGCTAGAAGCCGCCAGCTCCGGATACGAGACCCGCGAGCAGAGTTGGAGTCAAACCGGGGCAGAATTGGAGTCACAGGGCATAAAGAGGCCTTGAATGACGCCTCAGCGTGACGTTGGAGTAGATCCCTCAGACGCAAACAGGCGTCCGTTCAAGCTAGGAAGGAAGTGACCAACACCGGCCATGCCACGCTTCCAACCAGAAGACGTCCGAGCAGATCTGCTGTACCTACGCAAGGGCAACGGCTACACACCACAACGCCTAGCCTCCCGCCCAGCCTTGATGAGCATCCTCGGCGGCGGCACAAACAGCGCCCACGAGCCCCAGTCAGTTCTGAAGGAACGCCTGATCTCTGCCATCTGCTCCCTCCACGACGAAGACGCCACGCTGCTGCTGGAAGTCTTCAATCTCGACCCACCGACCACCGACACCACCTTGGCGGCACGGCGCAGCGCAGCAGGGCGCAGGCTAGGGATTGGTCGGGAAGCGGTTGCTGACCGCGACAGCGCCGCCATTGAGCGCCTTCTCCGGCAACTCCTCACCGGCTGGTATCCGAAATCCCCAGCCGGGATTCGTATCCCCGAGCATCACAATGGCTTTGTCCAGCACGCCGTTCACGTCTCCACCTTTGTCCGTGACCGCCGCCATCTCGAGTCCATCCAGCGCTACCGCCTGTTTGCTCTATTCGATGACGTGGCCTACGTCACCATGGTGATGAGCTACCCCGAAGCGCCCATCCCTCTCGGTCCTCACTGGCAGGTCCGCAGTCACCAACTCTCTGAAGGTTGGCAACACCAGTTCTGGCACCGCACCCCGATGCGTCGCGGCCACACCTACGACTTAGCCTTCCGTATCTGCAACCCCGATCCCCAGGAGCCCTACTGGCTGACCGAAGAAAGTCTGGCGTTCCACGAGCCCACCCGCTTCGTCCGCTTTGATGTCACTTTCCTTGGACCCCAACCTCACCACGCCTGGGCCTTCCACGGCCTCACCGCATTAGAGCGCCCCGGCACCCCAGACGACCCCCACACCCGTATTCTCACCCCGACAAGCCATAACACCATCACCGCAGACTTCCACGACGCCTACGGCGGGCTGTATTGCGGGGTGGCGTGGGAGTGGTGAAGGGATTTCAGCCCTCCGAGCGCCGCGACACTGCTCGGCTTGTGCGACAACGATGACACTGAACCCGCGCCCTCGCTCGGAACCTCTGGGACCCACGCCAATCCCTTGCCGAGCCACCCACTCCCGAACATCTGGCAGCCCATCCCACCGGACAGACCATCCGCGCCGCTACCGACTACATGGACCTCATCGACCAATACTGGCTCCGCATCGCCGACTGGTACCGCCCCGGCACCACCCCACAACACCGGCTGGATCACCGGGAGCTATGGCAGGAGCGGGTGGGAGAGAATTAACGAAAGTTAATGCATAGGTAGCGGACGATTGCCCAAGATGCAGCACGCCAGCCCGAGAAACAAGTCCTCTGGGCCAGTTAGCCGAAAGTTAACTAACCATCCCCCATTGTTGCCGAACCTCCTCGTTGCTAGCCTCGACTCATCTCTCACCGTCGGAAAGCCCGACGCGAGCCCTGGAGCGACAGCCGGGCAGGACTCGTCCCAGAGAGATGCACGAGGAGCCCTCATACCCTCATGGTCACGGCGACGTGGACAGTGACAGTGACGCGGATGGCGCAACGCCACACCGCTCAGCGGCTGAGCCCACATCTACCAATTTTCGAACGCCTGTGCTATATTAAGAAGCAGTATGGAGAAACAACGGCGTTCATCACCACAACCACCGGAAGAAGAAACTCCACGGTTGGAGGCTTGCGAAAGGCGCCCGCGGGTACGAGAATTAGGCGATATTGCCATGAGTGAACAGGCCCTGAAGTCTCTGTCGCCCGGGCGACGTTCCCTTTTGCAGAAACGGATAGCGGAAGAGGTCAGGAGAATTATTGTGGAGGCTTCCGTAAAGCGTCGACGTTTATCCAAGAGAAGCGGTGTGGCCAAGCCTTCTGGACGCGTGAGAGCACGCGGGGCTGCAAAAGTCTCTAAGACTACACCTGAGCGGTATACTCCAGTCGGCGTTACTACTGCCGAAGACATCGCGAAGAACTATATATCAAGACAGGCGCCACCCCCGCCACGTAGTATGCTCATCGACCCCTCAGAAATCTGATGACAAAGGGGCGATACGCCCTCTCCTTTAGCAAGAATCCTGTCTTTAAGGATTTCATTAAGACGATTTGCTCTGGCGAGCCGATCGTCTTGGTGTTGGGGGCTGGCGTATCGATCGAATCGGGGTTGCCTACGTGGAGCGGGCTGCTTGATCAGCTTGGCGAAAGCATCAAGGACGAACACTTGAATGATCTTCTCCGAGCTGCGGAAACCGATCCTTCGAGGAGGGCAGCCCTAACGCTCTCTGCACTTCATATGAACAGTGGCGTTGGTGACAATCACCGGATTGTTGAAACGCTATATAAGACGCTTCCTCAAGCGAGTGGAAACCTGCTCTTGTCGCTAGTCAGTCTTATTAAGAGACTGGGCTCCAAGGTTAAGGTTATTACCCTCAACTACGACGATTGCCTCGAGTATGCACTTGTCAAGGATGGCGGCTATCTCTTGCGCGACGTGCACCCCTACGCGCTCGAGGAAAGAGATCAGTGGAAGGAATGTGTGAACGGTGTTGCAATTCTCCATGTCCATGGATTCCTGACGAGAGATCAAAGGGAGGGTGCCACTACGAAGTGCGATTGGGAGAATAAGGGGCCGGTCATATTGAGCGAAGGGGAATATATACAATATGGTTCAACGGTTCAACAGATTGTACACGAAGAAGCAGCGAGAGCACATCTTATATTTGTTGGAACAAGCCTGACTGATGCGAATATAACTTACCCTCTCAGTGATAGATATGCCCACAGAGGTGGGGGGTCAGGCAAGGAAGTCCTGCCACTTAAGTCAGCGTTCGCGCTCCTCGTCCCAAATGAAAGCGCAGCCACGAAAGTTTATCGTTATATGGACGAGGATGCCCGAAAGAAGACCAATATAGCTCAGCTGACTGATACATACTTCAGTATGCTCAGCAATCACATTAGACAGACCTACGGCATCACGACCGTCAGACTGAACTCTTACAGTCAGGTGACTCAGGCGATAAGAGAGGCGACTTTGGCTGTTGACAATAATGAACATTACTTTGATAATTCTGACGATTCTTCGATCCGATACGGCAAGCGTTACCAAAGAATCATGCGCAATATCTACAAACGACTAGCCGTCGCTCCAGGCGGCATCGCGCCTGGGGGCAACAAGTCCCGGCGCTTAAGCGACAAGCTAGAAAAGGCGCTCAATGTCCGCGTTCGTCCAGTACTTAACGAGCTGCTAGAAGAGTTAATTGACTCCTACGCCAACTCCAGCGGCAGATCCGATCAGCGATGGTGTAACGAAAAGACTGCAAGGCAAAATTTTGATGAAGAAAGATTCGGCTTGTATCTCTGGCTGAGGAGCGCTTTAGCAAAGGGCAGTGATAATGAATTTGAGGTGTTTATTGCAGGCGCTTCAAGCTATTCGAGACGCGACGGAATCACGATGAGCCAAAGGTCAACGGTTAGCCAAAATTCAATCTACGCATCGGCAAGATCTGTCGCTAGTGGCACCATGGAACTATTCTCCCGGCGTTATAGCGACGATGTTTTTGAACGTCCTGGTGAAGCTTTGGATAGACCTTGGAATACACACTGGTCCGTTCCAATTTCTGTGTCTGAGCCTGATCTTGGAACTGGTGGAGCGCCTGGACGCGTCTGCGTCGGAGCGCTAGTCCTACAGTCAAGCAAGTATGACCAGGCGCCTGGTGAGGATTTTGACTCCCAGAAACACAGCTTGCTCGCCCTGGTGTATCAGAATGCCGCTCATAATCAACGTCTGAGCGAATGCCTTGCCCAATGTGGCACTGACCTTGTTGCGAACTTTCCTAGTATTGAACGCAAAAGCTCGCATCATAGGCGAGCAGATTGTTTTTATTAAATACAGAAGCTGTTCATAGACTATAGGCGAAGATGAGTCCCGTGACGGCTTGTATTGTGGTTTCGAAGGTGTTGTAGGGGCGACGGTAATCGGTGTGCAGGACGCGCCAGGTCTTGAGGTTCGCGATGACACGCTCAATGAGGTAACGGACACGGTTGATGGTCGTGTTGTTTCTTTTATCGGTGTCGGTGAGTTCACCATGGGCGGGTTTCCGGGCGGGGGTGATCATTCCCAATCCGATGTAGCCCTTGAGGCTTATTCACAGACGGCGTGTCGGCCAGCAAAGCCACTAGCCAGGGCGCACTTGAGGAAGGCTGTGAATAAGGCTCCTTGTCTCCAATATGCGTCGTGGCATCAAGTGTCTCGAGGAAGCCGGATTCCTTGATTGCCTTTGCATCATGCACACTGCCCGGCAGGGGTGGGGAGATCCAGGCGAGGTGTCCGGTCAGGGTGCAGGCCACTTGCAGGTTCACTCCCGTTGTGTGGTGCTTGCCTGAGTACAGTTCGGGACGCTTCGACCATGACCAGCAGGGCGCCAGAGTACCGTCGATGATGTACTGGCGGTCTGGGTCGAGGTCCCCCGTGCCGGGCACCCAGGCTTGGAGGGCCTCGGCGATCAAGGGAGTGTAAACCGTAATCACCCTCGAGATGGTGGATTGGGAAACCGTGTGGATGTCGGCCAGTAACTCTTGGGTGAGATTGTGTCTGAGCGTCAACACAGTGACTTGGATACAGCGGAACAATCCTAGGACACGGGATCCTGCTACGGGAAGGTTTCCGGACTGGGATGTGTGGATCATTTCACACAGGTTGAGGATCTGGTCACGGTCAAGGATCGTGGCCGCATTCACGGCAGCGGCTTGTCTTTCATCTGAGAGTCTTTGTAGTAGAACACTTTGAATTGTCTCAGATCGGGCAAGCCGCCTTCATGTCCCCCTCGGGACAAAGCGCTAGCTGAGGAAAACCAAAACACCCCTATGAATAAGCCTCACTGTCTCCACCACTTGACACCAAGGCCTTCCACTCGATCAACTTCGAGTTGTTCATCACATCTAATCCCGAATTCCACCACATCCGCTTCGGTGCCGGACGCCAGCCCCCACAAATGTGAGTTCGACTCGTTGACCTACACCCAAAGCTCCTGCGCCGTTGTAGGGGCTCCCAAAGATCATTGGGGTGAGATATCATCTGACCATGGCCATCGACTTCGGAGCGTTGAAGCAGCCGCGCACTGCCGATACACTTATCGACCCGCGCGACATCTTCAACGCGCTTCCCACCAAAACGTCCGGAATGAATTTCCTCCGGGGCCCACAGGATCAGGTCCTAGAGAAGTGGTTTGCTCGGCGGTCACAGCGAGACGTGGTGGTCAAACTCAACACTGGTGGGGGTAAAACTGTCGTCGGCCTGCTCATCGCCAAGAGTTCACTCGCCGAAGGTAAGGGTCCCGTCGCCTACCTGGTCCCCGATAAATACCTCGTAGACCAAGTCATCGCCGAGGCTAACAAACTTGGCATCTGCGTGGTTAACGACCCCAAAAGCTTCGCCTACTCTCAAGGGTCAGCCATCTTGGTTGACACCTTCCAGAAACTATTCAACGGAAAGTCTGTCTTCGGCGTCGGCGGGAGCGTTGGGCGATCGCCCTCAGTTCGCCTTCCTAACACCGTCATCATTGATGACGCCCACGCTTGCCTAAACAAGGCTGAGCAGGCCTTCCGGCTCGCTATCCCGAGCGAGCATGACGCCTACGAAAAGCTCCTAGCGCTGTTTGAGTCAACGCTCGAAGATCAGTCGCCAGCCGGATTCGTTGCGCTCAAGGCAAAGTCGAGCAGCGGTGTTCAACAGGTCCCCTATTGGTCTTGGGCCGAGAAGCAGCGCGAGGTCATCACCACCCTGCAGCCCCTGACGAACGAAGGCGACTATCAGTTCTCGTGGCCGCTCATCGCTGATGCACTGCCAATCTCTCGCGCGGTGTTTACCTCCGACGCACTTGAGATCGAAGCGCCGTGCCTGCCTTCCGACATCGTTACCGGGTTCAGCCAGGCCGAGCGCCGCATCTATTTGACGGCAACGCTCGCCGACGACGGCATCTTGGTAAGACACCTAGGTGCCGACCCGAAAGCCGTGGCAAATCCGATAACGCCGGCCAGCGCCGGCGATATCGGTGATCGTCTGATTCTCGTCCCACAGCAGACACACCCCACAGCAGCCGACGATGAGATCCGGGACCTCATCGTCGACCTTGCCGCCACGCGCAACATCGTCGTAATCGTACCGAGCGAGCGTAGAGCGGAGTACTGGCGGCCCTACGCCAAGTTTGTCCTAGCCAAGGACACGTTGACGCGGGGCATCGACCAACTGCGCCAGAACCCGGGCCTAGGTCTGGTCGTTCTCATTAATCGGTACGACGGCGTAGATCTCCCCGGCGACGTCTGTCACGTTCTCGTGGTTGATGGTCTTCCTGAGGCCATGTCAGGAACAGAACGAGTCGACCAGTCGCAACTGGCAGGCTCCGAGCTACTGGTGGCGCGACAGGTGCAGCGGCTTGAACAAGGGATGGGCCGTGCTACACGCTCCAACGACGACCACTGTGTCGTCTTCCTGCTCGACAACCGGCTGGCTGAGCGCCTGCACGGGAACGGAGCTCGCGACTGCTTTTCCCCCGCCACCCGCGCTCAGCTCAAGCTGTCCGAAAGGATCGCAGCGCAGCTGGAAGGTACCAGCCTGGATACGCTGAAGGAGGCTGCCCTCCAGTGTCTCAACCGTGATCCAGACTGGCTGGCGATCAGCCGTGCCACTCTTGCTCCTCTGCGATACGAGCAGGCCAACGTCAGTGAGCTATCGGTGGCCAGCCGCGAAGCCTTCGAACATGCCGTCGCTGGCGATTTCAACGCTGCGCTGAAAGCGATGCGGCGGGCAGTCGAAGCCGCGGACGGCCCGGCTGAGGAAGGCTACGTGCTGCAGCAGTACGCTGCCTACGAGCATCGCATCAACCCTGTTCAGGCTCAGCAGACCCAGAAGTCGGCGAACCGGAAGAATCGCAGTGTCCTGCGCCCTATGGAAGGCGTCGAATACGAAAAGCTGTCGGCACCAACGCTGGAGCAAGGCGCGTCGGCATCAGCCAACCTTCAACAACGCTACACCTCAGGCAACGAGTTGCTGCTAGGTGTCAATGCGCTGTTGGAGGACCTTTCGTGGAATGTGCGCGCCGAAGCTTTCGAGCAGGCATGGCACAACTTGGCGGATCATATCGGCTTCAATGGCCAGCGTCCCGAGCGGGACACCGGCCGTGGACCAGACAACCTGTGGGCACTGGCTGATAGGTCCTTCCACATCATCGAAGCTAAGAACCAGGTAAAGGAGTCGAACCCGGTCTACAAGAAGCACGCCGAGCAACTCTCCAACGCGATGGACTGGTTCCGGCAGTTGTACGGCACGAAGACCGCTGCGACGCCAGTGCTGGTGCACGCTAACGCGGTATTCGACAAGAAGGCTGCTGTCCCGATCGGCTGTCGTGTCGTCACCAAGGAGAAGCTGGACTCCCTCCGCAGTGCCATTCGTAACTATGCGATTGCCCTTGCCGCGAACGACACCTTCCGCGACGCGGCTGGCGTCGGGAAGTTGCTCGCCTCGTTCGGACTTACGGCCAAAGACTTCACCAATAGGTTCACTTCACCAGCGCGACGCGATAGCTGATCCTCCCGAGATAACGCGGATCCGAAGCGAGACCAGCAATGACCTGACGCACCAAGTTTCCCAGGGTTTGTGTGGCCAGTCCGTAGGAATTTGCTACATCACTAATCGTGCTAGACTTCTCAATAACCTCAAAAACGATCCGCCCAATCCATCGGTTCATAATAGACTTCCAGACGGGCTCAAGGGATCGGTGAATAAACCTCAACAGTCGATCAGCTCATAAAACTGCTCAAAGGGGCTCGCATCTCCGGCCAAGGCTATGCGCCTATCCGAGTGGAGCAGTTACAAGAGGCGCTGCGGCTGGAAGAGTAAGAGGGGAAGGCCCATGGGGCGTGGCCGAAGCTCCTAACTGACTACGCTGCTCGCCGATACGCTACCCCCACCTTGGGTGCGGCCTGTTCAATCCATTCTTCATGGAGGCCAAGTTGATGACCAATGGCGCTCTCTTCGATTTCGCGCGTCTGTTGCTCGCCATATAGATGGTCAATATGCCCGCGTACATCATCAATCTGTTGCTCGACTGCATCAAACCGACTATTCATACGCTTCTCAAGGGCATCCATATCATCTTTGATGAGGCGGTAGAGCTTGAGTACTTGTTCATCATTCATACTAATTACTATAAGAAAAATGGATGTATAAATCAAGGTTTAGCGTAAAGCATTGAGGCTTACCTGTTGTCATGCATTGACTAGATTAATCGGCGATATCTGGCCCTAGTCACTCGCAGGCTTTTGGTATATAATCATAACCAGCAATGCCACGCCAAAATCCTGACAATAAGCCATCGCTCCATGCTCGTCTCCGCAAGACCAAAGCGGCCTTTCTCGCAACAGCGTTGACGTTGGCTGGTGTGCTGCTCATCATGCTGGGCGGCTGGCTTTCTGGCCTCAATCTCGGTGACTGGTCGTGGCTGCATGCTTTGCCACTGGGCGAGCTGGGCGGCACGCTGTTTGGCGCTGGGCTGCTGGGTACGCTGTTTGAGTATTCTTTCCGCAAAGACCAAGAAGCCGCCGCCACTCGCCAGTTCCGCCAGATTATTCACGATGAGGCACCGGCGATGCGGGATGCGGTGATCGAGGGGTTCCGGTTCAACACTGACGATCTGGAGCGGATAGCCACGCCCCGGCTGTTGGATGAGTTGGCGGTCAATAGCTTGGGTATGCGCTTTGGTGATGCGGCTTTCGGGCGGGAGGTGTATGGGGACATCAAGCACCAGGCGATCACGGCCGAGGAACGCTGGTATGACGCGCGAGTCGACGCGACCCTAGGTATACCTAGGGTTAGGAGCGTAGCTCCTAACCCATTCTTTGACTTACTCGTCCGCTGGGAATACACAGTGGTTCCCAAGCACCGGTTCCGGAAGTTTGCCGTGGTCTCAGATCGGCAGCGGTATGACCAGATGGTGGCTGAGCGCGGGGAGACGAGCGTGTGGTTCCGCCGACCGGTACCTGGTCTAGAAGTCACTGACCCGGCAGTGTTTGCGTTGGAACAGTTCACCATCAATGGGAAGGCTATTCCGTTCACTCGCCAGGCCGATGATGTCTCACAGGTCTACATCGTCGACCTTGGTGAGCAGGTGGTGCGGGATGAGAAGCCGGTGGTTGTGTCGTTTGCGTTTCGGACGCTGGTGCCTCGGGATGGGCATGTGGTTCACATCGACATTGATCGTCCAACCAAGGGATTGGAAGTCGAGTTGACCTACGATGCTGCTGCTATCCGGCGCGTGCGGCTGATGGACTTCGCTTCTCGTGGTGACGGTGGCCGCATTATTACAGAGTCGGAGATACCGGTGGTCCGCTACCGCTACGACGGCTGGCTGTTCCCACGCGCTGGCCTGGTGTTTGCCTGGACGTTGGCGGACGAAGGCGCGATCGCTGCGCCACAAGCTGCAGCCGAAGCCTCACACCCCGAAGCGCCGAAACGTTCCGTGTCGACCGCTCGCGCCAACCCAGTACACAAAGATGGCGAGCACGCCGCGCCGAAGATCAAGAGGGACGCCCGCCACCGCCAAGCGGCATAGCGGGCGACTTGTGCGCTCAGGGCGCGTCTTGCGCGGTCACAGTGGATTACTCAGCAGCCACCCATGGCGGTCTCCTTTCCGTCTCGGTGGGGTTCGGTCTCGGCGGTATTGACCGTGTCCTCTAAATATTGCCATACATGTATGGTGGCGGCAAGGCTGGGACGCGGGGACGCTGGGGTGCATGGGTGGACCCGACCGAACCGACGCGGATTGGTGGGAGTTCGCCCGCGGTCTCGGAGTCAAGCTCCAGCGGGCACGCTTGGCCAAGGGTATGAGCCAAGAAGCTGTTGCTCACGCCGCTGGCATCTCCACCTTCACCTACCAGAAGTTCGAGAAGGGCGAATCCAAACCCGGCACACCCATGAACCCGCGGTTGCGCACCCTCTTGGCTCTCGCCGAGACCTTGGAGGTGAGGGTGGGGGAGTTGGTGGACTGAGGTTGCCAGAAGCCACCCGTCCCTGGAGCTATAGAGCAAGTGGCTTGATGGGATTCATGCTTCGTGATGCGTGATATCCACAAGGAAATGTGGTGCGGCGTTGATTGGAAATCAAATAGCTCGCGGCACAGGGCCTACAGGTCTGCGCTCAACTCCAGACTGGATCAGAATGTTCAGCACCGTGGTGCGGCTGACGCCAACCTCGCCCGCCACGTAGCGGGCTGAGCGTCCCGACTGGTACAGCTCCACCACGCGTTGGCGGACACGCTTGGTCGCGCGACGTTTCGTGATGGCGGGCCTGCCAGTGAGTCGAGCGGCAGGCGGACGAAGCTCAACGGGGGTGTTGTGGGTGTATTGAGCCAGGGCCACCCACACACAAGGCTCCCAGTGGCCTTAGTGCCGTCAGACCTCAGCCCGTGATACGACGCAGCACCCGGGAGTAGCCTACGGCCACCGGCTTTCTCACGAGCGTTGCCAGGACGTCCGGCACACCGCGGATGCTGAAGTCTTGTTCCCAGTGGAGACGGCTTCCGGTGCCCACTGCCTCGATGCTCGCGTGGATGGTGCCGGTGAGTACCGGTCCGGTCTTGATGATGACCGCGTAGTTCGGTGGCTGCCACCTGTTCACGAGCATGTGATCGTCGAACCGCAGCGGGCCCAGAGCGGTACGCGCCACGAAATGGCTTCCTGCACGCAAGGCGGAGCCATCGTCGCTGCTCACCTTGGTGAAGGGCACTGCCGTGCTGTGCCGCGACAGTTCCCACAGTTTTCTCCATAGCTCTTCGGGTGGCAGGGCCGATTCAAACTCCACCACGAACCGTGTCATCCCGTGGACACCCACCTCAACCACGTTCAGGCCTGGCATCGGCTGCGGATGCCGCACTTACTTGCTGGTGAGCGGCCAGCGCCTCGCGTCGCGACTCGGCCAGGTCGACGACAGGCACGATAGGCCGATCGAGTCCCGCCGGGATCCAGCTCTCGACATAGCAGCTGCGCGGGTCGAACCGGGAGCGCTGGAGTTCAGGGTTGAAGATGCGGAAGTAGGGCGCAGCGTCCGCGCCGCTGCCGGCCACCCACTGCCAAGAGACAGGATTGATGGCCTCGTCTGCGTCCACGAGAGTGTCCCAGAACCACTGCTCGCCGTCTTGCCATGGCTGGAGCATGTTCTTGGTGAACAGCGATGCAGCGACCATGCGCACCCGGTTGTGCATCCAGCCGGCCTGCCATAGTTGCCACATTCCGCCGTCGACGAGGTCGATGCCGGTGCGGCCCTGTCGCCAGGCCCGCGCCAGGTGGTCGTCGGGACGATAGGGGAATTCCGCGAAAGCTGAACGCATGGGGGTGTCCTCCAGATCTCCGCGGTAGTGGAGCAGGTGCCAGCAGAACTCGCGCCAGTAGAGTTGCCTGGTCCAAGCGGCGATGTCCTCGCCCGCGGCCGTGCTGCTACGGACTGCGGTCAAGGCTTGGCGCGGCGATAATTCCCCGCACCGCAGCCTCGGCGAGATTCTGCTGGTGGATCTTTCCTCCCCGGGCAGGTCACGGCGTTTGGCATAGCCGGGCAACCAGCCGTCGATGGCGTCCAGTTGCTGCCGGGCTGCCAATTCACCGGGCTCCCAGTGCTGTTCGAGGGTGTCGTCCCACCAGGCGGGGCCGTCGTCGAGCAAGCCAAGGTCCTCCAAGTTCTGCGGGACACCGTCCTCCCGCAACGTGGCCAGGGCTGTGGCCGCACCGTCCGGTGCGTCGACCGGTGAGGGCTCGGGCAGGAGGGCACCGAGGGGCAGGTCGGCTACGGCCCGGCTGAAAGGTGTGAAAACTTGGTAGTGGGAGCCGTTGGCCGTCTGTATCAGCCAGGGTTCGACGAGCAGACTGCCGGGGTGGCTGTGCACTTCGGTGCGGGAATTCAACTCTTGCTTGATGGCGGCGTCCAATCGGCAGGCTGCCGGGGCGTAGCGTCGTGTCCAGTGCACGCACGTGGGTTGTACGGTGTCCACGACTCGGCGCATGACGTTCGCGGCATCACCCTGGGCGAGGATGAGAGGATGAGTGGAATGCCCAGGTTGGCAAGCCGTGGCGCCAGCTGTTGCAGGCTGCGGTGGTACCACCACCGGGCGGCCGCACCGAGCGGGCGCGGGCCGTGCCGATTGTTTTCTTCATCGGTCCTGCGGGTTTCGTGGATCCACAGTGCCACCACGGGTCCGTGTGCTGCCGCGCAGGCGGCCGTCAGGGCCGGGTGGTCAGCCAGACGGAGGTCGTCGCGAAGCCAGATCAGTGTGGTCATGGATGGTCCTGGAGAGGGTTCAGTGCAGGAGTCGGCTGGCGGCACTGACTACCCGGCGCCGCGGGCTGGCATCCTGCAACGCATTGGAAGCGACGGGGCCAGCGCTGGCGATCTTGTTGGCGAAGGGTGGGGAGGTCATCGGCTGCTCTCGATCGAGTAAGCGGTTCACCCGAACCCGGGCGCAGGGTGTTGTGTTCATGCATTCTTGTCACCATGGGCAATCGTACGGGAATGCTGACTGGTGCCACAGGATAAGTCGGAGGTCTGGTGCTGGAGCGCCTGCTGGACGAGGGCTGGTCGATGCGGGTGCTGGTCCGCGATGCGTCGAAGCTGGAGGCCTCTGTACGGCAGCGCGTTGAGGTGGTTGAGGGCGACGCCGAGTCGGACGAGGACCTCGCTCGCGCCATGGCGGGGGACAAGGTGGCCTGGTTTCTGATGCACTCAATGGGCGGCGACGGGGACTTCGCCAAAACCGAGCGTTCCATTGCGGAGGCTTTTGCCAAAGCTGCTGCGGGCAGCGGTGTGGAGCGGATCGTTTATCTGGGTGGCCTGCACCCCGGCGAGGAGGATCTCAGCGAACACCTGGCCAGCCGGGTGGCGGTCGGCGAGGTTCTGATGGGCAGCGGCGTGCCGACCGCCGCCATCCACGCCGGCGTGGTGATGGGTGCCGGCTCCGCATCCTTCGACATGCTGCGCACGCTCACCGAGCGGCTCCCCGCTGCTGGCGGCCCGGCCTGGTTGCGCAACCAGATCCAGCCCATCGACGCCGCCGATGTCGTGCACTACCTCGTGGCTGCTGCGGACCTCCCGGCGGAGGTGAACCGCACCTTCGACGTGGGCGGCCCCGACCGGCTCAGCTATGCCGAGATGATGCAGCGCTATGCCCGGGTGAGGGGCCTTGGGCCGCGCCCGGTGGCCACAGCTCCGGTCATGACCCCGCGGCTGGCTGGTCATTGGATCGGCCTGATCACGCCAATTGAGGCGAAGCTCGCCGCACCGCTGGTGGGGTCGATGCTGCACGACACCGTGGTCAAGGAGAACGATCTGGACCTGCTGGTGGGCCCCCGAAGGGCGGCACCACCGGTTTCGACGACTCAGTACGCGAGGCGTCCCGCGATCTTGACTCGTGGAAATTTGCTCGCACCATCGCGGTGGTGGGCGCGGTAGTCACCGCCACTGCCGTGGCCGGTGGCATCGCCACCCGTCCCAACTCGTTGTGGTATCGCAGCCTGCGCAAGCCGTGCTGGCAGCCGCCGGCAGCGGCCTTCGGCCCGGTATGGACCATGCTGTACGCCGACATTGCCTTCGTCTCCGCCCTGCACTTGGCCGACCGTCTGGAGGGTTTCGAGGACGATGACGTCAAACCTTACGCCGCAGCATTGGCCGCCAACCTGGCCCTGAACGCGAGCTGGTCCTGGGTTTTCTTCTGCTCCCGCAATCTTCCGCTGGCCACTGGCGTCGCGGCAGCGCTAGCAGCCAGCTCAGCCGATCTGGTGCGGCGAGTATGGAAGTCCCGAACCCAGCGCGGCGTCGTGCTGGCACCCTATGCGGCCTGGACCGGGTTCGCGGCTGCGCTCACCGCTGAGCTTCTGCGCAGGAACCCCCGACGATGAACCAGTGACCCAGCCGGATCACATCGAGGGCCACTATCATGAAGAAAACGAGCGACAGGACAGGATGAGGACTGATGCCCGAGAGCGCACATGATGTGGTGGTGGTGGGTGCCGGCGTCGCTGGCTTGTCCTGCGCCCGTGAGTTGGCCCGCCTCGGGCTGGATGTCGTGCTGTTGGAGGCAGCCGAACGGGTAGGAGGTCGAGTCACCAGCGACGACGTGGACGGTTTCGTTGTGGACCGTGGATTCCAGGTCCTGAACCCTGCCTACCCCAATCTGCGCAAGGTGGTCCCGATGGGCCGGCTCGGTCTGCGTTCCTTCCCGCGACAGGTGCGGGTGCGCACCGGCGACAGGTTGGTGGAACTGAATGACCCAAGTCGCCGCCCCGGCCGTCTGCCTGCCGCTCTGGCGTCAGGGCTGGTCCGTCCGGGAGACTTCGCCCTGCTGGCAGCCGTGGCGCGGTCGGTGGTCCGGGACAGGCCACGCGGCGAGAACTTTGACTCCAGCGGTTTCACCGGGCCCCTGCGGCGGCAGGTGATTGACCCCTTCCTGGCAGGCGTCCTGTGCGAGCGTGATCAGTCCACCTCGGCGCGATTCGTGTCCTGGCTGCTCGCGATGTTCGCAGTCGGGACCCCGGGCCTCCCCAGCGGTGGGATGCGCACCCTGCCGCGGCTGATGGCCGAGGGTCTTGACGTGAGATTGGGTACGACTGTCGAGCACATCGATCTAGAGACAGGAACCCTCGCCACCAGCGCAGGTGAGTTTGCCGGGCGTCACGTGGTCGTGGCGGCGGGCCCCACAGCGACAGCTCAGCTCGCCGGAGGCCCCGTCCCTGAGGTGAATGCCACGTGCACCTTCTGGTTCGCTACGACTAAATCTCCAAGTGACACCGCGGCCATCCACCTGGATGGCTCAGGTGAGGCCCAGGTGGCCACTACTACGGTGGTCAGCAACCTGGCACCCGAGTATGCCCCCGCCGGTCAGCATCTGGTGGCCGCGCTGACTCTGGCAGACGCTCCCGGCAGCGACCCTCGCGAGGTCGACGAGGGAGCCGTGCGCTCGCAGCTCGCCCACATCTACCAGACCGACACGGCCGCTTGGCGCCTGGTCGCCCGCCATGATCTGGCCGAGACCGTCCCAGCCGTGGCTCCCGGGCGGCACAGGTCGACCGCCGGCATCGAGCGCCGTGGGCGCGCGCTGGTGTGCGGGGACCAGTTCGGTAATGCGTCGTTGGACGGCGCAGCGGCCTCCGGCCTCAAGGCCGCCGCAGCAATCGTGCGGCGAGGTTGAGCCAGAAGGTGCGCGCCCGGGACACAGGTGTGGGGACGATGGATCAAGTTAGGTCTTGATGACGGCAACATGAGGACCGTCCTGAAAGTCATGGCAGAACAGCGAGGGAACCCCTGATGACCGTCGTGCCCGTTGCTCTTGTTGCTGGCGGTTCGCGTGGCCTCGGACTGGAGATTGCTCGCCAGCTTCATCGGCGTGTCCATCACGTAGCTTTGTGTGCTCGTGATGAAGCTGCTCTGCAGCGTGCAGCGTGCAGCGTGCAGCGTGCAGCGTGCAGCGTGCAGCGTCCGAGTTCGAGGATTGAAGCGTCCTGAGTTTTTCTGGGGTTAGGGTGCAACGGGTGTTGGGTCCTGGTGGTGAGTGTAGGCGACTTCGACTTCCGTGGGGGTGTGGTAGTCCAGGGCTTCGTGCAGGCGGGCTGTGTTCCAGCAGTGGACCCACTCCATTGTGGCCAGTTCGACGGCCTCGATGGGCTCCTACAGGTGTTTGGAATGGATGAGTTCGGTCTTGTAGAGCCCGTTGACGGTTTCGGCTAGGGCGTTGTCGTAGGAGTCGCCCACGGTGCCCACGGAGGCTGTTACTCCTGCGGTGGTGAGTGCCTCCGAGTATGCCAGGCTGACGTACTGGGAGCTTTTGTTGCTGTGGTGGATCAGGCCTTCATGGCCGCGGCTGGTGCTTGTGCTCAGCAGGGCGTGCTCGAGAGCCAGCAGTGGTAGTCCTGTGGTGTGCAGGCTTGCCGAGACGGCCCAGCCCACGATGTGGCGGGTGCAGACGTCGGTGATGAACGCGACGTAACACAATCCCGTCAGGACACGCACGTAGGTGATGTCGGCAACCCACAGCTGGTTCGGGCGTTCGGCGGTGAACTGGCGTTCGACGAGATCGAGGCGGGTATCGGGGTGTTCGGCAGGGTGTGTGGTACGTGGTTTCCGGTCGCGGCGTACGCCCTGGAGGCCGGCGATCCTCATCAGGCGGGCGAGCTGGTCACGACCGATCTGCCAGCCGGAACGCAGCATCGCGTGGTGCATCTTCCGTACCCTGTAGACGCTGTAGTTCTCCTGGTGGATCCGTTTGATCTCAGGTAGCAGGACCTCGTCTCGTAGGGCCCGCACCGAGGCGGGGCGGGTCTTGGTGGCCCGATAGGCGCGGGAGGTGATGAACCCACACGTGGTCGCACGCAGAGTACGGCAGATGGCCTCGATCCCGAAACGGTCACGGTGTTCGTCGATGAACCGGATCATCTCGTCGTGGGGCGGTCGAGTTGTCTGGCGAAAATAGCCGACGCAGCCTTGAGGATCTCATTGGCGCGGCGGGCTTCGGCAAGCTCGCGCTTGAGGCGCTTGTTCTGTTCCTCCAAGGACTCGGCCACAGGCCTTGGTTCTGCCTCGGGGCCGTATCGGTTGCACTACAACCGCAAGGTCTCCTCGCCAACGCCGACCTGCGGGGCGATGACCCGGATCGAACGCGAACGCGGACCTCCCTCGACCGCTTGACGTTCTAGAACCAATCGGACCGCGCACTCACGCAACTCTGGACTGTTACTTCTTAGGCATGTTCCAATTCTTGTCCCGCGTCAAGCTTTCTGGCAGGCCGGTTATGAGGGCATGATCGGCGTCTGAGAGGAGGAGGACCCGACCATGGGACGACCACCGGTGTTCAGTCCGGAGACCAAGACCCGGATCGTGTTGAGCGTGCTGTCCGGCGAGGTGTCGGTCGCTGAGGCAGCCCGGAAGGAGAAGGTTTCCGAGCAGTCGATCAGCCGCTGGAAGGCAGAGTTCCTCGAAGCGGGCAAGACCGCCCTGGCGGCCGGCAAGTCCGGTCCTTCGACGCGAGAGGCCCAACTTGAGGCCCGGGTTGAAGACCTCACCCTGGCGCTGGGTGAGGCTGCGGTAGAGTTGAGGGTCTGGAAGAAGAGCGCTGAGGGTCGGCTGGGCCCTTCGAAAACCTCGAGGTAATCCGGATCGAGCAGGGAATGTCGACCACGAGGTTCTGCCAGCTACTCGACATTCCCGAACGGACCTGGCGACGCTGGCAAGCCAGGGCCCGCTCCGGGAAACCAGTCAAAAGTCCTTGGCCGGCTCCAGCACGCGACCAGCACCGGGCGGCGGTGGTCGCGATGGCCAGCAAGTATCCCGCCTGGGGACACCGCAAGATCTGGGCCATGGTCCGCCACGATGGACATCATGTCTCGCCGTCGACGGTGTTGCGGATCATGGCCGACGAAGGATTGCTGCTTCGCGCTGACTACCAGAAACAGCGCCGTGAGCTCGCCAAGCAACGCAAGGCGGCATTCGCCGCACCACCCACGGGACCAAACCAGGTCTGGCAGTTCGACTTCTCCGACTACGAGACCACCGGTGGTGGGACCTGGCGGGTCGCCGGGGTCGCGGACTACTACTCCAAGTACGAATTCGGCTGGCACTGGTCCCCGACGGTGAACCAGCACGACGCGATCGCCGGTGTCGAACTCGCTCTCGCGGAGGCCGAGACCATGCTCAACGGCATCAGCTTGGTCGATCACCTCACCGATCCCGCCACTGGTGAGATCGTTCCGATCACCCTGGTCACCGACAACGGCGGACCTTTCCGCTCGTTCCGCTTCGAGCACTTCATCACCGCGCATCCCGAGCTCAGGCACATCCGGACCCGGGTCCGCACTCCCGGGCAGAACGGTGTCCGCGAACGTGCCTTCCAGAGCCTGAAGTACGAGCGGCTCTACCGCGAACAGATCGATGATGCACTCGACCTGGCCCGCGAAGCCGATGCTTACCGCACCGAGTTCAACACCATCCGCCCACACCAAGCACTCGCCTGGAACCGGCCCTCACAGGTTCACCGCGGCCTGGCCGACCCGACATCCCCCAACTTTCCCGAGCCCGAAATCCTGCCAACTACTTGACGCGGGACATTCTCCTTCAACTGGATCGGAACCAAACCCAGGACGGTTCAGTATCGAGTTCCGGGGCTCGGCGAGGTCGACTGGAACCGTGTCGTGGATGCCCTTTACGAGCACGGATACGACGGCGTGCTCTCCGTGGAGCACGAGGACCCGGTGTGGGGGGTCACCGAACCAAGGATCAAGACGGGACTGCGTATTGCGCATCGGACCCTGCGGCCACTGATGGTCGCCTGAACAGCAGGAAAGGAAACGACATGAAACTGGGCTACTGCTCAATCACCTGGGGTGGCGTGGTGGGTCATCCCGCCGGGGTCACCAGCGTCAAGGACCTCTTCTACCTGGCTCACGGGGACACCCTCCGAGCTGTCCGGGAGATCGGAGAGGTCGGCTACCGGGGCATCGAGATGTTCGACGGGAACGTCGCCGAGTTCGAAGGGGAGCCGCGCGTCCTCACCGACGCGCTCCAAGCCTCTGGGTTGGAACTCGTCAGCGTGTACACGGGCGCCAACTTCATCTACGCCGACATCCTTCCGGACGAGCTGCACCGGGTGCGTCGGGCTGCGCAGTTGGCCGCGACGTTCGGGGCGAAGCGGCTGGTGGTCGGGGGAGGCGCCCGTCGTGCCGCTGGTACCACCGACGAGGACTATGACCGGCTGGGACGCTCGCTGGACACCGTCTGCGAGATCGCTGAGGAACACGGCCTCGAGGCCAGCTATCACCCACACCTCGACACCATCGTCGAGAATCCGGACGAACTCGAGATCATCATGAAGCGAAGCCGGATCGCCTTCTGCCCGGACACCGCGCACCTCGCTGCCGGTGGCGGGGATCCGGCCGAGATCATCCGCAGGTACCCCGATCGGGTCAAGCACATGCATCTCAAGGATTTCCAGCCGGAACCCTTCAACTTCCTGCCCCTGGGTGAGGGCGTGCTGGATCTCCCTGACATCGTCTCGGCCATTGCCGAAGCGGGCTATGACAGCTGGCTGATGGTGGAGCTGGACGAGTACGACGGCGACCCGCAAGAGGCTGCCCGCATCAGCAGGAACTACCTGGAGAAGGTGCTGGCGGATGCCGGCATCCCGTGCAACTGACACACCGATCGGGACGAGGAGCAACAGACATGCAGGAAATCAATGTGGGACTCATCGGCGGCGGGTTCATGGGCAAGGCCCATTCGCTCGCCTACGCCGCGATGCCGATGTTCTTCTGGCCGGCGCCGGCCATTCCGGTACGCAGGATCGTGGCCGAGGCCGACGCCGATCTGGCAGCCGTGGCGGCGAAGCGGTTCGGGTTCGAGCGCTCGACCGCGGACTGGCGCGAGATCGTCGAGGATCCTGACGTTCACGTCGTGGACATCGCGACTCCGAACAATCTGCACGCGGAGGCGGCCATCGCGGCTGCTCAGGCGGGCAAGCACATCATCTGTGAGAAACCCTTGGCGCGGACCTCCCAGGAGGCCAAGGCGATGTACGAAGCGGCCAAGGGCGCGGGAATCGTGCACATGGTGGCCTTCAACTATCGACGCACCCCGGCGGTGGCGTTGGCCAAGAAGTACATCGAGGAGGGGGCCATTGGCCGAATCCTCAGTTTCCGTGGGACCTACCTCCAGGACTGGAGCGCTGACCCCGACTCGCCGCTTTCGTGGCGCTTCCAGAAGTCCATCGCAGGCTCCGGCGCCTTGGGGGACATCGCCACCCATGTGATCGACATGGCGCGGTATCTGGTGGGCGAGGTTGCCTCCGTCAACGCGATCATGAACACCTGGATCGCGGATCGGCCGGTCCAGGCCGAAGGCGCTGATCTTCTCGGGACGAGCAAGAACAGCGGTGGACCTCGTGCTGAGGTGGATGTCGACGATGAGGTGATGACGATGCTGAAGTTCGCGGACGGCGCCGTCGGTTCGGTGGAGGCCACTCGCAATGCGTATGGCCGGAACAACTTCATCACGCTCGAGATCCATGGGACGGAGGGCTCCATCCACTTCAACTATGAGCGACGCGACGAACTCCAGGTGTGCTTCGCCAGCGATGGTTCGGATCGGCGTGGCTTCCGCACGGTGTACACCGGACCGGCGCACCCCTACGGCGATGCCCTGTGGCCGATCCCGGCCCTGGGAATCGGGTACGGGGAAACGAAGATCATCGAGGCGCACGACTTCATCAAGGCGATTGTGGAGGGCGGCACGGTGAGTCCGAATTTCGCTGACGGTTATCAGATCGCGCTGATCGAGGATGCCATCGCTGCCTCGGCGGCCTCGGGCAGCTGGGTCGACGTGCCGTCGATCGACGGATGACCTCTTCCCTCCTGTAGGGGACGGCGGCGTGGACCCGGGATGGGTTCACGCCGCCCTTGGTTCGAGGCGCATCACGGGGCTTGAGGCCGAGGGCGATCGGGGCTCCCAAGCGGATGGTGAGTGCTCAGTCGATTCCCCGGCTGGCCAGATAGGCGTCGATGACCGTGCAGAGTTCCTGCGTGTCGCGGTGCTCGTCGCCCGTGACGGTGCCGAGCAGCGGCAGGCTGCCGCGGAAGACGGCGCTGGCCTGGCGGGCGGCAAGCTCGAGGTCGTCCCTTGGCAGGTCGGGGTTGCGTTCGGCCAGGAGGGTGACGAGGCGGGCCGCGAAGGCCTGATTCACGCCGTCGACCTCCTGGCGCAGCGACGCCGGCAGATTCGGGTGTGCGTAGATGAGGGTGAAGGTGGCGTTGGCACGCTTGAACTCGGCCAGTGGGTGGAGGAGGGTCGAGATCAGATCCCGACGCGGAGTGGCCGCGCCGATCGTGGGCCACACCCCTTGGTAGACCTCGCTGAGGCGGGTGAGGTAGTCGTGGACGACGGCCCGCAGGATGTCGGTGCGGTCGGTGAAGTACTGGTACAGCGAGCCGGGGGAGATGCCCGCCTCGGCCGCGATGGCGTTCGTCGTCGCCCGGTCCACTCCGTCGCGGGCGAACACGACGACGGCGGCCTCGACGATGGCGGCCATCCGGGCCAGGCCGCGGGCTGAACGTTGGGTCGCCACAGCTCCTCCTTGTGAATGCGAGCAAAAGCTCGTATGTTGGTGCGAGTCATTACTCGCATTGAGAGGATAACGCAGTGAGACGAATCATCGGAGGCATCGAGACCTTCCCCATCGGGCTCGGCTGCATGGGCATGACCATGTCCTACGGGCCCGTCGACAAGGCCGAGGCGGCAGCGACGGTGCAGGCCGCCGTCGACGCGGGCGTCACCCTGTTCGACACCGCCCAGATGTATGGCGGTGGCCGGAACGAGGCATTCATTGGCCCTCTGCTGGAACCGTTCCGCGATGACATCGTCCTCGCCACGAAGTCCGGCATCCGGACCCGCTTCGGCGGCCTGCCAGTCGGGCTCGACGGCCGCCCCGAGTCCATCCGCAAGGGACTCGACGCGTCACTGAAACGGCTGCGCACCGACCGGGTCGACCTGTACTACCTGCACCGGGTCGACCCGAAGGTGCCCCTCGAGGACAGCGTCGGTGCGCTGGCCGACGGCGTGCATGCGGGCAAGGTGCGTGCCATCGGGCTCAGCGAGGTCACGGGGAGTCAGCTCCGTCGCGCCCACGCCGTGCACCCCGTCGCAGCCGTCCAGATGGAGTGGTCGCTGTTCTCCCGCACCCTCGAGGACGACGTGCTGCCGGTTGCGCGGGAGCTCGGGGTCGGGATCGTCACCTACTCACCGCTCGGCCGGGGCATGCTGACCGGGTCGCCCGCGGCGACGACCAATCTTTCCCTCCTCGACTACCGCCGCATCCTGCCGCGCTGGCGCAAGGAGAACCTCGCCGCGAACCTCCGAACCCTGGACATCATCGGGCAGGTCGCGGCCCGCCACGACGCCACCCTCGGGCAGGTCGCCCTGGCCTGGGTGCTCGCCCGAGGCGACGACGTCGTCCCGATCCCCGGTACCAAACGCCGCCGCCACCTCAAGGAGAACCTCGCGGCGCTGGAGCTCCGGCTCAGCGCGGAGGATCTCGTCGAACTCGACCGGATCCGCGCCCAGGGCGACCGGTACGGCCGACTCGGGGTGAGTGCGGGCGAGTGAAGCAGGTGGCAGGTTAGGCTAACCTAAATCCTGATCGTCAATCTGCTGTTTTTTCGGTGCTCTCGAGGAGGGTTTGTCATGGATTCCAAAGGTCGAGAAGTCGACTGGGGCGCGGTGGCGATGGCTGCAACCGTCATGATCGTCGAGGGGTACGACCTTGTGATCTATGGCAACACCCTCCCGATCATGCTCAAGGATGCAGGGCTGGGGCTCAGCGTGGGGGCGGCAGGTGTGGTCGGTTCAGCCGTATTCGTCGGCATGTTGCTGGGAGGCCTCAGCGTGGGCCTTCTGGTGCGACGTCTCGGGGTCAGAAACATGCTCATGCTCGGGATCGGGTGCTTCTCGTTGGCCATGGCCGGAGCCGCACTGGCCCATCAGCCTTGGGCACTTGGCTTCCTGCGCCTCCTGGCGGGTTGGGGACTGGGTGCCGTCATGCCCGCCTGCATGGCCATGACGCGGCAGAGTGCCACTTCGCGGTCGGGCCCGTTTGCCATTTCGGCCGTGATGGCAGGTATCCCCTTGGGCGGGATCGTGGCCAGCTCGTTCACTTATCTCGGGGCAGGGACGTTGGGGTGGCGTGGCCTGTTCGGTGTGGGGGCGTTGCTTGGTGTGCTCCTGCTCCCCTTCGTCTCAATGTTCGCTGAGCGGGTCACCGCCCACGGTGATGGAGCTGCGACACCGAGGCAGGGTCGACTTGTCCCTCCCCCTTTCGGTTTGTCGTTGCTGTTGGATGCCTGGCCACGTTCTGCTTCCTCCTCACCTTCTACGGCCTTGTGACTTGGCTTCCTCAACTGATGACCGAACTCCGGGTACCCCTTGAAGGTGCCCTGCAGTTGGCGCTCGTGCTGAACGCAGGTGGTGTCATCGGCTCCCTGTCCACTGGATTCGTGGCGACGCGACTCGGATCCCTGAGAACCTTGGGCTGCGCAGGACTCATCTGTGCTGCGATGCTGATCCTCATACCCAGCGGGTTGGTCTCGGGGGCAGGGCTGATGGTGCTCGTCACTGTGCTCGGCATGGTTGCCCCGACGACACAGAACCTCGTCAATGCCCTCGTAGCCGAGATTGTTCCCGCGCAGAGTCGGGCAGCGAGTCTGGGGCGCACCCTGGGGGTGGGACGTCTCGGTGCCATCACCGCGCCGTTGATCGGCTCTTGGCTGTTGGCCCACATCCCGCGAGGGAGTGGTCTGCAGGGGGGAGCCGGCTCGGTCTTCGTCACCTTTGCCGGTGTGTGTCTTCTCGGGGTGGCCATCTCCTTGTTGTTCCCATGGGGTGCGCGCCACGCCCGTGCCCAGGAGATCACGAACGAAATCGGATGATGATGTGGTCGGCTCGTCCGCTCTCTTCAAGGTGTCATTCACGACCTTCCTCTCCGCTGGTCGAGCCGGACGACGCGCGTCAGCGCGCCGTGCGTGTCGAGACCCCTGGCGCTCGGTGCTGGAACTCCAGTTGAGCGGGAATCCCCAGGGGGCTCGACACGGCTCCTCCGCAGGCCTCGGCCCCGGTGTGAGCAACAGCGAGGAGGGCGACGCCGACACCGAAAAGAGCAGCCGCCCGAGCCCCGTGAACAACGCCCTCAGCGTTGTTCCACGCTCGTTGAAACCTCCTCTTGGCGCAACTTCATGCTCGCCGTCTTGCCGATCGCGGTACGTGGTAGTTCGTTGTTGAACTGAAAGATGTCCGGCATCTTGAAGGACGCGATGCCCTTGTCCAAGAGGTGCCTTCTGAGCTCCCGGACATCGACGTCGTGCCCCTCCTTCAGGACGACATGCGCCTTGATCCGCTCTCCCAGAAGTTGATCAGGGATCCCCACGACGCAGACCTCAAGAATGCTCGGGTGGGAAAGCAACAGATTCTCCACCTCCTCGGGAGCGATCTTCTCCCCGCCCCGATTGATCTGGTCCTTGGAACGTCCTGTCACCTGCAGGTTGGGCCCAACCATCCGCACGATGTCCCCGGTCCGGTAGAACCCCTCCCGGGTGAAGGCCTTGGCATTGTGTTCGGGGGAGGCCAGATAGCCGCGGATCGTGTAGGGGCCACGGGTCAACAGATGTCCTGACTCCCCGGGCGGGACGGGAACATCGTTGTCATCGACGATCAGGATCTCGTCATCCGGACTGATTGGCCTCCCCTGGGTAGTGACAACCAATTCGTCGGAGTCGCTGAACCGCGTGTAGTTGACCAACCCCTCAGCCATGCCGAAAACCTGTTGCAGTCGGCAGTTGAAGGAGGGGGTGATTCTTCTGGCCACTTCCTCTGACAGCTTGGCCCCGCCGACCTGGATGACCTCCAAGGAGGACAGGTCGTGCGTGTTCAACTCCAGAGCCTCCAGCCAGAGCATGGCCACTGGGGGGACGATTCCCGTGATCGTCACGCGATGGTCAGCTTGGTCTCAGCCGGTCAGCGCGACCCCGGTGTGGGCGATCACCGCGACCAGCAGCGTCGATGCGGCCGCCAGGACAAAGGGGCGCAGGCCGACCTTCAGGAGGTTCCTGACCCTCACCCCGCACCCCAGCCCGAACATGGCGGCCGCCAGCAGCAGGACCTGCAACGTCTCACCGGCGCCCAGCGCCGTCCCAGGCAACGCCACGAAGGAACGCAGCAGCACCATCGCCAGGAACCCGAGGATGAAAGGCGGCACGATCGGGGGAAGTTTCGTGCGCGACGCCCGCCGCCCGGGCACCTCCGATCGTTGAAGCCGGCGCTGCCGGAAACTCAGGACCGCGATCACGGGCGCCAGCAACAGCACACGAGCGAGTTTGACGACGACCGCGACGGCCAGCGCCCCACCGCCGATCACACCCCCGATCGCCACCACCTGGGCGATCTCGTGGGTGGAGCCGCCCGCCCACTTCCCGGCGGTCACGACATCCAGGCCGAGCAGGCCCGCCACGAGCGGCACGAGGGGAATCATCAGGGTTCCGAAGATCACTACCAGCGCCACCGCCGTGATGGTGTCCTCCTCGGCCTCGTCGTTCGGGTCGGTGACCCCGGCGGCCCCCGCCACGGCGGCGGCCCCGCAGATGGAGAATCCGCAGGCGATCAGCAAGGAGAGGGTCGGAGGAACCCGCAGCAGCCTTCCCAGCAGAACCGTTCCCAGCATTCCGCCCGTGACTATGCACGCGACCACCAGCAGCATCGGCACACCCAGGTCGATGATGCTGGTCAACGACAACTTGAGCCCGAGAAGGATGATCCCCGCGCGCAGTAGCTTTTTCGCCGAGAAATCAATACCGGGGGAGAGGGCCTCCGGGATGCGGACGACATTGGTCAGGAGTACCCCCAGCACGATCGCGATGATCAACGCGCTGACACTAGGCAGGAATAGGTTGATTCCGTAGCCGATTCCGGCAGCGGCCAAGCACACCGCACACCCGGGGAGTAGTCTCCCAACCCGGGAAGAAGCCGGGCCTTTCGTCGCGGGGGAATTGGATCGTGCACGCGTCATGAGCCCTATCATCCACCCAGGACCACATTTTCGCTCTCCCGAGCGCTCGACATGGCCCGGAGGGTGCGTTTCAGCACTCCACGACGTTGACGGCCAGCCCTCCCTCCGAAGTCTCCTTGTACTTCGAGAGCATGTCTTTGCCGGTCTGGCGCATCGTCTCGATCACGACGTCCAGGCTCACGGTGTGGCGTCCATCCCCCCACATAGCCATGCGGGCGGCGTTGATGGCTTTGCTGGCGGCGATGGCGTTTCGTTCGATACATGGAACTTGTACTAGTCCGGCGACCGGGTCGCAGGTGAGGCCCAGTGAATGCTCCATAGCGATCTCCGCCGCATTTTCCACCTGGCGGGGTGTGCCTCCCAAGGCTTGCGCGAGACCCGCGGCTGCCATGGCTGAGGCTGAACCCACCTCGCCTTGGCAGCCGACCTCCGCTCCTGCGATGGATGCGTTCGTCTTGATGAGGGAACCGACGGCGGCGCCGGCTAACAGGAAACGATGCACTGCCCTGCGTCGCTTCGTGCTGTTCCCCTCCCGGTCCGCAGGGGAAAGGCGGAAAGGAAAACGGCCATCCTGGTCGAGGGGGGTGAACATCCCGAAAGGCACACCGGCCTCCGGGCAGTAGCAGGTCAAGAACCCGATGACGGCAGGGATCACGCCGGCTGCACCGTTCGTCGGGGCGGTGACCACGCGATGACCGGCCGCATTCTCCTCGTTGACCGCCAAGGCGTAGAGATTCACCCAGTCCATGGACCGCATCGGATCCGCGTAGGTGGCGGCCCACTCCATGGAATCCGGGAGTTCGCGGGGCTGGCAGGCCTCACGTTCTCGCAGCCGCTTCGCCAGGGTTCCGGCGCGGCGTAACACGTTGAGGCCGCCCGGAAGGATTCCATACTCCTGAAGTCCGGCGTCGATGCAGTCGAACATCGTGTTTGCGACGAGGTCGAGGTAGGCATCCACTTCTTCTTCGGGTCGCATGGCGGTCTCGTTTTCGTAGACCAGCTGGGCAATCGACAGACCGGACCTGTCGCAGGCGTTCAACAATTCCATGGCCTTGTTGAAAGGGTGGGGAAGATCGGGCTGCGGAGAATCCTCGTCCGAGACCGCCCGATCCAAGGGACGCACCAGCGGGGCCTGAGGGTCGTCATTGGTCTGCTCCATAACGAACCCGCCACCTATCGAGTAGTAGGTGCGGCGCAGCAGCACTTCGCCGACTGCGTTGCAGGCGGTGATCGTCAAGGCATTGACGTGGTAGGGCAGCACCGTCCTGGGGATGAAACGCATGTCCTTGGTGATGTCGAACGGTACCTGTGCGATCCCGGCCAGGGGCAGCCGGCCCGAGTCGGCCAAGGCCGGCAGCAGGGATTCGACCTCGGGAATCGACACGGTCTCGGGGGCGTGACCTGCGAGACCCAGCAGGACAGCCCGGTCGGTGCTGTGACCGCGGCCCGTGGCCCCCAAAGAACCGAACAAGTCGATAGTGATGCGTCTGACCTCATTGGCTCGCGGCGAACCTGCCAATTCCGAGACGAAGGCCACCCCGGCGCGCATCGGTCCAACCGTGTGGGAGGAGGAGGGGCCGATGCCCACGCGGAACAGATCGACCACGGAGAGTGGGCGTGGGGAAACCAAGGAGGTCGGTCTCGTCGCTGATGCCGGGAGCGTGTGCATCACTCAATTGTTCCACTTGGAGACGGTCAAAGCCAGAGATCCAGAGGAAACCGTGCCCGTTCCTGGAGCGCGGCACCGTGCGTTTGAGCAAGCCTGACCTTTCAACCACGAAGCAGATCACGGCGGTCGAGCGCGTACCCTCCGATCAGGACCGCGACCGCGGCGCCCGTGGCCAGCAGCAGCACCGCGAGACCATCTGCCTCATCACCCGGGAGCTGACCAACCCAATCGAGGGGGGAGAACCGTCGTGCCCAACCGGGCAGCTGCAAAATCTCCGCGAGCATCCCGACGACCAATGTCCAGATGGGAAACCCCCAGGACAGGAAACCCGATTGCGGAGCCACCCCGACGAGCAGGGAACCGAACCCCACCATGGCGAGTGCAGGGGCCAGGAAAGCGGAACCCGCGGCCAGGTCGTCACTCAACGCCGCAGAATCGCCCGTCGCCCACCACTGACACAGCCCGAGCGTGGCGGCTGAGAGCAGCAGCACCATGGCGGTCACGAATAACGCCAGAACATGCCACCCGAACCACCAACCCCACCGGCTGATCCTGCCGGACAGCAACAACCCGAAACGGGCCTGGGACTCCTCCGCGGCGAACCTCAAAGTCACGGCAAGCCCGGCGGCGGCAGCCAAGACCGAGGCGAGCAGTAGACCGATCTGCGGGGCCAGGTCGTCTGCTTTCCCACCGAAGGCCGCGAGCAGACCGGGATTTGCCGCGATCGTGCTGGCGAAGTCGTCGGTCATCAATCCCAGAATTGTGGCCCAGATCACCGATCCCAGCAGCCAGCCCAGTACCGCCCCGCGTGTG